>CAUUGL010000001.1:0-220477 GCA_963544845.1 uncultured Alloprevotella sp.
TACATCAAATAATCATCCTAATTATTCACCACAAAAATGCCCTCCCTTTTGTTAGGCTAGCCTAACAAAAGGGAGGAAAAAAAAAGAAACTTACACACTTTTGCGGACAATACCCTCAGCTAACGACTAAATCTATCTGCTCCAAAGAGAGAAAACGGCACCCGTGTTGCATTTTTAGGGAGAGGTGATATAAAACGCTTGTTTTTGCAATCCCCTGCGTTGCAAAATGTGGGGATAAGTACCTGAATTGAGGGATTTTTCCTCTTTCTTCTCCCCAAAATGCCCACCGAACTACTCACTTTCGGGTAATTTGTGCAGTTTTCTGTTCGTTTTCTAAGGTTTTCTTTGGTTGATATAAATGTTAGCCGTAACTTCGCATCGTCTAAGCCGGCACTTTGGCGAAAGTTGTTCTGACTGAGACGCACAAAAACTCTATTTCATCAATTTCAAAACCCCTAATTCGATTATGAAATTATCCAATACCGTTGATGCTTTCGATGGTCTCATCTGGAAGCGCGAAATCAATGTGCGTGACTTCATCCAGCATAACTACACTCCCTACGAAGGAGACGAAGCCTTCTTGGCTCCTCCCACTGCAAATACCCTCGCCCTTTGGGACAAACTGAGCGAGATGATGAAGGTGGAGCGCGAGAAGGGTCTTTACGACGTGGAAACCAAGCTCCCTCAGAGCGTGACGACCTACGGCCCCGGCTATATCGACAAGGATAAGGAAGTCGTGGTGGGTCTGCAAACCGATGCGCCCCTCAAGCGAGGCATCTTCCCCAAAGGCGGTGTGCGCATGGTGGAAAACTCCCTCACGGCCTACGGTTATGAACTGGACTCTTGGACAAAGAACATCTTCACCAAATATCGCAAAACCCACAACGATGGTGTGTTCTCGGCTTACACGGCCGACATCCGTGCTGCCCGCCACAGCCACATCATCACCGGTCTGCCCGACGCTTATGGTCGTGGCCGCATCATCGGCGACTACCGCCGCGTAGCGCTCTATGGTGTGAACAACCTCATTGAAGAAAAGAAGCGTTTCCTCGATCGCCTCGACATTCAAGAGATGACCGATGCCTGCATCCAGCAGCGCGAAGAAACCACTGAGCAAATCAATGCCCTCAAGGACTTGGTGAAGATGGGTGAAAGCTATGGCTTCGACCTGACTCGTCCTGCACAAAACGCCCGCGAAGCCGTGCAGTGGCTCTATCTCGGCTATCTTGCCGCCATCAAGGACCAAGACGGTGCTGCCATGTCGATTGGTCGCGTGTCGACTTTCCTCGATATCTTCATTGAGCGCGATTTGAAGGCCGGCACCCTCACCGAAGCCGAAGCGCAAGAGCTCATCGACCAGTTTGTCATGAAGCTCCGCATCGTGCGCTTCCTCCGCACTCCCGAATACAACGCCCTCTTCTCCGGCGACCCCGTTTGGGTGACCGAATCAATCGGCGGTATGGGCATGGACGGTCGTACGATGGTGACCAAAACCTCTTTCCGTATCCTCCACACCCTCACCAACCTCGGTCCTGCGCCCGAACCCAACCTCACCGTGCTTTGGAGCACCCGTCTGCCCCAGGCTTGGAAGGACTATTGCGCAAAGATGTCTATCGAGACTTCGGCCATCCAATATGAGAACGACGACCTGATGCGTCCCGACTACGGCGACGACTACGGTATCGCCTGCTGCGTTTCGCCCATGCGCATCGGTAAGCAGATGCAGTTCTTCGGAGCGCGTGCCAACCTCGCCAAGTGCTTGCTCTACGCCATCAATGGCGGTCGCGACGAAATTTCGGGCAAGCAGATTTCACCCATCTACACGCCCATCACCAGCGAGTATCTCGACTACGAAGAAGTGATGGAGAAGTTTGAACAAATGATGCGCTGGTTGGCCAAGGTCTACTGCAACGCCCTCCGTATCATCCACTACATGCACGACAAGTACAGCTACGAAGCCCTCGAAATGGCGCTTCACGACGGCGACGTCATCCGTACCCGTGCCAGTGGTATTGCCGGTCTGTCGATTGTCACCGACTCGCTCGCTGCCATCAAGTTTGGTAAGGTGCGCGTCATCCGTGATGAAAACGGCCTCGCTACCGACTTCGTACAGGAAGGCGAATATGTGCCCTTCGGCAACAACGACGACAAGACCGATGCCATCGCAATGATGATTACGGAGAAGTTTATGGAGTACATGCGTCAGCACGAGACTTACCGCAACTCCATTCCCACCCAGTCGCTCCTCACCATCACGTCCAACGTGGTGTATGGCAAGCACACCGGCAACACACCTTGCGGCCGCCGCTCCGGTACGCCCTTTGCTCCCGGTGCCAACCCCATGAACGGACGCGACACACGCGGCGCCATCGCTTCGCTCGCTTCGGTGGCCAAACTGCCTTTCCACCACTCGCACGACGGTATTTCCTACACTTGGGCGATTGCTCCCGCCACCCTCGGTAAGAGCAACGAAGACCAGGTGACCAACCTCGTCAATCTCATGGACGGCTACTTCACTCCCGATGGTGGTCAGCACCTCAATGTCAATGTCTTCGACCGTGACCTCCTCTACGATGCCATGGAGCATCCTGAGAAGTATCCCCAGCTCACCATCCGCGTTTCGGGCTATGCGGTGAACTTCATCAAGCTCACTCGCGAACAACAACTCGACGTGATTTCGCGTACCATCAGCAGCTGCCGATAGTCGCCCATCACGCCCGCCGCTTATGATTTCCCCACTCCCTCTCCCCTCATGGGAGGGCGGGTGGGGGAATGTTTTTTCAGACATAACAACTGCCTTAC
Organism: uncultured Alloprevotella sp.; assembly: GCA_963544845.1. Classification (GTDB taxonomy): domain Bacteria; phylum Bacteroidota; class Bacteroidia; order Bacteroidales; family Bacteroidaceae; genus Alloprevotella. The sequence goes on from CAUUGL010000001.1 coordinate 2,803, forward strand.
CATGCCTCTTTCTTCTAACAGCGATACCGCTGCTGCCGTTTCTTCGGCCGAAACGACCGCCGCTCCCCTCATCGGCCGCCTCCACTCGATGGAGTCGATGGGCACCGTCGATGGCCCCGGCATCCGCTTTGTGGCCTTTCTGCAAGGTTGCCCCATGCGCTGCCTCTTTTGCCACAATCCCGACACGTGGGACGTCAAAGGCACGCATCAATTCGACTTCACCCCCGAACAATTGATGGCCGAAGTGCGGAAATATAAGAACTTCATCCGCCGCGGAGGGGTCACCTGCACCGGAGGCGAACCGCTCCTCCAAGCCGAGTTTGTCGAAGCCTTCTTCCACCTCTGCCGTGCAGAAGGGTTGCACACCGCTCTCGACACGGCAGGAACGATTTGGACGGAGGCCGCACGGCGTGCCGCTGCTGCCGCCGACCTCGTCCTTTTCGATGTGAAAACCGTGGACGACACCCTCCACAAAAGCTATACCGGAGTGGAGCGTACCCACAACGATCGTTTCCTCCGTTACCTGCAAGAAATCGGAAAGCCTGTTTGGACGCGCCATGTGGTGGTGCCGGGCATCACCGACCGCGACGACCGCTTGGAAGCCGTTGCGCAATATCTGGCACAGTTTTCCGTCATCGAACGGGTCGAAGTGCTGGGCTATCACACGATGGGTGAGTACAAGTACGAAAGCCTTGGTCTGACCTATCCGCTGCACGGCGTCGAACCGCTTTCGCCTGAACGAAAGGCCAACGCCAAAGCTATTTTTCAAGCTGCCCTGCCAAAGGTCGTCGTGCAGTGACGACGCTTAACTTTTTCTCCTGCCTAAAAACGAACCACGCTTCCTGTTCTCTCCTTGGAGATGACGGGAAGCGTGGTTCGTTGTGGGAGGTAAGGGTGTTGTTTAGAGCGCAGGGTGTTTCTCTGTCTTGTAGAGGTCGCGCCCTTGGCGAATCATCGCAATGCACTGCTCCGGATCGGCACCTCGGGCTTCGGCATAGAGCGTGCCAAGACGGTGAAGAAACTCGTCGGAGCCGACAAGACGCGCCAGATTTTGGCAACCTTTCTCCAAACTTACGGCACGTCCGCATTTCATCGAATTGGTGTCGATGAGGGCAAAGTGGATGCGGTCGTTGATGCGGTCGAAAAGGATGTTGTCGGCCGAGAAGTCGCGGTGCAGGAAGCCGTTGCGGTGGAGCTGAGCGGCATAGCGCGCAAAACTCTGTGTCACCTCTTCGCGGAAGTCGGGATCGAGCGTGTCGATGTCCTTCATCGAATAACGGTAGTTGGAGTGCAGGCACACGAAATAGGTCTGACTGTTCAACCAATTTTCGCGGATGGTGACGAACGCCACAGGCTCGGGGCTTTCAAAACTGCGCTCTTTGAGGAGGAGCGATTTGACATAAGCATTCTTGGCTTTGGGCGACTTGTAGAGGCGGGTCGCCAAGCGGTTGGTGAGCGGCATTTTGCCGTAGCGCTTGACCACAAGCGTCAGCCCGTCCACTTGCAGGGTGCGCAGGAGGTTGCGCCCACGATGCAGTTCGCGGCCGTGTGCAAAATGTTCATCAATATGCTCGAGATATTCGCGCAGATGTTGGTATTTGGGGTTGAGAACGATACGCATTATAAATCTTCGATGGGGGGCACTTTCCCCTTAACTAAGTCCGGTGATTTCGCCGTCCACGTAGTCGATGTGGAGGGCTTGAGGTTGTTTGGGAAGTCCGGGCATGCGAAGGATGTCGCCGGCGATGGCTACAATCATTTCGGCACCGGCGTTGATGACGATGTCGCGAATTTCAAAATCGAAACCTTCGGCCGCTCCATAGCGTTTGGCATCGGCCGAGAAGGAAAACTGTGTTTTGGCGATGCACACGGGGAAGTGGCTCATGCCGTTTTCTTCGGCTGTTTTGATGCGGCGCAATGCGGGGGCGGCAAAGGAAACCGTGGCCGCGCCGTAAATCTGCTTCGCCACCTTTTCGATTTTCGTACGAATAGGGTCGTCGTCGGCATATTGGAATTGCAGCGGCTGCGAGGGATTTTTCGCGATGGTGTCTACCACGACTTGTGCCAATTCGGCTGCACCGGCACCGCCTTCGGCATAGGCGTTGTTGATGACAAACGGAGCCTTCAGCACGTTTTCGCAGTGGGTGCGGAGGAGGGTCATCTCCTCATCGGTGTCTTCGGCAAAGCGATTGAACACCACCACCACGGTTTGCCCGAAGGAGCGGAGGTTGCGCACGTGCTTGTCGAGATTGGCCAAACCGTCGCGCAGGCCGTTGAGGTTGGGGGCTTTGATTTGGTCGAGCGGCACACCGCCGTGCATCTTCAAGCCCTGTGCCGTGGCCACCAGCACCGTGAGGTCGGGTTGCAGTCCGCTCTTGCGGCATTTGATGTCGAAAAACTTTTCAGCACCCAAATCTGCGCCAAATCCGGCTTCGGTGATGGTGTATTCGGAGTGGGAGAGCGCCATTTTGGTGGCAAACAATGTGTTGCAGCCGTGGGCAATGTTGGCAAAGGGGCCGCCGTGCACAAACGCTGCTGTGTTTTCGGTGGTTTGCACGAGGTTGGGCTGGAGCGCATCTTTGAGCAACACCATGACCGACCCCGCCACACCGAGGTCGCGGACGGTGAACGGAGTGCCGTCGTAGCGATAGCCGAGCACGATTTGCTCAACGCGGCGGCGCAGGTCGGTCTCGTCGGTGGCGAGGCAGAGAATGGCCATCAGTTCGGAAGCGGGAGTGATGTCGAAGCCCGCTTGTGTTTCGATGCCGTTGGTGGATGGCCCCAAACCGGTGACGATACTGCGTAAAGAGCGGTCGTTCACGTCGAGGACGCGACGCCACAGGATTTCTTTCAAGCCAAATCCCTCGGCGCGGTGCTGATACAGGTAGTTGTCGAGCAACGCGGCAATCATGTTGTGCGCAGAGGTGATGGCGTGGAAGTCGCCGGTGAAGTGGAGGTTGATTTTCTCCATCGGCAGCACCTGAGCATGGCCGCCGCCGGCCGCACCGCCTTTCATACCGAAGCACGGCCCGAGCGAGGGTTCGCGCAAGGCCACTACGGCTTTTTTACCAATGTGGTTGAGACCGAGTGCCAAACCGATGGACACGGTGGTCTTACCGATACCGGCGCGAGTCGCGGTGATGGAAGTGACGAGAATAAGGTGTGAGCGTTTCATCTTCTCTTCAGAGATGAGACGAAGCGGCACTTTGGCAATGTGTCGGCCATAGTTTTCGATGTCGTCGGCAGCAATGCCTATCGATTCGGCCACTGCAGCAATGGGTTGCAATTCAGTGGCGTGGGCAATTTCGAGGTCTGTCATCATGGGTAAGAAGACATGGTAAAGGTTGAACAAGGTTGGATCGAGAGTAGAGAAACCACCCCTGACGAGGTGCTTTCTCTGCAAATTTACAATTTATCTGAAAAATAGACAAGGTTTTACGTGAATTTTATGAGTAGAGTTGGCAAAAAGCAGGCTTTACCTTTTCTACGGGAGAAAAGCCACGCAAAACTCCTCCGAAAACTGCGTCTTTCAACCTACCGCTGACACCTGCGGAGGTAGTTGAATTTATCTCAGAGATAGTTTTTTCTACCTCAGACTCCGTGACTTCTACCTCCCATGTTTTTCACACCTTCCCTCGCGCGCGCATATTACTGTCAAACTTTGTTTTTTTCCTTCACTTCCTTCACCGGCGGCTTTTCTTCTCGTCAAAACAATGAGGCGGTGAAGGTTTGATGAAACGAGAACCTTCACCTGCAATCAGTTAATTATCATTGAGTTATCCCCTCTGGTGAAGGAGTGAAGGATTTTTCATGCACTATGTGTGTATACGCGCGCGTGCGATAGAGGCGACCGGCAGCGAGTAGGGGAATCCGAAAGAGGTGGTGTTCGATACGGAAGAAGAGTGGCCATGATGGGGAAGCACTGCCCGCTATTCTTAGCCGGAGATTTAGGCCGTCACGCTGTAAAATCACGGTTTTTCTTTGTCGTGCTCACGGCAAAAACGTATATTTGCAAATGAAATTGAAAATAGGAATTAAAACAAAAAATAATGACAAGTATAAAGCAAAGAGAGGAATTGTAATCTGCCATTTGGAGAATCGCCAATGAAGTGCGCGGCGCTGTGGACGAATGGGATTTCAAGCAGTTTGTTTTAGGCACTCTCTTTTATCGTTTCATCAGCGAAAACTTCGCCAACTTCATACAAGGGGGAGATGACAATTTTCATTATACCGAGCTGACCGACGATGCGATTATACCGGAAATCAAAGACGATGCCACGAAAACCAAAGGCTATTTCATTTATCCCAGTCAGTTTGGTGCAGAGCAAAAGATTCGAAAGTATTTGGTAGACCACAACTTTGTGGAAGCGGTTATTTCTCTGCCTGCCAATCTTTTTTATGGAGCCACCATCGCCATAAATATCATTGTGCTCTCCAAGCATAAGACGGAAGCCAAAACGCAGCTTATCGATGCCGGTGGTAAGGATTTCTTTAAGAAAGAGACCAACAATAATGTGCTTTTACCAGAGCATATCGACCGCATTGTGAGCATCTTTGAACACAAAGAGGAGGTGAAGTATGTGGCCACATCGGTAGACAACGCTAAAATTGCCGAGAACGATTATAACCTTTCCGTGAGTTCGTATGTCGAGGCGGAAGACAAGCGAGAAATCATTGATATTGACAAACTCAAGGCAGAAGTGGCTGAAACGGTGAAGCGGATAGACGCATTGTGGTCGGATATAGATAGTCGTCCCTTAAATTCCCATTTATCATCTGATATTCAGCAAATAGGTATTTAAGGAGAGACTAAGTAGACCCAAATAGGTTTATTGGATTTTCAAGCGATAACCAAGGAGAATATACACACGGAATAAAAATCTGCTTTTTGGAATAAACTACCATATTTCCCACAAAAATTCACTACCTTTGCAGCAGCAACTATGTTTGTTCTGTCCGAAAGCAATCACTATGGAACTGAGGTTGTTTCGGAGAATTATGAAACTATGGATTTAGGAAATATGAAAACCGACCTCAGCGCGGACAACAAAGCTGAGTTTTGCCAACTCCTTCGCTCCACTGAGCGCGAAGGGGTAGAATATGTCATTGAAGATCTCGAAAACCTTGGCTTTTTTGAAGCGCCGGCCTCAACACGCTTCCATCTCTGCACCCCCGGCGGACTGGTGCAACATTCGCTCAACGTGTGCCACACCGCCCTCGAACTGATGGAGATGATGCACCGCCGGCGTCCGGACTTGAAGAGTGTGTTGCGCAAAGACAGCGTTATCCTTTGCGCCCTGCTTCACGATGTGAACAAGGCCGAAATCTACAAACCTGTGGTGAAGCGCCGCCGCAACGCCGCGAACACGGCTTGGGAAGAATACGATTCTTACAACGTCGATTTCAGTGGTTTCCCGATGGGACACGGCGAAAAATCCGTCATCATGCTCCTGCTCTCCGGTTTGCAACTCCGCGATGAGGAGATGCTCGCCATCCGTTGGCACATGGGCGCTTGGGACTTGGCGTTCCAAAGCCCTGAAGCGAAGTCGAACATCAACGAAGCCCGCAAGAACCACCCTCTTTGCGGCCTTATCCAGTGTGCCGACGGACTTGCAGCAAGTATCATTGAGCACACAGCACCCGGACTGGAACCTTAATTCCTTCCCTCAGCCCGACACATAGGTGCCTTTTTCTACAAGAAACCATAAACGATTATGCAACAACTTCAAGTTCGCGCCGGCGCGTGGTCTTTCCCTTTGGCTTTTCTCGTCAATCTGGCGTGGGTGTATCTCCTCTACGCTCTCTGCCGTATGGTGTTCCTGTGGGAAAATTGGACCACATACGCTCTCCACTTTGCGCAGCTTGACAAGATGGAAGCCTGGACAGGCACACTCTTTTTCGACACTTCCGCCATTCTCTACACCAACGCGCTCTATGCGCTGCTCATGCTCCTGCCCCTCCCGTGGAAACGAAAGGAGGCATGGCAAAGCGTGGCCAAGGAGGTCTTTCTGCTCATCAACTCCCTCGCGGTGGTGGTCAATTTGGGCGATGCCGTCTACTTCAAATACACCGGCCGCCGCACCACGATGTCGGTGTTCAGCGAATTCAGCCATGAAGGGAACATCGCGAGCATTGTGGGCAAAGAGGTGTTGAGCCACTGGTATCTGATTGTCGTAGGAGTGGCACTGATGGTGTTGCTCGCGCGCCTCTATGCCGCGCCACAGGTAGGGAAGCAGCGTCTCACTTGGCGCTACTATGCTGTGCAAACGCTGGCACTCGGGGTTTTCGCTCCGCTCTGCGTGGCCGGAATGCGCGGCGGTTTCACCACTGCCGTCCGCCCCATCACGCTGAGCAATGCCAACCAATATGTGAACCAGCCTTCGGAAGCGGCTTTGATTTTGAACACACCGTTTTCGCTGATTCGCACGGTCAACAAAACGGCTTTTGTCAATCCCCGATATATGAGCGAACAGGAGATGAACGCCATCTACTCGCCCATACACCTGCCCACTGCCGGCACGGAGTTTCGCGCCAAGAACGTGGTGGTGTTCATTCTCGAAAGTTTTGGAAAGGAAAACAGCGGTTGGCTCAACCCCCACCTTGACGGCGGGCACTACAAAGGCTATACCCCCTTCCTCGACTCTTTGATGCAGGAGAGCCTGACCTTTGAATACTCCTTCAGCAACGGACGCAAAAGCATTGACGGTATGCCCTCGGTATTGTCGTCCATCCCCATGTTTGTCGAACCCTTTTTCCTCACTCCTGCCTCGCTCAATCACCTCAGCGGACTGGCGGGCGAATTGCACACCAAGGGCTATCACACGGCCTTCTTCCACGGTGCGGCCAACGGCTCTATGGGTTTTCAAGCCTTTGCCAAAGCCACCGGTTTCGGGGAGTACTATGGCCGCACAGAGTTCAATGCCGACAAGCGTTTCCGCGGCGATGCTGATTTCGACGGCACTTGGGCGATTTGGGACGAGCCTTTCTTTCTGTTTTACGCCCAAAAGATGAGCGACTTTCGCCAACCTTTTATGACGGCGCTGTTCTCCGCCTCTTCTCACGCCCCCTACAAAGTGCCCGAAGGTCAGGAGGAGCGGTATCCGCAAGAGGGCAAAAATCCACTCAACCGCTGTGTGCGCTACAGCGACAACGCCCTGCGCGCCTTCTTTGCCACCGCCCGCCGCCAACCTTGGTATAAGAACACACTGTTTGTGCTCACTGCCGACCACACCAGCCTTTCCGACCATCCCGAATACCAAACACCGCTCGGTGTGTTCTCCGTGCCCATCGTTTTCTTCGATCCCTCGGGAGAACTGCCCAAAGAGCGCCGTGCAGGCATTGCTAAACAAATCGACATCATGCCCACCGTGTTGGGCTGCCTCGGCTACGACAAACCCTACATCGCCTTCGGCACCGACCTCATCCACACCCCTGCCAAAGACAACTACGAAGTGGCCTACTACAACGGCATTTATCTTTTTGCCCAAGGAGATTACGTTTTGGCCTTCGACGGTACGAAGACGAAGAGCATCTACAATTTCCGCAACGACTGGATGGGGCAGCACAACCTCGTGGGACGAGTGCCCGAACAGGCCGCTATGGAGCGCAGGCTCAAAGCCATCATTCAAAGCTATATGCAGCGCATGACCACCGACCAAATGGTATGGAAACGCTCCTCACATCCTTCACATTAGATTACAGCACATGAAACGCAAAAACAAGATTTCTCTCTCCATTCTGTCCCTGCTCGTGGCGGGGTTGGGTATTCTGTGCTACGTGCGCTGGGGTGTTTGGTTCGGCAATCCTCCCGAAGCTCCCTACACCACTGCGCCCATCCCTCACCGCGTGTTGCTCACCTTTGGCAATGACGGGCCGCTGTCGCGCATGGTGAGTTGGCAGGCCGACAGCACGCTCCACGACGCCCGTCTCGAACTGATTGACCTCTCCGACCATGAAGAGATATTTTCGCTGCCGGCAACGGGCGAGGTGTTTGCTTCGCGGAGCGGCAAAACAGCTTTCTACCATGTGGCGCTCGACAAACTGCAATCGGGGCACCAATATCGTTATCGCGCCGTCACCAACGGGCAATCCTCTCCTTGGTATCATTTCGAGATGCCCGCAGGAGATTTGGAAAAGTCGGGAAATTTCTCTTTCCTCTACTTTGGTGATGTGCAGGACAGCATCGGCGGCATCTCCAATCGCTTAGTCCTCAACGCGTGGAAGGCTCATCCCGAAACGGAGTTTGTCGTTTTCGGCGGCGACCTCTGCGAACGTCCCACCGATGCCTTTTGGCGCGAATCCTTCCTGAGCATCGACTCTATCGCCCAAACGCTGCCCGTCCTCATCTGCACCGGCAATCACGAATATCTCAAATATCCCATTCGCAAACTGGAACGCCGTTTCTCCCTCATCTTCCCCTATTTCCTACGGTCGATGGTGGGGGAAAACCAAGTGTACAACCTCTCCTACCACGACGCACGGATTTACCTGCTCGACTCCAACCGCGAACTGCCGTTCCTGCTCACACAACGCAACTGGCTGGAGCAAAAGATGAAGGAACATCCGGCACGCTGGAACATCGTGGTGCTCCACCATCCCATCTACTCCACAAAGTCGAACACCAACAACTTGATGCAGCGACTCACCTTTGCCGATGTCGTCAACGAAAATGCCGATTTGGTGTTGCAAGGCCATGAGCACGCTTATGCCCGCATGATGCGACACACGCCCAAAGGCGAAGCCACCACGCCCCTCCTCACGGTGAGCCACTGCTCTCCCAAACACTATCGCATTGAGTTCAGCGAACGCTTCGACCGCTTCGGCACAGGCACTCAGTATTACCAACAAATCTCGATCCACGGCGATACGCTTTCGATGCGCACTTTCGACGCACAAACGCAGCAGCTCTACGATGCGGTGGATATTGTGAAAGGAGAGCACGACCGCCCTACCCTCATTGACCGCGCTCGCTCCATTCCGGAACGATTGGAGTTTACGCCCCGCCCCGGCAACAAGAAAGATGCCAAGTTTGCAGCACGCATCGCCGATTACAAGAAGAAAAAAGGTCTTCACTAAGTAGGCGTTCCAAATGAATTGACACTCGATTTGTTTCAATTTTTCGTCATAGAGAACAACCTACGACTAAGAGGGCTACGATTATTTTAATCCCCTACTTCACACCTCCCTGCATGACCTCCCTCCACATCATCACTCCCGTCAAAGACAGCATCGACAGCACCATCGAAACGATGGAGGCTGTGATGGCATCGCAACTGGACGTGCCTTACACCTACACCCTCTATAACGATTTTTCCACGCCCGAAAACACGGAGCGCCTCCACCGCGAAGCCGCACGATTAGGCGTTGAGATTATCGATTTGGCGACACTCACAGACCACCCTTCTCCCAACTACCTTCTCGTACTGCAACGCTGTCAGCGTTTGGCACTCGAAGCCGATGCGGGTTTACTCATCGTGGAAAGTGACGTGACGGTCAAACCGCACACGCTGCAAGCCCTCTACGATGCTGCACTACGCCATGCCGATAGCGGTATCGTGGCGGCCGTGACCGTAGATGAGCAAGAGGCTATCAATTACCCTTACCTCTATGCCCGAGGTTGGGAAGGTCGCGAGGTGGACACCAAAAAGCATTGCTCGTTCTGCTGCTCTCTACTCACTCCCCAACTGCTCCGCGCCTTTGATTTCAACAAATTGGATGCCGCCAAAAACTGGTTTGACGTCACCATTTCGCACGCTTCGTTGGCGGCCGGACTGCACAACTATCTGCTGTGCCAGCAGACCGTACTTCATCGTCCTCACGGCAGTAGACCGTGGAAGCAACTCAAATACTCCAATCCACTGAAATACTATTGGAGAAAGTGGACGAAAGGATTTGATAAAATCTGAGGGAGTAGAGTGGCAAACTGGTAGACTGGTAAATTGGTAGATTAGTGAACTGACAGCTTAGTAATTATGCAGCCCCTCGTATCCGTCATTATCCCTATATATAATATGGAGGCGTTTCTTGCCGAAACGCTCCAATCCGTGTTGGCCTCCACCTATCCCCACTTTGAGGTGATATTGGTGGACGATGGGTCGACGGACAAGTCGGTAGAAATCGCACAAACCTTTGTGCACAACGACCAGCGCGTACACCTCTTCCGACAAGAGAATGCCGGCCCTTGCCGAGCGCGCAATCGGGCAGTGCAGGAATCGAAGGGAAAGTACATCTTCCCCCACGATGCCGACGATTTGCTGGCGCCTCACTTCTTGAGCGATGCCGTGGCTGTACTCGAAGCGCAGCCCGAAGTGAAGTTGGTGTGCCCTACCATTGAGTTTATCGGTGATCGCAAGGGTATCTGGCAACTTCCTACTTTCGACCGCAACCTCTTGGCGCGCCGCAACCACATCGCCGCCTGCGCCCTCTACCGCCGTACGGATTTCGACCGCGTGGGTGGCTACTGTGAAGAGATGATAGCCCGCGAGGATTGGGATTTTTGGATAGCGATGCTCAAAGACGGCGGCGAGGTGGTGCGACTTCCCAAAGTGGGCTATTGGTATCGGGTGCGGAGCGGCTCCAAGCGTTTTCGCGATCGCAAACGTAATGCCCATGTCATTCGTATGCTCAACCGCCGCCACGCGGCATTTTTCGAGCGCGAATTGGGTGGCCCGTTGCGGCGTATGCGATCGTGGTCGCGCTGCATCAATTTCTTTACCCGCCCTTTCCGTTACCGCAAAACAAAAGTTGCCGAAGACTATCCACAACTTTTTTCCTTTGTCGACCAACTTCCGTTTAACTTTGAACAACTCGGTGAGCAGATTTTCAAAAACCGCAATGCCATCCGCCGCATCGTGGTCGAAGGCGAAGCCTTTGTCGTCAAAGAGTTTTGCCTTCCCCATCGTTTCAATCGCTTCGCCTATCGCTGGCTGCGAGGGTCAAAAGCCGCACGCTCTTTCCGCAACGCTCGGATGTTTCGCGCCGCCGGAGTGGGCACTCCCGAGCCCATCGGCTATTGCGAAGCCGGCGGCTGCCTCTTCATCGGCAAAACCTACTACGTTTGTCGCGAATCGCAACTGACCCACGACTTTCACGACCTGCGCGACGACAGCCCACAACTCGAAGCGGTACTGCGCGCCGTAGGCGAAACCACAGCCCGTCTCCACGAAAACGGCTGGTGGCACAAGGATTTTTCACGGGGCAACGTCTTGTGGGATTCCACGCCGCAGGGCATCGCCGTTGAACTCATTGACCTCAACCGCCTGCGCATCGGGACGTTCTCTCCTGAACAAGGGGTGCTCAACCTCGCTCCGCTACGTCCGCCCCACGCTTGGCGCCGCCCTTTGGTCGAAGCCTATGCCGCAGCACGCGGAGCAGCGGCAGCGCCTTGCTTGCAAATACTGAACCGTTATTTAGACAGTTTGCCCGACTGATTTCACGGCACTTTCCGTCCTCACGGTAGGTCGTCTCTCAATGCCGAAAAATACGGCGAGTGTTCCGCTAAAATTTACCTCAGAGATAGTTTTTTTTATCTCTGAGCTAGAAAAAATTAGCTCTGAGGTAGAATTTTCTCCTTCCTATCTTTTTTCACCCCCCGCACTTTCCCTCGTTTTTTTCTCCTTCCTTTCGCCGCCTCGACCTTATGTCCCGTCCTCCCCTTCCCTTCGTTTCCATCATCACCGTTTGCCGCAATGCTGCCGACCCACTTCGTCTTACTGCCGCTTCGGTGTTGGCACAAGACTATCCGTATTTGGAATATCTCGTGGTGGATGGTGCCTCGACCGACGAAACCCCACAATACCTCGCAGCCTTGCAGACCGACTGTGCAGCGCGCAACATCGCCTTCCGTGCCGTGTCTGAACCCGACGCCGGCATCTACGACGCAATGAACAAAGGGACGCGAATGGCTACCGGCGAATGGATTTGCTTCATGAACGCCGGCGACAGTTTTCCACAACCCGATGTGGTCGGACGAGTCTTTGCCCCATCTCACGATTTCGAACAGACGGCGGTAATCTATGGCAACGTATGGCTGCACAAGAGTTTTGGAAAAGTCGAAATGAAGCCCAAACCCCTTTCCCTCTTAGAGCGTAAAATGGCCTTCTGCCACCAAGCCTGTTTTGTTCGCCGCACTTTGGCACTCGCCCGTCCCTTCGATCTCCAATATCGACTGGCGGCCGATTACGCCTTTTTTCATCAACTCTATCACGAAGGTGCTCGCTTCACATATATAGACCTTGCATTGGCCGTTTTTGAAGGCGAAGGCGGGAGTTCCAGCCAACAGAAGAACGCCGTGCGCCGCGAATGCGCCCGCATCAGTGGGCGCGACCAAACCTTAGTTTGGAAAGTGCAGCAGGTAGGCCACTGCATCACATCGCTGTGGGACGCCCTCTTCCGATGCTTCCTCCCTACTGCCCTTCGCGAGAAAATCCGACAAGCCAACTACCAACGGCTCGCACGCCGCCGACAATCACAACATTAACCCCCTATGCTCCGTAACATCCCTCACGCCCTACTGTCCCTCCCTAAGGCATTTCGCCGCACAGCCCGTCCGCGTGTCATTATGACGCTGTTGGTCAAAAACGAAGGTGTGCTGTTGGAACATAACTTGTGCTTCCATCATGCGATGGGAGTAGATGGGTTCATCATCACCGACAATAATTCGACCGACGCCACCCTCGACATCATTGAGCGTTACCGCCAAAAAGGCTGGGTGCTGGCCGTCATTCAAGAGTCAGGCACCGACTATCGGCAAAAACAGTGGGTCGATCGCATGATTCACCTCGCCCGACGTAAGTTTGCCGCCGACTGGATCATCAATGCCGACGGCGATGAGTTTTGGTATCCGCCGATGGGCAACTTCCACACCCAACTTGCCAACGTCCGCGCCAACGTGCTGCGCTGCGAGGTGGTGGGCATGCGCCCCGAAGAGGGGACGCCCTTCACCCAATGGAAGGAAACGGCTCACGAAACCCCGCAACGCGAAGCCTTAGGCCTCTCTCCCTACGGCATCTTCGGGCCGCACCCCTACAAAGTGATGCACCGCGCCAAGGGTTATTTGCAGATTTCGATGGGCAACCACAAGGTGAAGATGCTGCCCCGATGGCGCAAAGACAGCGACATCCGCATTTATCACTACAACCACCTCGGTCGCGAAGCCTTCTTGCAAAAAGTGGTCAATGGGGGTGAACAGATAGAACGCAATCCCTCCCGCCACGGTGGTCGCCACTGGCGTTACTTCCTCGACCTGCACCGACAAGGTCGCCTCAACGAAGAGTACGACCGCGTGGTCGGCACCCACCTCACCGAGCCACTTCGCTCTTTGGGAGGACTGCGTATCGATACGACCATGGCCGATTGGTTTGCCGCCCATCCCCTGCCCTAACTCCTCTTTTTCTACGCTAACGACAGCCCTATTTCATCCGATGAAACACGCTTTTCTCATCTACGCCCACGAAGACCCATTCGTGCTTCATATTCTGCTGAACTTGCTCGACGATGAGCGCAACGAGATATTTCTGCACATCGACCCGCGCCAACAAGAGGCCATGCAGACGGCACTCAATCCCTCCCCCCTCCGTCATGCCCGACTTCACCTCATCCAACCAGCAATGGCCGTGAGCTGGGGCGACTTTTCGCAGATTGAGGTAGAAATGCGCCTCTATGCTGCGGCGCGCCAACAAGGAGGTTTTGCTTACTATCACCTCCTTTCGGGAGTTGACCTTCCGCTCAAATCGATGGACGAACTCCATGCTTTTTTTGCCACACACGCCGGCAAAGAATTTGTAGGCTTTTGGAACAGTGAGACCCACCGGCACGATGTGCAACGCCGCGCCCACCGCTACTATCTTTTTACGCGCTACCTCAAACGCCAGCCCCACCGCTGGCGGCACCGCTTGACCGTGCCTCTCCGCAACCTTTCGTTGGCTGCCCAAAAGGTGGTGCGCTACCGCCGGTTTAAGCACACCGAATTTCGCAAGGGCTTTAACTGGTGCAGCCTGACCGAAGCCTGCGTAGACTACCTCTTGTCCAAACGCGAAGAAATCGAGCATACTTTCCGCCACATGCTCGCACCCGATGAAATCTACAAACAAACGCTGATTGCCGCTTCACCGTTTATTCATCAGTGCTATGCGCTCGACGACCCCGAACTGGGCAGTATGCGACGCATCGACTGGACGCGGGGCAGACCCTACGTGTGGCAGCCGGAAGACCTGCCGGAACTTCTGGCCGCACCACATCTTTTTGCCCGAAAAATGGCGACCCCCACCGCACAAGCATTGTTCAATCATTTCCATCCTTAACACCTATGTCCGACACCCGACCCGAACTCCACGTTGCCTGTTGCAGCGACAATCGCTTTTTGCCTCACACTGCGGCGATGCTCACCTCCGTCATCGCCCACCATGCCCATTGCCGTGTGCATTGCCACTTGGTCAGCGGCGAAATTCCCACGGAGAGCGTGCAGCAGATGCGGCAACATATCGAAGCGATGGGAGCAACTTTCCACGACTACACCCTTTCCGAAGCCGACACCCATCGGTTTCACCTCCTTTCTTACCCCAACCATCTCTCCATCGCGGCCTATCACCGCATCTTTCTCCCCACTTTGCTGGATGAGCAGATTGAACGGGTGCTTTATTTGGACGGCGACATCGTTGTACGAGGCGATCTTCTGCCGTTTTTCCAAACCGATTTGGGCGATAACCTCATGGGCGTCATTGCCGACGGAGGCCCTTCGGTGAAGGATTTCGCCTCGTGGCTGCCCTACCCTGCCGAACTGGGGTATTTCAACTCCGGCGTACTGCTCTTAGACTTGAAGCGCTGCCGTGAGTTTCAGTTGCTGGAGCGTTGCATCGAATGCTTCAAAACCTGTCCCACCCTCCGCTACGACGACCAAGATGTTTTGAATGTGGTGCTAGCGGGGAAGGTGAAGTTCATGCCCTTGCGCTACAACGCGATGGGACACTACTACCGCGTCAGCTATGCCCGACGCTTGCGGCCGCTCACCGAAGAGGAAATGGAAATGTTGCGCCATGCAGTGGTCGTACACTTCACCGGACCTACCGACAAACCGTGGAGATGGCGGAGCCTGCACCCCTTCCGCCACGACTACTTTGCCCATTTGGCACGCACGCCTTGGGCAAAGACTTCCCCCCGTCGCAACCCTATCTTCCTCTTCCGCAATTCTCTGCGTTGGCTGCTTGTGACGCTCCACCTGACCCGCCGACAATACATCCGCTTATAAGGGCAGCAACGGCACTTTCCCTGCTGAGTTTCGCTGCCGCAAAACCCACCAACCCCCACCGCCATCATCTGTTGACAGCGGTGGGGGTTGGTACTGAAATGCCCTTTTCCTCGATGGAAAAGCCCAAAAAGCGTAAGGCCGACCTGCTCCCTGCGGAACAAGTCGGCCTTACGCTTGGTTAGTTTAGAGGTTGGGGTTGATTTTGCTCCATTCTTCTACGGGAGGAACGATGTTGAGCGTAACCAACTCATCGCGCATCTTGCAGAGGTGAGCGTAAGAAGCATCCAACTTAGCCACTTCTTCGGCCGTACCCACAGGCATACGGAACGTGCAACCGTTCTTGTCGAGCGTGGTGTCCATCGCCATCATGATGTGGTTGTACTTGTCGGTCTTCACGTAAGTTCCGGCGGGATAGTTGAACGCAGCACCGCCCATGACGGCACGAATCATTTCTACCGAAAGGTAAGAGGGGCTTTGGAACGAAGAGCGACCACGGAGCTTGATGATGGCAGCACCACCCTGCGTTACAGCCGTCTTCATGGCTTCCCATTCTTCAGTGGGGAATTCGGGAGTACCGATGATATCGGTGAGCTTGCGACCGGCAATTTCGACAGCGCTGCCGAACACAGCCATTTGTTCGCCGTGACCACCATAAGTGGCGCAACCCTTCACCTCGTTTTGCATCACGCCAAACTTCTTAGCGAGGGCGCTTTGCAAGCGGGTAGAGTCGAGACCGGCGAGGGTCGTCACTTGACCGGGCTTCAAACCGGAGTAGAGGAGCGTCACCAAACCCGTGAGGTCGGCAGGGTTGAAGATAATCACCACGTGCTTCACATCGGGGCAGTAGGTCTTGATGTTCTTACCCAGTTCTTCGGCAATTTTGCAGTTGCCGGCGAGGAGGTCTTCACGCGTCATACCTTCCTTACGAGGAGCACCGCCCGACGAAATGATGTACTTCGCATCTTTGAATGCCTCGGCCACATCGGTGGTAGCGGTGATGTTGGCATCGTTGAAGCCACATTGACGCATTTCCTCAGCAACGCCTTCGGGAGAGAACACGTCGAAAAGACAGATGTTGGAGGTGAGACCCATCATAAGGGCGCTCTGCACCATGTTTGAGCCGATCATACCGGCTGCACCTACGATAACGAGTTTTTCGTCAGTTAAAAAAGCCATTTGGTGTATTGTTTTGAGATTAGTAATTGAATTTCATACTATTGCTCTGCCGCGTTCCGGTGATCGGTCGGGCAAGCGCTTGTCTGGGTACAAAGTTACACATTTCATTTTACACGTCGACAAAGCAAAAGCGCTTTTTTTGAGCCTTTTCAGAAAAAAACAAACGGAACGGACGTTTTTTGCCGCACAAGAATTTGCACTTATCCACAAAAACTTTTACTTTCGCGAACAGAAGAAAAACAAATCAAATACTTTCATTACAAAAAGACAGAAAATCGAAAGTAATTCTTCCTTTCTCACATCTTTTCTCTAAACCCACCGCACCCATGAATGCCACCCATCTTTTGGAAGAACTCAAACAGCGATTTCCCAACGAACCGGAGTATCATCAAGCCGTAGAGGAGGTACTCACCACCATCGAAGAGGAATACAACAAGCATCCCGAATTTGAGCGCATCAACCTCATCGAGCGCCTTTGCATTCCGGAGCGTATCTACACTTTCCGTGTCACCTGGACGGACGACAAAGGCAACGTCCGCACCAACATGGGTTATCGCGTGCAGCACAACAACGCCATCGGCCCCTACAAAGGCGGATTGCGCTTTCACAGTTCGGTCAATCTAGGCATTCTCAAGTTTCTCGCTTTCGAGCAGACCTTCAAAAACGCCCTCACCACGCTGCCGATGGGCGGTGCAAAGGGCGGGTCGGACTTCTCGCCGCGCGGTAAGAGTGCGGCCGAGGTGATGCGTTTCTGCCAAGCCTTTATGCTCGAACTCTACCGCAACATCGGTGCCGATTGTGATGTGCCCGCCGGAGACATCGGCGTAGGGGGTCGCGAAGTGGGTTATATGTTTGGGGCTTACAAGAAGTACACCCACCAATTTGAGGGAGTCTTCACAGGGAAAGGCTTGGAATTTGGCGGCAGCCTCATTCGTCCCGAAGCCACAGGCTACGGCAACGTCTACTTCCTGATGGAAATGCTCAAAACGCGCGGTGAAAATCTCCAAGGGAAGACCATCTTGGTGTCGGGTTCGGGCAACGTGGCGCAATACACCGTCGAAAAAGCCCTCCAACTGGGGGGCAAGGTGCTCACCCTCTCCGACTCCGATGGGTGCATCTACGATCCCGACGGCATCGACCGTGAAAAGCTCGACTACGTGATGGAACTGAAAAACGAATATCGCGGCCGCATCCGAGAGTATGTGGAGCAGTATCCCACGGCTCAATACTTTGAAGGAAAACGCCCTTGGCACATCCCTGCCGACATTGCTCTCCCCTCGGCCACGCAAAACGAGATTGACGGCGACGATGCCCGCGCCCTCGTGGCCAATGGCGTGATGGCCGTGAGCGAAGGTGCCAACATGCCCTCCACTCCCGAAGCCGTCCGCGTTTTCCAAGAGGCGCGCATCCTCTACGCTCCCGGAAAAGCCGCCAACGCCGGCGGGGTGTCGGTGTCGGGACTCGAAATGAGTCAAAACTCCGCCCGACTCTCTTGGACGGCCGAAGAAGTGGATCAGCGCCTGCACGGCATCATGGAAAACATCCACCGCTCCTGCGTGCAATACGGCAGGCAGTCCGATGGTTACGTCAACTATGTGAAAGGGGCAAACATTGCCGGATTTATGAAAGTGGCCAAAGCGATGCTCGCCGAAGGGGTCATCTGACTTTCACACAAAAAGCGTGTAAATCGCCATCGTGGCAGATTTACACGCTTTTTCTATCCTCGGCGGAGTCCACATTCTCCCTCTCCCTCGCGCGCGCACGCGTTACAGCAACATTGTTGTTTTTTCCTTCACTTCCTTCACCCTCACCGCCAACTATCACAGAATGAGTCGGTTAATGGTGAAGGATTTTGGGTTATGACCCTTAAAGAAAAAAGGAGAAGTGACAGAAATTTTCCACTCAAAATCTTTCACCTCTAATCCCAAGAAAATCAAGAAGATAGCCTGCAATGGTGAAGGAAGTGAAGGATAAAAACACAAACTGCATGTAGTACGCGCGCGAAGGAAGCCTTTTCAGCCCGAAAGGAAGAAAATCAAAAAAGCTCAGAGGTAGATCGGCCTACCTCTGAGCTAAATGAAACGCTCTCTGATGTAGTGGCGCGGACGTAGGGCGAGATTTCCAACAGACACGACAGAGCAAAAAGCCAAGGCCTACTACCTACTGCTGCTGAAATGCGGCATAGATTTTAGCCGCAACGGCCTGCATCTCCTCGGGATGAAGTTGGAGTTTGGGCTTGCGGAAATCCATATCACTCTCCTGCTGAATCGGAATGAGGTGGATGTGAGCATGCGGCACTTCAAGCCCGATGACCGCCATACCCACCTTGACACAGGGAAGAACGCTGCGGATGGCAGTGGCTACACGTTTGGCAAAAAGGTGCATTTCAGCCAACGTTTCGTCGTCGAGTTCGAAGATATAGTCCACCTCCTCACGAGGAATGACGAGCGTATGTCCTTGGGCGAGGGGATGGATGTCGAGAAAGGCATAAAACTTGTCGTTTTCGGCGCACTTGTAGGAGGGAATTTCTCCTGCCGCAATTTTACTAAAAATAGACATGAGATGACGTTTTTGAGGTTAGTGTGGCAAATTTAGAGAAAAATGTGGGAGTGAGCAAGCAATAGATTGCATTTCCCCGCCTTTGTTTTGTGTAGGTCAAAAGAAAATAGTAATTTTGCTGCGCAGAAATTGCACACTATTTGCAAGTGTGCGCCATTTGATCTAAAAACATATCAACAAATATGAGTGAACAACTGAAAAAAATCAAGCAGCTCGTTGAGCTTCGTGAGAAAGCACGCCTCGGCGGTGGCGAAGTGGCCATTGACAAGCAGCATGCCAAAGGTAAGGCTACGGCTCGTGAGCGCATCGCTCTGCTCGTGGACGAAGGCAGTTTTGAAGAAATGGACATGTTTAAGCTCCATCGCTGCCACGACTTCGGTATGGAGAAGAAGCAATTCTTCGGAGATGGCGTGGTGTGCGGCAGCGCCACCATCAACGGCCGTCTGGTCTATGTCTATGCTCAAGACTTCACGGTCAACGGCGGTTCGCTGTCGGAAACAATGGCCGAGAAGATTTGTAAGGTGATGGACCAATCGATGAAGATGGGCGCACCTTGCATCGGGCTGAACGACTCGGGCGGTGCACGCATCCAAGAGGGTGTGAATGCTTTGGCCGGATTTGCCAACATCTTCCAGCGCAACATCGAAGCCTCGGGTGTTGTTCCCCAAATCTCAGGCATCTGCGGTCCTTGTGCCGGTGGTGCCGTCTACTCTCCTGCCCTCACCGACTTCATCGTGATGCTCGAAGGCATTTCCTACATGTTCCTCACCGGCCCGAAAGTGGTAAAAACCGTGACGGGCGAAGACGTGAGCCAGGAAGACCTCGGTGGTGCCAGCGTTCACTCAAAGAAAAGCGGTGTGGCTCACTTCACCGCCAAAAGTGAAGAAGAGTTTGCCGCCCTCATCCGCCGCCTGCTCTCCTACATGCCCCAAAACAACCACGAGCGTGCGCCTCGTGTGGAATGTACCGACCCCATCACCCGTAAGGAAGACCGTCTCAACGAGATTATTCCCGACAATCCCAACATGGCCTACGACATGTATGAGGTGATTGGTGCCGTGGTCGACAATGGAGAATTCCTCGAAGTACAACGCGATTTTGCACAAAACATCATCGTGGGTTTCGCCCGCTTCAACGGTGCAAGCGTTGGTATCGTGGCCAACCAGCCCAAAGTCTATGCCGGTGTGCTTGACGTCAATGCCAGCCGCAAAGCCGCTCGTTTCGTGCGTTTCTGCGACTCGTTCAACATCCCCATCGTTTCGCTCGTCGACGTCCCCGGCTTCCTCCCCGGTACGGGTCAGGAGTACAATGCGGTCATCTCCCATGGGGCTAAGCTCCTTTATGCCTATGGTGAAGCCACCGTGCCCAAGGTGACGGTAACGCTCCGGAAGAGCTACGGCGGCAGCCACATCGTGATGGGCAGCAAGCAACTCAAAACCGACCTCAACTATGCTTGGCCTTCGGCTGAAATTGCAGTGATGGGAGCCAGCGGTGCCGTGGCTATTCTTAGCGCCAAAGCCGCCAAAAACGAAGCCGATCCCAAAGCCTTCCTCGCTCAAAAGGAGAAAGAGTACAACGACCTCTTCACCAACCCCTACAAAGCGGCCGAATATGGCTACATCGACGACGTTATCGAGCCTCGCAACACACGTTTCCGCATCTGCCGCGCTTTGGCTCAACTCGAAACCAAGCTCGAAGTGCGTCCTGCCAAGAAACACGGCAACGTACCTCTCTAAACGCCTCGCACAATGAAAACATTTGAATATAATTTTGGTGGTCGTGCCGTGCGCATCACGTTCAACGAACGCCGAGGTATTGTAGCTGCCGTTGAGGAGGAAGGTGAAGCCTTCGTACCCGCTGCCGAGCGTATGCCCATCTATGCCGGGCTCATCAGCCTTGCCCTTGCGCAATATGAAATCGAAGAGGTGCACGACGAAGAAACCGAAGTCATCACCCTTGATCAGCAGCGCACCTCGTGGAACAACCCCACGCGCCAGTTTAACAACGATTCCTACTTAAACCGATAGAACTCCACAATGAGAACATATAGCTACAATGTCAATGGTGCACAATACGACGTGACCATTGAATCCATCCAAGGACAAGTGGCCAAGATGAACGTCAACGGCGTGATTTTTGATGTCGAAATCCTCGGTGCGCCCCTCGCAGAAGGCGATTTGCCCGCCGCTCCCGCCACCGTTGCCCCTGCCGCTGCCGCTACAACTCCTACTCCCGCAGCTGCTGCGGCTCCTGCTCCTGCCGCAAAAGGTGAAGCCGGTGCCGGTACACCTGTCAATGCTCCCCTCCCCGGTGTGGTCACCAAGGTTTTGGTGAGCGCAGGTCAAGCCGTGAAGAAAGGCGATACCGTGATTGTACTCGAAGCCATGAAAATGGAAAACAACATCACTGCCGAATGCGATGGCAACGTAACCGGTGTCTGCGTTGCTGCCGGCGACAGCGTGATGGAAGGCACAACGCTCATCACCATCGGTTAATCTCCCTCCCTTTCAGCGCCTCAAGTGGCGCGTAGACCCTCTTTATACAACGAGGATGTGTTGCACTTCGGCAACACATCCTCGTTTTTTATTGCATGAAGTCCTCACTCCTGACATCACGTTGAGAGAAGAGCAAAAGTCGGCAGAAACGCCCTTTGCAAAAGGAGGAAAAGAAAAAGAGAAGTAGGCTCAATGCCTACCTCTCTTGGAAATCTTGGAAAAACAAAGGTTGAAAGTCGTGCTACTTCACCGCAGAAAGACGGAGTTTGAACTGCTGTGGAGCATTGGGCACACAAAACTCGGGAAGGGTGTCTACCCCGCCGCAGGAGGCGTTGCCGACACCGCGGTAGTTGGCATCGAGGTGGAGCACCGTGTAGGGGCGGCGTTGCAGTTCCCAAGTGTGTTGTGCATCAGCCAAATCTTCATCGAGATAAGGAATAGCAGTGAAGCTCACCTGACCCTCGGTAGCGATGCGGAGGCCTTTACCGGTAGCATCGGTGAAGGTAACTTCACGCAATCCTTCACGGTTGCCGGTGCTCTGCGGCTTGATGTAGCGCTCCATAGAAGACTCGGGCGTCATGGAGTAGCGGCCTAAGAGTGCGCCATCGAGGCGGTCGTTGTGGTTTTCGAGCGGGCCATGGGCATAGTAGTTAATCCGGTCGAGAGCGGGATGGAGGCCGACTTGAAATCCGGTGCGGCGCAGTTGGTCGGTTTTGGGCGTAAATTGAGCGGCTACGTCCACAACACCTTGGGGATAGAACGTGTAGGTGAGGCGAAGGTCGCAGAGCGTTCCTTTGCGCTCCGTGCTCACGATGGTGGCATCGCCCGAGCGACTCACACTCAGTGTACCTTGGGCTTCCATGCCATTCGTACGCTTGACATTGCGGTCGTTTTCGATGAAGCGATAGTTGGTAAAATCGAGGTCGAGACCGCAGCCCAGCACCTCGCGACCCTCGATGGTCAAAGCGGTGAGGCGGGCGGTACGCTTATTGAAGCGGGCAGTGAGGTTGCGGCCGGAGATGGTGAGCAGGCTGTCGGTAGTCTGTTGTTCCAAAGCCGCACCATGGGCGGTGAGAGCAGGGAGATTTGCCCGTTCAACAAGGATTTTCTGTGCCATACTTTCCACATGCTTCGGAGCACTCCAAGGCGTGGCGTTACGGCGTTCGGCATAGAGGTTGAGCAGCAGTTCTTCGCCACCGGCCACAGCCTTGTCGATTTCCTTTCGAGCCACCTTGAGCCGCATCGCTCCTTGTTCGCCGGGTTGCAAGTGGGGCATAGGGCTGCGTTTGGAGAGCACGACTTTGCCATTGCGCAGAAGTTCCCAACGGAGATCAAAGTCTTTCAGAGAGGTAAAAGCCAAACCGTTGGTCAGATTAACAATGGCCGTTATGCCGGCTTTTCCTTCGTCGGTATGACCGTAGTAGCCAATTTTCACAAAGGCATGAGCCGCCTTGACTTCGGCGAGTTTGGCACTCTCGTGACGGGTGGCGGGAAGGATGCCGTTGGAACAGAAGTTGCCTTGGTGCGGGCCGGGATAGTCGTAGCCGGTGTGGAGGCGGCGGATGCCTTGTTTGAGTTCTTGGGGATCGTAGATGGCCTGATCCACCCAGTCCCAAATGCAACCACCGATGCAGGAGTTAGAGTTTTCGATGACCTCCCAATACTGCTTGAGGTTGCCAATGGCGTTGCCCATAGCGTGGGCGTATTCACACACAAACATCGGTTTGTCGAGGTTGGAGGTGTAGGCGTTCATCCAATTCATGTCGGGATACATCTTCGAGTAGAAGTCGGAGAAGCGTTCGCCACCATAACTGCTGTTGATGCGGGTACCCTCATAGTGAATGGGGCGGGTGGGGTCGAGACGCGCCGCCTCATCGTAGCATTGGCGGAAGTTTTCACCGTTTCCGGCCTCGTTGCCCAAACTCCAAATGATAACGGAGGGGTGGTTGCGGTCGCGGGTAATCTGACGGTTGATGCGATCAACAAAAGCCGGAATCCACGACGGCATATCGGAGATAGACTGGTTGGCGTGGTCTTCGAGGTCGGCCTCATCGACGGTGTAAAGGCCATAGTGATCGAACATAGCATACATCCGTGCAGCGTTGGGATAGTGGGCGGTGCGGATGGTGTTGATGTTGTTTTGCTTCATCAAAAGCACGTCGCGGAGCATTGTTTCGTTGGTCACGGCGCGTCCGCGTTCGGGATCGGTGTCGTGGCGGTTCACCCCTTTGAACAGCACTTTTTGGCCGTTGATGTAGACCAGCGATTGCTTGATTTTGATGTCGCGAAAACCCCATTTGGTGCTCCACGCCATTTCTTCACGACCCTGCTCGTCACGCTGCACGAAGCGAACGGTGTAGAGGTTGGGCGTTTCGGCCGTCCAAGGCAACACAGCGGGTACGGCCAAGGAAAGGCCGGCTTCCGTTTGAGCATTGGCCACAGCCACGGCTTGAATTTTGTCTTCACCCACGAGTTTGCCGGCAGGATTGTAGAGCGCAACGCTGATTTCCTTCTTTTCGGCATGGAGGGTGGGATTGCTGAAAGCCAGTTGCACTTTCAGCACAGCATCCTTATAGTTGTTGCGCATTTCGTTGGTGAGAACGTGATCGCGAACGCCCACCATCGGCACGTTATAGAGCATCACATCGCGGTAGATACCACTCATGCGGAACATATCCTGACATTCGAGATAAGAGCCGTCACTCCAGCGGAACACCTGCACGGCAAGGCGGTTTTCATCGGATTGGAGATATGGAGTAATGTCGAACTCGTGATCGTTGTTCGCTCCTTGGGTATATCCCACCTGTTTGCCGTTCACCCACACGATAGCGGCTGAGTAGATGCCCCCAAAGTGAAGGATGGTGCGGCGGGAAAGCCAATCGGCAGGAACGGAGAAAGTGCGGGTGTAGGAACCCACAGGGTTGATGCCGTAGTTGGCGCCGTTGTCGTTAAATCCGGGGCGGGCAGTGATGAAAGGCGGCGTGTTGCCGTGAGGGTATTCAACATTACAATAGATGGGCTTGTCATAGCCGTGCATCTCCCAGTTGGAGGGTACGGGGATACGGTCCCACGCGGAGTCGTCAAAGCCATTTTTGAAGAAGTCGAGCGGACGTTTTGAAGGTTCACTCACGAGGTGGAAGCGCCATTCTCCATTGAGAGAAAGGATGCGTGAACTTTTGGGTTCTGTCCATGGCGTAGCATAAAAATCGCGGTCGGCAAGCATCTCACGCTCTGTAGCGTAAGGGGTATAGGTGGCATGTCCGGATTCTTTGTTGATGCCGAACACGGTTTCATCTTCCCACCAATCAGATTTGATTTGCGGTTTTTCTACAGGTTCCAGCCACATCCAAGCCCGCTTGTCGGCAAGGTTCAGAGGCACCAATTTCAGACGGTCGCCATCAAGAACGAACATCGTGTTCTTCTTCTGATGGGAAACAAAGACGAACACATCTTCTTGTCCGGGCACGGTGAGTACCTCAAATTGTGCATTGCCGGGGTTGCGCAAGTTGGCCTGCCACTGAATGAGGTGGGTGATGGAAGCATTGTTGCCGCCATCATCGAAAAATTGGTTGAAAAAGGCGTTACTCACCATGCGCCGACGGAGGTCGAGCATACGAATGTTCCAATACTGCCCACGGCTGTTGACATCGGTCTTTTCGGCCACGATTTGGGCACCGTTCTCAAAGGAGTTGGCATTGCCCAGCACGCGGTCGTTATCGCCAAACGTGTGGATGCGGAAGATTTGGGCTTCGTTGAACCCCTGCCGCTCGGCATATTGCTTGTCAAAGTGAGCGGTCTTGTTCTTTTCCACCTTTCCCTTTTCGGCCACAACAAGGGTGCCGCCCACAGCATTGAGCGCCATTGTGGTGCGGTTGGCAGGGATGAGGAAGGACGTTCCGGAGGGAGCGTTTTCCAATCGCCAAAGCTGATTTTCGTCCGAACCGTTGATTTCCCCCATTTCCACCGCACTGCCGTTGTGGCGCAAGGCTTTTTGAGTGAAAGGATTGATGAGACGGTAGGAGCCGGAGAGATTTTCCAACTGCCAATACTGCTCTCTACGTTCGGGGTCGAGTGTCGATAGACGTACGGTGTTGTCTTGATGGTCTAAGGCTTTGCCGTTGACCACGAGGTGATAGAGCATACCCACGCGCAGACGGGTCTTGGCACCTACGGGTAGTGCCAGCCCCAGCAGCAGGGCGAAGAGAAAGAGCGATTTCAGCGTTCTCATGAGCAAAGGATAAATGAAAAAGGATGGATGAAAAATATAAATTCGTAAGGAAGATTATGGGCGACCCGCCTTTGCGGCCAAATGGTCAATGGCGCGTTCGAGAATGGTGTCCACTCCGCGCTGATAGTCGGCCGAAGTAATATCAACTTTGATATCGGGGTCGATGCCGAACTCGGTGTGTTCCATTTCTCGATTCAGAATGGGGGCTGCCGAAAAGCGCACCGCCCATCCACCAGGCAGTTCACTGCTGAAAGGCATTCCCGATCCGCCGCCGGTTCGATCGCCGATGAGGGTCACATTGGGCAAGCCCTTCAAATAGAGGGCAAAGGCATTGGCAGCGCTATAAGTACGGCGGTTGGTGAGGATGACCACAGGTTTCTGCCAGCGCAAACTGTTGGACGGACGGAGGGTGATGGCCTGAGGTGGGGAAAAGTCGTTGTGCCCTTTGCCGGTTTTGTGGCTCATATACCCCACCACCATCGGTTTGTTGCAAAACACCGAGGCCAGACCGGCAGCACTGGTGAGTTTTCCCCCTCCATTGCTGCGAATGTCGATGATAAGCCCATCGGCCGTGGCAAGATAGCCCATGATTTCGTGCAAATTGCCTTCGCCGATACCGCCTTCAAAAGAAGGGCAGCGCAAATAACCGATATTGTTGCGCAACATTCGGTATCTGACGACTCCCGCAATGCGAAAATCTTTACTGCGCCCCAACGTAATACGCTCGAGGGAGTCGCTGTAATTGGCTGGATAGGCCTCATACCAGTCGGCATAACGCGCGATGTCTGCGCCGCTGATTAAATTGACGTGCCCATCGCGCAATTCGTTGCACATATTGCCCAAAATCTGAAAGAGGGCGCGGCGCGGTAGAGTATTGTTGACTTGTGCAGAATAGCGGGTGTAAACTTCGTTCCAGTCCAACCCATATTCTTTTTGCTTATAGTCGAAAAAGCAATAATGCTCGTCGATGATGTGCCAAAGTGCTTCAAACTCACCGCGCTGTATGGCAGTGTAATCCTCCGAAGTGATGCACGAAGTGAGCGAAACAAGGGAAATCAGCGCCCACAAGAGAAGAGAAAAGATGCGTTTCATCGGTCAAATAGTTTGATGGTTCGCGTGTAGCCAATCACCAACATCGTGTTCCATGCGTGCCGTTTGAGACCGTTGACCTGACTTTGGCGAATGTCGGCATCCACGCCGATGGAGAAGCGGCGATGAGCAAAAGGCAGCGACAAGGTGGAGAAAATGCGTATCGAGGGCGCGTTGAAAGGATGGGTAAAACGAAGATTGTGATCGTAGTGGCCGAGTTCAAAAATCTCGTAGTAAGACTGTCCGTATTGGGGGGAGAACATCAGTCCGGCCACCGGCACTTCCACCAACGTGCGCCATTGCCACGGACGAGACAAGAGGCGAAAACGATAGTCGGCCACACCCGACAAAGCCCCCTCCACGGCCATACGACCTTGAGCGGGATTGTTGCCGTTGCGGGTGGAATACGTACCGCCCACATGTCCTCCCATCAGCACACCAGCCCCCAAACGCAGCGTTGAAGCGTTGTTGAAGGGGGAAAACAAGCGGTTGTAATGACCGCCGTAGGTAAGTTCGACTTCTCCATCCCACAACAGCCCTTTCCCATTGCCGGTTTGGGCGCGTGTTCCCTTCAAACTCCAACGAAGCAAGGAGGTGATGCGGCCTTGTACCCAAGACTTTTGGCGCTCCTGCATTCTTCCGAATCCAAGGGTCAAACCCGAATAGTCGAGGGGCGAAAGGTAACTGTCATAAAGGTGGTTGCGTCCCACTCCCACGAAGGCGGTGCTGCGCGTAGCGTCGCGGCTCAACCCCGGCAGCGACAAGCAGGCCGTGCTTTCGTTATCTTCCGGCGCGGCGGTTTGGCTTCGGAGTGTAAGCGCCGGGCAGAGGCACAAAACGAGGGTGAGCAAGCTGAGTTTCATCGGCTATTGAGGGTAAAGGTGACTCGTTGCCATAAGCGTCCATCGCCACCACGACATAGCGGTCGTGGAGCAAGGCGGGCAACACTGGTGAATAATCGAAGATCGTGGTGCGCAGGTGGTGGGCGATGAGTTGCGGCCCTTGGGCGGTGAGTCGATAGATATTGTAGACCACCGGCGTTTCATCCTTCACGGCGTCCCACCAAATCCGCAGCGTTTGACCGTAAATTCGGGTAGCGAAGACGGGGGTACTCGGCGGAATACTATCTTGCCAAGTCATCGGAGGGGTAAGGGCGGGTTGGCGGTAGAAGTCGCTCACAAAATCCAGCACCCCATCGCAGTTGTCGAGCAGAAAACGGCTGCGGAAATAAGCCTGTCCACCCAGATTTTGCTGACGCAGCACATTGAGTTGACGCACCACCTTGGGCAGTTTCCAGTTGCCTTCTTTCGGAGAGAGGAAATAAACCCCCAATCCCGGCACAATGGGACGGCCGTAGGAGTTTTGCTGCCAATCTTGTGCAAAAGGATAGAAATGCTCTCCATCAAAATACATCATCGGAAAGAGGGCATCCATCCACCCTTCGCGCAACCACAGTTGGGCATCTTGCGAAACGGCATCGCGCGCATTCCAACCGCGGGAAGTTTGGCGCGGCAGGTCGGCATACTTTCCGATGGGCGAACAACTCAACCGCACCCAAGGGCGGACTGCCTTGATGGTGTCGTGAATGAGGCGCACCGTGCGCGTCACGTTCTCACGCCGCCATTCGGCTTTCGGCCGACCGCCGCCATAGCGGGCATAAGTGCGGGCATCGTTGAAGGCGATTTCTTTTTCGGGATAGCGGATATAGTCGAGGTGAATGCCATCGACATCGTAACGCTCCACGATTTCTCGACACAGCCCCGCGATATAATCGCCGGTGGCCGGAACGCCGGGGTCCATCATCCATTTGTCGCCACATTTTTGGCAAAGGTCGGGGCGGCGCGCCGGCAAGGCTTGACGTCCCAACTGTTTGGCCAGTGCGGCACTGCAAATGGGATAGGCCACGACGTAAGCGTGCAGTTCCATACCGCGCAGGTGGGCTTGTTCGATGGCAAACTGCAACACGTCATAAGGGGGCGCCA
Organism: uncultured Alloprevotella sp.; assembly: GCA_963544845.1. Taxonomy (GTDB): domain Bacteria; phylum Bacteroidota; class Bacteroidia; order Bacteroidales; family Bacteroidaceae; genus Alloprevotella. The sequence continues at coordinate 31,576 of CAUUGL010000001.1, forward strand.
CACCCGGAGTGCCTGAAAACGCTCCATCCCAAGGTTCGTACTGCGAGGGGTAAGCCACTGTGGAGCGGATGCGCGTTTGAAAGAGAATCGTATTGATGCCTGCCGCTTGCAAGCGGTCGAAAGTGCGGACGAGTTCTCGGCGTTGCACTTCGGCCTTGTATTCCGTTTGGGCATAATGTCGTCCCGGCCAGTCCATTCCTCCCAGTGTGCAGAACCAAACAGCACGATATTCGCGCCGTGCAGGTTGCAGCGGCCAAGCATCGGGAAGCGCTTGTGCCAAAGCGTTGAGGGGAAAGAGCAGAAGCAGGAAGTAAAGCAGTCGAAGAGTCATAGTGGTGTGTTGGTATAAGGAGGGGGCTACTTTTTGGGCGAAAGGTAAGCGGCAATTTCGCTTTCCGAACAGCCCAACTGCCGCGCTTTGTTGAGGTCGGCAGTGGCCGCATGCGTGCGGTGGATGAGAAGGTAGAGGGCAGCACGTTGCACGTAAAGACTGCCGTCGTCAGAGGTTGTGGCAATGGCGGCGTTGTAGTCGTCAAGCGCCACATCGTAGTCCTCTTGTTCGATGGCCATTTGGGCATGCAGAAGCCGCGCCGCCACCAACTGTGGGTGGCGTTCCATCAGAATGTTGAGGCGCAACAGGGCTTCTTCCGTCTTCCCTTGTTGTTCCTGCATCATGGCCATCAGCAGATGCGCCTGCACATCGTTGGGCGCAAAAGCCAGAATGGCGCGTAAGTCGGCTTCGGCCTTGGCGTAGTTTTGCAGACGCTTGTAGGCATCTGTGCGCAGGAGGAGCACCTTATGCTGCTGTGCCGTGTCGCCGGGTGCCGTTTGCTCCAGCATCGTGGTGCAGTCTTCCACCACGGCCTCCCATTGTTCCAGCACACTGTGGGCATTCGCACGCAGCCAACGCGTTTCGGTGGCTTCGGGGTGGAGGCGCAGGGCTTCCGAGAAAGCCCGCACCGCATCCTTCGGTTGGTTGCGCGTGAAGAAGATGCGCCCCAACTGGTCGTGAATGAGATAGTTGCCCGCGGCTTTGGGCTGCAAGCGCAACGCTTCTTCAAATTTGCGCTGTGCCTTTCCCAACGAGTCGAGGGCAAGATATTGGAAGGCACTTTGCAAGCACTCGCCATAGATGCGCGCATCTTCCTGCGCCAAAGCCTTATCGCGCGCCATAATGCGCGATTTGTTGAAGGGGTTCGGATGGAGGTTGGGCTGCACCTTTGCACTCTCCACCCTACCCTTGTTGAGGTCGATGACGGTCTGCGCACCCGCCAAGGGGGCAGTGCCGAAGAGGAGGAGCAGCCAGACAATTAGAGGTTTCATAGGCTTTGCAAGTGATGGAGGGTGTCGAATATCAGATGCGGTTCAAAGCCGCGCGAAGCCGCAAAGCGCACCAGTTTTTGTGTCGCTTTGAGGACTTCTTCCCGCTGATCGGCATCGAAGGAAAGGGTACGGAGTTTGCTCGACAAGATGCGTTGCAGAACCTCCAAATAATGCTCTTCTTCAATCACTTCGGCCAAAGCGGCTTCTACAACACCGGCAGAAAACTTCTTCTGCCGCAGCGCCTGACTGATTTTGAGGCGTCCCCAACCGTCATATTCCAGTTTGTCGTGTGCAAACGCCCGCGCATAACGGGTGGCATCGACAAAATGCTCGTCTTCGAGGGTGTCGAGCACCTCCTCCACCTCCTCGCGGGAGAGCGAGGTTTCACGGAGTTTCTTCTCCAAATCGTAGCGGCAGCATTCCCGCTGGGCGCAACGTGTGGTCGCCCAGTTGAGCGCTGAAGTTTTGTCGGTAATTTTCATCGGAGTACAAGGGCGCGCACCACAAACCAAGCGTGGAGCATCAGAGTGGAAAAGAAGCCGTAGTGGCGGCACATAATGGCAAACCGCTCGCGGAGCGAAGCCTTATGGTGGCGGGTGGTCGTGCCCTCGGAAAGGTAATCGGCCACGACCAAATGGGTGTTGTGCAGAGGTAAGGACGCTTCGTCGGCGGCGCGCAGAATGCGGATGCACCAATCAAAATCGGCCGAAAAGCGATAACGGAGATCGTAGCGGTGCTGCTGCGCCAAATCGGTACGGGCAAAAAAGGCTTGATGACATACCAGCATACCTTGGGAAAACGACTCCCAATGCAGCCTCTCGGGAGGAGAGAGGCGGCGGCGACGCAAAAAATGCCCTTCCTCATCGACCAAATTCGTATCGCCGTACAGCACAGCCGGCAGGGAAGTTTCCCCCTCGGTCGGCAATGACTCCACGATGCGTCGCAGGGTGGTGGCGCTGTGCAAGCGGTCACCGGCATTGAGAAAGAGGATGTACTGCCCCGTGGCAAGCCGCAGGGCTTTGTTCATCGCATCGTAAATCCCCTTGTCCAGCTCCGACAGCACCACCCGCTCATGATGTTGAGCAGCGGTTGAAGCCGTTTGGGCTTGATAGTCGGCCAGCAAGGCCGCTGTGCCGTCGGTCGATGCCCCATCGACAATGAGGTGTTCAACGGCGGGATAGTCTTGCTCGGCCACACTCGAAAGGGTGGCAGGCAGTAGGTAGGCAGCGTTGTAGCACACCGTGGCAATCGTGATTTTAATCATTGCTGACGGGTATAGACTTCGATGTATTTTTGAGCAATGGCCGAGGGCGCATAGCGCTGCAAGACCCCTTCGCGCAGGTCACGGCGGTCGATGCACTGCCCATCGCCCAAGCACCATTCCAAACCATCGGTGAGGTTATCGATGTCGAGGCGGGCGGCCAAATAGCCGTTTTCTTTGTGTTCGATGATGTCTGCCTGTCCGCTACCGTCGAACGAGAGGGGCAGACAGCCGCAGGCTTGGGCTTCGACCATCGTTTGCCCGAAGGTCTCATAGTGGGAGGTCGAAATGGTGACATTGGCCGCCGAATAAAGGCGGGAAATGAGGTGGGTGTCGCGCACAACGCCCATTTCGGTATGGGAAATGGGGAAATCATCGAGCAAATGTTCGTCTTTGATTTGGCCGAACAAAAGGAGGTGCAACTCTTCGCGGCGATATTCGCCACGTTGGAGCAGACATTCGATGGCGGCGCGCAGAAATTCAAAACCTTTGATGGGGTCGTCAATGCGGGCAGCACCGAAAAGCAGGATGTAACGCTTATCGGCCAGTCCCAAGCGGCGGCGACTCTCGATGCGGTCGAGCAAATCGAAATTGTCGAGCGAGAGGGTGTTGGGAATGATGTCAAGCGGTTTCTCACCCAACAGCGCACTTTCTTTCACACGCTCGGCCAACCAGCGGCTCACGGCCACCACACTCAGGTTGGAGTGCAAACCGCCATAGACGCGCTGCTTCTGCCGAAACACGCGTGCCGAAAGGTCGTTGCGCCCCGGAGCGGCCAAAAAAGGACAATTATGACACGCCATGTGGTAGGCTTCGCAGGCGTAGGCATGGTGGCAGATGGCGGTGGCCGGCCACATGTCGTGGAGCGTCCACACCACGCGCTTTCCGGAAAGGAGGATTTTGCGCAGGTCGCGCAACGAGAGAAAACCCTGATTGATCCAATGCAGGTGAATGATGTCGGCCTCTTGAAATTCGGGCAGACGGGTGATGTCGAAACCGGTATTGGCAATCGACACTTTGAACAGATTGCGTCGGGTGAAGCGGTTGGCTGCCCAAATCACCACGCGCTCCCAAAGGAAACGCAGGTGGGCTGCCCAACGTCCCTCTACACGGCTCACCAAAGCCGAGGGACTGTCGGTGTCGCGCACCAACATACGGGCTTCCACACCCTCACAGCGAAGGGTGTGCATCAAGCGGGAGGCGGCAATGGCTGCCCCTCCTTTCTGTTCGGAAGTATTGACAATGAGGACGCGCACGAGTGAAAAATTGGAGGAAAAACGCCCCTCGGAAGGGGTGTCCGTTTGAAGGCAACTGCCCGAGTTTTCATTTGGGCAATCTTGGCTACGAAGTTAGAAAGAAATACCGATATGGCCAAACAAGTCTTCGTAAAATACCGCAAAGTGCACAAAGCGAGAGCATTTTTATCAGCGCTTCCTTCCTTCGCAATTGCCGCTTTACACGCACGCGCACGCGCGCATTTCCCTGCGAAAAAGAAGGAAAAATCCTTCAATCCTTCACCTCGCCCGCAACCTTCTGTTTAGCAAGGGATTGCGGGTGAAAGTTTTCCCACGGAAAAATTTCATCTCACCGCACGCGCATCTCCCCACTCTCCTTTCTACCCCCACTCTTTCCTTCATCGCTATCACTTTGATTTACAGAAGTATAAAAAAGGAGGTGAAGGAGGTGAAGGAAAAAAGCACAGATGCACAGAAAGCGCGCATACGCGTATGCGCGAGAGACAATCGAAACCGCAAAAGCGCCTGACCTCGTTTCAGCACAACCGCCCCTATCCCTGAGTTTCTTCTCCCTACCTCAGACCTAAATTTACCTACCTCTGAGCTAAATCAAACTGTCTCTGAGCTAAATCAAACTGTCTCTGAGCTAAATCAACTTTGGTATTTCCCATCTCCTCAAATGTTAAATTCATGTTAAAGTCGGGAAGCAGTGGTAAGAATGGACATCAAGATGTCTATTTATTCATAGACGGGCATTCGACAGAAGTGCATGGAAAGCCCCATTCGATTGAAGTGGCGCTTTCTATCCTGTTATCCCTGTGGCACACCTTTCGCTCTTTCCGGCAAAATTGAAGGAAATCAGTTGATGGTTTCGCCCCAAAAATCTTTTTTCAAAATCAGGCCATAAAAATCCCACGTTACCACCATTTTAAGGCAATATGGGAAAAAGAAAGAGTGAGCAGCAATGCCACTTGCAGATTGAACATCAAATGCAGAGCGCGCCCTTCCATATTGGTGTAAAACTGTGCCAACCGATGCTCAAAACGACGGATGAGCCGAAAGCTCCCTATCATCACCACGACTACTTGTACCATAAAGAAGAGGGCAGAACTGCGATGGGTCAGGGTGAGCCATACCTCTGAGGGAGCTTCGGGCATGGGCGGTTCGTTGTAGAGCACGTGGTGGATAAAATGGGCTACCACAGAGGGGGACTGCAAATAGTAGCCTCCGAGATTGCTCAACATCACTGCCAATGCGGGAAGCAGCCATAGGGCATCACGCCACTGAGTGGGACGATTGGTTGTCGTGGTGCGCACATAAAGAAAATAGATGGAATAGACGGCTAAACTGCAAAACGAATAGAGGGTATCGGTGAGAGGAAGGAGCGTGAAGTAGTGATGAAAATAGCAATGATGCCCAAAATAGAGCACCGTTGCACACAGCATAAACCAAAATAGTTGTCGTTTGCCTGCATCGTTCTGACGATAGCGCAACAAGAAGAGCACTGTCCAAAAGAAGCAGGTGAACATCGGCAAGGTGGTGAAGATGGGGTTGGTCATGGTGGTGGGGTATTTTGCGGTATGACAAACTCTTGTAAATTCTCAATCTTTTCGGCCGAAAAGAGGAAGAACATCGCAGATGATTTTAGCGACTTTTTCATTACCTAATCCAACTTTTTATTAAAAATTACAGCAACATGTACCTCTCATGGCAAAAATACCAAATAAAACCGAAAGCCACACTTTTCTTTCAAAGTTTTTCAAATGTGGTATCATCTCTCGAACTGCTTCGGGATAATACATTGGAGCTGTGCAACAAAAAAGCTGTGTCCCAACAGTGAGGACACAGCTTCAAGAATGATAAAAACAAATATACGTAATGCAAAAATCAGGGCATTACGAGAACAAAGGAAAAGTTACTTGACCAGAATTCGCTTACCACCTTGAATGTAGATTTGACCACTTTCGGGTTGAACTACACGACGGCCGCTCAAATCGTAGAGTTGCTCTGTACCCACTTGGGCAGGAGAGAGAACATGGTCGATGTGGCTAAGCACATCCAACTCAGAACGCGTGAGCTTAAACTCCTTGATGGAGGCGATGCTCTTACCGGTCATATTGATGACCAAACCCAAGGCTACTTCGGTGGGTTCGCTCAACACGAAAGTGAGGGTGTTGACGGCATTGCTTCCGGTGTTGAACATACGTGCAGAGGCAATGGCTTCGTCCATATGGCTGGTTGTTGGCAGCGTCTGTCCGGCAGCCACAACTAAGTGAGAACCGGCGGCGTTGCTGTCGCCAAAACCTTCATCGAAGGTGGTGGTCAAGGTGTAGACACCCGCAGGAAGTGTAACCACTTGGAAGCACTTATGATCGGAAAGAGAAGCAAAGTCATCCCATCCAGAGGTGAAAGTGAAGCAAGTGTTCTTCTGACGATCGACGTGTACACCACTGACAATTTTACCATCACTCGAATGCACCGCGTTAGCCAATGTCCAGTCTTTGATGGCATACCAGCGGTTCGACTGGGTGTTGTTGATTTGCTTGGAGCTGTTGTAAGCAAAGGGTTTCTTGTAGTTGGTGAGATATTGCTTCGTCACATCTTCGCTCTTGCTCTCAAAGTTGAGACAGAACACACCCTTGGAAAGCGCCCAAGCGTCACCATCGGGGCCGAATCCTGTGCGGCGGCCGGTGTTGCCGTTGGACGTGCGGTCTTGCACATCACCACTGTTTTGATTGAAGTCGTAGTAGAGCAGGAGTTTGTCGGCACCTTGCTCTGCCGCACGCACATCAGTGATGGGGGCGTTGGCATATTTACGAATCTTCTCTTCCGAGAGGGCAGTACCCCAAACACGAAGTTCATCGATTTGGCCGTTCATATCGGCAGCGCTTGTGCCGATGGCAAACTGGTTGAGCGTGGGGAAGTAGCTGCTGGCGAGAGTAGATTTCTTCACCATAACCCCATCACAATAGATCGTGACTTGGTTGTTGAAAAGCGTAACAGCATAGTGATGCCATTCGCCGGCCTTGACAACGTCACCCTCGGTGGCTACCTTGATATTGTTGCGGGTCACAATGAGTTTGCCATCCAACGACGTTTTGATGAGGAAGGTGGCATCGCCCTCGCCAATACCGCAAGAGAAGTCAGAGAGCTTAGCGGGATTCATCCACCACTCGATGGTAGCAGCCTTATCACCCTGTTTGATGGGGGAGTGGTCGGCGACTACACGTGAAGCACCACCATTGAAGGAAAGACCACTGTAAGAATCGGCATTGGTCACGATGATTGCGCGCTGCTGCGTTTTGGTGTCTTCGCCGACTCCGTTCTTTACAGTAAGGCTGGCATTGTAGACACCGGGAGCATCAATAGAGATATTACATTCTTTTCCGTTGACGACATAGCTCTTTCCAGGGCTGTTCAGAATCCATGTCCAGCGGTTAGGTCCGAACTTAGAAGCGTCACGCAGACTGCCCTTTTGTCCTTTGAGCCAAACGCCTTCCGGAATGATGAAGTCAGCCACAGGTGCCACTTCTTTCACCTTCACCTGATGAGAGATCGTGGCCGTTTGGCCATTGGGAGCAGTCACGGTGAGTGTGATGTTGTAAGTCCCTACAAGGTCGTAGGCCGTTGAAGTCGTGATAGCCTTTGAGGTCGTAACATCGCCACCGGGCATACTCCATTCATAAAGGTAGCCGGGTTGGGGTGTTGTAGGACTGAGAGTAATTCGTTCACCGGCAGCCACCTCTTGTGCACTGAGGGTGAAATCGGCCATGGGCTGAGGAGCTGCTGTAATCGTGACTTGTTTGGTTACGTTAACGCTCTTATCGCCCGAAGCATTGGTGGCATCAAGTGAAATGGTGTAAGTACCGGGGTTGGGATAAGTGAGCGTGACGCGGTCGCCTTTGAAATGGGTAACTCCAGCTTCCGGAGCATTCCAAGTCAAACTAGCCACCACATCAGAATAGGTGACTCCAAACTCCGTGGGTTTACCGGCGATGAGGGTGCTTTCTCCCTCTATTTTACAGTCGTTCTTCTCCAAGTTTCCGTTAACTTCTGACGTAAACTTCTTATCGCTATTCACCTGTTCATAGGTAGAAGCGTTGGTATTGAGCAGAGGAGCATGGTGGCCACCTACGCAGTCGCGAAGATAGGGACGGCCGTCAATGGTGATGATGTCGCCCTTATAGTAGGCCAACAGACCTTGAGGCATCACCTCGCCGCTGAATTCAACATCCTTCTGCGTTCTGATGCTGTAAGCCATACGTGAGGTGTCCCAAATGCGGATTTCATCATAGGTAGCATCGTTGTAGTTATTATTGGCACTGCTTTCAGAGAAAACAAGGTTACCAAAACCGCCGATGCCCTTATATTGGCTACCGCCATTGGCTGTGCTGGCTGTTCCACCATTGATATGGAGACGCATGATGCTGTTGGTAAACACCATGGCTATATGCGACCATTGGCCCACTTTGAGCGAACCGTCAGGAGAAGAAACACGGTGGCTCGTATCCCAACCTGCGGTGTAAGCACCGGAAGCCTCGGCATGGCTCATGAATTGTCCCCATCCTGGGCCGCTCGCTTGGTTCCAAGAAGTCACAGAGTTGGGACGAATCCAGAACTCAATCGTAGCCATGGGATATTTCTTCGAGAAGATATCGGGGATGGAGAATCCGTTCTTCTTCAAGTTGATGGCCACATTGGGGGTTTGGGTCGTAACGGCCGAAGTGACAGAGACGGTTTTCGACACTACGCCTGTTTCATATACGGCAGCTACGCCATAGACTCCGCTTTCGGCAGCGGCAAAACTGCGTTCTGTGGTTTCGCCCACGAGTTCTCCATTGCGGAACACCTTGTAGGTCTTCACTTCGTGACCGTTGGTGGGCGGTGTCATCCAAGTGAGTTTGCCATTGTTGATGCTGAGGTTTTGGGGCATACCATATTGCTCACCATAAACCACCGCTGTGATGACTGTTTCCTTTCCACCAGGTACGTCATATACTTCGTTCCCTTTGAAATCAAAGAGGGTTTCCACACCCTTGGTATTAAATTCGTAGTCAATCACACCGGCATGGTACACATGCCCCTTACCAATGGCTCCGCTACCGGACTTGGTGCGGGCATTGATAGTGAAGAAGAATTTGAGGGGACGCGAGATGTCGAAATTCGCCGTCAAGTCAGTGAGGTCGTAGCCAAACTCCATGGGTTCGGTATGGAGCTTACCATCCGCCCATCTACCCAACATCGGAATGGCGGGAGCAGGTTTGGCATCGCCGTTCTTACCATCGCCGGCAAAGCGGAAGTGTTCCAACTCGATTTCTTGATCGGGACGCGTCGCATTGAGGTTGGCGCTGACACCGACTTTGAGCATGATTTCAGAGCGGTGGGAGTAGTCCATCTTCACTTTGAGGGTGCGAAGAGGACGATAGTTTTTGCGCACACGATAGATTTCGGGCGTCCAACCTCCATTACCTTTACCGACAGGGCCGGAATAGGCATAGGGGCAATAGATCAAACCGTTATTGGCCCAGCCACCCCATGAGTTAGCAATAATCCAAGCACCGCGTTCTTCCTCGGTTTCACCGGCTTTTCCATTGCCGTCGAGGTCAAACTCGATGCGGTCGTCATAGCCCACAATCGTCAAGGCGTGGTCGACGCTTTTACCCCATGAAGCGACATATTTCTGTCCGACAACACCGGCTGCTCTATTGGCATCGGTCTCGGGCACTTTTCCTTGTGTTACGGCCGAAGCCACACCGATACCGAGCAGACCGCCGGCATGGAAGTCGGGGTCGCCGTTGTGATTCCACAGCCAATTCTTAGCCACTTCACGACTTTCAGGCGTATTCAAGGCTCCCGGCAGTCTGGCTGGCCAAAGCATACGATTGTGCATGGCTTCAAACCACTTGTCGTAGCCCGTCATCCAACCGAAGTCGTTTTGCGTTTCTTCTTGGTAACCAAAGAGCGAAGAGAACGTGCGACCGCCATAAGTTGCTGCCGAAGGTACCCCCACGCGCGACACCATTTGATCTTTACCGGAGCCGCCCGAAGTGAGCAACCAAACAAAGTGGGTAGGATAGCAGTGGTCGGGCGTCGAGCCGTCTACTCCACGGAAGGAGTTGAGTTCATGGGTGAACATATAGGCAATGCGCGAAGCAGAACCACAAGACCCACCCGCTTGATTAAAGATGGGTGGGAAATACTTCGTCGAAGCATTATTGAAATGGTCGGGACGTTGCGCCACAGGAACAGGACGAAGTCCCTTCACACTGGGTATCGAAGCATAGCGCAACAAAGAAGCATCCACCCGCGTCACCGGCGAGTAATCGGTATACTTCTTACGGTCGACTTTGTAGGGCTTCTGTGCCACCAGCGGCAAAGCCAGTGCAGCCAACAAAGTCAAGGAGTAAAAGCGTTTCATGAAAAGTAATAGAGAGTAATAATTGAAGAAAGAGAGAGTTTGCTTATTGAAGGTTTCAAAAAGATAAAAAACAGGTTTCTATTTCGCTGCAAATATAAACCAAACCTTGCATTCTGACAAGAAAATGATGAAAAACTATCATTCTTGCATTCATTTATCAGTTTTATTCCATATCTATGCAGATTTTGCAGAATGTAGCACGAAGCACTCAAAAACAGCTGCCCTTTTGGTATTATTGCTGTCCGGTAAAAGTTTTTCAAAAGATCTCCTATCCTCACTCTAAATTTTGGAAGACCTTTTTTTGTAGAAAGAATCGGCGCGCGGCAAATGAAATCAGGGCGCGAAAATCCTCGCGCGCACGCACGCGCATCCCTTGCAAAATGTGTTTTTTTCCTTCACTTCCTTCACCGAAGAGGTAATCTATCTGTCAGACAGAGGTTTACGGGTGAAGGATTTAGAAAGATAAATCCTTCACCGAGAAGGGGCAATTTTGTTCGGATGCCTGATGGGGTGAAGGATGTGAAGGAAAAAAACACAAATGTGCTGTAATGTATGCGCGCGTATGCGTGTGTGCCAAGTGCGAGCATTTTCCTCAGAGGTAGTTTCATTTAGATAGGAGCTGAAAAAAACTACCTCTGAGGTAGATTGAGCCACATCGTTCGGAGGAAGTTGAAATGTTAAAGTCGTGTTAAATTCGAGACTTCGTGGTAAGAATCGAAGGTGAGATATCTATATATAAACAGGGGGCTTGCTTTAAAAAAGAAACGGAACTCCGTTGCGAAGTTCCATCCGTATATTGAGTTGAAAAGCTGTTTATTCTTTGACGCGGGCAGAGAGGATGCGCACATCTTCGATGGGGCGATTGTTGGCATCGGTGGGCACTTGCTGCATGCGGTTGATGACCGAAAGACCGGCGGTGACTTCGCCAAAGACGGTGTACTGCCCATCCAGGAAGGGGGTGCCGCCTTCAGTTTCGTAGGTGCGTGCCATATCGCTGTTGATGATGCCTTCCCTACCCGTGGCGGCTTCGACTTGGGCGATGATGGGAGCAAGGCGGGAAGGAGAGTAGGTTTTTCCCCAAACGATGTAGAACTGGCAGGCGCTGCTGCGGCGTTCGGGATTGACATCGTCGCCCTCACGTGCTGCGGCAAGTGCTCCACGATAGTGGTAGTAGTAGGGCAAATCGAGTTCGAGCGGAAGGGTGTAAGGCAGGTCGCCATCGCCCAATAGCTGTCCGGATTGCGCCGTTTTGGAATCAGGATCGCCGGCTTGCACCATAAAATCACGAATGACACGATGAAAGAGGAGGCCGTCGTAAAAACCTTCGCGTACAAGTTTCTCAAAGTTGCGAGCGTGTTCGGGCGTATCGGGATTGAGTGCTACGGTAAATGTGCCCACGGTGGTGACAAACTCAATGTGGACACGCTTGTCGCGGGCGTTCAACGTGAGGGAGAGTGCCAAAAGGCAAAACAGAAGAAGGCGTTTCATGAGTCAAAAAGGACGTTAGGCTTGGGTGAAAGCATCGGCTGTAACCTTATCGGGTTCTTTGGCAAGCGAGTGCAGCGGGGTCATGTCTTTGCGACGTGCGGAGCGACTCACGGAAAGAATCATACCGAAGTAGACACCTGTGATGATGGTCGATGTTCCTCCTTTGGAAATGAGCGGAAGGGTTTGTCCCGTTACCGGTCCGATACCTACGGCGACCAACATATTCAACAAAGCCTGCACAACCAAAAGCAGCCCCAACCCCATCACCAAGAAGGCAGGAAAATTGTGTTCACAACGGCTGGCGATGCGCCCGACGCGGAAGAGCAGGACGAGATAGAGAAAGACGACAAAGGTACACCCCAACAAGCCCAACTCTTCTCCGATGATGGCAAAAATAAAGTCGGAATAGGCGGCGGAGAGGTAATCGCGTTGCACGGAGCGTCCCGGCGCTACCCCTGTGCCGTGGGCGCGTGCCATAGCAATGCGGGCATTGACGACTTGGCGGTTTTTATCAGTTACCACAAAGTCACGAGGGTCGGGAGTGATAATCATGTTCTTGCTGTCCAAGCGAGAGCGCCAAGTCGAGAAGCGTTGCATGCCGCGTCCTTCGTAGATGGGGTTGTCGGGATCTGAAGGAAGGGCTTTTAATCCCAGATAGAATAGACCTCCGGCAACCGTGACCGAGAGCAAGGTGATGAGCATTTGCTTGCGCGGAATGCGCCCGACGAGCATCATCAAAAAGACAACGAAACCGATAAGAGCAGCGGTGGAAAAGTTTTGCGTCACGATGAGCGCCATAACAATTCCCGTGATGAATAGGATGGGATAGATGGCTTTCTTATGGGTGTTTTTCTCGCCTTGACTCGTACTCAAAATGAGGGCCACGGTCGTCACCACGACCCCTTTTGCCAATTCGGAAGGCTGGAAAGAGAAGGGGCCGAGCGAAATCCACCGCGCACCATTGTTGAGGTTTTGCCCAAAAACAAGTACGTAGAGGAGGAGAAAGACGATAATAGGAAAACCGAAGATTGGAATGAGTTTGAACAGCCGACAGGGAAGATTGTGGAAGCAGAAAGCCGCCACTCCTGCCAGCAGCAGAAAAAGGCCATGATGGAGGAGGGGCGACCAAAAACTACCTTCTTTGAGCGCCAAAAAACTCCCTGCGCTGAACACTTCGACCAGCGAGATGACACAAAGAAAGAAAAAGATGGCCCAAACCACGCGGTCGCCTTGGAAGAGGAAGAATTTCATATCGAGAGATTGTCGGGAGGGAGGAGAAAAACGTCGGAAAAGCGCGTGGCAAAGTGATTAAAGTTTGCTGACGAGCGCTTTGAATTGGCGGCCGCGATCGGCCATATTCTGAAAGAGGTCGAACGAGGCGCAGCAGGGTGAGAGCAGTACGGTGTCGCCCGCTTGTGCCAACTCTCGGCAAGCGGCTACACATTCGGCCATCGAACCGGTGTCGGCCACTGCGATGCCGGCTTCGGCCGCCAGCACATCGAAAGCGCTGTGGAGCTTGGTGTTGTCTGCCCCCAAATAGACCAAGGCACGGCATTTTTCGCGCACCAATTCATGGAGTGTCGAGTAGTCGTTGCCTTTATCCGTACCTCCCACAATGAGAACAACGGGGGTGGTTTGGGCTTTCAGTGCCACAAAACAAGCATCGACATTGGTGGCTTTGGAGTCGTTGATATAGTGCACACCATGGAACGTTCCGACCTGCTCCAAACGATGCTCCACACCGGAGAAATCGTGCAGGCAAGCGCGCACCACTTCGGGTGAAACTCCGGCTTGCAGAGCGGCCATCGCCGCAGCCAAGCAGTTACGCAGGTTGTGGCGGCCGGGGAGGGAAAGTTCGGCAAGCGGCATTTCAAAAGCGACGGGAGCCGACAAGCGCAATACGGCATCGGGAGCGAAGCCGTAAGAGTCATTGCCGGCGACACCCACCCCACTACCTAAGGAACCTTCTGTGGGAAGGTCGGTGAAGGGAAGGAGTTGCTGCCCACAAGGTTGTTTCGCCAATTCGGCAGGCACATACTCGTCGTCTGCCCAATAGATAAAGGCATCGGAGGGTTGCTGATTTTGCGTGATGCGCATCTTTGAACGCACATAGTTCTGCATACAATAGTCGTAGCGATCAAGATGGTCGGGAGTGATATTGAGCAGTACGGCGATGTTGGCACGAAAGTCAAACATCGTGTCCAGTTGGAACGAGGAGAGTTCGAGAACAAACCAGTCGGGCATCCCTTTCTCTTCGGCCTCGGCCACTTGGAGGGCAAAAGAACGCCCGATGTTGCCGGCCAATCCCACTCGAAAATCTGCTTTTTGCAGAATGTAGTAGATGAGGGAGGTGGTGGTGGTTTTGCCATTAGACCCTGTGATACAGAGCATTTTGGCCGAAGTGTAACGCGCGGCAAACTCGATATCGGCTATCACGGGAATCCCCTCTTCATGAAGTTGCACGATGATGGGGGCGGTGTCAGGGATCCCGGGGCTTTTCACCACTTCGGTTGCTGCAAGAATGCGTTCGGGGGTGTGCTGATTTTCTTCCCACGCAATACCGTGTGCATCGAGCATTTCCTTGTAGCGGGGTTGGATGGCGCCTTTGTCGGAAACAAAAACGTCGTAACCTTTCTGCTGTCCGAGAATGGCAGCACCGACACCGCTCTCAGCGGCACCCAGAATAACAAGTTTCATGGTGATTATCGGATTTTGAGCGTGATGATGGTGAAGGCCGCCAAAAGGATGGTGGTAATCCAAAAGCGCACCGTGATTTTCGTTTCATGGAAAGGGTGGCGCGGCCAACGACGGATGAGATAGGTGGAGGTAGGATCGAGTTGGCTGTCGAGGCGGCGGAAAGCATCGTGAATGGGCGTACTCTTGAACACACGGACGCGACGGCCTTTGCGCTTGAAGAATTTGAACACCTGTGTTTGGATGATGACGCTCACGCTCTCAAAGAGGAAGACACCGCAGAGAATGGGTACGAGCAACTCTTTGTGGATAATGATGGCCAACACACCGATGATACCGCCGATGGCCAGCGAACCGGTGTCGCCCATGAACACTTGGGCGGGATAGGCGTTGTACCACAGAAAACCGATGAGCGCACCCACCGTGGCACAAATGAAGATGACCAACTCCTGCGACCCCGGCACAAACATGATGTTGAGGTAGGCGGCATATTCGATGTGACTCGACACGTAGGCCAAAACGCCGAGGGCAATACAGATGAAAGCACTATTGCCGGCGGCCATACCGTCCATACCATCGTTGAGGTTGGCTCCGTTGGACACGGCGGTGGTGACGAGAATGACCATCAATACAAACACAATCCAGCCTACAGCCTGCTTATGTTCGCCCATAAAGCCAACGAGATTGGCGTAGTCGAAGTTGTTGTTTTTAACAAAAGGAATGGTGGTTTTGGTGCTTTTCACCGCTTCACTCTTGTGCACAATTTCTGTGCGGTCGCCCACACGCTGGTGTTCGATGTTTTCGCGAATGACGGCATCGGGACTCAGGTACAGCGTCAAACCAACCACAAATCCCATGATGACCTGCCCTATAATCTTCCAACGACCGGCCAATCCTTCTTTGTTTTTCTTGAAGATTTTGATGTAGTCGTCTAAAAAACCGATGGCACCAAACCAAAGGGTGGTCACAATCATCAGGAGCATATAGATATTACGCAGACGCCCCAACAAAATGACCGGTATCAAGATGGCGACGATAATGATGATGCCCCCCATCGAGGGAACACCTTTCTTTTCCACACCGAAGGGGTCGATACTGATATCACGAGCCGTTTCGCCAATGTTGCGGCGTTTCATCATTTTGATAAAATACTCACCAAACACCATAGAGATGACCAAAGCCAGCATCAATGCCAACAGAGAGCGAAAGGAGATGTAGCTCCACATGGCCGAACCGGGAATGCCGAATTGTTCGAGAGCACGAAAGAGATAATAAAGCATGAAAAGGATGATTTTTCAGATTTTTACTTAGCAGGACGACAGGCCGAAAGCGGCGCGCACTTCTTCATGATCATCGAAGTGGTGCTTCACTCCTTTCACTTCTTGATAGGGTTCATGTCCCTTACCGGCCACGAGGATAACATCACCGGGCTGCGCCATCATTGCGGCTGTGCGGATGGCTTCGCGGCGGTCCACGATGGCCAGTGTTCGCTTCCGTTGCTCCTCGTCTAAACCTGCCAGCATGTCATTGATGATATCTTGAGGTTCTTCAAAACGCGGATTATCACTGGTGATGATGACCCGATCGGAACGCTTGGCAGCTTCTTGCGCCATCAAGGGACGCTTGCCTTTGTCGCGATTGCCGCCGGCACCACACACTGTGATGACTTGTCCGAGTCCATTGACAATCTCGTTGATGGCCACCAAAACATTCTCGAGCGCATCGGGCGTGTGGGCATAGTCGATAACGGCACTATATCCTTGGGGAGAACGGATGGCTTCAAAGCGGCCGTTGACCGGTTTCAAACCCGACAGCACACGCAGCACTTCCTCCGCCGACTTGCCTAAATTCAAAGCGGCACCATAGACGCCGAGCAGGTTGCTCACGTTAAAGCGCCCTACAAAAGGTACGCTCACTTCACGGCCGTCTATCTCCAAAAGCATTCCTTCAATACTCTCTTCGATGATGCGTCCTTTATAATCTGCTGCTGCACGGGTGGAATAAGTCAGCACACGAGCAGCGCTGTTTTGCACCATCACGCCCCCATTGCGGTCGTCGGCATTGATGATGGCAAAAGCCGACTTAGGCAATTCGTCGAAAAAGCGCTTCTTGGCATCGCGATAGTTTTCAAACGTACCATGGTAGTCGAGGTGGTCGCGGGTAAGGTTGGTGAAAACCCCGCCTTGAAACTTCAGTCCACCGATGCGGCGCTGGTGAATGGAGTGGGAGGAACATTCCATAAAGGCGTATTCGCAACCCGCAGCCACCATATCTGCCAACAAGGCGTTGAGCGAAACGGGGTCGGGTGTGGTGTGTGTCGCTTCAACGGGGCGGCCATCGATGTAGTTGCACACCGTCGAGAGCAATCCCACCTTATGCCCCATCGCACGGAAGAGTTCGTAGAGCACGGTGGCAATGGTGGTTTTGCCGTTTGTGCCGGTCACCCCCACCAATTTGAGGTGGTCGGTCGGATTTCCGTAGAACGTAGTGGCCACCCGTCCTACCACCCCTTCGGTGTCGGCCACTTGCACATAGGTCACACCTTCGATAGGCGCAGTGGTCAATGCTTCGCTGTGCAACACCGCCGAAGCCCCCAGTTCGATGGCTTTGCCGATATAGGCGTGTCCATCGGTCTGCGTACCTTTCACAGCCACAAATAAATTTCCGGGTCGGGCAAGGCGTGAGTCGGTACACACGCCCGTAATGTCAAGGTCGGTGTTGCCCGTAATGTGCAACGGTGGGAGGTGGTCAATGAGTGTCGTTAGAAGCATAACTATTGTTTTTTCTTTTTGTTGTTCTCCGGAAGGGTGGCTTTCTTTTCCGATACGGGAGTATTCTTTTCTGGCTGAGACGGTTGAGGTGCTGCACTCTTTTTTAGCGTATCTTTCTTAGTAGAATCGGGTGAAGCGACAGCCTTTTGCGTTTCCATATCTTCTTCTGAAGAAATGTGTTTAGGGTCGGTGGAGAGAAAAAGTTCCACACGCGTTCCTTTACGCACCAAAGTGCCGGGCTTGATGTTTTGTTTCACCACGCGCCCCATACCACGCGCTTTAACTTTCAGCCCCATACGTTCCAAACGATACACGGCGTCGCGCAAACCATACCCCATCACCGACGGCATACCGTTGTGGTGAGGCTCGGAAGTGAGTTCGGCACGCGCCGTACCTCCGGCATTGTAGCCCCAAGCCATACCATCTACGAAGGCGATGCGGTCGGTGTGGGGAATGCTGAACGCGTCGAGCACAGTGTTGAGCGTTTCCAAGTTGCCGGGCAGCATTGTGGGCAGTGCATGGCGGGATTGGGTGCTGTCTATGGCTGCTGTGTAGTTGGCGTTCAAATCGCGTGCCATTACCGTTTCGGCCACTTTTTTGAACACAGGACAGCAGTGCAGACCACCATAGGCAGGAGCACCCTTTTCGATACACACAATCATAGAGTAGCGCGGGGCATCGGCTGGGAAATAGCCGGCAAAGCTGACCAAATAATTTGAGGCAAATCCGGCCTTGCTCCAAATTTGTGCCGTTCCGGTTTTACCCGCCACTTTGAAATGTTTGGAGTAGGCCACCTTTCCCGTTCCGGAGTTTTTTCCGACCACGCCTTCCAAACAGATTTGGATGTTGCGGAGGGTCTCGTCTTTACACATCTTTTCGCGGAGCACCGACACCGGAAATTCCTGCACAATCTCGTCACCGCGCTTGATGGCCGTGACAAAACGTGGCCGAATGAGTTTACCCCCATTGGCCACACCATTGTAGAATGTAAGGGTGGAGATGGGGGGAATCTGTGTTTCGTAACCGATGCTCATCCACGGCAGCGTTGTGCCGTACCAGCGGTCGGGATTGTCGCGACGGTGACGAATGCGAGGGACTTTATAACCGGGAATAGGGATATTGAGATTTTCGGCAATACCGATACGATAGAGCCCATCGACAAACTGGTCGGGGTTGTTGTAGTAAGCATTATCGATGAGAGTGCTTACTCCCACGTTGGAAGATTTTTTGATAATTTCAGGTACACTGAGCACACCATCACCTCCTTTTCGCCAATTGGAGTCGCGCATCTTGCGGCCATGCATCTCGCGCACCCCGCAACCAGTGTCGCAGGTCGACGACATCGTGATTTTACCATCGTCCATCGCCACCATAAAAGACATCGGTTTGAACACCGAACCCGGCTCCATCATATTCGTCACGGCACGCGGTTCGATTTCGGCATAAGTACCGTCTTTCAGACGCGACAAGGAGGAGATGGCTTTTACATCGCCGGTGGCCACTTCCATCAAAATACACATGCCTGCGGTGGCATTGAGGCTGCGCAATTGGTCGCCCAAAGTTTTTTCGGTAATGTCTTGCAGCGCCACATCGAGCGTCGTCACGACATCGCAACCGGCGATAGCCATTGTATCGATCACGTTAATGTAGCGATTTGACACTTTTTGGCGGTGATAGATGCCCGGCACACCACTCAATTCTTTGTCAAACGCCAATTCTAAACCACTCAATGCAGAGTCGTTGTCGGAGCGCAGATTGCCGATGGTGCGGGCTGCCAATCGGCCAAATGGATTTTTGCGACGGCGAAACTCTTCTGTGTAAAAGCCTCCACGGGCTTGCGACAAGCGAAAGAGGGGGAGTTTTTTTAGTTCTGTGAGTTGAATATAGGTGACGCGTCGGTTATAAAGGGAGATGTTGTGGCTTCTCTTTCTGCGTCCTTCTTGAATACGCCGTTTGAGTGTGTTGGGGTTGATGCCGGGAATGATGCGCTGCATCCCCTCGACAATACTGTCTAAACAATGGGTAAGGATGGAGTCGCGAAAGTGTTGTTCCTTGATGGCACGCAAGGAATCGCGCTCCCAGGTCATGGGATCGAGGTAAATGCGGTATTCGGGAAGTGAGGTAGCCAACACCTGCCCATCGGCTGCGAGGATGTTGCCCCGTGTGGCCGGCAACTCCTTGTTGCTACTTTCATATTTGGCACCCACAGCCAACCAATAGTCGTGCTGTGCAAACATAATATAGGCTGCCTTTCCGAGAATGACAACCCCTATTATGGCACACACCACCACGATAGTAACGTAGCGTGGCAAGATATCTTTGGAAGGAAATGTTGGTTTTCTTTTCTTCATATTTCGCATACGAATAGAATGGCAGAGAGGACGATGAGAATTTCCGTCACCTCCTGCATCACCCATTTGCACAAAATCAATAAATGTTCAACAGAAGATGTAGAACATAGCAGCAGGTGTTTCCTCCACCTACCTCAAAACTATTCGATTATTTCTTTTTCTACGGGCAGTCGAAATGGGCGCTCCGTAGGTCGTCGCAGGGTAGAGTCTTTCAGTTGGCTTTCCACTTTCGAGCCCAAGGTACGTTCGCGCAATTCGCTTGACAGCGTGAGCGACTTGTAACGGTAGTCCAAAAGGGTTTTGGAAAGGGTATCGTTTTCAATCATCTTTTCGCGGGTGAAATAGCCCAAAGCAACGTAAACAACCGTAAAGAAAATAATCAAGATGAGCAACTTCCAATTGTGGCGCAGAATGCCCACCAGCCCCGCGCCTCCCACGAGGTCGCGAATCATCTCTTTAGAGAGCACTGCATCCTCTTCGCCCAAATAGCGGCGCAAGTTCTCACGGAGCGTCTGCCGTTCGGTTTCTTCTTGGGAGGAAATCTCTCCTTTGGGTAAATCAGCTACTATTTCGTTCTCCAAATCCGTATTCTGTGCAGCGGCTTCGTTCGTAGAAAGGGTGGCCTTTGGCTCTTCCGCAGGCGCTTTGATTTCAAATGAAATGTTCTGTTGTTTCATAGCTGTTCGAGGTTCTTTTCTGCTATACGGAGTTTGGCACTTCGACTGCGAGGGTTGGTATTTTGTTCCTCAGCCGAAGGTACAATGACTTTATTGTTGATGGGACGCAAAGGAGAAAGACGGTTGCCAAAGAAATCCTGCTCCACCTTGCCTTCCACGTTGCCCGACCGCATAAAGTTTTTAACCATTCGGTCTTCCAAACTGTGGTAGGTGAGCACCGACAATCGGCCACCGGGCTTCAGACAGCGCAACGCGCCGCTCAACATTTCTTCAAGAGCTTCCATCTCGTGGTTCACCTCGATACGCAAGGCTTGAAACACGCGTGCCAAATCTTTCTTCTCCCGATCGCGGGGCATGAGGGGTTTGACCACTTGCAGCAGGTCGTCGATGGTGGTGAAGGAGCGTTCTTGTCGGTGTGCCGCAATGGCCGCTGCCAGTCGCCGCCCATTTTTTAGTTCGCCATAGAGTTGAAAAATCTTTGTCAACTCCTCCTCGATTCGAGTGTTGAGAACTTGGGCAGCCGTTTCACCACCACGGCCGTTCATACGCATATCGAGAGGAGCATCGAAACGGAAGGAGAAGCCTCGTTCTTCGGCATCGAAATGGTGGCTCGACACCCCCAAATCGGCCAAAATGCCATCCACGCCCTCCGTCTGCTCATAATAGCGCATCCAGTGGGTGAGGTATCGGAAATTACTGCGCACAAACGTCAATCGTATTTCTTCCTTCGGCACATTTTGCTCCGCATCGGCATCTTGATCGAAACTGAACAATCGGCCCTCGCTACCCAAACGTGAGAGAATTTCCCGACTATGTCCGCCTCCCCCGAAAGTCACATCAACGTAGACCCCATCGGGTCTTATTTGAAGACCGTCGACGGTTTCGCGTAGGAGCACAGGAATATGATAGGTCGGGCAAATCGTGGGCATAATGTGGAGAATATAGGATTGCAGAGAGCAAAGGTAATAATAAATCTTTACATTCGCTCCCTCAATTAAAAATTATTTTTTCAGGCTTTCCACCATAAGTAACGATTATGAGACCCTACCCTCTTACTATCAAAGACATACAGTTCGTAAAAATTCCTCGCCAGCCCCTATTTCCACCTTTGTTTTACAGACGTTTTGTCGCCACGGCAGTGCTCAAAACCCACTCCCCAGTCGGTCATGGATGATGCCCATAGCGCCTTCTTCTTACACCGACCGAAAGAAAATCAAAAAAAAACGAACCGCTTTCATCGAATCCTGACAACTTATTCTCACAGTTCCACAATAAAACAACGATTTTTCGTTAAGTAGGTGGCTCTATTTTTCGTACCGATGGAGCAAGTCTAAAAATACCCCTTACGATATTTAAGACATGACCACAAGTTTTGCTTTTGCACGCCCGATGTACGTGATGCTCAAACCCGCAGGCTCACTATGCAATCTCCGCTGCAAATACTGCTACTATTTGGAAAAGAACAAACTCTACAACAACACCCGAAAGCAAGTGCTATCGGACGAGTTGTTGGAAAAGTTTATCAAAGAATACATCGAAGCGCAAACCACCCCCGAGGTGCTTTTCACCTGGCACGGAGGCGAAACGCTAATGCGTCCCATCTCGTTCTACCAACGTGCCTTGGAACTCCAACGCCGCTATGCTCGAGGGCACACCATCGACAACAGCATTCAGACCAATGCCACCCTGCTCAACGACGAGTGGTGTCGTTTTTTCAAAGAAAACAACTTCCTTGTGGGGGTTTCGATTGACGGCCCGCAGGAGTTTCACGACGAATATCGCTGCACCGCGGGCAGAGGTCCCACTTTCTTGCAGGTGATGCGGGGCATCCAGCTGCTCAACAAGCATGGCGTGGAGTGGAATGCACTAGCCGTGGTGAATGATTTCAATGCCGACTATCCGCTGGAATTCTACCGCTTTTTCAAAAGCATCGGCTGCCGCTACATCCAGTTCACCCCCATCGTGGAGCGCGAAGTGGAGCGAACCGATGGTCTCACCCTCGCTCCGGGCATGCAGGGCGACGCTGCCGGTTTGACCGACTTCTCCATCACCCCCGAGCAATGGGGCAACTTCCTCTGCACGATTTTTGACGAGTGGGTTCGACACGATGTGGGGGAATACTTCATCCAAATCTTCGACTCCACACTGGCCAACTGGGTCGGTCAAGCACCGGGCCTCTGCACGTTGGCCAAAGAGTGTGGCCACGCCGGCGTAATGGAGTTTAACGGCGATGTTTATTCGTGCGACCACTTCGTCTACCCCGAGCACCGACTGGGCAACCTGCACGAAAAGACCATCACTGAGATGATGTATTCTGCCCAGCAAAACGAGTTTGCCCGCTTCAAGCACCAGCAGCTGCCTCAGCAATGCCGTGAATGTCAATTTCAATTTGCCTGCCACGGCGAGTGTCCGAAAAACCGCTTTATGACCGACAAATACGGCAACTACGGCCTCAACTACCTCTGCAAAGGCTACTACCAATTCTTTACACACGCAGCACCCTATATGGACTTTATGAAAAAGGAGTTGGACAACCAGCGCCCCCCTGCCAACGTGATGAATCAGATTTTTGTATAATCGGCAAAAGTCAGCTATAAACGGCAGCGACACGTTCCCACAAAAAGAGGTTAAAGGCTTCGGGAAAATCAGGTAAAGGTTTGGAGAATTCAAAACTTCTTGTTACTTTTGCCCCGAAATATGAGACAGCTCTCTTTACGCATCCGACATCGTGTGCTACTGGCGTGGTTGCTTTTACTCACGCTTGCTCCGCAGTTGGTGGTGAAAACTTTTCACTACCATGTGTCGCTTGCGCCTGTTGAAGCGGCTGTTTCGTGCAAAGCCACGCAGCCCGACAATGCTGGTACGTCCATGCATGGACAGGCGTTGCACGCTGCGCAACTGAGTGCCGATGGGCATTGCAGTATCTGCGACTTTACTCCGTTTTTTGCAACCGAACCCCTTGTGGCCGAGTTCGGATTTTTTGCGCCTCGCTACCCGCTGCACCTTGTGCCGCTGGTAGAACAGGCTGTGCCGATGACCACATCGGTGGCCACGCTGCGCGGTCCTCCCGCTGTGTGAGAAACTTTTTTCTCTTTCCCTTTTATTTTCTTTTTATTCTCTGCTGACGACGTGTTCCGAAAGGACTGCGGCGTGAGTGGGCGTAGCCGGTGATGGTATGTGTTGCGTTGGGCAACTCGTACTGTGCGTTGGTGCATTACGCCTCAAAATCCCTTTTTCTCTTTATGATTCGACTCTTGGAGCACGCCGGTGTGGCCGGCCTTCTCCTGTGTGGTGGCGTAGCGTCAGCTGTGGCGCAAACCCCTTGTGACACTTGCGTTTTCGATGTGCATCGTTTGGGAGAAGCCACTGCTACTGGCCACCGCCAGCACCATACGCAAAACGTGGCGGCAAAGACGATTTCGGCCGCTGATATTCATCGTAATTTAGGCAATACTTTTGCTTCCACCCTCACTCAGGTGGAAGGCGTGAGTTTGGTGCAAACCGGCGCAACGATTGCCAAACCCGTGCTGCACGGCATGTATGGGAACCGCCTTCTCATTGTCAATAACGGCGTGCGCCAACAGGGGCAGCAATGGGGTGCCGACCACGCTCCCGAACTGGATGCCAACACGGCCGCCCGCATCAGCGTGGTGAAGGGGGCGGAATCCGTGCGCTATGGTGGCGAAGCCTTGGGCGGCGTGGTGTTGCTCGATCCCCAACCGCTACCTTATGGGCGCTCCTCGGTAGATGGCAAAGTGTCGCTCCTCTACGGCAGCAACGGCCGACGCGGCGCCCTGATGGGGATGGCCGATGGGGCTTTTCTACTTGGGAAGGGCGATGCCGCTTGGCGGGTGCAGGGCACCTATGTGAACGGCGGTGATCGCTCTACGGCCGACTACCTGCTCAACAACACCGGAATGCGTGAAGCCAATGTTTCGGCGGCTGCGGGTTGGCGTCACGACCGCTGGACGCTGGATGCCTATTACAGTCTGTTCTCCACCCAAATCGGAGTGCTTTACAGCGCGCAGATGGGCGAAATCGAGTTGCTCAAAGAGCGCATTCGCATCGGCCGACCGGTAGACATCAAACCTTTCTCCCGCGCCATCGACTACCCCCATCAGCGGGTGATGCACCATGTGGCACGCGCTTCGGCGGCCTATCGTTGGGAGAGTGGAGCACGCCTGCGGATGCAGGGGGCGTGGCAGTATGACGACCGCCGCGAATTCAACCTCCGCCGCAACTATCGTTCCCACGTGCCTACGCTCGACCTCGGTCTTCGCACCCTTCAACTCGATGCCGACTGGAAACACAGTTATGCCGAACATTGGACGAGCGAAGTCGGTGCCTTCTTCCACGACATCAACAACCAAAACCGCCCCGGCACCGGTGTGGTACCCATCATTCCCAACTACACCCAGCAAAACATAGGTGGATTTGTCGTTCAGAAGTATGCACAACCCCACTGGGGCGCGGAGATGGGCGTGCGCTTAGATCATCAACAGTTGTCGGCACGCGGAAGCAATCTCTACGGCCGTCTTTACGGTGGGCGTACGCACCACACCAACCTCACCTATTCCGTGGGGGCGCACTGGCACATCACCCCACAGCTCGATCTGCTCACCCATTTCGGAACGGCACTTCGCGCTCCCCATGTCCACGAACTCTACAGCAACGGACTGGAACAGGCTTCGGGCTTGTATGCCGTGGGCGACTCCACCCTGCTCCCCGAAGTGAGCCGTAAGTGGGTGGCCTCCCTGCGCTATCGTCGCCCTCGCCTTTCGTTCGGCCTCGATTTTTATTCGCAATGGATAGACCGCTACATCTACGACGAGCCTACGGGCGAAATTGCCTCGATGGTATCGGGTTTTTACCCCATCTTCCGCTATCGCAGTGCCAATGCTTGGTTTCGCGGCTTTGATGCCGATGTGAAGTGGAGTTGCACACGGCAGTTCTCGTATGCCGTAGGCGGCAGTATGGTGTGGGCTGAAGAGCGCAACACCGGCCGATTTCTGCCTTTCATTCCTCCCTTCCGCCTCTCACAAAGCTTGACTTGGCATTGGGGTTCAGAAGGAAAGTGGCGCGAAACCTATCTCAAAGGAACGCATCGGTTTGCGGCGAAACAAAACCGCTTCGATCCCTCGACCGACCTCATTCCTTTCAGTCCTCCGGCCTATCATCTCTTCGGCATCGAAGCAGGCACGACGCTCGTTCTCTCCCCGCGCCAAAATTTGCACTTCCTCCTCACTGCCGACAATCTCTTCAACCGCGCCTATCGCGACTATACCAATCGATTTCGCTACTACGCCCACGACCTCGGCCGCGACATTCGCCTGATGGCCACGTGGGAGTTTTAAGCCCCTCTTTTTTTTTTACGAAATCCATCAAACTCTTTTTCTTATGAATAAAATCCTCTCCTTCCTCCTGCTTCTCCTCATTGGAGCTGTGACCGCTTGCAGCAGCGATCCCGTGTCGCCCATCGACGAGCGGCAAAACAAAGACCACGGCGATCCGGCCAAAGTAGTACTTACCCTCCGCCAAGGCACCCTCTCTGCCGACAAGGTGTTCATCCCCGGCGATGCTCAGCAAACCCAAGTCATCACCTATGCCCTCCAAGAAGGCAAAGGTTGGCGCCCGGCAGAAGGGAGCGCGAGCGGCTGGAAAGTGCTCACCGATCGAAAAGGTGCGACCTACGAACTCCGCATCCGCTACTACGACTATGCCGGCGAAGACATCACTTCGCAGTTTGTCACCAACGGACAAGACCTCATCCACCAACACTTTTTCATTCCGCAAACCGTCCTCTCCGCAACCGGCGACACCCTTCGGAATGAAGCACGATCCGCTCGTCCTTACAGTTACGTCTATCTCGACACCACACCGTGGGACGGCACCTTCGGCGAGGCGGGTGTGAAACTCATCGGCGACACCAACCCCATCGGTTTGAAAGGCGTTTTCCGCTTCCATGCTCCCCGCACCATCGACATGACAATACGTTTGATGCACGCTCACAAATCGAAATTTACCAAATCAGGAGAAACCTCTCCTTATTATGCCCCCACCGCCGGCCAACTACTGAACGAAAGTTGGGACATCCAAATGACGCTACCCGTCATCGTGGAAGAAGAACATACCGAGGAAAGTGAACCCGAAGTGGCACGCATCGAACTGGTCATGGCATCAGGACATTTCCACGGCACGCTCTTCCATCAAGATGCAGAATATCCCGGAGTGAACCTCCGTAAGTCGGTACAGAAAATGACCCTCCTTGCCGATGGCAAAGGTGGATGGAACTTTGCCGAAGGCAGTGCGAAGAAATTTTATGCCCTCAGTTCCGACACCTACGTTTCCCCTTACGGCTTGTGGATACGTTACTATGCTGCCGACGGCAGTGAAATCACTGGACGCTTCATTGAGAATGGAGCGGCCGACCTCCACCAACACTTCTTCACGCCCCGACGGGTGCAGCCCACCTTCGACGGAACGGCCGAAGCCTCCGACAACGACCCGCTCTCGCTCCTCAATTATGTCTATATGGACACTGATCCTTGGCACCTGCGACTGGCCGGTAAATCCTACGAAACGAAAGCCAAACTTATCGGCTCTAAGACCGCGGGGAAAGACAGTTACGGCAGCTACAACTTCAAGCCCTTTCAGCCTTTCGGACACAAAGGCTACTTCAGTTTCATCAAGCCTCGTAAGCAATATGACTTGCAGGTGCGACTGATGCACGCTCATGGTGGAAAATACCACTGGGTAGAGGGACAAAGAGAAACCTCTCCCTTCTATTCTCCCTCTCCCGCACAACTTCAAACGGCACATTTCGAGCTCGACTACACCATCCCCGTGATGGTCTATGCTTCTCGCGATGACATGAGCGAATGGAAGTCGCGCTCCACACAGGAAGATGGCAGCCCGACCACCTTCGACAAACTCAAACCATACGAGCAAAAATTCGTACACGCTGCTGCTGTGGCTTTCGGAGTGAGCGATGCAGAAATGCTGACTGATATTTTTGCCTACTTAGACGGTACAGCCGATCCTGAGTCCGGATCTCTTTGGTTCTAACCTTCTAAACGATCCTCTTTATGCCCCCGAACTGCCCTCAGTTTCGGGGGCGTTTGGCATTCCTTGCCCTCTTCCTTCCGGCAAAGAGAAGACCGACAGTGTCCATTCTGCGCAGCACAATCAACATTTTCGGCCGAACACCTCGAAAAGGGGGCGTAAAATGCACTTTTTCAGGCGGTCATCTCCTTTTTTTCGGCACATCACAAAAGCGATTGTGCAAAAAGTGGTATCTTTGCCGAGAATTACCCCCTGTTTTGCATTCAAAATCACAACTCTATCACTAATTTCTTAACCTATGAACAAAGTAAAGTTCCTTTTGCTTGCGCTCGTTGCCGCCTTTGTGCTTCCCACAACGGCACAACAGATGCCCTCGCTCCCGATGGACCCGGCAGTGCGCTACGGCAAGCTTCCTAATGGCTTGACCTACTACATCCGCCACAATGCCGAGCCTAAGGGGTTGGCCAACTTCTACATCGCCCAAAAGGTGGGTTCGGTGCAAGAAGAAGACAGCCAACGCGGTCTCGCACACTTCCTTGAACACATGGCTTTCAATGGTTCGAAGCACTTCCCCGCCGATGGTCAGCTCATCAAGTATTGTGAGAGCATCGGTGTGAAGTTCGGTCAAAACCTCAACGCCTACACCTCCACCGACGAAACGGTCTACAACATCGACGATGTTCCCGTCAAGGGCAACAACGTAGACTCCTGCCTCTACATCCTGGCCGACTGGTCGGGCGGTTTGCTCCTCGAACAAGGGGAAATCGACAAGGAGCGTGGCGTTATTCACGAAGAATGGCGTATGCGCACCAGTGGTCAGCAACGCATTTTCGAGCGTCAGCTCCCCAACCTCTATCCCGGCAGCCGCTACGCCCACCGTATGCCTATCGGTCTGATGGAAATTGTCGACAACTTCTCGCCCGACACCCTCCGTGCCTACTACAAGAAGTGGTATCGTCCCGACCTCCAAGGCATCGTCATTGTCGGCGACATCAACGTCGATGAGGTGGAAAGCAAGGTCAAGAGCATCCTCGGTGCCGTAGAGATGCCCAAGAACCCTGCCCAATATGAGACCTACCCTGTGCCGGCCAACAACGAGCCGATTTATATTGTCGACAAAGACAAGGAAATTGCCAGCCCCGTCATCATGGTCAACTTCAAGCAGGACGTGATTCCCGCCGAACTGCGCGGCACGATGATGCTTCTCGTGCAGAAGTACATCAACAACGTCATCTCCTCTGCTCTCAACACCCGTCTCAACGAACTGAGTCAAAAGGCCGACTGCCCCTTCCTCGGCGCAGGTGTGGAATACAGCAACTATGCTATGTCCAAGACAGCCGATGCCTTCTTCCTCTACATCGTGCCTAAGACCGGCCAAGATGCCGCCGCTCTCCAAGTGGTGATGCAGGAAGTGGAACGTGCTGCTCGTTTCGGCATCACCGGCACCGAAATCCTCCGTGCCCGCGAAGAAATCTTGAGCAGTTTGGAAAAGGTCTACGACAACCGCGAGAAGCAGAAGCATAACTTCTACACCGGTCAATATGTACGTCACTTCCTCGAAGGCAACGCCATTCCCGACATCAAGACCGAGTTTGACACTTACTCGCAGGTGGCCAAGATGATTCCTGCCGAAGCCATCAACGAAACCCTCAAAGAGTACACCGCCTCGACCGACACCAACTTTGTTGTCTTGGGTATGTATCCCGAGAAGGAAGGTCTCACCCTCCCGACAACCGACGCTTTGAAGGCCGCCGTTGCCGCAGCCAAAGCCGCACAACTCGAGGCTTACGTGGACAACGTGAAGAACGAACCGCTTGTTCCCCAACTTCCCAAGAAGGGCAAAATCAAGAAGGAAGAAGCTGCTCCCTTCGGCTACACCAAGTGGACGCTCGCCAATGGTGCCAACGTCTACTTCAAGAAGACCGACTTCAACGACTCGCAAATCAGCTTCGGTGCCCGCAGTTTCGGTGGTTCTTACAAATTTGCCGATAAGGACGTAATCAACGGCAAACTCTTAGACCCCGTCATTGCCTCCACCGGTTTGGGCAACTTCACCTCCACCGAATTGGAGAAGAAACTCGCCGGCAAACAGGCTTCCATCGCTTCCGGCGTCAATGAGTACACCGAAGAACTCAACGGCGGCACCACGCCCAAAGACCTCCGCACCCTCTTCGAACTCATCTACCTCAAGTTCCAGAAGCCCTGCAACGATGTGGACGGCTACAACAACATCATTGCTCAGCTCAAGAACGGCTTGATGAATGCCGAAAAGCTGCCCCAACATGCGTTCAGCGACTCTATCACCAGCACGCTCTATCACAAGAATCCCCGCCGCGGCAGCCTCCACCTTACCGACCTCGACAAGGCCGACTTTGAAACCATCAAGCGCCTCTACAGCGAACGCTTTGCTTCGGCCGGCGACTTCGATTTCTTCTTCACCGGCGCCATCAACGTCGATTCTCTCCGTCTCTTCACCGAGCAGTACATCGCTCCCCTCCCCGGTGTGAAAGCCCGCGAAACCTACAAGGACCTCGGCATCGAACCCGTCAAGGGCGTAGTGACCAACCGCTTCCTCCGCGAAATGGAAACCCCTCAGGCACAACTCGTCCAACTTTGGTCAGGTAAAGCGCCTTACTCCATGAAGGACGCCATCACGGCTTCTATGCTCGGCGACGTGCTCGAAAAGCGCTACCTCAAGTCTATCCGTGAAGAAGGCGGTATGGCCTACAACGTGAGCGCTTCGGCTTCACTCTCCTATGGTGCCAAAGACCGCTACGTTCTCCAAATCTACTGCCCCTTCACCCCCGCCAAGGTCGACTCTGTGCTCGTGCTCATGAAGCAAGGCATGGAAGAAGTGGCCAAAGATGGTGTTCGCCCCAACGAACTCGACGAAATCAAAAAGTTTGAACAGAAGGAATACACCGAACGTCAGCGCAACAACGACTATTGGGAAGGCCTCATCACCAATTATGTGATGTGGGGTAAAGACCGTCAGAAGGGCTACGAGCAAACGCTCCACTCCATCACTTCCGACGACATCAAAAACTTCCTCAACCGCGTGGTACTGGCCAACCAAAACTGCGCAACCATCATCATGCTTCCGGCCTCCAACGAGGAAAAGAAGTAATAGACCCGCGATGAAGTGAGGCGGTCGTCCTCTCCTCTCCCGACATGCCAAACTGCACCTCCCCCACGAGGTGCAGTTTTTTTTGAAAGGTGTTGCTTTTGCCCCCTATCTGTATATAGACATCTCGACTTCATTTTTTACCACTCGTCTTCGACTTTAACACAGATTTAACATTTCGGCCGCCATCGGCGGAAAGCGTGTAACCTCCGAGCAGTCCTCCCGAAGCCTACCCAAAAGCCCACCTCCGATTTTGGGAGTCCTCCCTCGCGCGCGTATACCCTACCATAGTGCATGAAAAAATCCTTCAATCCTTCACCCTTGGGCTTAATCGACAGTAAAACAAACCTTTACGGGTGAAGGATTGTGTAAAAAACATCCTTCACCACAGCCCTCGACACCCCATAGAAGAAAGACGTGGTGAAGGAAGTGAAGGAAAAAACGAAATACGCAGTAATGCGCGCGCCCACGCGCGCGAGACTTTCTTGAAGAAAAGAGATGCACTGCCTAAATCCTCTGCACATCACTGTTTCCGGTTGTGAAGCCGATGCTTCACAACGACACTTATCGCATTCATACTACCTAAGAGATAAATTTTCCTACCTCAGAGGTAAATCATTCTATCTCAGAGATAAAATCAACCGCCTCTGAGGTAGATACCGCTTCTCCATCCCCATCGCTAAAAGAGTCTTTCTCTCCTTCCTCGTAGGCTTTTTTACGGACGCTACACCAATGAACATCTTTTCCAATTCCAAGGCATCCCTCTCAGATTCCTGTCTACGACTTGAGCAGTCGCCGCGTTCTCTTTCCTGCTCAAGGTGGTGTTTACCTCCAAAATGCTAAGAAATTCATTCAGAAATAACAAAAAACTATGAGCAGAAAATACATGGTACCTCGTGCCGAAAAGATTACTCTTTATACCGAAGGTATCATTGCTGACAGTGGTTCTTCAATAAAAATTTCAGCCGATAAGAAAATTGAGAACTCAAATGATAATTTATCTGCTGGAAAAGACGAATCCAGCCTGTGGACTGACATGAACTAACCTCCCTTTGGGGTGCTGCACACCGATACCTCAAAGCCTTCTTAAACGTGAGGCGCTCCCTGAAAAGAGAGCGCCTCACGTTGGTTATGGAAGAGAAGAAAGAAGAATGCTACTTATGCTGTTCTGCCTCGGCTTGAGCATATATTTTTTCAATTTGGGCAGCATAGCGCTGATAGATGACCCGCCGCTTGAGTTTGAGCGTATTAGTCATTTCGCCGCTTTCCATGGTGAAGGGTTTGGGCAAGAGAAGGAAGCGTTTGATTTTCTCGTAGGCAGCGAGTTCCTGCTGAAGGGTGTCGATATGCTTTGCTACGTAGGCGTGGATGCGAGGGTGAGCGCACAATTCTTCGCGAGAAGCACAAACGATGCCCTGCTCCTTGGCGTAGGCTTCGAGGGCGGCATAGGCAGGCACGATGAGCGCCGACACAAATTTGCGTTGATCGGCAATGATGACTACCTGCTCAAAATGGCGGTCGATGGTCAGTTTGCCTTCGATGATTTGCGGCGCGATATACTTGCCGTTGCTCGTTTTGAAGAGATCTTTGATGCGCTCGGTAATGAAAAGTTCGCCGTCTTTGAGATAGCCGGCATCGCCGGTGCGGAAAAATCCATCTTCGGTGAATGCTTCCTTCGTGGCCGATTCGTTCTTATAGTAGCCCGGCGTGACGGTTTTGCTGCGTACCAAAATCTCGTTGTCTTCTCCGATTTTGACTTCTACCCCCGGCATCGGTCGCCCGATAGACCCGAGCGTAACAAGACGATTGGGATAGTCGAAACTTACGCTGGCACAGGTTTCAGTGAGGCCGTAACCGACCACAAGATTGAAGCCTGCGGCATGGACAAAACGTTCCACCTCGGGCGATACCGTTGCTCCGGCCACCGGAAAGAAGTTGGCGCGATCGAGCCCCAACTTGTTGCGGAGCAGACGCAGCAAAGTGCGATCGTAGGCAGCGTATTTCAAGCGCAGAGCGAGAGGGGGTCGGCGGCCTTTGGAAGTGTATTTTTCCCAGACCTCGGTGCCGACGTGCAGGGCATCCGTGATAAGGCGACGTTGGAGGGGACTGCCAGCCTCCATCTTCTCCAGCACGCCTTGGTAGACCTTCTCCCAAAAGCGCGGCACGGCACACATACAGGTGGGGTGCACTTCGCGCATACTCTGCTGAATGTCGAGCGGACGGAGGTTGATGGCCATTTTCACACCACAGCTCAGACAGAGTTTCGTCCACGCTCCTTCAAAGATATGGCTGAAAGGAAGGAAGTTGATGGTGACATCGTTGGGGGTGATGGTCAGCACCTTGGTGTGCCCGGCAATGGCCGCAATATATTGCGAGTGCAGCAGAAGTACGCCTTTGGGTTGCCCCGTGGTGCCGCTGGTGTAGAGAATGTTGGCCACGTCTTCCTCCTTCGCTTCGCTGTTGCGCACGTGCATCTGTGCCAAAGAGGTGGGCTCGGCTTGTCCCAAGCGCAGAAATTCGTCGAAGTAGATGGAGATATGGTCGGCCTCGTTGCGCTGCACACTGCGGTCGAAGATGACGATGTGTTCCAAACATCGGCAGAGGCTCATCACGCTCCACACTGCGTCATATTGTTGCTGTTCGCCTACGAAAACCACTCGGATGTTGGCATCGTTGACCATATACTGCACCTGTGCTCCGCTGCTGGTGGCGTAGAAAGGGATGAGGACGCTGCGGATGGCAAAAGCACCGTATTCTACAAAGAGGCTTTCGGGCTTGTTTTGCGAAAATACCGCCACGTTGTCCTGCACACCCACGCCCAGCGTAATCAAAGAGCGTGAAGTCTGCTCAACACGTCGGGCGAATTGATTCCAGGAGATGGGCACCCATTGTCCGCGCTGATAGTCGCGATATAGCAAAGCGGTGCGGTCGCCGTAGCGCTCGGCAGAACGTTGTATGAGCTGCGAGAGATGGCATAAGATAGGCATAGCTTGTCTGATTTGAATAAAAGAAATGCAAGTTTTGATTGAGCAAAATTACGGCTTTATTTCCGTACGACCATCGCATCTGCACATTTATTTCAAATTTGAGCAAAATTTCCTTTTTCTCCACACAAAAGGAGGAAATGAGGAACGCGCTGAGAAAACACTGGATTGGAGAGGAAAGCCCGACATTGATAAACGAAAAAACAACGTGAAGGGCCGCGAGGTGAAAAGGAATGTAAAATCGTGTACGTTTTCGCACCAAAGGATTGGTTAGTTCCGCAGGATGCTGTATATTTGCGGGGAATAGTTATCCTTTACGCTTATGCTGAAACAAATTTTTCTCTTCTTTATCACCATGGCCGGTTTCTTATCTGCAACTGCACAAACCTACGACCGACAATGGGAAGCCGTGGAAAGGGCGGTAGACAACGACCTGCCCAAAACCGCGCTCAAACACGTGCGCGCCATTCGCCAGCGTGCCACGCGCGACCACAACACCGCACAATTGCTCCGCTCACTGCTCACCGAAGCGGTGATGCAACAAGAGATGGCTCCCGATAGCGGAAAAGCCACACTCCCGCTCATCGAAGCTGAGATGGCACGCGAAACACGTCCGGTGGAGCACGCCCTGTGGCAGTATGCCTTGGGGCGCTTGCTTATGGCACAATATCAATCGACAGCTTCCGCCGACACCGCAACGCTGCGGCGGGGCATCGAACTGGTGTTCGCCTCGGTGGCCGATGTGGAACTTCTCGGCCGTACCCGCACCACAGCCTATCTGCCGCTCTTCGATCTCGGCAAAGACAGTCGCGCGATTTACCGCGACGACCTCCTCAGCGCGCTACTCCTCCCCATTGAAACAGAAGGAGGGTGGTTTGACCTCAGCGGGGCTATTCGGGCACCTTATGAACAGACGTTGCGCAAAGCAGCGGAATTCTACGAACGCGAAGGCAATCGGCGGGCTGCCCTGCAAATGGAATTTGCCTTGGCCGAACATACCGATGCGCCCATCGCTACTTGGCAGGCACTCCACGACAAATATATCGATCTTCCGGAGAATGCCGATGCTTCGGTCAAAGTGGCTCTCGATTTGTGGGAAAAGAACGAAAAGGAAGCTGCGGTAACTTTGGCAAAAACCGATCTGCAACGCTATGGTGAGAAAGCCGGAGCAAGGCTTTTCAACTTACTGCAGGATTGGCAGCAGCCCTATACCGGTCTTTCCTTTGTGCGCAAAGACGCTCCCCAAAAGACTCAAAATTTCAATTCCGACAACAGCCACCGCCTTTACCCCGGCAAAGCGTATTGGGCTAAATTGGAATGGCGCAACGTGAAGCAGGTGGAAGTACGCTTCCATCGCTTGTTGGGTGTGCGCGGCGATGACCCACGGCTGAAAGAGGCGTATGGCAAGCAGGAGGTATTGCAACTCCTCGCCCGCTGCAAATCGGCACAAGAACTCAACCTCCATCCCACCCTCACGCCGGCGGCCACCTACTTGACGCAGAAGGACTCCACTGAATTCCTTTGCCCTCAAGCAGGTATCTATGTGGTGCAACTCATGGTGGGCGGAAAATGCCAAGACGCTGCCATCTACCGTGTGGCCAAGACGGCACGATTGGACTTCTCGGCCAAGAGTAACAAAGGGCGGCTTCACCGCACCCGTTTTGTCGATTTCATCACCGGTAATCCCGCTAAGGCCGCGGCCGACAGCATCTACCTTTCGCCCACGCAAACGGACGACTGGCGCCGCAACAACGACCTTCGTTATGGACGGGTGAACTATACCGATGCGAAACTTTTCACCGACCGCGCGCTTTACCGCCCCGGACAGAAGGTGGAAATGTCGGCTGTCGTGTTCGAACGCAATGCCGACGACTACCGCGTCCTGCCGCAGTGGAGGGGGCAGTTTGTGCTTCTCAACAGCGAAGGAAAAGCCATCGACACCCTCCAAGTCAAGAGCGACAGCCTCGGTGTCGTAACAGCCGACTACACCCTTCCGAAGTTAGTTCGCCCCGGAAGATTCTACGTACGCCTTTCAGGGCATCATC
The DNA here is from genome assembly GCA_963544845.1 of uncultured Alloprevotella sp. Classification (GTDB taxonomy): domain Bacteria; phylum Bacteroidota; class Bacteroidia; order Bacteroidales; family Bacteroidaceae; genus Alloprevotella. The sequence goes on from CAUUGL010000001.1 coordinate 67,009, forward strand.
TTTCCAACATACAACATAGTTTCCGTGTGGAAGAATACAAGCGCCCCACGTTCACCGTCAGCCTCGACACGCTCGAAAAAGACGTGCATTTGGGCGACCGCATTCGGCTGCGCGGCCACGTTCGCGCCTTCAACGGTGTGCCCATCAGTGGTGCGCAGGTGAAGTGGCGCAAGACCGCCCGCCCGCTTTGGATGTGGCACGATGAGAAGTTAGAAAGCGATTCGCTGTACACTGCCGAAGGAACACTCACCACCAACGCTGCCGGAGATTTCGAGATTGTCACCCCCCTTGGTACCGCTACTCCGGAAGCGCTGAAAATGGTGTTCACTTTCAGCGCAGAAGTACTCGCTGAGAATGGCGAAACGCAACGCACCTCACGGTCAGCCATCGTGGGCGAATTGACCCAAGAACAGCCTGCAGCTCCACAAGCCATCGAAGTAGAGAATGACGGCAGCGCAGAAGTCAAGGTGAACATCAACCGCCCCTGCTTCCTCTTCCACGACCTGGTTTCCATCCAGAATGGTCTGGAGGAAAGCAAGCAGTTGGAGGTGTCAAACCGCCACACCTTCACCCTCCGTTGGCGGGAAGAATACGGTGATGCTGCTACCGCCCATTTTGCTTTCCTTCAAAATGGAGAACTTACCTACCAAACCGCTACCATCGAGCGCCCGAAACCCCAAAAACGCCTCCGTATGGAATGGGGAACTTTCCGCTCCCACCTCCAGCCCGGCAGCACCGAAGAGTGGACGCTCCGTGTGTTCAAGCTCGACGGCACACCGGCACAAGCCAACGTCATGGCGCATCTCTACGACGCATCGCTCGATGCTTTGAGCAAAAACGGTTGGTCGCCTTTCACCCACGATTTCTTCCGCCAACGCCCCGTGGGCTTCTGGCGTTTGCAAAACTTCTCCACGCCTTCACTCTCCGTTTGGTTCGACACCCGCCATCGCGACCTCCCCTCGCTTCAACTCACGCAGTGGAAACCGATGATGTTCGACTATGCCGGCGGCTCCAACTCACTACTCTTAGAGATGGCAGGTGCTGCCCCCGGCATACCCCTTGCTTCGAGTGCTAAAAAACAACTCTATGTGAGAGGTAGTGCCTCGCTGGTGAGGGAGGAACAAGAGATGGCCAACACCTCAAGCGAAAGCACAGAAAAAGTGCAAGAGGAGTCCGCTCCCGAAGTGCAGCTCCGCCGCAACTTCAACGAAACAGCCTTCTTCTTCCCACGCCTCCACACCGATGCGCAAGGCTTGGTGACGATCCGCTTTACCCTTCCCGAAAGTTTGACGCAATGGAATTTCAATGCCTTTGCCCATGACTCCGAGTTCAACACAGGACTGTTCAGCGACAAAGTGATGGTGCGCAAACTGCTTTCGGCCGAAGCCGCCCTACCCCGCTTCCTCCGCGAGGGTGACCTCACGCAAATCCCCGTCACGGTGCGTAATCTCAGTGAGCAAGCGGCCAAAGGCAAACTCTATCTCACGCTCATCGACCCGAAGACGGAACGCCCACTGAAGACGCTCACGCAGAAGTTCGACCTTGCCGCAGGCACGGCTCTCACCCACGCTTTCACCTATCAGGCACCCGACGGAATTGACCGCATCGTGGTGCGTGTGGTTGCCCAAAGCACTGATTTCAGCGATGGCGAAGAGCGCGAACTCCCCATCCTCTCCCGTCGGATAGAGATGACTCATGCCGTGCCCTTCACCGTGAAACGCGGCGAAAACTATGACGATCGCCTTGCGGCTGCCCGCACTCGCCTTTTGGCAGCACTTGAACGCGGAGTGCAACCTAAGTTGGAAGTCGACACCTGCCGTGATGCCCGCGCTGAGGTGGCTAAGATTGTACCGCAGTTGTTGAAAACGGCCGACAATGGTTCGTCTACAAACCTCGCCACGGCTCTCTACGGACTCGAACTCGGTGCGATGTTGCGCCTCTACACCCAACTCACGGACGATGAAATCAACGTCCGCCGCGAAAACCTCATCGCAGGACTTGCCCAACAGCAACTTCGCGAAGGCGGTTGGGGCTGGTGGAGCGGTATGAAAGCTTCGCCTTGGATTACTACCGAAGTCGCTACCCTGCTGGCACGCATCAAAGTGCTCACCGGTCGCACCGAAAGCCAGGCGATGCTGCAACGCGCTTTCCACTATCTCGACCAAGTGGTGAAGGAAAGCGTGGCTGAAATGCGTAAGACGAAGCAGACCCATCTCAGCGAATGGCATTTCCGCTACCTCTACCTCCACCGCATTCTTCAGCACTCCGACACCGACGAGGTGCGCTATCTGCGCCGTTTGGCGGTCAATCACCGCAAAGACCTCACGATGTATGGAAAGAGCGGTATGGCAGTCGCTTTGGCTGGAACTGCTCACGATGGCGAAGCTCGCTTAGCCTTGCAAAGCCTCGTTGAACACACCGTTGTTTCTCCGGAAATGGGGCGCTATTTCGACACCGAACGCGCCTTCTCCGGCTGGAGCAGTTACCGCATTCCTACGCAAACCTTTGCCATCGAAGCCCTCCAACAACTGACAGACTCCACGCAACGCATCGACAACGTCACTGTGGCCGACTTGGTGAGCGAAATGAAACTTTGGCTCCTCCAAGCCAAACGCACCCAAGAGTGGAACTCCTCACGTGCCACTGCCGAGGCGGTCTACACCCTGCTCCATCGGCCTGATGCCCAAAACGAAGGATTGACTTGGGGTGCCGTCACCGCCCACTACTCCCTGCCCGCCGATCAAGCGGTGCAAAAAGGCAGCGGATTCACCCTTTCCCGCCGTTTGGAGGTGTTGCAAGGACAGCAATGGCAACGCTTTGAAAAAGGCAGCCGTCTGAAACTCCGTGTGGGCGACCACGTCCGCTGGGTCTACGAAATAACGGCCGATCGCGACTACGACCACGTTTCGCTACGCTCCACCCGCCCGGCCTGCTTTGAAACGCTCCAACCGCTTTCGGGCTATCGTTGGCTGGACGGTCTCGGTGCCTATCGTATGGTGCGCGACAGCGAAAATGAGTATTTCATCGAGCATCTCGCCAAAGGCCGCCACACCTTCACCGACGAAATGATTGTAGACCGCTCCGGCACTTACGATGCTGGTTTGTCGTGTGTGCAATGCGTCTTCGCTCCTGAATTTATCGCCAATTCCGCCCCCGCAGCCTTCACCGTGCTGCCGGCAGAAAAATAGGCGTTATCCCTTTTCTCTTTCACCTCTGTTCCTCTCCCCAAGTTGGCCGCTTTATACCAACTTGGGGAGTTTTTGTTGAGCCAAGCAACAGACAAACAGCCGCCGGCAGCATCCTCCAACAAGAGGGAGCAGAAAAGGGGAAAAGGGTATTGTTCAATAAGTCGGAAAAGCGCCTCCCCCCTTTCATCCACTCTTCATCAGCGCCGGAAAAGAGGGCATTTCTTCAAAATACGGTTGTTTTACGCATAAAGTTTACCAACAAGTCACTTTATACAGTTTGCACCCGAAAAAACCGTATTTATCCCTTTGAAGTTTGAAGATAAGAATGTAACTTTGCCATCAGAATGAAACTGATACTTCGAGGGAACAAAGCATCAAAACTTCTGTTCTTTTGCGAAGAGCACACACTATTTCCCAATTCCTCCTTTATGAAAAATATACTGGTCATTGGAGCTACCGGACAAATCGGTTCGGAACTCACTATGAAGTTGCGCAGCATCTATGGTAATGACAATGTCGTGGCAGGTTACATCACAGGCGCTGAGCCTAAGGGTGAACTGCTCGCTACCGGTCCTGCCGAAATCTGTGATGTCACCGATGGAAAAGCCATTGCCGACATAGTGCAAAAGCATCGCATCGATGCCATCTTCAATCTGGCAGCCTTACTTTCGGTGGTGGCGGAACGCAAACCACAATTGGCCTGGAAGATCGGTATTGACGGATTGTGGAATGTACTCGAAGTGGCGCGCGAACATCAATGTTCCGTGCTCACCCCCTCCTCCATCGCCTGCTTCGGTCCCGAAACTCCACGCGACAACGTGCCGCAAGACACCATTCAACGCCCACGCACCATCTATGGCGTAACGAAGGTGACCACCGAACTCCTTTCGGACTACTATTTCAACAAGTATGGCGTCGACACCCGCTCGGTGCGCTTCCCCGGCCTCATCTCCTACGTCACCCCTCCCGGAGGCGGCACAACGGACTATGCCGTAGACATCTACTACTCCGCCGTACGCCAAGAGAAGTTCATTTGCCCCATCGCCCAAGGCACCTTTATGGACATGATGTACATGCCCGATGCCCTCAACGCTTTGGTGCAGCTGATGGAAGCCGACCCTACGCGTTTGATTCACCGCAACTCCTTCAATATCGCCTCGATGAGTTTCGACCCCAATGGCATCTACGAAGCCATCCGTCGCCAGTGTCCCGATTTTGAGATGGTCTACGAAGTTGATGCCCTCAAGCAAAGGATTGCCGACTCTTGGCCGAACAGTCTGGACGATAGTGCAGCACGGCAAGAATGGGATTGGAAGCCTCGCTACGACCTCGAAACGATGACCACCGATATGCTCAGCAAGCTCGCTCAAAAATTGCAGCCATAAGCCTTAAAACGGCAACAACCGCCGACTTCTCCTCATGGAGTAGTCGGCGGTTGTTGTTTTATTCCGTGCCTTATCGCACTTGTGAAAAAGCGGCAGTTGTTCTATCGGGCCGATGCAGGAATGTTAGGATTGCTTTCCAGTTCGCGGAGCGCAGCCTTGTAAATGTCGCTTCGTTGGTTGGCAATTTGGAAATACTCACTTCGGTCCCACAAATCGATAGCCACCAATGCTTTAAGCATCAATCGGAGGTCGGGAAGCGTTTTTTGCAATTCGGCATCGTCCTTGGGAGTTACCTTTTTCTTTTTGGCTTCATCGAGGAGTTGGTCGACGAGCGATTGAGGAACGGTGAAATCGCGGTTGAAATCGGCAAACGTGCGGTATTGCTTTTTGAGTGCCTTACGCTGATTATCAATGTAACGCAGAGAAACAGTGTTGAACAGGTTGTTGCGGTTGATTGCGGTATAGAATTTGGTAAACGCCAACGTGTCGAGCGGTACGAACACATCGGGCATAATGCCTCCGCCGCCATAGACAGTGCGCCCTTCAACGAGGGTCTTATATACCTTCGTAGAATCGAGGTGAATGGAATCGCGATGAATGAGTTCGCCATGGGTGTAGCGCTTCTCAAAATCTTGCGAATACTCCTCCTTCTTGCCCTTCTCGTAAGGCTTCTGAATGCAACGTCCCGAAGGGGTGTAGTAATGACTGGTAGTCAGGCGAATCATAGAGCCGTCGGGCAGGTCGATTGGGCGCTGCACAAGTCCCTTACCAAAGGTGCGACGCCCCACCACCAAACCGCGGTCGTGGTCTTGAATGGCCCCTGCCACGATTTCAGCGGCCGAAGCACTAAACTCGTTGACCAGCACCACCACGCGCCCTTGCTTGAAGAGGCCGCCGCCCTGCGCCACAAACACCTGCTTGGGTTGGGTACGGCCTTCGGTGTAGACCACAAGGTCGCCTTCGTTGAGGAATTGGCTCGCCACCTCAAAGGCCGCGCCCAAATAGCCGCCGCCATTGCTTTCGAGATCGAAGATGAGGTCGCGCATCCCCTGCTTGAGAAGTTTGGCAATGGCCTCCTTCACCTCCTTGCCCGAAGTCGCGCCGAAGCGGTCGAGCTGGATGTAACCAATAGTGGGCGTGACCATATAGGCCGCTCCAAGCGTATTAACGGGAATTTTATCGCGCGTCACGGTGAAAAGCATAGGCTCTTGCACACCACGACGCACGATGCGCAAACGGGCTTTCGTGCCGCGCGGACCTCTGAGGAGCGTCATGATGCTGTCGCGCGCCATCTTCACCCCCGCAATCATCGTGTCGCCCACCGCCACAATGCGGTCGCCGGCCAAGATGCCCACTTTCTCCGAAGGACCTTTGGGCACGGTCTGAATGACCACCAAGGTATCTTCCAGCATATTGAATTGCACCCCGATACCTTCAAAATTGCCTTCCAGCGGTTCGTTCATCTTCTTCGTCTCCTTGGGGTTGGAGTAGGCAGAGTGTGGGTCGAGCTTTTCGAGAATACCGTTGATGGCATCTTCCACCAATTTCTTTTGGTCTACGGAGTCTACATAAAGTTGGGTGATGGCCAGTTGCGCCAATTGGAGTTTGCGCAACTGCTCCACATCAATGTTTTCATGCCCCGACTGCCGTTGTGCGGAAAGCGGAAGCCCCAAACAGGCGCACAAGAAGAGGAGTAGGATTTGTTTCATAAATTGAGAGAAATTTTGGGCAGACTATAAAAGCCTGTCGAAAGTTTAGAAAGTCAGCAGAAGATTTCGTTTTATTGCTGTCCGGTAAAATTTAGGAGGTTAGAAAATCGAAGCAAAATCCTTCATCTATTGTAAAAACAGCCTTCTAAAAGGATATTATGGAGAGAAAAGGATCTTGGGTATGTTGAAATTGACAGTATGGAAAATTACAAGCCCACCTTTATCCAAACTCCTCTACAAACAACTATGTTTCAGAAGGTTGCGAGGGTAATTCATTTTTACCAGACAGAGCAATCATTCCGTTAGTAAATAAACAGCTTTTAGGCTATCTTGCAGAGAAGCGCTTCAACTTACGCTGGATACAATCGGTGAGTAGGTTGTTTACACATGGGGATTTATGGAAAAGTGTCTTACTAAACACGTTTAGCATACCTCGGGTGAGCAAAGAAAACGAAACCAACGACATGTTGCACAGGTGAGCCTGAAAGGCTCTAAGTTCAATAACCCAGGGTAAGTGAAGGAGAACTTACCCGGGTGGTTCACGACCTCCTGCAATGCATCCTAAAAGGGTGCTACCATAATGGCTCAATCGCGCAGAAAGTATGTTGCGCAGGAGAGCCTGAAAGGCTCTAAGTTCAGGAACCCGGGGTAAGTGAAGGAGAACTTACCCCGGGTCGCTCACGTTCTCCTGCGATGCACCCTAAAAGGGTGCTACCCTAATGGCTCAATCGAGCAAAAAGTAGGTTGTATCGTAATCTACTCCCTGCTCTTTGAGTAAAGAAGCTAACTCTTCGGCAAAGAGATGGGTATAACTCATATCAAACGAGAAATTGATGCCGATGCCAATGCTGTTGCACCCCGTTGGGATGCCTAGTTGTGGTGCGCTCACTACCTGGGGTAAGTTCCGCGATGCTCCACTTACCCTGGGTTAGGAAACTGTGAGCCTTTCAGGCTCTCTTGCAGAATCAATACAAGCAGACAAAGCAATCACTCCGTTAGTAAAGTTTCGTTTTGACCACGATTTGAGCCGCGCACCCGCTTTAATCTTGGAGGGGTTGGGGCAGAAAGGCGGTAACGTCTTTGCCGAAGGAGAGGAGTTCGCGCACAACGGTAGAAGAGATGTCGGCATATTCCGGTTCGGTGAAAAGGAGCACCGTCTCCACCCCCGAAAGGCGATGGTTGATGCTGGCAATGTCGCGTTCGTACTCAAAATCCTTGACCGAGCGAATGCCGCGCAACACGAATTTTGCACCCACACGCACGGCGAGATCGGCCGTGAGGTCATCGTAAGCCACCACGCTCACCCGATCGTTGCCTTCATAGACGCGGCGAATAGCCGCCACGCGCTCTTCCGGCGGAAAGTAAGAGCGTTTGTTGATGTTGTAGCCCACCCCAATGACCAAATGGTCGAACATCTCCAGACCGCGCCGTACAATACTGGCATGGCCGATGGTAAAGGGGTCGAAGCTACCGGGAAAAACGGCAATTTTAGAAGGGAGTGCCATAGGTAGAAAATTTGAAAGCAAAGTAAGGAGGGAATAGCGGAGAAACGCCGATGGCCTCGGAATTAAACTCCTGCCTCGCGCGCGTATATCCCACTATAGTGCAGGTTTTTATCCTTCAATCCTTCACCGCGGTCTTTATCCATTTGATTTTCAAAAGAATAAAGGTGAAGGATTTCAAAAAATGAAAGTTTCACCATCCTTCACCACAGTTGCAGAATACCCTTCACAGGGAATATATTGATAATCAATCACTTTACTCAAAAGGTGAAGGATGTGAAGGAAAAATACAAGATTACGCAGTAATGCGCGCGCGTACACGCGAGGGGGAAAGTGCTTCCCTACACGAACCAACTCCGAGAGGGTGCATCTCATCCGACCCAAGTGGAAGGGTATCTACCTCAGAGGTAGTTTTACCTACATCAGAGCTAAAAAATTTTAGGTCTGAGGTAGATTCGACTTATTCAGAGGGAACATCATTTTCGGAAAATTCAAGTGCATTTTTTCAAAACTCTCGAATTCATCGATAAAAAGTGATAACCAGCCGGCACATCCTCCATTATTCAGCGGACAACTCTTCCTCTACGAGGTCATCTTCCACCACGAGGTTGTCAATGATGAAATTCTGCCGTTCCATCGTGTTTTTTCCCATATAGTAGGCGAGCAATTCTTTGACTTTATCGCTCTTGTGGAGGGTCACGGGTTCTAAGCGCATATCAGGGCCGATGAAGTTTTTGAATTCATCGGCAGAGATTTCACCCAACCCCTTAAATCGCGTGATTTCAGGATTAGGAGAGAGTTTGGCGATGGCAGCCAACCGCTCTTCTTCCGAATAGCAGTAGATGGTTTCATATTCGGTGCGGCCGCTGCTTTTTGATTTTTTCCCCGTTTTCTTCGCTTCCGCACGCTCTTCCTTGGTCGTCTTCTTCTTGTTGCGCACGCGGAAGAGGGGCGTTTGGAGAATATAGACATGGCCTTTCTTGACGAGGTCAGGGAAGAATTGCAGGAAGAAGGTCATCATAAGCAGGCGGATGTGCATCCCATCGACATCGGCATCCGTGGCAATAATCACCTTGTTGTAGCGAAGAGAATCCAGCCCGTCTTCGATGTTGAGGGCGGCTTGAAGGAGGTTGAATTCCTCGTTTTCGTACACCACCTTCTTGGTCAATCCATAGGAGTTGAGGGGCTTTCCGCGCAAGGAGAAGACGGCCTGCGTTTTCACCTCACGACATTGGGTAATACTACCCGACGCCGAGTTGCCCTCAGTGATGAAAAGGCTCGTATCGAAACGTAAATCCTCGATTTCATCGGGATTTTGACCACGTTTGGGTTTAGGGGCTTCATCGCTGAGGTGGATGTGACAGTCGCGCAGTTTCTTGTTGTGCAAACTGGCTTTCTTGGCGCGCTCACGTGCCAACTTCGTCACACCGGCAATGGCTTTGCGCTCCTTTTCGCTCTCTTGGATTTTCTGCTGAATGACTTCGGCGATATCCAGATTTTTGTGCAAAAAGTTATCGACCTGCTCTTTGATGAAGTCGCCTACAAACTTATTAACGCTCACGCCGCTCAGTTCAAAGGTATTGCCTTTGGCATCCTTGTCGGGCGCCATGGTGAGCGAACCGAGTTTGATTTTGGTTTGCGACTCAAAGGTAGGTTCGATGACACGAATGGCAATGGCGGCGACAAGGCCGTTGCGCACATCCTGCACATCGTAGTTCTTGCTGAAATACTCCTTGATAGTGCGCGCGATGTGCTCCTTAAATGCACTTTGGTGCGTACCGCCCTGAGTGGTGTGCTGGCCGTTGACAAAGGAGTAGTATTCCTCACCATATTGGCTGGTGTGGGTAAAAGCGATGTCCAGATATTCGTTGCGCAGGTGTACGATGGGGTACAGCCCCTGGGCGGTCATATTGTCGGTGAGCAAGTCTTCCAAACCGTTGCGCGAGATGGTGCGGCGGCCGTTGATGAAGATGGCAAGACCGGTGTTGAGGTAGGTGTAGTTGCGCAACATCGTTTCGACAAATTCGGAGTGGAAACGATAACCGGCAAAGAGGGTGGCATCGGGCTGGAAGAAGATGTAAGTGCCGTCTTCCTCCTCGGTGGAACCGCTATTATCCTCAATCAACCGGCCGGCTTCAAAGATGGCTTCGCGATACTTCCCCTCGCGGTAGCTGCGCGCCACAAAACGGGAGGAGAGAGCGTTGACGGCTTTCAGACCCACGCCGTTCAATCCGACGGAGGCCGTGTATTGGTCGCTGTCGTACTTAGCACCGGTGTTCAACTGAGAAACGGCTTCAATCAGACTGCCCGGCGGAATGCCTCGACCATAGTCGCGAATGGAGGCGGTGAGGTCGTCGGTGATGTCTACTTCTATTTTTTTGCCAAACCCGGCGTTGAACTCGTCGATGCTGTTGTCGATGCTCTCTTTGAGCAGGACGTAAATACCGTCCTCGGCATGCGAGCCGTCTCCCAAGCGCCCGATGTACATGCCCGGACGCATACGGATGTGGGTCATATCGTCAAGGTGGCGGATGGCATCGTCGCTATAATCGGCAGCGTTACGAGTGGGTTGCGGCGTGAGATCTTCTGTCATGTTGAGAATAGGGAGGGAAGGTTAGGGGGAAGCGTGCAGTACTGACTTACAACGTCTTCTGATAGCAGCGGCGGCGTTTGTGGAGTTCCACGTCAAGATAGTTCCACTGATTGGCACTCTTGTCGTTGGTTTCCAAAATGGGGTGTCCTTCGGCATATTCAAAGCCCATCTCTTTGGCGATGGGAATGATATCGGCAAAAAGGAGGGCATTGACGCCTTTGTTCTGATATTCGGGCAACACGCCGACGAGCAGCAGGTCGATGATATGCGAACGCTTCCAGTAGAGGGCTTTGAGCAGGTGCCACCACCCAAAGGGGAAGAGTTTGCCTTTGGCCTTCTGCAAAGCACGGGAAAGGGAGGCCATACCGATACCCATAGCTACCGGTTCGTTGTCTTCGTTTTCGACAACCACCAGCAAGCGCAGGTCGAGGAAATGGAGGTATTGGTCAGCGTATTTGTCGATTTGTCGGCGATTGATTTCGCTGAAACCAAAGAGAGGGGCATAGGAGCGGTTGATGACATCGAAGAGGCGGTAGATGTAGTTGCCGTCCTTGATTTCTTTCACGCTTTTAAACTTGCGGATGTGCAGATTGGAACGCTTGCGCACGATTTCTGCCACACGGAAGTAGCGTTCATAGTCGGCCTCATGACCGGGACGCGGCACATAGATTTTCCGTTCCGACCAGTCGATTTCGCGTTCGTAGCCGTGGGCTTCCAAATGTTCGGGATAGTAGGGATAGTTGTAGATGGTCGACATCGTGGAGAGTTGGTCGAACCCTTCGATGAGCATACCCTCTGCATCGAGATCGGTGAAACCCATCGGCCCGATGAGTTTGTCGCATTGGTATTCACGCGCCCAAGCCTCAGCGGTATCGAGCAAAGCGCGGCTCACCTCAAGATCATCGATGAAATCAATCCATCCGAAGCGGGCATTGCGGGTGTTCCACGTCCGATTGGCTTTGTGGTTGATCAAGCACGCCACGCGTCCCACAACCTCCCCATCTCGGTAAGCCAAGAACAATTCGGTCTCGCAAAATTCGTACGCCCCGTTCTTCTTGGGGTTGAACGTGTCGAGCATATCTTCGTAGAGATCGGGCACAGAGTAGGGGTTGTCCTTGTAGAGGTGGTAGTTAAAACGAATAAAGGTCTTCAAGTCTGCCTTAGACGTTACTTTTTTGATTTCTACTGCCATGAGAGATTGTGGATTGTGGAGATTTCGGAAAGATTTTGAAGTTCGCCGCCCGCACCGCTGAAAAAGAGCAGGGTGAGAAAGGACGGAAGGCGCTGACGCTTACCGTGAGCGAACGTGCAAAGTTACTCATTTTTTGTGGGAAAGGTCGTAAAAACGCCCTCTTTTCTGGGAGTTTCGACTGCAAAGGCCGCCTTTTACTCTGAAAAGCGAGGGTTTTCAAGAGGAGTAGCCTTGGGGCGCAAGTAGGAGTCTGCACCAATTTAGGGTAGGTCCTTCAAAGCAAGATGCCCCGGTTCGCCATAATCAAGGCGGGTGCGGAAGCGGGCAACAGCCGCCCATTCTTCAGGCAGAGGCAGCAGGTCGGTTTTCGCCCCAAGATGATCTAAGCGCCGCAGCAAATCGGCCACGGTGAGTTGGTAAATATCTACATCAAGTTTGAAGCGCGAAGGTTCGGTTTCGCTCTCGGTGGTAACATATAGTACGCCGGCCTCTTCCAAGCGCCGAAGTTCGCTCCTGACCACGGAAAGGGGCAGCCGTGTTTCGCTCGCCAATGCGGTAAGGGTGTAGGCAGGAGCCTCTTTCAGAAAAGCACGCACAATGGTACGCATCAACCCCAGTGCAACGGCATCGTGCTGGCAGGCACTGAGCCGCGGAGCGGTGAGCACCCCATCCTCGGAGGAGGTTTGAATGGTTTGGCACAAAATTACGCCTCCCAAACAGATGATCCATGTGGCATATACCCACACCATCAACAGCGGAAGCACGGCAAACGACCCATACACGGCATTGTAGCTACTCAAAAACATTTGTCCTTGAATGTAAAACTGCTGAACGAGGCAAAAGAGGAAGCCTGCCAGCGCGGCCGGTACAACGATGGAGCGCCAATAGACATTGACCACCGGAATGAACTTATACATCATCCCCAGCACCACACTGCTCAACAGCCATTTCAAGATAAACAGCAATATGGGCATAGACGACTGCACTAGGTCGTATTGCGGCAGATAATCCAACAGTTTGAGGACATAGAGCCAAACTCCGCTCAACAAAAAGATGGAGAAGATGAGAAACACAATCAGCCCTAAATAGGAGAGCGAAAAAGCAAAAAGGCCGCGTGAAGTGGTCACTCCCCACAAAGCGTTGAACTTCTCCTCAATGTTATTAACGAGTGAGATGAGGGTAAAGAGTAAAAACAAGAAACTCACGCCAATCACCATATCATCTTGCGTGCGAGCGATATAGGAATTAGCAAATCCCATCAGTTGGTCGATGACATTCTCCTGTACATTCAGGTTGGAGCGCAGTTGCATTTCAATGTATTCTTCCAACCCGAAGCCACGTCCCAGGGCTAAAATAAGCGCCAACAGCGGCACCACGGATAGCACGGTGGTGTAGGTGAGCGCTGCCACATTGGTGGTGAGCGAGCGTTGCTGCATGGCTTTCACCGCAATGCGTGCAATTTTCAGTACGTCCTGCGCAACCTGCTTCCACCGCAACGAAGTAATATAAGAAGTGATTGAGGATATGAGATTCATGATGGAGGAGATTTAAATAAAAAGCAAAAAAGAAAACCAACACAAGCCTTGTTCTTTTCTTCTAGAAAAAATAAAGAAGACGATGGGTTGGCACAGGAAGCAAAAGTAATCGTTTTCCACGAAACCCACAAGGTATCTTCCCGACTTTATACGCTTTTTTATCCATATTTTTCCAGAAAAAGCATCGTTTTCCTCGTTAATTCGCTAAAAGGCTTGGTGCTTTCAGAAATAAATACCTATATTTGCAACCTTAATTCATCAAAAACACAATCTTATGAAAAAAACTTTACTCACTCTTCTCGTGGCTGCAACAGCTACTTTCACCGGTTTTGCTCAAAGCAATCTTCTGAAAAATGGTGATTTTGAACATTGGACCGGCAGCAGTTTGACCGACTGGGGTGCAAAAGAATCAAAAGCCACCAATACCGATATAAAAAAAGCTACCGGCCGCACAGGCAATGGCGCGGAGATTGTAGAACTGCTTTACAAAGGAAAATCCAAAAATGGACGTTTGGCACAACAGCTCAACCTTAAAAAAGGCGACTACACACTGAGTTTTTGGGTAAAAGGTGCTTCTGCCGGCAAAAGCGTTGCTGGTGGATATGTTTGCGAAAAAGACGGTGCCATTGATAGTAAACATTACAATTACGCAAAGTCAGTTTCCGTTTCTCAAGACAACTGGACGGAAGTCAAATACAAATTCTCTCTCAAGGGCGACAGCACTATTTGGGTTGTTGTCCGCAATAACCAAGGCAAAGGTTCTATTTTCGTAGACGATGCTATGCTCACCACCACTAATGGCGGTAGCGTGACTCCTGATCCTACGCCTACCCCCACTCCTACCGGCGATGAAATCTATTCAAAGACCCTCACTGACAATGCCGATGGTTGGACACTCGAACAAGGTAATCTCCCTGAAGGTCTTAGCCACGTTTGGGCACAAGATACCAAATACGGCTTGAAAGCTTCGGCTTTTGTTAACTCTAACAAATACGCAACTGAAGCTTGGGCTATTTCTCCCGAAATCACTTTGACAAAGAACAACAAGCTTTCGTTCGACCATGCTGCAAGATACTTCAAAAAGGCGGCAGAAGAACTCACCCTTTGGGTACGTGAAGGTAAAACCGGTGCATGGCAGCAGCTCACCATCCCCACATACAGCGATGGTAAGTCTTGGAAGTTTGTGTCATCTGATGAAATTGATTTGACCGCTTATGAAGGAAAAACCGTACAAGTAGGCTTCAAATACACCAGTACCACTAAGAGTGCTTCCACTTGGGAAGTGAAGAACTTCAAGATTACAGGCACTCCCTCTGCTATCGAAAGCCTCTCTACCGGTAAGGTACAGCAAGGTATTTTCGATCTCAGCGGTCGTCGTGTAGAAAATGCCACTAAGGGCATCTTCATCATCAATGGTAAGAAGGTGATTAAATAATCTCTTTCCCTACCCCACCCTACAATCCCTGCAAGCGCATTTGTTCGTTTGCAGGGATTTTTGTATCTTCGCCACAGAAAATTCATTTATTATCCCATCCTTTTTTGTGCTATGAAACAAAAATCTCTTCTCGTTTCTCTTTTGGCGGCAGTTGTCCTCCTCTGCTCCCCAGGTTCGGTAGTGGCGCAAGCCAACTTCGACGTTGTGCCTCGCCCGCTAAAAATCACTCCGGCAGTTGAAAAAGGCGACTTTGCCCTCAATGCAAAAACTGTCATCGTATGCGGAAAAACCGCTGAAGAACAGACGAATGCCCGCCATTTGCAACGCTTCCTGACAGAGCGTACCGGTTTCGCCCCTGCCATTGTGCACAAAGCACCGCAAACCAACGCCATCGTTCTCAGCCAAAACCTGAAAAACGACAATCTCGAAGCCTATCACCTCACCGTGACTGCCGACCGCATCCACATCAATGGAGCCAGCGCAGCAGGTACTTTCTATGGCATTCAGACGTTGCGCAAATCTCTGCCTTACAACAGCCACAAAGGTAAAATCACCCCACCCAAAGGCAAGCAAATCTACATTCCTTTCGTCACCATCGACGACGCCCCTCGTTTCGCCTACCGCGGTGCACTGCTTGACGTGGCACGCCACTTCCTCAGTGTGGACAGCGTGAAGCGCTTCATCGACATGATTGCGCTCCACAACATCAATCGTTTCCACTGGCACCTCACCGACGACCAAGGTTGGCGCGTGGAAATCAAGAAGCACCCCCGCCTCGTTGAGGTGGGCAGCAAACGCCCCGAAACCGTCATCGGACACAACAGCGGCAAGTATAACGGTATTCCCCACGGAGGCTTTTACACTCAAGAGGAATGTCGCGACATCGTGCGCTATGCTGCCGAACGCCACATCACCATCATTCCCGAAATCGACCTCCCCGGCCACATGCTCGGTGCACTCACGGCCTACCCTGAATTGGGCTGCACAGGAGGCCCTTATGCTGTATGGCGCATTTGGGGTGTGAGTGACGATGTGCTCTGTGCCGGAAATCCAAAAACCTACGATTTCATCGATGATGTTCTCGATGAAATCATCAAAATCTTCCCTTCTGAATATATCCATGTAGGGGGCGACGAATGCCCGAAGACTCGTTGGAAATCTTGCCCCAAATGCCAAGCCTTCATTAAGCAACACCAACTTGAAGGCGATGGCAAGCACACGGCAGAAGAACGCCTACAAAGCCATGTTATCCGTCATGCCGAGCAACACCTCTCTCGCCGCGGTCGCAAAATCATCGGTTGGGACGAAACACTCGAAGGCGGACTGGCTCCCGGTGCCACCGTTATGTCTTGGCGCGGTGAAGCCGGTGGTCTCGAAGCGGCACGCAGCGGCCACGATGCCATCATGACTCCCAACACCTACCTCTACTTTGACTACTATCAAGCCAAAGATACGAAGCAAGAGCCGATGGCTATCGGAGGATACCTTCCCCTCACCACGGTTTATAGTTACGAACCCGTACCCGAAAAGGCCACTCCCGAAGAAGCCCGCTACATCATCGGTGTACAAGCCAACCTTTGGACGGAGTACATTCCCAACTTCAAGCAAATCGAATACATGGAGTTGCCGCGTATGGCTGCGCTTGCTGAAATCCAGTGGACACCTCGCAACACGAAGAATTTCCCCGAATTCATCGAGCGTTTGACCCGTTTGCTCGATCTCTATCGCGAGCAAAACTACAATTTTGCCAAGCATGTCTACAACGTCACCGCTTCCTATCAGCTTGATGCCGAGCGCGGCATAGTGGCTACCCTCTCCACGCTCGACAATGCCGACATCCGCTACACCCTCGACGGCAGCACCCCCACACCTTCCAGCACGCTCTACAAAGCGCCCATCGTCCTTCAAAAAGATGCTCAGTTGCGTGCCGCCGCCTTCCGCAACCTCGGTCGTCCTCGCGCCGGAAGCCGCCCCATGATGGAACGCAGCCAAGTGGAACAGGAAGATTTCCACTTCTCGCTCTCAACGGCGAAACCCATCCGACTACTCCAAGGTGTCAACGACCGGTACAAGTTTGCCGGAGCCTCGGTGCTCGTCGATGGTCTTCAAGGCACCAACCTCAACTTCCAATCCGGCCGCTGGCTCGGCTTCAACACCGAAGAACTCGAAGCCATTATTGATTTGGGCGCTCCCACCACGGTGAGCAGCGTCGCTTTCAATGCTTGTGTTGAAAAAGCAAATTGGATTTACGGACCCCGCCGCGTTGTTGTGAGCCTATCGACCAACGGCGAAGACTTCACTCCCGTTATTCAGCAGGACTACCTTCCCATGGCACAAAACGATGCCGATGGCATTCTCCCCTACCGCTATTCCTTCGCACCACAGTCTGCGCGCTACGTAAAAGTACACGCCGTCCCCGAGAAATCCATTCCGGCTTGGCACACGGTGGCAGCAGGAAAGCCCGGCTTCATTTTCGTCGATGAAATCGTGGTAAAATAGTCGAATCCTCTCTTTTACATGAGGTGTTTCGGAGTTCAGCATTTCCCTATCTTCTGCCCCTTTTCACCTCTTGACACAAATAACAACCGCTATCATGGAGTTTCCTCTTTGATAGCGGTTGTGCTTTGATAGGGGTTAATGCAGTCCTGTGTCAGGGAGCGAAAATCCTCGCGCGTACGCGCGCGCATCTCTTGCAAAATGTGTTTTTCCTTCACCTCCTTCACCAAAATTGTTATCTCCCTGTAAAACAGATGGTTGTAGGTGAAGGATTTAATTTTCCAAATCCTTTACCGAAGGGGGTGATGTTGAGAGGATGACCAAGTGGGTGAAGGAAGTGAAGGAAAAAACACGGAATTTGTGTGTATGACGCGCGCGTAGGCGTGTGTGACGAGAGCGTTCATTTTCCTCAGAGGTAGTTTGATTTAGATAGGAGCCGAAAAAAACTATCTCTGAGGTAGATTGAACAACATCACAGGGAGGGAGTCGAAATGTTAAAGTAGTGTTAAAGTCGAGGTTCAGTGGTAAGAATCGAAGATGAGATGTCTATATATAAACAGGGGGCTTTCTTTTTTGAAAAAGCAAGCCCGAAGTCCTGTTTTAAGGGCTTCGGGCTGGTATTTTTGCGGTTTTGAAGTTTAGCGGACAGCAATATCTTATTGTCTGTTTTAGAAGTAAGGTAAAAGGGAATCATCATTTTCTGGTCTAAAAAGAAGCGAAATAGAGGGGGGCTCTGATTTGAACTCATTCTTACAATTTATGGAGTATTTGCTTCATTTATTTTGAGGAATAAAGCCTAAATTTGCAACTATAAGATCCTTAGTATCGACAATACTTTAATAAAGATGTTAAACCGAACAACACTTACAATATGAAAAGAATACTCGATTGTGTTCCTTTCCAGCGTATCGGTCGCAAGGTTGCATCTGTTCTACTCTTCATTTATACTAAGGATAATCCAAAACAAGGTTTGCAGAAACTTTGAGAAGAAGGAGATATACCATTAAATCCTTTTGAAACCTTTTCAGACGCTTCTTTATCTCAAAAGGGACAATCAGCTTCTTCGAGTATACCGTATAGTGACTGTGCAGAAAGTCTTCTGAACAAATTACAACACAAACTGAGCATCTACCTAGAAGCGGGTGAAGTGCTGTATTACCTTCAATGGCTTCAGCAAAATAACGGATTAAACTATGATAGCTGTTCCCAAGTATTACAAGTAATCGAGGAGAAGGAACGACAACCCAAGTTCCAAGCTGGTACGCGTGCGTATCAGTGCAAAAGTATAATGCACTACGCATTAATGGAAAATCTCAAAGAGTTTGGTTGGAGCATTCCTGAACTGGCCCCCAATAGAAAAGATCAAACAGCGTAAGGATAAAAAGAATACTGGTTGGTTTGTACTAAGGCTCTGGAAACAAACAATGCCACCAACCTCATGCCACTGCACCGTAATTGCAAGGTGTACTGAAATCTGGAAACTTTGAGTACCTCAAAGTGTGCAGTGGCTTTTAGATAAAAAGTGCCGTAGAAAGGAGGTGTACTAAGGCTCTGGAAACTGCCTATGAAAACCTTTCTACGGCTCTTTTTATATCCTTTCAAGAACGTATCCTTCCATTGAAGGATACCACCCGATCCAATGGGTTCTCTAAGAATATGGCGCTTCAGGATGGGCTTGAACCAACGACCCCATGATTTAAGTTACCTGAGATATGGCTCAGTAATACATTGTTGTGGTGCAAAATATCGGAGAATTCCTCCAACCAATCAATCTTGTGCTTGCTGATTTGGCTGTCTAAACACTCTACTGCCTTACGTACCATTGCTAACAAACTTCCAAATGCTGCAGCTTTTTCTTTGAAAAGTTCGAATTCTTCTGGCGATAACCGTATATCGCACTTTGATGTTTTTCTATTCTTTTGTTGCATAAAAAACGAGTTGCGAGTTTTTTTATCCGCGAAGCGGCAAGGAACTTTTGTTGGAAAAATCTGCCATTAGGCGATTTTGTACAGACAAAAGTACACCTTGCTTCACGTCATGCAGCAAAGGTACGACATTAGCCTAAATGCACAAAGCGAAACCTAAAAACATGTATATGAAATGGTTATTATTTGCCTGCATATCAGTATATTATTAGCTATCTATTTCTGAAAATATCTAAATGGATATTTCTTAAATTCATTACATAGCAATATCGGTATATCAACATACACCAATATCAACACCTTGACAATAAAGTAAAATATAATAGACGTATTTAAGTAATCAAACAAAGAAATATGCTAGTATATGAAGATGCGGGATTAGAAAGATAATTCTAAATATCTATATTTCTATACACATATAGAGTTGGATAAACAAAGAACCGCAGATGTGGATAATTCCTCACCTGCGGTTAATTCTATTTGTCATTGTAGTGTCTCTCAACTGCCAGCACATAGACTTCTACAATATCATCGTAGATGTCATAAATTATTCTGTCATGGGCGGTGATGTGGCGAGACCAAGTAATATCACCGCCGCCTCTCAATGGTTCAGGATGCCCAAGACCGCTTTTGGGGTGTTCCATTAACTCTGATAGTATCTTGGCATATTTCTTGAACAAGTTCGGGTTCGACTTCTTCCATTTGGAAATCACTTTGCTAACCCCGTTGGAAATCCTTATCATGTACATCATAGAGTTTCCAAATATCTATCTAATTCCTCTGAACTCCGAAGGGTAACGCAGTTTCCAGCCTTGATTTCCGCCCTTGCCTTGTCTATCCTCGCTTGCAATTCGGGAGTAATTGTTAAATCATCGTCTTCAATAGGAACGAGGGTGTAAGCCTGCTTCCTGCTTCTTCTGATGATTACTTTTTCGCCCTTGTCTGCCAAGTCGAACACGTGCGCTTGCTGGCTTCGAAATTCTCTAGATGTGAAGTTTAATACTGCCATAATCTTTTTTCTGCAAAGATAGAGATTTTATCTCAAATCACCAAAGAACGTGTACCCAAAAAGGTACACTTTTAAAAAATAATCAAAAGTACCCTCCTCAGGGTAAAACTTGTCTTGTTTTCCCTAAAGTCAAGTTTGCTCGCGCGAAAAGTTCCAAAGCTTTACTTACTCTTATTTATAAAGCTTTATTTACTAGCCCCCTCTTCACCGATAAACAAAAGGGAGTTGAGGATTCTATTACGAGGAAATAGTATATTCCTCCCTTCTTGGGTAATTCAAATTTTGTTTTTATCTTTGCACCAGTTTCCAGATTTAATCTGCGAAAATAGTAATAACTTCTGCCTTGAAGTGTTCTTGCTACCAGTTCCAACATGCAACTCACAGATAGGTATTACGCTTACTGTATGACAGATTTACTTTGTGCCGTTGCATCTTCGCAATGCGCAGAGACTATTGTTATGGAGCAATAGCCTCGTAAACAGCCCGGCAGTGTACAGCCTCTTGGAGAAGAGAGTGCTGTACTTTCTCACCCTCCAAATCAAAAAACGATTTATTGAAAAAAGTCTTGATGCTCCTGAGGCATGGAAAGACTTGTACTTTTATCTCACGGATAAAGATCTTGGTGTGATAGGAGGACGAACTCATGTGCTGCAGACCTATGAAGCTTTGAGCGAAATAGGTAAGAAATTTATGAGCATTTCGTATTACAATAAAGAACGGCAGCTTATCCGTGGAAAAGTGCACTGGGTGGATTCCTTCTCCTACAACACTGTGACCAAGCAGTACGAAGTACGGATGTCGCCAGAACTGATGCCTTATCTCATTAATTTGGCAAAAAACTATACTAAATCCTCTGCACAGACTGCATTAGGGCTACGTTCCAAGTATTCGCAAAAGTTCTACGAATTTTGCTGTGAATTCTCGGGAAATTTCCGCTACCCACGTAGTAAATCCTCGGATTGTGCCTTTCGCAAAAATGTATATCCTATTACGATAGAACAGCTGCGCTATCTATTAGATTTGGTGGAGCGTAAAGATGAACGCACTGGTAAGGTGACAACAAAAGGGAAGTATAACAATTACTGCGACCTTCGCCGATCAGTTCTCCTCCCGGCACAGACGGAACTCTATGAGCTATTCCATCAAGGTAAAAGTGAAGTCTGGTTTGATTGTGTTCCTTTTCAACGTATCGGTCGTAAGATTGCATCTATCCTTCTCTTCATTTATACAAAGGACAATCCAAAGCAAGGCTTGCAGAAACTTTGGGAAGAGGGCGACGCTCCATTAAATCCATTTGAAAGTTTCTCTGACGCTTCTTTGCATCAAAAAGAACTCGAGGCTTCTCCGAGCATAGAACGCAGCGATAGTGTGCAAACGCTTCTAAACAAAGTGCAACACAAACTGAGTATCTATCTAGAAGCAGGTGAGGTGCTGTATTACCTTCAATTTATTCAGCAGAACAACGGATTGAACTATGATAGCTGTTCCCAAGTATTGCAGGTGATAGAGGAGAAAGAGCGACAACCCAAATTTCAGGCTGGTACGCGCGCGTATCAGCGCAAAAGTATAATGCACTACGCATTAACAGAAAATCTCAAAGAGTTTGGTTGGAGCATTCCTGAGCCGCCCTCCAATCGAAAACATCAAACAGCGTAAAGATAAAAAGAATATAGGTTGGTTTGTACTAAGGCTCTGGAAAACAAACAATGTCGCCAACCTCATGCCACTGCACCATAATTGCAAGGTGTACTGAAATCTGGAAACTTTGAGTACCTCAAAGTGTGCAGTGGCTTTTAGATAAAAAGTGCCGTAGAAAGGAGGTGTACTAAGGCTCTGGAAACTGCCTATGAAAACCTTTCTACGGCTCTTTTTATATCCTTTCAAGAACGTATCCTTCCATTGAAGGATACCACCCGATCCAATGGGTTCTCTAAGAATATGGCGCTTCAGGATGGGCTTGAACCAACGACCCCATGATTAACAGTCATGTGCTCTAACCAACTGAGCTACTGAAGCAGATGTCCTTTCTGAAGAACCGCCAAGGACGGGCGGTGTGCGCTTCAGGATGGGCTTGAACCAACGACCCCCTGATTAACAGTCAGGTGCTCTAACCAACTGAGCTACTGAAGCAGATGATTACAAACAAGACAAGAGGCAAAAAAATGCGCATCTTTTTGTTGTTTGCGGTGCAAAAGTAGCACTTTATTTTGAATAAAGCACTATCTTTGCAGAAAAAAGTAGCAAAAATTTTTCATGAAGCAAATCCTCGGTATAGGCAACGCCCTTGTAGACGCCCTTGTAAAAATAGATAATGATTTCATTATTAACCAATTATCATTATCCAAAGATGGGATGACCCTCATCGGCGAAGCCACCTATCAAAAAATGCTGCAACGCCTTGAAGGCTTTGACATTGAGCGGAGTACGGGCGGTTCGGCCGGAAATGCCCTTTTGGCGGTGGCTTGTTTGGGCGGCACTGCTACCTTCATCGGTAAACGCGGACGTGACAGCAACGGAAAATTTTACGCGCGTGAGCGTGGCGCGCAAGGTGTACAGCCGATTGCGCTCTATGACGAAGAACTACCGACGGGGGTGGCGACCACATTCGTTATGCCCGATGGGCAGCGCACTTTCGCCACTTATTTGGGCGCCTCAGCCACGATGCGCGCCGATGAATTGCGAGAGGAGTGGTTCACCGGAGCGGGCTATTTCTTCATCGAGGGCTACCTTGTGCAAAATCATGATCTCATCGAGACTGCGGTCGATTTGGCGCGCAAGGCCGGAGCAAAAGTGTGTCTGGATTTGGCTTCGTGGAACATTGTTGAAGAAGATCGGGATTTTTTTACCCATCTGCTGAGTAAAACCGACATCGTTTTTGCCAACGAGGAAGAGGCGTGTGCGATGACCCAACTACCTCCTCGCGAAGCCCTTGAAGCCTTGGCGCACCATTGCCCGACAGCGGTAGTGAAACTCGGTGCGCAAGGCGCTTGTGCCATTGCACACGGACAACGTGTCGAGACTCCGGCCATTCCCGTGCCGGCGGTGGTCGATACCACTGGAGCTGGCGACTTCTTCGCCGGCGGTTTTCTGTTACGACACGCCCAAGGAGCCAGTCTCGAACGCTGCTTGCGACAAGGAGCGCGCTGTGCCGCAGCAGTTATCCAAGTGTTGGGTACAAAACTCCCCGACACCACTTGGGACGAATTGCGCCATGAGGCCTAATCCCGCATCTCTTTTCCTTCGCATGAAACATTTCTTTTCTCTCCTCCTTTGTGCGCTGGCTCTGCTGCCGCTGCAAGCTCAGAAGAATCGCAACTTTGAAACCGCCAAAGCACTCGACATCTTCAATGCGCTCTATCGCGACCTCGACCTTTATTATGTCGATACGCTCGATGCCGAAAAGACGGTGGGCGATGCCATTCTTTACATGTTGGGCAACCTCGACCCTTACACTGAATTTTACAAGGAAGACCGCACGGACGAATTACGCACCCTCACCACAGGAAAATATGCCGGTATTGGTTCGCCCATCCGCTATCATAAATCTTCCGACCGCTGTGCTTTCGATAACCCCTATGTGGGTATGCCCGCCCACAAGGCCGGTGTGCGCTCGGGCGATGTCATTCTCAAAGTTGACGGCAAAGATGTGGGGGTTTGCGGCAAACAAAGTAAGGGGGATTACAGCAACATGGTGACGCGCCTCCTGCGAGGGCAGGCCGGTACCTCTTTCACTCTCACCGTGCAACGCCCCGGCATGAAGCAGCCGGTCAGTATGCGCATCACCCGCGAAAAAATTGTGCAGCAGTCGGTGGTGTTTTATGCTGTACTGCCCGACAGTACGGGTTATGTACTTCTGCAAAGTTACACCGAAGATACCGCCCGCGACCTTCGTGCTGCCGTTGAGCAGCTCAAAACCGATGGCGCACAACGTCTGGTCTTCGACTTGCGCGGCAACGGTGGCGGTTTGATGGACCAAGCGGTGAAAGTGGTCAATCTCTTTTTGCCTAAAAACAAATTGGTGCTGGAAACGAAGGCAAAAGATCCGGCACTCAACTCCCGCCTTAAAACCACGGACGAACCGCTCGATACGCAAATACCGATGGTTGTCCTGGTCGACTATGCCACGGCATCGGCTGCCGAAATCACTTCGGGAGCACTGCAAGACTACGACCGCGCTGTCATCATCGGACGACGCACCTACGGCAAAGGGCTTGTACAAGCCCCACGCCCCCTGCCGTACAGCACGATGCTCAAAGTAACGACCTCCAAATACTACATCCCTTCGGGGCGTTGTGTGCAGGCTTATGATTTCAAACATCGCGGCGCCGACGGCCAACCGATGCACCTGCCCGAATCGCTCTCTAAAACCTTCTATACCGAGGTCGGACGTCTGGTGAAAGACGGCGGTGGCATCAAACCCGACATTGAGGTGAAGCTCGATTCCCTGCCCAACCTCATCTCCTACCTCTCCGTTTCGGACGCTTTATTCGACTACGGAGCGCTCTACTGCAACACTCACAAAAACATCGCTCCTGCCGCAGACTTCCACCTCACAGATGCCGAGTTTGAGGAATTCAAGCAATTTATGGCCAAGAGCGATTTTACCTACGACAACCAAACCAAGCGCGCCCTCAACCGCGTGCGCCAGTTGGCCGCTTTCGAAGGCTATGCCGATGTGGCCAAAGCCGAATTGGACGCTCTCGAAGCCAAACTGAGCCACAACCTTGCCGACGACCTCCAACTTTGGAAAAAAGAAGTGGTCGAACTCGTTGAATCCACCATCGTGGGAAATGCCTACGGCCAACGGGGCACTGTGGAATATCAGTTGCGCGATGACAAAGATCTCCGCACCGCTCTGGAAGTGCTCCACCATCCTGCGCGCTACAAAGCCCTGCTCTCCAAACCTTGAAACATTGTGAGGAGAGCCGAAGCTTCCCAACCTCTGTTTCTCCTCATCCACCTCCCTATCCTAACCCCATCTCCTCCTCTCCTTATGAAACTCCTCCTTCTCGGATCGGGCGGCCGCGAACACGCCCTCGCTTGGAAAATTGCCCAAAGTCCCAAAATCGAACAACTCTACATTGCTCCCGGCAATCCGGGTACGGCGCAGGTGGGCGAAAACGTGCCTATCAAAGCCGACGATTTTGACGCCATCGGCCGATTTGTGCTCGACCAGCAGATAGATATGGTGGTGGTAGGCCCCGAAGACCCTTTGGTCAAAGGGATTTACGACTATTTTCAGCACGATGCTCAACTGTGTGCTATTCCCGTCATCGGCCCTTCTAAGGCAGGAGCGGTATTGGAAGGCTCGAAAGATTTTGCTAAAGCCTTTATGCAACGCCACGGTATTCCTACCGCTGCCTACCGCACCTTCGACGGTACTCAGGTTGAGGACGGTTGTCGCTTTCTCGAAACGCTCAAAGCCCCTTATGTACTGAAAGCCGACGGACTTTGTGCCGGCAAAGGTGTACTCATCCTTCCCACCCTTGCCGAAGCCCAAAATGCACTGCGCGAAATGCTCGGTGGGCAGTTTGGCAACGCTTCAAGCCGCGTGGTGATTGAAGAGTTTCTATCGGGCATCGAATGTTCTGTATTTGTCCTCACCGATGGCACCCATTACAAGGTGCTTCCTGAAGCGAAGGACTATAAGCGCATTGGCGAAGGCGACACAGGACTGAACACCGGAGGTATGGGATCGGTGTCGCCGGTGCCGTTTGCCACTCCCGATTGGATGGCACGTGTGGAGCGCGAAATCATTCGCCCTACGGTGGAGGGATTGAAGTCCGAAGGCATCGTCTACAAAGGCTTCATCTTCTTCGGCCTCATCAACTGCGATGGAGAACCCAAGGTGATTGAATACAACTGCCGCATGGGCGACCCCGAAACCGAAAGCGTCATGCTGCGCATTGAGAGCGATTTGGTCGACCTCTTTGAAGGTGTCGCTGCGGGCGACCTTGACCGCTGCCCCCTCACCTTCGATTCCCGCGCTGCGGTGTGTGTGATGTGTGTGAGCGAAGGTTATCCCGAACACTATGAGAAGGGACGCGTAATGTCCCACACGGAGGTAGCCGGCAGCGTGGTGTTCCACGCCGGAACCGCCCTGCATGACGGACAACTGGTGACAGCCGGTGGCCGCGTCATCGCCGTGAGTTCTTATGGTGCCACCGCTGCCGAAGCGCTCCAACAAGCCATGCAGGGCGCCACTCAAATCGACTATGAAGGGAAGTACTTCCGCCGCGACATTGGCTTCGACCTCGGATTATAGTCTTCTCTTTACTCACAGAGTGCTTTTCGACCAACCGCCAAGGTAAGCCCTTCGGCACAAAGTTCAACGGCTATGCACGAACAGAAATTTCGCAATCGAGTGAGTCAGAGCATGGCATCACTCCCCATCGCCTCCCTGCTGGTCGCAGTGGTTTGGATGCTTCCTGATGTGAGCAATGCGTATCTTTGGGGAGGACTGGCAGTGATGGCGGCCATGACGCTGATTATGGCCGAATGGAACAACCAGTTTCAACTCATCCGCATCCGCTCGCGTATGAACAGCGTGGTGTTTCTTACGCTTATGGCGCTGTTTCCAAGTCTGCATGCGCTCACGTGGGATGTCGTCCCGACCGTCGGACTGCTGCTGAGCTACTTTGTGCTGTTTCGTGCCTATGGAGCCTATCAAACGCAAGGCATCCTGTTCCACACGTTGTTCTTCGTCAGTTTGGGCAGTTTAGTCTATCCTCCTCTACTGCTCTTTACTCCTTTTCTGCTCCTCTCCTCCTATGCCCAGTTGCGAGCGCTCACGTTCCGCTCCTTCTTTGCGGGACTTTTGGGTCTCCTTTTGCCCTATTGGCTCTATACCCCCTACTTGGTGTGGCAACCTGAGAAAGGGCGGGAGTTTTTAGCCCTTTGGCAACACTATCTGCTCACCGATATTCCCGACTATGCCGCGCTACCGCCCCACCATTGGGTGGCGCCGGGTTTGCTGCTCTTTTTGGCGTTGGTAAGTGTATTTCACTTTTTGCGCACCGCCTACAACGACAAAATCCGCACACGGCAGTATTTTTTCTTGTTGCTGGTGCAGTTTCTACCGCTTCTTGTGATGGGAGCGGCCTATCCCGCCGACGATGCCCATTGGATTCCGTTGCTCATCGTCACGATGACTCCCTTTGTAGGGCATTATTTCACCTTGGCACGCGGCAGTCTGATGAACCTTTGGTTCTGGATTTGGCTGGTGCTGTTGGTGTCGCTCGGCGTGGTGCAACATTTTGATTTATGGATGTTTTTCTACAATATCTAATTGACTATGGTGTGGCGGGGATGTTCATCTCCGCCTTTCTAGCGGGGAGCATCCTACCCCTTTCTTCCGAATTCGTTTTAGCCGGACTGGTGGCGGCAGGGGTAGCACCCATAGAATTATTGTTTGCTGCTACCTTAGGTAATGTTCTGGGTTCACTACTCAACTACGGCATCGGCCGTTTGGGACGTGAAGAATGGATTGAGCGCTGGGTGAAGGTGTCGCCCGAACAACTGGAGCGCGGCAAAGGTTATGTTCGCCGCTTTGGTTTTTGGGGCGGGTTGATTTCCTGGTTTCCCGTTTTGGGCGAACTGATTACAGTCGCGATGGGTTTTCTGCGTGTCAATCTACCTCTCTCGCTGCTCACCATCTTCATCGGAAAATTTGTGCGCTATTGGATTATCATTGCCACCATGACCGGAGCGATGACGCTCTTTTAAGACCTTCCCCACCACTGCCGCACAAAGCACGGCGACCCTCACCAACAAACTTTCACCCCTTACACATTTTCGGCATGACACACAAGATTTCTCAGCTTCTTCTCTTCTGCCTGCTCTCATTGACGCTGGCTTCTTGTGGTACTGCGCTCACCGGTAAGCCTCATCTCACGGTGAGCATAGAACCCCTACGCTATTTTGTCGAGAATGTAGCTGGCGACAAGTTTGCCGTCACCACCTTGGTGCCCACAGGTGCCAGCCCCGAAACCTACGAGCTCACCCCGCAGCAAGTGGTCGAAGTGAGCGACAGCCGCGCTTATTTTACGGTTGGAACATTGGGGCTGGAACAGACACGTTTGCAAAAACTTACGCAGAATGCCCCCGATCTCGTCACCATCAATGTTTCCGATAGCATTTCGCTGATGACGACCGACGAGAAATGCACCACTGAAGATGAACACAATCATTTCTACAGCGATGGAATTGACCTCCATACGTGGACGTCGACCACTTCGGCACGTGCCATCGTAAAACGTGTGTGCAGCGCTCTGATAGCCCTCGATTCGGCCAACGCGGCTTTCTACACCCACCGCGCAGACAGTATGCTCACTCACATCGACCATATCGACGCTCAAATCCGTACAACGCTGCGCCATCTGCAACACCGCACCTTCTTAATCTATCATCCTGCATTAGGTTACTTTGCGCGTGACTATGGCTTACAGCAAATGTCCGTTGAAACCGATGGCAAAGAACCGTCGGCCGAGCGTATGCAGCAACTCATTCATCGGGCGCAGACAGAGAAAGTCAAGGTGGTGTTCATCCAAACCGAGCATTCCGGCCGTGCTGCAAAGCGCATCGCCGAAGCCATTGATGGTCGTGTGGTGAGCATTTCTCCGCTCGACTATCAATGGGACAAACAGATGTTGCACATTGCTAAATCTTTGGTTGAATAGCCGCCCATGACGCTCATTTCCTTACAACATATCGAGATTGCCTACGAAGGGCGCTCCGTTCTCAAAGATTTTTCGCTCGATGTCGATTCGGGCGATTTCATCGTGCTTCGTGGTCAAAACGGAGGAGGAAAGACCTCCTTGCTCAAAGTGATGGTCGGCCTGCTTCAACCTGTGGCAGGACGCGTCGAGCGCGCCCCACGCCTCACCCTCGGTTATCTGCCCCAATACCGCAGTATCGACCGCCGATTTCCCATCACTGTGGAGCAATCCGTGCGTTCCGGTCTGCTCTCTCAACTCCGTTGGTGGCAGCGCTACACTTCCGCCCACCGTCGACAGGTGAGCAGTATTTTGCAGCGCTTCGGATTAGGCACCTTGGCCGAACAACCCATTGAAGCCCTCAGTGGCGGACAGTGGCAGCGCACACTTTTAGCGCGTGCCTTGGTGAGCGAACCCCACCTGCTGCTCCTCGACGAGCCGGACACCCACCTCGACCAAGCCACCAAAAGCGAACTCTACGCCACGTTGGCCGAAGAGCATCGCAAGCGCGCCATTATTGTGGTGAGCCACGATGCCCACTTCCCCCATCCCGAACAAGCCCGCATCATTGATGTCTGAATGCTGCGGAACTATCCCCTTTTCAAGAGGAATGAATACCAACCTCAACTCTTCAAAACCCTATCCGAACCATGAGTGAAGATTTCAAAGATACGGAAACCTTAGACGAATTGCCCGAAACCATCGAACATTCCGATTACGATCCCCATTCGGAGGAACGAAACGAAGGCCCTATCAGTGTGCATCCCCTCACGGGAATGTACGAAAAGTGGTTTCTCGACTATGCCTCCTACGTAATTCTCGAACGCGCCGTGCCTCACCTCGGCGACGGTCTTAAACCTGTGCAGCGCCGCATCCTCCACACGATGAAGCGTATGGACGATGGCCGCTACAATAAAGTGGCCAACATCGCCGGTGAAACCATGAAATTTCACCCTCACGGCGATGCTTCCATTGTCGACGCTCTGACACAAATGGGGCGTCAAAACCTGCTCATTGACTGCCAAGGTTCGTGGGGTAACATCCTCACCGGCGACGAAGCCGCTGCACCGCGTTACATCGAAGGTCGTCTCACGAAATTCGCTCTCAATGTGCTCTTCAATCCTAAGACAACGGAGTGGAAACTCTCCTATGACGGCCGCAACAAAGAACCGGTGGCACTGCCTGTCAAATTCCCCCTATTGCTGGCTCAAGGTGCCGAAGGTATCGCCGTGGGATTGAGTGCTAAAATCCTCCCCCACAATTTCGGTGAACTCTGTCAAGCTGCCATCCACTACCTGCGCGGAGAGGAGTTTCACGTCTATCCCGACTTTCAAACGGGTGGTTTAATCGATGTTTTCAAGTATAATGACGGCCTGCGTGGCGGTAGCGTAAAGGTGCGCGCCCGCATCGAGAAGCGCGACAGCAAAACCATTGCCATTACCGAACTTCCCTTTGGTAAGACCGTCGACACCCTCAGTGAAAGTATCAAGAAGGCGGCAGAAAAAGGACGAATTAAAATCCGCAAAATTGAAGACTTTACCTCTGAAAAGGTGGAAATCCTTATTCACTTGGCACCCGGCGTTTCGAGCGACAAGACGATTGATGCTCTCTATGCCTTTACCGACTGCGAAGTGAGCATTTCGCCCAACTGCTGCATCATCGACGAAGACAAACCGCGTTTTGTTACGGTGAGCGAAGTCTTGAAAGCGAATGTCGAAAACACCAAGGCTTTACTGCGCCGCGAACTGGAAATCCGCCGTAGCGAATTGCTCGAAAGTATGATGTTCGCTTCGCTTGAACGCATCTTCATCGACGAACGCATTTATAAGGACAAGGCTTATGAGAATGCCGCCGACCTCGAAATCGCTCTCACGCACATTGACACCCGCCTCGAACCTTTCAAAAAGGATTTCGTGCGTGAAGTGACACGCGACGACCTCCTGCGGCTGCTTGAAATCAAGATGGCGCGCATTCTCAAATTCAACAAAGCCAAAGCCGATGAACTCATTGCGCGTATCAAAGCCGAAATCATCGAAATCGAACACGATTTGGCGCACATGACAGAGGTAACCATCCGCTGGTTCCAATATATCTTCGACCATTATGCCGCCGACCATCCCCGCCTCACGGAGATGCGTTCGTTCGACACCATCGAAGCTGCCAAGGTGGTGGAAGCCAACGAAAAACTCTACATCAACCGCGCCGATGGATTTATGGGTACTTCGCTCAAAAAGGACGAATTCATCGAGAATTGTTCAAACATTGACAACGTTATCATCTTCTACAGAGATGGTACTTACAAGGTGACACGCGTTGCCGAAAAAGTCTATATCGGAGAAACGGAGCGTTCCAAGGCCGAGAAGCGGAAGGCGGAGGTGGTACACATCGCCGTGTTCAAGAAAAACGACCAGCGCACCATCTACAATGTGGCCTATCGCGATGGCAAAGAGGGAGCGTTCTACATCAAGCGCTTCAACGTGACGAGCCTTACCCACGAGCGTGAGTACGACCTCACTACCGGTACTCCCGGCTCGAAAATCTACTATTTCAGCGCCAACCCCAACGGCGAAGCCGAAACCATCAAGGTGACACTAAAGCCCAACCCGAAGCTTCGCCGCATCTTCTTTGAAAAGTCTTTCTCCGAACTCGCTGTCAAAGGGCGCGGCACGAAGGGCAACCTCCTCACCCGCCTCGATGTGCACCGCATCACGCTCAAAGCCCATGGCGGTTCGACGTTGGGTGGGCGGAAAGTGTGGTTCGACCACGATGTGCAGCGCATCAATTTCGATGACCGCGGCGCTTATTTAGGCGAATTCCATTCCGACGACCAAGTGCTGGTGGTGCTGGACAACGGCGATTTCTACACCACTTCCTTCGATCCCAACAACCACTACGAAGCCACCGGTTTGCTGCGCGTGGAGAAATTCTCGGACGAAAAGGTGTGGACGGCTGTTCTCATTGATGCCGACAACGACAACTATCTTTACATCAAGCGCTTCAACTTTGAACGGACGGCACAAACGCGCCACCTGAATTTCTTGGGCGATAATCCCAACTGCCGCTTGATGGCACTCTCCGACCAAGCCTATCCGCGCTTCCGCGTGAAGTTGGCTGCTCCCGACGATTTCCGCGAACCCATCGAGATTGATGCCGAAGAGTTCATTGCCGTCAAAGGATTTAAGGCGAAAGGAAAACGTGTAACGACCTTCAGTGTCGAAAAGGTCGAAGAACTCGAACCTACTCGTTTTCCGGAGCCTCTCGATGAAAATGAAGAAGGGGACAACCTCGATGAAATCGCCGATGACAATCAAAATGTCGTAACGCCTCCCACCCAAACCGGCGATGACATTATGGACGACTTGACAGGACAACTCAAACTCTTTTAGTCGCCACGCCTATGAATGTGCGCACCCGCTTCACCCTGCGCACGATGCTTTCCTGCTTCGTGCTGTTCTTCCTCCCTCACGCTTTGTGGGGGCAGGTAGACGATGGGCAGCGGCGGGAAACCTTCATGTCGTGGGAAGATTTCGCGACGGAATACCTCCTGCCGCGGGAGGAAGAAGAGGTGCTGCTGCCGGCCGATACCCGCAGTGGAGAACTCGACGACTTGCAAGCCATCTACGAACATCCGCTTTCGCTTAATTCGGCCACGCGCGAACAACTCCTCACCCTTCCTTTCCTCCGCCCCCAACAGGTGGACTCTCTTTTGGCCTATCGCGACCGCATCAAAGGCTTCACTTCCTTGGGCGACTTGATGCTCGTGCGCCAACTCTCTCACACCGAACGGCGGTGGTTGTCCCTCTTTGTCGCCATCGACCCGCCTTTTCGCCCCTCTCCCTCTTGGCGGGAGCATTGGTGGGGCGGACGGCATCAAGTGGAGTTGCGCACTGACATTCCGCTCTACCGCCGTGCCGGATTTAAGGTGCAAAACTCCGATGGAAGCGCAAGAAAACCCGAAACCCTCTATCTCGGTCATCGCTTCGGCCACACCTTACGTTACCGCTACACGCAGCGTCAAGGGGTGGACTATGGGCTGACGCTGCAAAACGATGTGGGCGAACCCTTTGCGAAGCGTGGCAACCGCCCTTACGATTTCACCTCCTTCCACCTCGCTTTGGGGCGAAACGGCGACCGCCACCAACTTCTGTTGGGCGACTATCGGGTGAAATGGGGGCAGGGACTGCTCATCGGACAGCAATTCCTGCAATCGCCCCTCTTACTTTTGGAACAATCTCTTTGGTCAACTGCACGCTTGTCGCCCCACACGGGAGCCGACGAGGTGCAGTTTTTGCGTGGTGCGGCCTATGCCTTCCGCAATCGCCGTTGGTTGTGGCAGGTGTGGGCGAGTCATCACCGATTGGACGGTCGCAACGAAGGCGACACGGTGCGGGCTTTCCTGCATTCGGGATTGCACCGCTCTCTTCGCGAATTGTCGCAGCGCCATGTGGTGGGTATGTTCACCCTCGGCAGCCGTTTGGAATGGCACAACTCCTATGGTTTTATCGGTATCAACACCTATACCGCACAGTACGACAAATTTATTTCTCCTCTACCGAAGCGCTACAATCAGCACTATCTGCATGGCCAATCGGCGCGTGGGGTGAGTGTGGACTATGGGCGAATGGGGCGGAAATGGACACTCGTGGGCGAAACGGCAATAGACGCACAGGGACATCCGGCCACCATCCACACCGTGCAGTGGCAGGTGCTTCCCGATGTCGAACTGACCTCGCAACTGCGCTGGCTTTCTACGGCTTTTGTGGCGCCGCTCAGCAAGACCTTGCAGCAGGGTACGCACACTCAAAACGAGATGGGGGCGCTCCTCGGATGGAAATGGCAAACCTCGGCTCGCGTAGAAATGCGCGGTTTTATCGATGTTTTCCGTTTTCCAAAACCTTCTTTCCGTGCCGATACGACAGCCCATGGAATGGCGGTGCTGATAGAAGGTAGTTACCGCCCGCGCCCCACGCTCTTGCACGGCCTGCGCTATCATTTGAAAACACGCCAACGCAACATTCCCCTTCATGCCCCTCATTTGGAGTATCACACCAGCCACCACCTGCGCTGGCAACTCCGTTCCGAAACACCGCAACGCTTTTGGCAGGTGGCTCTTGATGTGGCCGCTGCCCATCGGCAGACCCACCCGCGACCCACGTGGGGCGGCATGTGCTCCGCGCGGCTGCGGCAGCCCATCGGGCGAGGGGTGCATCTTCAAGCCTTTGCCGGAGCGTTTTTGACGGCCGACTACGCCACGCGTCTCTATGCTTATCTGCCGCAACTGCCCGGTGTCGGGGCTTTCCCGATGTTTTCGGGTCGAGGTTGCTCCTTGGCACTGGTCGGGCGTTGGGACTATTCGCCGCGTTTCCGCCTCGCCTTCCGCTGGGGCTGGACGCGCTATTTTGACCGCACCACCATCGGGCAGGGCACACAGCAGATTGCCGCTCCCCAACAGCATGACACGGCTTTCTCCCTTCGTTACCGCTTTTGACCACCTTTTCCCTCTCCTCCTCGCTGACGAAAACCCTCTATTTATATATATACATCTCGCCGGCCGTTTTGACCACTCCCCCCCCGACTTTAACACGATTTTAACAGTTGAGGCGGAGATGAACACCGCGTTTGGGCAGGAATGTGGAGCCGGCCTCACGATTTCGCCGGCCGATAGAATTAAAATCGGGCAGTGTTCTTGGGTGCTACCCAAGTCATCCCTTTGAGAGGGAGATAGATAGGACTTCGTTTTTCTCCTCCCACCACAACGCACTTCTACCTCAGAGCCCGTTTTTTCTATCTCTGAGATAGATGAAACTACCTCTGAGCTACGCAACACCTCCTCACTCTTTGCTCCCGCCTTCCCTCGCGCGCGCATATACACATCTCACTTGTGCATTTTTCCTTCACTTCCTTCACCGTCGGGGCAAAATGCTAAAAATAAAGCCCTTATGGTGAAGGACGAATGGGGAATCCATAGAGGAAGTGCACCCGCTGCACTTTTCGGCATCGTTTTTTCTCCAAAAGCTCCCTAAAGGTGAAGGATTTATTTTCGCCAATCCTTCACCCGTAAATAATAGTATATCAGCAAGTTGCAGCGCTGGTGAAGGAATGAAGGATTTTTACCAACCCTATGTAGGGTATATGCGCGCACGCGCGAGAAGCGCATAAGTCGGCAGATAGTTTGTCGAAATGTTTGAAATTGTGTATCTTTGTTTTCCCATCCGCCGTGTTCAAAATTGAATGCCGCTCACTCTTTTTCCACCTCCCCACCCAATCACTTTTTATGTCAATGACACGTCTTTCCCTCTTAGGATTATTGTTTTCCCTCTTTTTCGCTTGTTCGAGCAACAACGAAATGCCGCTCCCACCCGACCCTAACAAATCCACCGTGAGATTTGCCCAAGGGGCGGACATCTCTTGGTATACCGAAATGGCTGCCGATGGGCGCAAATTCTACAATGCCCGTGGGCAGGAGCGCGAAGCCCCTCAGCTGATGCGTGAAATGGGCTTGAATGCGGTGCGCCTTCGGGTATGGGTAAACCCTGAAAACAAAGGGGTGAACTTCTGCAATACAGCCGATGTGGTGCGTAAGGCACAGGCGGCTCAAAGAGCCGGGCTGGCGCTCATGATAGACTTCCACTATTCCGACTGGTGGGCCGATCCTTCCCGACAAGACATCCCACAAGCGTGGCAAGGGGATAGTTTTGAGCAGTTGCAACAGGATGTGCGGCAACACACCGGCTCCGTACTTATCGCTTTGAGAGCAGCCGGCATTGTGCCGCAGTGGGTGCAAATAGGAAACGAAACAAACAATGGCTTTTTGGGCGATGTGGGCACGACGCAGAAGCCCTCACAGTATGCCGCCCTCTTTCGTGCCGGCTACGAAGCTGTGAAAGCCGTCTTTCCACAAACTTTGGTGGTGGTTCATTTGGCCAAAGGCTACGATTCGGGGTTTTTCAAGTGGCATCTTGATCTATTGCGCAACAACGGGGCAAAGTTCGACTTGATTGGCATGTCGGTCTACCCCACAGAACACCGCTATTGGGAAAACGATGCTTGGCAGCAGCAATCTTTTTGGTCGGAAACGCGCCGACAGCAGGTGGTGCTCAAAAATGGTGCAGAATTGATTGAAGCAGCGATGGAGAATATGGCGTTTGTGGCTCAGCGCTATGGTTGTCGGGTTATGGTGGTGGAATGTGGTATGCCGCTCTCTACGCCTGCCGAATCTAAAAAGCTGTTTGCGCAGCTCCATCGCGCCACAAGCCGTTCGCCGCACTGTGCCGGTTGGTTCTACTGGGAGCCTCTGGCCGATGGGGAATGGCGGCCGTCCTCCTATGCACAATGGAACTGGCAGGCGTATGACATGGGGGCTTTTACCCCTTCGGGACACCCCACCGCGCTCTTCGATGTGCTGCGTCCCTGATCCACCACTCCACTCTTCTCAACAAGAAAAAGGGAATCTTCGACTGCCGAGGACTCCCTTTTTTTTCGGGTGCAGGTGCAACCACCCGCCTTAACACGAAAGAGGCCATCTTCCACTGAAGACAGCCTTTCTTTCGAACATAGACATAACAATTTAAATTCTTACTCTGATGGCGTAGAACTTAGCGTTGAAACCAAGCAGCCTTGCTATCAGATTGCACTGCAAAGGTAGAGACTTTTTGAGGTCTATGCAATACCCAAAAGTAGTGATTTTGACGATTTTGGCTCATTTTCTGCTCATCAAAAGGCACTATTGGGTGCAGAGATGCGCTTTTTACGGTCAAAATGATAGGTAAGAGTAAGTAAAACCGACACATTGCGCCCTACTTTGGAGAAATCAGGCGAAAGGCAGTTGACGGGCAGCAGACCAAAATCGGCTTCGACACCTACCGTGAGGGGGGTAGGAAATTGATAAGCCGCACCGACTTTCAGTCCGAAATCCCAACGCTTAGCACCGTTGAGCGAGAAAGTAGGGTCTGTGTAGTTGATTTTTCGCTCCCCCACAGCGGTACCATCTCCACGAGTACGGCGGCGTCCTCCCACACCATAGGCGGTGTAAAGGCCGGCCATAAGACGCAGATAGCGGTGTTCGGCCAGGCGGTGGTAGTAGTGGAGAGGGAGGTTGAGTTGAAGATAGTGGGCGGTGTAGTCGCGACTCATCGTACTTTGCACAGGGCGACCTTGGGCGTCGGTGCGCTGAAGGTGTTCGCCGGCTGCATTGCGGCGTGGCTGTCCTGCGGCATCGTAAAGGAGATCGGGCGTGAGGCGGTCGGCTTCTTCCCAACCTTTTCCCGAAAAGCCAAAGGAGGGGGCAAGCGCCCAATGCTGATCAAACTCAAACTCGTAGCCGAGGGCGACTTGGGTAGCACCTACGGGGCGAGGAGCGTTGTAGTGACCGGCAAAACCGCCTCCAAGTTGGAGGAAGAGATGCTGAGCAGAGAGCGAAAAGGGCAGGAGGACAAAAAAGAGAAGGAGAAAAGACTTTTGCATAGGGGAGGGTGTTGAAAAGAAGAAGAGGGGTAAGGTCAGGATGAGGAGCGAAGGGCATCACTCGCCCCACGTGCTGCGATCGAGATTGCGGTAGCTCACCGCTTCGGCAATATGGACGGAAGTAACCACATCGGACGCAGCGAGGTCGGCAATGGTGAGGGCGACTTTCAGGATGCGTTCATAGGCGCGTGCCGAAAGATTGAGGCGGTTCATGGCGGTTTCGAGCGACTGCCGTGCGCTTTCGTCGAGGTGTACAAACTCGCGAATGTGAGGCGCTTCCATTTGTGCGTTGCAGTGGACGCGGGGTGTTTGGGCAAAGCGGGCCGTCTGCCGCTCTCGGGCGGCGATGACACGGGCGCGGATTTCGGCCGAACTTTCACCTTCGGGAGCGCTGGAAAGTTCTTTCACCGGCACCGGAGTTACCTCTACTTGAAGGTCAATGCGGTCGAGCAACGGTCCGCTGATACGGCTCATGTAGCGCTGCACTTGTCCCGGACGGCAGGAACACTCGTGGGAGGGGTCGTTGTAATAGCCGCAGGGACAGGGGTTCATGGCGGCAATCAGCATCATCGAGCAGGGAAGCGTGGCGGTGTATTTGGCACGAGAGATGGTGATGTTCCGGTCTTCAAGCGGTTGGCGGAGGGTCTCAAGGGCGTTTTTTGAAAATTCGGGAAACTCGTCGAGAAAAAGTACCCCGTTATGGGCAAGACTCACTTCCCCCGGTTGGATATTGCTTCCGCCCCCAATGAGCGCTACATCAGAGATGGTGTGGTGCGGTGCGCGGAAAGGGCGGGTGGAGATGAGGGTGTCGTTGCGTTGAAGTTTGCCGGCGACAGAGTGGATTTGCGTGGTTTCCAAACTTTCGGCCAGCGAAAGGGGCGGCAGAATGGAAGGCAGGCGTTTGGCCATCATGCTCTTTCCGCAGCCCGGACTTCCCACCAACAACAGGTTGTGACCACCGGCAGCCGCCACTTCAAAAGCCCGCTTCGCCACCTCCTGTCCTTTCACGTCCTTGAAGTCGTGGGGGAAGCGGTTTTGGGCAGCATAAAACTCCTCTCGGGTATTAACCACGGTCGGAGTGATGAGGTTCACACCTTCCAAATGCTCGACCACTTGACGGAGGTTGCCGGCGCCAAACACTTGGAGGTTGTCGACCACAGCGGCTTCGCGGGCGTTTTCTTCGGGAACGAAAATCGCTTCATAGCCCAAACGACGCGCCAAAATAGCAGCCGGCAACACGCCCCGCACCGGCCGTAAATCGCCGTTCAAACCGAGTTCGCCGAGGAAAAGACAGCGCTCCATCCGTTCCTGCTCGATGCGCAGCAGGTCGTGCGTCTGCAAAATGCCGATGGCCAGCGGCAAATCATAGCCGCTGCCCTCTTTTTTAACATCGGCAGGAGCAAAATTCACGGCGATATCTGCCGCGCCGTTGATGCCGTAGCCGCTGTTTTCCATGGCCGACCGCACCCGCGTTTTGCTCTCTTTGACCGCATTGTCCGGCAGGCCGACCATGATGTAGACAGGCTCACGCAGCCCTTTCACAGGGCTGACATTGACCTCGATGAGCACACGGGAGGCACTGAGTCCGTTGATGGCGATGGAGTGGATAGTCGATAACATAAGGCGAAATTAGGTTTTCGAGCAAAGTTAGCAATTTCTCTCGATTTAGGGCAAAAGAAAAGTCGGAAATGAAAAGAATTCCCTTCTCATCTCCGACTTTTACAGAAAGTCTAGTTTATTTGGCGTATTCCTTCAGTCCGTTGCGAAGGAAGTTGACGTAAGCATCGATGTTCTCATCGTAGCTGCGGCTGGGGCCGATGGGGTTGCCGTTGCCGTCGAGCAACACATAGAAAGGCTGAGCGTTGGCGCCGAACTTGGTGCGTTGCAGATAGCTCCAGCGGTCGCCCACCGTGCGGAGGGTGGTCTGTCCGCCGTTTTCGTTCACCACGATAGGTTCGGACAACTTGGTCTTGTCGTCGACATAGAGCGAGATGAGCACATAATCCTTGTTGATGATGTCGCGCACCTTAGCATCGTGCCAAACGGCCATTTCCATTTTACGGCAGTTCACGCAGCCAAAACCGGTGAAGTCGATGAGTACCGGCTTGTTCTGCTGACGGGCGTAGTTCATTCCGGCTTCGTAGTCGGTGAATTTGGCTTCCACCTTCACCTGATCCAGATTGAAGTCCTGCGTAGTCATGGGCGGTGCAAAAGCACTCACCACCTTACAAGGTGCCCCCCACAGTCCCGGTACCATATACATGGCGAAAGCCAAAGAGGCGATACCCAAGAAGAATTGGGGCACGGTCGTGTTGCGCTCATCGGCATCGTCGTGAGGGAACTTCACGAGTTTGAAGAGGTAGAGCGCAAGGAGGGTGAAGAGCGCAATCCAAAGGGCGAGGAAGGTTTCGCGGTCGAGCAAACGCCATCCATAGGCCAGGTCGGCCACGGAGAAGAACTTGAGCGCAAAGGCCAGTTCGAGGAAGCCGAGCGTCACCTTCACCGTGTTCATCCACGAACCACCGCGACTGGTCTTTTTGAGCAGTGTGGGGAAGAGGGCAAAGAGGGTGAAGGGCAGGGCGAGAGCGAGGGCAAAGCCCAACATGCCGATGGTCGGCGCCAGATTGGTTCCGCCCGAAGTGGACACTTCTACCAGCAAGAAACCGATGATGGGGCCGGTGCAGGAGAAGCTCACCAAAGCTAGCGTGAAGGCCATCAAGAAGATGCTCAACAAGCCCGTTGTGGACGATGCTTTGGAATCGACGGCATTGCTCCACTTGGAGGGGAGGGTGATTTCAAAACCACCGAGGAAGGAAGCACCAAACACCACCAACATCAAGAAGAAGAGGATGTTGAACACCGCATTGGTCGACAGGTCGTTGAGCGCTGATGCTCCGAAGATGGAGGTGATAATCAGCCCGAGCGCCACATAAATCACGACAATCGAAATGCCGTAGGTGATGGCGTCGCGGATGCTCTTTTTGCGGTCGCTGCTGCGCTTGATGAAGAAGCTTACCGTCATCGGAATGATCGGCCAAACGCAAGGGGTGACCAGCGCGAGCAAACCACCCAAGAAGCCCAAGCCAAAGATGACGAGGAAGCCCTTGTTGGTCGTGCCGTGCTCGTCGCCACCAAAAGCCTGCAAACGGTCGATCACGGGTGTCCAAAGCTGCTGTGCGGCAAGGCTGTCCATCGGTGCCACCGCCATCTGCGTGCTATCGAGCGCTACGTTTTTTGCTGCGGCTGCCGAGTCTGGATTTACCATCGCGGCAGCCTGCGTAGGGTTTGCCGTAACTTGTTCTGTCGCGGCTTCTGCCACGGCTTTATTGGGGCCGTCACTTCCAGCCACTGTGCATTCCACGTTGGTGGGTGGTAGGCAGTTTTGGTCGTTGCAGGCACCGTAGGTGAGATAACCTTTCAGCGAATAGTCTTTCGCTGTCAGTTCGACGCGCTGAATGAACACCGCGGTTTTCTCAAAATAAGTCACGGGCATATCAAAAATCGCATCGTGCTTCTTCTTGATACCGGGGCCTTCTTTAAGACCGCCTTTGAGACGAACACCTTTGAGTTGGTCGGTGCCGAAGGTGGCCGCAGTGGGGCCGCCTTCGCCGATGTTTGTGCCATAGATATGCCAACCGGAGGCGGCCTTACCTGTGAACACAATATCTATTTCGGTGGGGCTTACGCGCTTTTGACTCACGCTGAATGAGATCTGCGCAACACCCGTCACCACCGCTCCGAGAAAGACAAGGAGCGAGAGGAAAAATTTACGTTGCATAGGGAAAAGAATAGAAAGGGGAAATGAAGTTTATTCGCCGTAGATCTCTTTGAGCTTAGCTTCCAAATCTGCTCCGCGAAGACCGAAAGCCACAATTTTGCCGTTGGGATCGATGAGCAATGTGGCGGGGATACCTGAAATGCCGTAGACAGAAGCGGCTTCACACTGCCAGCCTTTGAGGTCGGAGATGTGGTGCCAAGGAAGGTCGAGCTTTTTGATGGCCGCCGTCCACGCGTTCTTATCGCTGTCGAACGATACGCCTACGATGTCGAAACCTTTGCCTTTATACTTTTCATAGAGCGCTTTCACAGCGGGCATTTCTGCACGGCAGGGACCGCACCACGATGCCCAGAAATCTACGAGCACATAGTTGCCTTTGCCGCAATAGTCCGAAAGACTCTTCACGATACCATTGGGATCGGCCATTTTGAGGTCGGTGTAGGGCAGGCCGGGCATACGACGCTTGCCGGCTTCTACCTGTTGCAAAACAGGCTGCAACACCTTTTCTTTGAAAGAAGCGGGATTGAGCGTGGCGAGCGCAGCCAGTTCGCTTTCTTCCATCAGACTGCCGTATTGTGCCACGAGGATGGCGGGGAAGCGTGCGGTGAGGTTTTCAGTGACGGCACGCTTGGTGATGTCACCGATTTTGCGCATACTCTCTTCGTAGACTTTCTCTTTGGCTTCGGCCGTGGCACTTTTTTCTCCGGGGTGCGACTTGAGATAAGTTACTGCCTCCATCACGGATTCCAAAACAGGAACCATCTCTTTCGTATAGTTGTTGAGCTTCGCGTTTTCAGGCGTACCGCCCACCGTCTGCGCACCGAGGTCTACATTGACGGCTCCATCGAGCACCACTTCCATACGCTTACCCTTATCGTCGTGTACAAGAGCAAAGACTTCGCCTTTGGCGTCGCCGTCAAACTTAAACGCGCCATCGGCAGCTACGGCCATGGAATCGGCTTTGTCGCCCGACACGTTGAACAAATAAGCCGTTTTAGCACCGGAAGAGGCTTTGCCCGTCACGGTGTAGCGTTGTGCTGCCCCCGACAGTGTGCAGGCAGCAAAGAGAAGGAAGAGAGAGATTTTTTTCATATCGTTGGAAATGTAATGAATAGAAAAAGTTGTTCTGAAAAATATAGATAATTCGTTCTCGTACATTCAAGAGGATGTTTCTTTCAACAGCGCCCTTCCGATAGGCAGGTTTTGTTCCTCAAAGAGCGGAAAGAACATGCGCTGAATGCAATGAGATTTGAGGGCAAAAGTAAGATTTTTCATTGAAACCAACAAACTTTTCACGTTCTTTGGCGAAAACAAAACGTGGGAGTTGTTGAAATCGTAGTTTTCTCTTTCTCGCACCAAGCCGCTATCGCGTCCGCAGCGCGCAACCTTAGTGCTGACAACCTCAAATGAAAAATGTGAGCAGCAGGAGATAGAAGGGTCAGAACAGAGAAAGCAACACACCCACCCTCCTGCCGGTGTGGCAAACGAGGGTGGGTGTGATAGGGAGGGAACGACCGAGGTGTTAGTACTTTAAGATGCAGAAGGGATTGCCTTTCACTTGAATCACAGGCCCTTCGGACTTATCGGTGGCAGGGTCGTAGGTATAGAAACCGGAAGCCTTTTCGTTAGTGCTTCCAAAGAGAGCCTTACCCTTGTAGGCATGCACTGCCACGGCGTGGGGGTTGGAAATGGGAAGCCCCATGATGCGGCGGGCAGAACGGGCTTTGAGGTCGATGACCACCGGAGCGGACGATTTAGCGGTGTAGGGGTTGCTCATACCTTCGGGGTCGAGCCGGTAGGAATTGGCATAAGCATAGAGTTTGCCGTTGCCGCCATAGTAGACGGCTGCGAGGAAGTCGGCTCCCGTAGGCAACCCTTCCACTTGGGTAGTGCTGAGATCAATCACGTAATCAGGGTCGAAGTCGGTTTGCCCCTTACGGATACGAATCAAACCGGCTTTGTAGCCGGGCATCAAACCGAAGCTGCCGATGCAGTTGACGTAGATGTCGCCCGCTTCGTCCATAAACATCGAACCGGGGTCGATGGGACGTGTGGCAAAGGAGAGTTCGTGCTTTTCGTCCTTGATGTGCTTGACAAGTTTGTCGGTTTTGGTGTCAATCAGCGCGAGTTCGGCCATTTTGTATTTCGGCATCCATTTGGCATCAAACTGCGACAAACCTACGTAGAGCAAGCCGTCGCGTTCAAGCATCGTGGCGGGCGCAACGCGGGTTTCGGGATGAGCGAGGCTGTTGAGGTCGATTTCGCCCGTCTTGGTCATCGTGGCGGGATTGAACACCATCACCTTGCCCAGATTTTGAAGTGCAACATACCCCTTCGTTTCGCTCACCTGCACCACATTACAAGCTCCTGCGGCACCAGGGAGGGAAAGTTCGCCCTGCGGCACAAAGTTTTTGTTCTTGTCCACTTTGTAGCGGGTGAGAACGGACTTATTCTGCCCCATATAGTCGGGCAGGACGTAGACGTTCTTCCCGCTCACTATGATGGGAGTTCCGAAACCGGTGGGAATGGACTTGGAGTTGTCGTAGACCGCCGTAGAAAGGTCGGCAATGGCTTGAAGATAGCACGAACCGCTGCTGCCTTCGGGATTGGTGACAGAGGTGGCAAAG
Source organism: uncultured Alloprevotella sp. (assembly GCA_963544845.1). GTDB lineage: Bacteria > Bacteroidota > Bacteroidia > Bacteroidales > Bacteroidaceae > Alloprevotella. The sequence continues at coordinate 110,560 of CAUUGL010000001.1, forward strand.
AGCAGACCATCGAAAGTACCTTCCGTGGGGTTGGGTGTGTCGTTGGAACTGTCGCAGGCGGTGAGCAGCGCTGCACTGCACAAGGCGATGAAGAGAGATTTGAGTTTCATGGTGATTAAAGTATGAAGATTGATGAAATTATTTCAGCAGATAGCGGAGCTTGATGGCAAAATTGCGTCCGGGGAGTGGACGGTTGAGTTCCGACATCACGACACGATTGGTGAGGTTGCGGAGCTTGGCACTGATCGTCCACCGTCGTTGGGCAAAACTATGTTCTACCCCGACATCCATCGTGAAGGAAGTAGGGATTTTTCGATTTTGATAGACGCTCATCTCGAAATCATAAAAGTACTCGTGAATGTAAGATGCATCAAGCAGCAAGCGCGAGCGCTGTCCTTTTCCGCCGAACAGATTGGCTTGATGGAGTTCAAATCCGCCGTTGGCCATGACATAAGGCACGTTGGGGATGCGCTTGTTGTAGGTAGGGTTTTCCACCTCCGTGCCGGGGTTGAATCGGCGTCGGTCGCGCAAATCCTGCCACGTGGCATTGGCATAGAGATAGAGCCACGGCAGGGCGTCCCACTTCACTTCGCCCTCGATGCCCATAGTGTTCACTTTGCCGAAGTTGCGATAACGTGCCATCGTGGGAATCATGTCGGGAACAAAGCGTATCATGTCGTCCAACCGACTGACAAAAAGATTGACTTCGGCTTCCAGCAATCCGCCCCGCTCATCGTTGTGGTGGAAGAGCGCCCCGAGATTGAGAGCATTGTTGCGCTCGGGAGCCAAATCGATGGAAGGTAGAATACTGTAGCCGTTGCCGATGAGTTCCTCGCTCGTCGGCACACGCACCTCCGACGAAGCCGCCATTTTGAGCATCCACCGCCGGTCGATGCTGTAACGCACCGCCCAACTCGCTCCCCAGCGGTTTTGGTCGATGCGCACCGGAACGGTTTGGGAGATATAAAAGTTTTTGAGCATTTGGGAGCGGGAGTTCACCCAAAAGTTTTTGAAGGTGAGTGCACTCTGCAAATGACCATCGAGGAGAGTGAGATCATACGATAGTCCGGTGACGAAGCTCGACAGTCGGCTGTTGAAATTGGCAGGAAAACCCAAAGCCTCATCCATCGGGGCATTCTTGGGATAAAGTTGCGTATTGGTGCCGTAAAGATTGAGATTGAAAGCGTGATGCGGATTGAGGTGGTACTCCAAATTGAGTTTGCTCATAAAGTCGTGCGACACGTGCCTGCCATCCGATGGATAACTGTTCACCTCGCCGCCATAGGGCGAAAGCGGAGGAAGGCGGTTGCCGTCCCAATCGTAACGTGTTTTGGCGAGGTCTTTCAAGCCATAACGCCCGAGATTGTAGGCGATGTCCCAATCGAAGTCGAGCCCTTTCACAAAGAAATTGTCACGATTGGCGTTGAACGTCCACACCAACGATTGTGCATGATTGTAAGCCTCACGAATATCGTTGTCGAAACCTTGTATGCCTTGACGGGTGTAAAAACCGATCAACTCCGATTTCAGTTCGTCAAACCACCCTCCTTTGGCCGTAACCGAGGTACCCACCATGAGTTTTTCAAAGCGGTCGTTGTTGCGGCGAATGCGGCGGTTGTTGAGCGTTGTCAATTTCATCTCGTAGTTGTTGTCCGACGAAATCCACCCCCCTCCGGCTCCCCATTGCAGATGAGTGCCGGGGATGCGATGCTTATAAATGGTGTTGAAACGATGGGTGTTGTAACTCCCCACTTCATAAGACGCATCAAAATAATGTTCGGGATATTCTTTCGTCACCACATTGACCGCACCGCCCAACGCACTGCCGCCCAACTTATAAGGCACAATACCTTTGTAGATTTCGACGCGCTCAATCATATCGGTCGGAATGTCGTCGATGTTCACAAAATTACTCATCTGCCCCATCGCAGCCTCATCGACAAACATCCCCATACGTTTCCCTTCCAGTCCTCGCACCGAGATGCGCGAAGCACTCCCCACTCCACCTGTGGAACGCACCGTCACCCCGGCCACACGTTGTAGCACTCCATTGAGCGAAGAAGCCGTACCTTCCAGTTGTTGCAGCCCCAGCACACTCACGGTGAGCGGTGCCACCTTGGTGCGGCGGACTTCGGACATACCGTGTACGGTGGCTTCTCCCAAAGTACGTTCGCGGGACTGTACTGAGGAAGTCGTGCGTGTACTGTCGTTCGGCAGTGTTTCCGCCTTATGGGAAACCTTCTGTGCGCCGACAGGAAAAGCTATCAGAAAGAATAAAGGTAGTATTTTGATTTGCATATAACAGTATTTATTCGCGCTGCAAAGGTACGCACTCTCTCTCACGCACACAATCCCCAAATGAGGGTAAAGAAGAGGAAAATCAACCGCGTAACCCTACCTATAAATAGGTATGCTGCCGCCATAGAAAAACCGAGGATACTGCCACGCTATGTATTATTTTCCAACTTTGAAGGCATAAAAACCATTGACGAGAACAAACCTTGAGCGAGACTTTGCACTTTGCACTATTTTTTTGTACCTTTGCCTCACCCCATCGGTGGGTAAATCTTCTGACCGCCCCACCGCTCCACTATTTTTTTTAGAATACGCACAAAAGCCACAAACCTCTTTTACCATGTTTTTCAAATCTTTGTGTGCCGTCTGCACATTGTTCTCCGCCCTACCCTTTGCTGCTACGGCACAACAGGGCAACACTTACGCGCTGAACTTCGACAAGTCGCAAACCATCACCCGCAACGACCGCCTGCTTCGTGCCGTCACTCTACAATCGGCCGACGGACCGCAAACCCTCAACGTCGGCACGCGGTTTGTCTACAACGACCTCACGGCACAAGCCTTCACCGCTCTGCCCGGCGACAAGGTGCAAATCCGCTTCAACTACCAGTCGGGCGCATCGCCTTGGATGCACGGATATGTCTATCTCGACCGCAACAATGATGGGAACTTCTCGGCCGACGAACTCGTGTCTTACTCCTATGCCGATGGGAAGAACTCGCTTGGAGAACCCATCGCACAAAACGGCGGAGGCTGGGGAAACGCCCTCCAACCACCGGCATTCCAACTGCCGAACGACCTTGCCACCGGCAACTATCGCCTTCGTGTGAAAATTGATTGGAACAACACCGACCCCGCAGGGGCTTTGGGCGAAGACGGCACCATGACGGGCAACAACAGCATCGTGGTCAATGGCGGCGCCGTGGCCGACTTTACGCTCAGTCTTCACCCCACCGCCTATCCGCAGGTGAGCCTGCAACTCGACACCCGCCACGCCAACCTCTATACCGAGCGGGGCGCGCTTCCCTTACAACCTCAGCGCGGGAAAGCGCTCAAAGTGCGGGTCGTGCCGATAGAACCCTCTTACGAAGTGGAAGAACTTTCCGTGCACTATGTTCAACAACAAGAGGGGGCGGCCGAAGGCGAAACGCAGTGGGAAACCCTCGCGCTCACACCGAACGCTCAAGGCATCGTCACCCTTCCAGCCGAAATCATGCAGGGAACGGTGCGCCTCACTGCCCACTACAAGCCCACCCAACATTCAAAATATCTACCTGTTTTCAGTGAAGAGTTTGAAGGCGACAACACCCAGCCCAACGATAAATTTTGGTCGCGCACCCTCCGTAGAAAATCCACTTGGAACCGTTTCTGCTCCGATGATGCTGCTGTCGTCTTTTTGAAAAACGGCGAACTCGTTTGCCGCGCCATGGCCACTCCCGAACGCCTCAAAGGTGTAGAAGAGAAGCCCTTCATCAGCGGAGGAATCAGAAGCGAAAGCAAATTCTCCTTCTGTTACGGCCGCGTCGAAGCCCGCATTTTCACACATCCCCACAAGGGCAACTTCCCCGCCTTTTGGATGATGCCCCAAGACAACAGCAAAGGTTGGCCGAACGCCGGAGAAATCGACATTTGGGAACAAATCAACGAAGAGAACGTCTCTTACCACACGCTCCACTCCAAATGGACCTACACGCTCAAGCATAAGAGCGATCCCACCTCGGCCGTACAGGGACACAACATCGACTACACCGCCTACCACACCTTTGCCGCAGAGTGGACGCCCACCCTCATCACTTGGTACGTGGATGGTGAGAAAATAGGCAGCGCCCCCAAAAGCACCAATACCGATGCGTTGGCCAACGGACAATGGCCCTACACCGCTCCCTTCTACCTCATTCTCAACCAGAGTGTAGGCGATGGCAGTTGGGCACACAGCCCCGACCCGAGCTACGTCTACGAAACCCGCTTCGACTGGGTGCGCGTTTATCAAACGGCCGAGCAAAACCCTAACCTTACCGGCATCGGTTCTGTACTCGCCCCACCTACTGACGAGGCTGCCGATTTGCTCGCCTCCTCCCCTCTCTGGTACGATCTCTCCGGACGCCGTGTTTCCCTCCTCGACACCGCCCATGGGGTTTTGGTGAGAAAAGGCGAAAAGCGCCTTGCCTTCTAAGACCCTAAAGAAATCCAAGCTCTCCCCCGCCTCCGGCAACTGCTCTCGTTCACCTAAGAGATACTGCTACACCACCGCAGACAGGCAACCCAACAAGTTGCTTCGGATGCGGTGGTTTTTCTTTCCCCCTCTGCAAAATTCCCCATTTCCATCGGAGTTTTTTTTGGGGGGGGATATATCTTGTTCAAACAACAAGGGAAGAAGGTGCAATTACAGCAGAGATAGTTTTTTTCTACGTCTGAGTTAAATCAAACTACCTCTGATGTACGCGGCAGGGGTTCCACGCCCCATTTCAAACCACCTCTCGCGCATGCGCGCGTGTGCACATTACAGCAATATCTGTATTTTTTCCTTCACCTCCTTCACCTTTCAGGTAATTGATGAAGAAAAAGAAGGCAGGGTGAAGGAAATTTTCCACTCAATCCTTCACCCGCAAACACAAGAAAATCAAGCCATTATCAAGGCGGTGAAGGAGTGAAGGAATTTTTCATGTGCTATAAGTGGTAATACGCGTGCGCGCATGCGAACGAAAGATCTTCGACTTGCCGAACAAGAAGTAGCAATGCTCCCAACAGCCGATGAGAAAGCAGTCGGCCATATCGGGCGCTAAATCCGCGACATTCCCCCCAAGAAAGGAGAGAGGCGGTTTTTGCCGACTTTCCTGCACAAAATTCAAAAAGATGAGCAAGAATAATGCAAATAATCCTTCATTTGCTTGTTTATCTTGATAATAAGTCCTATTTTTGCAGCCGTAATTATGCAACATTACAAGATTTACTAATCATAAAACAACAAAGACCATGTCTGAAATTGCAGAAAAAGTAAAAGCTATCATCGTTGAAAAGCTCAGCGTTGACGCTGCTGAAGTGAAAGACGAAGCAAGCTTCACCAACGACCTCGGTGCCGACTCTCTCGAAACCGTAGAACTCATGATGGATCTCGAAAAGGAATTCAACATCACCATCCCCGAAGAAGAATCTGAAAAGATTGCTACGGTTGGCGATGCTATCGCTTACATCGAGGCTCACGTCTAAACAACTGCTACGCTAAGACAGCCCAAACGGGCGCTGGCTATCGAAAAATGTGCTAATGTGCTCTGACGCCTTGCGCGCGAAATGCACATTAGCACATTTAAGCGTAGCGTTTGGTCTGTCGAAAACGTGGTGCAACAATCACTCCTCAATCCCACACTTTTTATGGAACTCAAAAGAGTAGTCGTTACCGGCCTTGGCGCCCTCACCCCTGTGGGTAACAACGTTGAAGAAACTTGGAACAGCCTCGTCAATGGCGTGAGCGGTGCCGCTCCCATCCAAGGCTTTGATGCGCATCAGTTCAAAACTCAGTTTGCCTGCGAAGTCAAGAACTTTCAGGCTGCAGATTTCATTGACCGCAAAGAGATTCGCAAAATGGATCTCTATGAGCAATACGCACTCGTGGCAGCAATGGAAGCTGTGAAGGACAGTGGTATGGACCTCGATGCTATCGACAAGGACCGTGTAGGCGTGGTGCTGGGTGTCGGCATCGGTGGTATCCACACGTTTGAAGAGCAGATTGGCGAATATGCCCTCACCCACAAAGAAAAAGGCCCTCGCTTCAATCCCTTCTTCATCCCCAAGATGATTGCCGACATCGCCTCCGGACGCATCTCCATCCAGTATGGTTTCCATGGCCCGAACTACACCACGACTTCGGCTTGCGCCTCTTCGACCAACGCCATTTCCGACGCTTTCAACCTCATTCGCCTCGGCAAAGCCAATGTCATGGTGACCGGTGGCGCGGAAGCTGCCATCACTGAAGGCGGCGTAGGTGGTTTCAACGCCATGCATGCCCTCTCCACCCGCAACGACGATCCCACGCGCGCCAGCCGCCCCTTCAGCGCCAGCCGCGATGGTTTCGTGATGGGCGAAGGTGCAGCTATCCTCATCCTCGAAGAGTTGGAACACGCCAAGGCTCGTGGTGCGAAGATTTACTGCGAACTGGCCGGTACGGGCATGAGCGCCGATGCGCACCACCTCACCGCTTCCCACCCCGAAGGTTTGGGGGCTAAGCTCGTGATGGAACGCGCCCTCGAAGATGCCGGTCTCCAACCCGCCGATATCGACTACATCAACGTGCACGGCACATCTACCCCCGTGGGTGATGTTTCGGAAGCCAAGGCTATCGCCCAAGTGTTTGGCGACGAAGCCTACAAACTCAATATCTCTTCGACCAAGTCGATGACCGGACACCTCCTCGGTGCTGCCGGTGCAGTGGAAGCCATCGTTTGCTGCCTCTCGGTGAAAAACGACATTGTGCCTCCCACCATCAACCACGATGAGGACGACCGCGACGAGAATATTGACTATAACATGAACTTTACCTTCAACAAGGCTCAGCAACGCACTGTGCGTGCCGCTCTTTCCAACACCTTCGGATTTGGTGGACACAACGCTTGCTGCATTGTGAAGAAATACCAAGACTAAGCGTCTGAACGCAGACCTTAAGCATTGATTCACTATGAGTGGGCAATCAACATCCCACTTATGCTCTTGTACGCTTGGCGGTTACACAGTAATGGCCAAGCGTACACACTATTATTGTGCTAAGGCCTGCCCCATACACCCACAGTGTTATGAAAAATTTTTTCGACCGCGCCAAACTCTTCTTCAGTAAAGACAAAGAGTTTCGCTCTGCCCTCTACGACATCATGGGGTTTTATCCCCACAACATCGAGCTCTACCGCATCGCTTTTGCGCACAAGTCGCTCGAATATAAATCAAAGAAGTCGGGCAACAAACCCCTCAACAACGAACGCCTCGAATTTCTAGGCGACGCTGTGCTCGAAACGGTGGTGAGCGACATCGTCTACCATCATTTCCCCAACAAGCGCGAAGGTTTCCTTACCAACACGCGCTCAAAAATCGTGAGCCGCGAGTCGCTCGGACGTTTGGCCAAAGACCTTCGTATCGACCGCCTCATCCAAAGTCACACCCATTCCCGCGCCCACAATTCCTACTTGGGCGGCAACTCCTTTGAAGCCCTGATGGGTGCCATCTATCTCGACCGCGGTTTCCACTATGCTTTCCGCTTTGTCGAAAAGCGCATCATCGGTGCCGTGCTCGACTTGGAAGGGGTGGCTCACAAAGAGGTGAACTTCAAGAGCAAATTGCTCGAATGGAGTCAGAAAAACCGCATCCGCATGGAGTTCAAAGAGAGCAACAGCGGTAACAACAACGGCAGTGCGCCGGCTTTCCAGACCTCCATCATCATCGAAGGCTTGTTTGCCGGCGATGGCAAGGGCTTCTCAAAGAAAGAAAGCCACCAAAATGCGTCAAAAGAGGCGCTCACTAAGCTCCGCCGCGAACCGGAATTCCTCGACAGTATTTTCCGTTCCAAAGAGAAGCGCACGGCTATGGAGGCCGATGAATTTTTCGTGCTTCCCAAAATCGACGAAATCGAAGCGGCCATTGCTCAAGAGAAGAAGCAGCGCAACGAACGTCCCAAGCGCGAAAAACCGACTGAACAGCGCAACGAACGCAAGTCTAAGCAGAAGGAACAAACGCCCCGCAGTGAGAAACCTGCACAGGGCGAGCCCAAGCCGAAGGCTGAGGCCACGAAACCTCGTCAGGAGCGTTCACGTCGCAAACCGGCCGCACAAACCGCTGCTCCCACCGCCGAACCATCGGCTGCTCCCGCTCATGAGGAAGCACCTGCATTGGAGGTAAAAGAGCGCGTAGAGGCTTTGATTGAAACGGCCAAGCAGCAGGGTGCTGCTCCTGTTGAAAATGAAGTGGGCGCGCAAAAGTCGGCCTCGACACCCCGTCAGTCGAAGAAAAATGCCCACGCGAAGGCAGAAACCACCGCGCCCGCTGCCGAACCGGCCACCGAAAAACCCTCTCCTGCGGAGTCAAACGATGTACCTCCGGCACAAAAGCCCGTAGAGGAAGTGCCTCAACCCACAGAAGCACCGGTTCAGCCCACAGAAGTGGAAAACGCTGCTCCCGAAGTGCTCCCGCAGCAGGCAGAACCCGCTGAAAAGGAGGCAGAAACCTCTACCGAAGAAGCAGTGCAAGACGAGACAGCTGCTCCTCGCAAGTCGCGCCGCAAAGGTCGCCGACAGAGTGCATCTGCCTTTGCCAACACCACCCTGCCTCCTGCCGAGCAAAGTCATCGAGCCGAAAAGGCGGAACGCCGTGTGCGTGAGGAGCAGGAAGCCCGCGCTGTGGAGAAAGCCCGTAAGGACCTCTTTGATGAAGAAGTGCGTGAGCACGCTCCTGCTGCCGCTCCGGAAAGCACCGCCAATGGTGGTGAAGACACATCTGCCAACGACGAACAGCGCAACGCTCGCAAACGCAGCCCTCGTGGTCGCGGACAGCGTTCACCACGCCGCGAAACGCAAGAAGCTACTCCTTCGGCCGAAGAGAAGCGTGAGCGCGAAGATTTGATTGCGGCCGCTGAAGCCTCCGCTTACAACGAAAATGAATAACTCCCCTATTTAGAAATCTACATCAACCATGGCATATATGACCCAAGAGGGCTATGATAATCTCACAGCCCAGCTCCGCCGTATGGAGCAAATAGACCGCCCTGCGGCATCGGCAGCCATTGCCGAAGCCCGCGACAAAGGCGACCTCTCCGAGAATGCCGAATATGATGCTGCGAAAGAAGCGCAAGCCATTCTCGAAACCAAAATCAACGAACTCAAAGCCGTTATCGCAACGGCCAAAATCATCGATCCCTCGATGTTGCGCACCGATGTGGTGCAAATCCTCTCGACCATAGAGATGAAGAACGTGCAACTCGGTGCGGTGATGAAATACACCATCGTTTCGGAAAGTGAAGCCGACCTCCGTGCCGGCAAGATTTCCAGCACCACGCCCATTGCCCAAGCCCTGCTCGGCCACAAAGTGGGCGATGTGGTGGATGCCCAAACGCCTCGCGGCGTGATGCAGCTCGAAATTTTGAGCATCAGCATTGGGTAAGTTGTCAATATCGACACTACAAACACTAAAAACTCCTCGAAAACGTGAAATTTTCGGGGAGTTTTGCCTTTTTAAATCTCTTTTGTTTGGGGCTTCCCACTTTTTCCTCTACATTTGCCCTTACAAAACCGCGATGCTTCGGCCGCTCAAAAACTGCAAGTTATGAAAAAATCATTCTACCCCCTTCTCGCTTTCTTCCTGCTCGTTGGAAGTTTGTTCTCTTTGGCAGCCTGCGAAATCTACATCGACGATTCCTACTATCCGGACGGACGCAGCGGCGATCGCCAACGTGCTTATACGATTTCCGGAGAATGGCAGGGCGACTTTGGAATGTACTACACCGCCATTCACCCGATTACCGGACAAGCGACAAGATTTGATGCGGCCTACTCCTACGTGCTTTTCCAAAGCGATTATTACGGCGCACGAAGAGGAGTGGGTAAGCAGATTGACTTCTACCGCACCGGCCCTTACAAGTACCAATACTATCTCTTCTATTGGGAAGTGAACAACGGTGTGCTTTATCTCACCTATCCGCAGGATAGTAATCTCAACGTAGCCATCTACGACTATTACCTCACTCGGTCAATCTTCACCGGTCGTATGGGAAGTTCCAGTTTCCAATTCCGCCTCACCAGCCTGCGCTATAACAACTGGGGTGCATTCTCCGGCAACTATATGTACAGCCCTTACGACAACTGGTCATGGAGCAGCGGCTACGCTCCGAAACGTTCTTTGGAGAATACCCCCACCGCTTCTGACTCTGCCAGTCTTAATATCGTGCGCGGACGTCGTGCAGCCGACAAGGGTACTACTCCTTAAAACCACTCACCCAGCACCTCCCTCTAACAGACAACAACCCCACCGACACTTTGACGAGTCGGTGGGGTTGTTGTGTCATATGCGGAAACGAGCGCGATTTTGCTTAAAAGCGCACAACGCGGCTACCGTCGGGTTGCTCTTCAATCTCAATGCGGAGCGCCCCTTCCGGAAGCAGCGGTTCTATGAGTTCCGGCCATTCGATGAAGCAGGGGTATCCCGAATAGAAGTAGTCATCCGTTCCAATGTTATAAGCCTCATCGAGCGACTTGATGCGGTAGAAGTCGAAATGATAAATCGGGCATTGCAACACCGCGCTATCATACTCATTGACGATGGCAAAAGTGGGAGAATTCACCACATCGTCCACGCCCAAAGCGTCGCAAAGCGCTTTCACAAAAGTGGTCTTTCCCGCTCCCATCTTGCCATAGAAAGCCAAGACGTTGCGGTGCGCATCGCGCAGGTCGACGGCGGCCAAAAAATCTCGGGCAGCCTGGTCGAGATGTTCAAGAGAGGTGATTTTGATTTCCATAATGCGAAGTTACGATTTTCTTCCCATTTTCTTCTCCTTTTTCTTTATTTTTTATGCAAAGAGAAGGAAGTTTGTGGGGAAGAATGAGGAAGGGTTGTGAGTGAAATGGAGGAAAAGTGCTGCGTCTTAACAGGGAGTTTCCGTCACATCCGAAGCCTTCTCTTCTTCGACTTCGGAAAGTGCAGCAATGTTACGTTGCAAACCGGCATACTTTGCGCGCTTCACCGCCGACCCTTTGAAAAGCCGCTGATAAGTTTCGACACTGAGCCTGCGCCAATCGTCGGGTGTCATCTGCTGCAAAGCCTCAGAAGGATAGAAGGCCGTTTCGGTGGTGGGTTGCGCCTTCCGATTCCACGGGCAACAGTTGGAACAGCGGTCGCAGCCATAGAACATTTCCCCCATCTGCTCCCCTACACCCTTAGGAAGTTCGCTGCCGCGATATTCGATGGTGAGATAAGACAAGCACCGCCGTGCATCCAAACCGCGCTCAGAGAGCGCTTGAGCAGGACAAGCCGAGAAGCAGCGGGTGCAACTCCCACAGCGATTGGGCACGGGAGTGTCGTAATAGTCGGCAGGAAGCGGCAGAAAGAGTTCGCCCAAGAAGAAGTAGCTGCCGGCACCGGGAATGATGAGCTGCCGATTTTTGCCGATCCACCCCAATCCACCACGCCACGCCCAATAGCGTTCGTCCACCGGAGCCGTATCGACAAAAGCGCGGGCGCCTTCCAGCGCAGCAGCACCATACTCCTCGGCGAGCAACAGCAACCACTCTTGCAAACGCTCTTTCATCACCTCGTGATAGTCGCGCCCTCGGGCATAACGTGCAATGGGAATATGATCGTGGGCAGCGGCTTCGGGCGTGAGCGTATTGTAGTTCATCGCTACCGAAACAATGGTTTTCACCCCTTCCACCAGCAGACGTGGATCGCGACGTTTGTCCTCGTTGCGCTCCATATAACTCATCTCCCCGTGAAATCCCTGTTGGAGCCAGGATTCCCGCTGCTGCACCCGTGCCGCATCCATCGGTTCGGCAGGCGACAGGCCGACTGCAAAAAAGCCGAGGCGCAGGGCTTCGGCTTTCAAGTGTTGAGAAGAAAGGAGGAGATTCATCAGAAACAACATTTAGGGCGAACGACCAACAAGCAAAGCGACTCACAAGAAGGCTTACTCGTCGAACACTTTGAAGGCGTAATGCTCATCGCGCAGCCATTCGATGGCTGCCGGAAGCACCGTACGGAGCTTGTCGATGCTTTTGAGCGAATCGTGAAACGTGATGATGCTACCCGGACGGGTGTAGCGCTTCACATTGGCCAAAACATCGGCAGCCGTGAGGCGGTTACTGTAATCGCGCGTCACGACATCCCACATCACGATACGGTAGCGACTGAGCAGGGCATAATACTGCGTCCATTTCATCCAGCCGTGGGGCGGACGGAAGAGGTTGGTGTGGAGGTAGTAGTTGGCACGCTCCACATTGCGCACGTAGGAGCGGATGCCGTGGAGATGCCCCGAAAGGTGGTTGTAGGTGTGGTTGCCCAATCGATGCCCTCGTGCCTTGACCATCTCAAACTCCTCGGGATGCTTATGGACGTTGTCGCCCACCATGAAAAAGGTGGCCTTGACGTCGTAGCGGTCGAGCACATCAAGCACCCAAGGCGTCACCTCGGGGATGGGGCCGTCGTCGAAAGTCAAGTAGACCGCCCGCTCCTGAGGATCCATCCTCCACAAAGCGTGGGGATAGAGCCATCGGAGGAGGGAGGAGGGTTGTTCGATGAACATGAATCAATAACGATGAGTGACTAATCTTCGTAGTCGGCCGTGGTGTACATATTATCGGCCGTACCCTGCCGCGCATTCAATTCGCGTTGACGTTCGGCCATCATGCGGCGGGTGAGCATCTGTCCGCCGGGCGTGTTCACCCATTGGTTCAGATAACTCTTATAAGCCGCTGCCTGCTTGGAGCCGCAGCTTTCCAGTCCTTTCTCCACCGCCACAAGATTTATGTAGAGGCGGTAGATGGAAGTGAAACTGTTGTCGAGCGCACTTTCACTCATTGTGTTGTACCATTCGAGGTATTGGCGCGTGTTCTTGCCCACGGAGAGCAACATACGTTCGGCTTCGTCGGCACGACCCGCTTGACGCCAGTATTCGGGCATTTTGAAGCGGCCGCTATCGAAGTCGTAGCCGAGCGACATGAAGTCATAAGGCACGTTGTATTCGGGCAGTTCGGCTTTGCATTTTTGGAGGGCGCGGAGGGCTTTGTCCTTTTTGCCTTCACGGAGCAGTTGACCGATGAGTTCTACAAATTTTGCACGATGGGTGTAGCACATACGCATCACCGTTTCGTCCACGTAGATGCCCTTCTGCTTCATGTTGCCGTAGCGGAACTTGTGCATCATGTTGTCGTACATACGATCGCTGTCGATGCCGTTGCCGCCACTGACGTGGTAAGGCACGATGCGGTAAGCCAAACCTTCCAGCATGAGGTTATTGTCCAAACCGGCATAGTTTTCCGTGCCGAGAGTGGTGCTCATATAGAGGGGGCGTGTCCAGTTGTGATTGGCGAGCATCTCGTAAATCATCATTTCCGACTTGGTGAGGAGGCGTTTGCCACGGAGGGAAATGTTGATTTTTTCGGGGATGCTGTCCTTACCGCCCACGAGTTTCATACCGCTTTTCAGAATGGCCGCCTTATCGACCGTCATAACGATGGAGTCGGTAGGGATGTAGCCATATTCGGGGTTGCGCACAAAGTTGTTGATGATGTAGCGCAATTCAAACGGATCGTCTTGTTTGCCCTGTTCGCGGAGTTGCTTTTTGAGTTGGAGCAGGATGTCGTTTTGAGGACGCACATAGAACATCTCGTGACCCATGTTGTCCACATACTCCCAACGCTTCCACGTGATGGGCAGACCGGGGCTGTTCCAAGCCGGACGGCGCATTTGGTCGGTGTACCAGTCCGTTTGGAGGTAGGAGAGGTTGCAGACACGGGCATCGGTGCGCGTGCCTTCCACGTCCTGGCCGTACCAAAGGGGGAAGGTGTCGTTGTCGCCATTGGTGAAGATGATGGGCGACCCTTTCTCATCGAGCGAATGGAGATAGTTGGCACCGAAATCGCGAGCCGCATAGCGGTCGGAGCGGTCGTGGTCGTCCCAAGTTTGGCTCACCATCTGCAAAGGCACAGCGATGCCGAGCACCGTAGCCGCCACGGCAGCGAGATTGGGCGAAAGTTTCGCGAAACGACGCAGACCATCGGCGAGGGCTGCCACGCCCAGACCAATCCAAATGGCAAAGGCATAGAACGAGCCGGCATAAGCATAGTCGCGTTCACGCGGTTGCTGCGGGGTTTGGTTGAGGTAAAGCACAATGGCCAGTCCCGTCATGAAGAAGAGGAAGAACACCACCCAAAACTGCTGTACGCCGCGCTTGCCGCGATAGGACTGCCAGAAAAGGCCGAGCAGACCGAGCAGGAGGGGGAGCATATAGAACGCGTTGTGTCCCTTGTTGTTCTTCAGCACATCGGGCAGTTTCGACTGGTCGCTGTGCAGGAGCAGGTTGTCAATGGGGGTAATCCCCGTAATCCAGTTGCCATGATCCAGTTCACCATGACTTTGGATATCGTTTTGACGACCGGAGAAGTTCCACATGAAGTAACGCCAGTACATGAAGTTCACCTGATAGGAGAGGAAGAAGCGGAGGTTGTCCATCTGCGAAGGCATTTCGCCGTCGAGTTCTCTCAGTTGTCCGTCCTGAGGGTCTTCAAAGCTGACATTGGTTTGGTGCAAATCCACACCACCCAACCAGTCGTTATAAGCCTGTGTGTGCAGACGGCTGTACATGCGGGGGAAGAGCATCTTCATGCCCGAAGGATAGACGGGCTTACCGCCGATCTTCACAATGTCGTAGCGGTCGGGTTCATTGGGACTTTTCTTCTCGTGGCGCTGCACTTGTTCCTCTTCGCTGTATTTGTAGGGGAGCGAGGTGAAGGCTTCGCCATAGAAGAGGGGGCGCGTGCCGTATTGTTCGCGGTTCAGATAAGTACCGAGAGTGAAAATATCCTCGGGCGAATTCTGATCCATAGGTGTGTTTTGCGTGGAGCGCAGCACGATGAGGGCGTAGGAAGAGTAGCCCACCATGAGCATGAGCATGCACAGCAGGGAGGTGTTGAGGAAACGCTTGCGAATGACATACTGCCCCTCGCGCTTCCAGAAGAGCAAAGCGTAGAGTGCAGCAAGCAGCACCACGCCCAAACTGAGCGGAGCCACATAGCCGTGACCATAGAAGGGGATGCCGAGCAATGCCACGCTGGCCACATAAAGCCCAACGGTGAGTCGGCGGTTATGGCGCGTGGTCGACCAAATGGCGGTGCTCACCACGGCAATCAAGGTGAGGATGTAAATCACCATGCCCGAATTGAACGGCATACCGATTCCGTTGACAAAAAGCAACTCAAACCAGCCGCCCACTTTCACGATGCCAGGCACTACACCATAGAGCACAGCTGCTACCAGCACGAGGCTGACGCCCAGCGCGAGGAGCGAACCCTTGAGGTTGGCTTCGGGAGTCTTCTTATAATAGTAGACCAGCACGATGGCAGGCAGACAAAGGAGATTGAGCAAGTGCACTCCGATGGACAGACCGGTGAGGTAGAAGATAAGTACCAACCAGCGGTCGGAGTGGGGCGCATCGGCATTGTCTTCCCATTTGAGGATGAGCCAAAACACCAAGGCGGTGAACATGGAGGAGTAAGCATAGACTTCACCTTCCACAGCCGAAAACCAAAATGTATCGCTCCAAGTGTAGGCCAAAGCGCCGGTCACACCACAAGCCAAGATGGTGATGGTCTGCGCCAGAGTCTGCACCACACCATCGGTGCAAATGAGTTTACGCGCCAAGTGGGTGATGCTCCAAAAGAGGAACAAGATGCAGAAAGCCGAAAGGGTGGCACTCATCACATTGATCCAATAGGCTACCTGCGAGGGGTCGGAAGCAAAATGTGAGAAGAGATTGCCGGTGAGCATGAAGAAGGGTGCACCGGGTGGGTGTCCCACTTCGAGCTTCATTGCGGTGGTGATAAACTCGGGGCAGTCCCAAAAAGAGGCCGAGGGCTCTGCCGTTGAGATGTAGGTGAAAGCGGCTATCGCAAAGATAACCCAACCTACGACGTTGTTGAGAAGTTTGAAGGTTTTCATTGAATGAAAGGTGAAAATTGCGTGTGCACTTCGCGACACATTACTTTATCGTGCAAAAGTACAAAGTATTTTTGAAAACATACCGTTGCAATCGTCAAAAAACAAAAAGGAGTCTTACAAATCACCTACAAACACAGCGCATTACGGTGTTTGATGCCCACCCCTCTACATAGATATAGACATCTCGACCTCTATTCTTACCACTCCCAGCCCACTTTAACACGACTTTAACATTTCAGAGGGGGAAATTCTTTTCTTCTCCTTTGCGCCTGTACCCAGGAGAAGGTAAAAGTTTTTTTTCCTCTCTTCGCTTGGCGATGACAGTGAATTTCTTTTCGATCAAAGGTGTGGGCATCTACCTCAGAGGTAGTTGCATTTACATCAGACGTAGAAAAAACTACCTCTGAGCTACGCCACACCACTTCCCCTTTTTGCTTACTCCTCTCACGCGCATACATACGCGCGCACATTACACGACATTCGTGTTTTTTCCTTCACCTCCTTCACCCACCCCATCGAAAGGCAGATTTTTTCTGACAATCCGCGGGGTGGGTGAAGGTTTTTTACTTTGGAAATCCTTCACCTGCAACGTTTTGAAAAACAGAGAGAAAGAGGCAGCGGTGAAGGATTGAAGGATAAAAACCACACCTATAGTGGGGAATACGCGCGCACGCGAAGCCCCGTTAGGTTGTGGCAGAACACGGTGTTGCCTACTCTCCCGAAAACCAGCGCTGCACAGCAGTAAATCTGTACCCCGAAATGTTAAATTCGTGTTAAAGTGGGCAGGGAGTGGTAAGAATAGAGGTCGAGATGTCTATATATTTAGTAGAAGAGGAAACTGGTAGACGGGTGGAAGAGTAGAACAGGAAACCTGTGGAAAGGGAAAATCAGAAGAGGGATGAAATTCAGACAAAAAGCACCGCAGCGGGTCGGGTCGAAACCCAACCGCACTGCGGTGCGAGAAGATCATCAGCGCTCAGAGAGGCCGTAAAGTGCTTTTAATCGGCAATCAGGCCGAATTCTGCGGCAGAGGCATAATCGGCACCATTGTGGCTGTTGAGGGCCTTGAAGCGGATGTAGCGGGCAGAGATGGGGGCAGCAAACAAGATGCGTCGCGGCGTACTGCTGTTTTCAAGCGTGCCTTTCGCCACGGGATTGCCCCATTCTTTGCCGTCTTGGCTCACATAGATTTCATATTCCTTGATGCGGCCGTTGGCGTTGTTTTCGCGACCGGTGTAGACAAAGCCTTTCATCGTCTTCGTCGCGGCAGCATCGAAATCGACCCAGTGGGGGAATTTGGCCATCGTCACCGAATACATCGTGTGCCAATAGGTCATAGGGTCGCCATCCACAAGGTTGTCGGCATCGCCTTCGTAGTACTCCTGACTGGAGCAGTACACAACGCTGATCGGCAGTTGCTCGATGCGTGAGAAGGAGCGCGAGAAGGTGAGGCGGCGGTTGTCCTTGTACCAAGCCTTCACGAGTCCTCCTTCGCGGAGCGGAATGGCAGCGGTATAGGTCTGTGGCTTTCCACCATTGAGGGTGTAGAGGATGGTGCGATTGGGCGAAGTGGTGGTCAGAGAGAGTTCGCCGGAGGGCTTGCGCTCAAAGGCAATGGGGCTTTCGCCGGAGGGGCTCACCTTCACCACCGTGGGGAGTGTGGCGGTGGTGACGGGACGAATGGTAAAGCCAAAGGAGGTGTAGTCGCCGGAGCGAATGAAATCGCCTTCGAGAGGTCCGCCCTGTCCGCAGCTGTTACCGCCCAATCCGGTCACCTTGGCATCGATGTGAAGATGGGTGGCGGTGCTGGGCGGGAGTTGGTGGGGATGGGCAGCGCCAAAGAGTTCGAGGGCGCTCCAAGGAAGGGCAGAGGTGCTCATGGTGCTGTCGGCAATGAAGGCTGCACCACGACCGCTATCGTCGGTAAGAGCGCACCAGCGCACTTCCTCGCGGTTGCCCATGGATTGGGGTTTGGGCAGCATGATGTCTTGTTCGCCCACAACGCCTTGGTGCACTTCGATGAACTGCCCCGTTTTGCGGTCGTTGTAGTTGTTGACCGGCCCGCGGCCGTAGTAGGTGAAGTGCTTCATCGAGGTGGGCAACTGCATGGCGTAGCCGATGCGAGGGAGCTTGATGTAGCTTTGATTGGCCGAAACCGCGGTGTGAAGTTCGATGCTGCCATCGGGATAGACGGTGTAGACCTGATTGGTGACAAACTTGAAGTCGTCGGCTCCAAAGGGTTTGTTGGTGTCCTCGACAATATGATGCACAGCGTCGGGATTGCGATCGCGGTTGCTGTAGTCGTCGTGGCCGGC
Organism: uncultured Alloprevotella sp.; assembly: GCA_963544845.1. Classification (GTDB taxonomy): domain Bacteria; phylum Bacteroidota; class Bacteroidia; order Bacteroidales; family Bacteroidaceae; genus Alloprevotella. The sequence continues at coordinate 128,847 of CAUUGL010000001.1, forward strand.
ATTGGGGGCTTGGCTCTCAACGGTGAAAGAGAGGATGATACGCCCGTCTTTCAGTTGCTCGATGTGCTCGTTGGAAGCCTTGTGGCGGAGGTTGTGAAGACCAGCCGACGGCCAGCGACCTGCCATCCAGTTGTCATTGTCAGTGCGGGCGCGGAAAGCATCGAGTTTCGGGCCGTTGCCCTCGGCAAAGATGGTTTGGTCGCCATAGGTCAAGGCAGAAAGCGCTCCCGTGGTGAGGTCGAACTTGGCTTGATAGCCTGTGCCTTCGACAGTGACGATATTGCCCAACTTGGTGACGCGACCGGGCTGTGCGCTCTGCTGCGCCAGCACTTGGGCAGGACGTTGGGGCGTTTGCACGAGGAGTTGTTCTTCCATCTGCACATAACCGCGCTTTGCCCAAGGTTTGTCGGCCTTTTGGAGGAACTGCACTTTGAGGAAGTACTCCTTAGCGGGGTCGAGCGTATAGCCGCGATAGTCGAGCTGAAGGGTTTTGCGTTCACGCGCCTTGATGGCGGTTTGTTCGGCTGCAAGGGGTTGTTGCGTGAGGGTAGGAACGGGATGTCCGTCTTCATAGAGCGACCAGCGCACCTCATAGTCGGTGAGAGGCTCGAAATAGTTTTTGTTGAAAATCTCGATGCGGCCGGTACGGGCATCAAGGGCTTTGACACCGACGTTCTGATAGACTTTCTTCACCTCGAAATACTGTGCTTTGGGCGAGAGGTCGGGGCGCATCACGCCGTTCATACAGAACATACCGTCATTGGGTTTGTCGCCAAAGTCACCACCATAGCCCCAATAGCGCGTGCCGTCGGGGGTGTAGTTGAACATAGCTTGGTCGACCCAGTCCCAAATGGCACCGCCCATGATGTTGTTGTTGCTTTCGATGATTCGCCAATAGTCGACCAAGTTGCCAACGGCATTGCCCATCGAATGGGCGTATTCGGAGATGTGGTAGGGGTATTTGATGCTCTTGTCCGTACCTCGAGCGATGTACTCGGTCAGACCGATGGAGGGGTACTGGTTGGAACCCATATCGACGATGTCGTTGTTGCGCTCATACTGCACAGGGCGGCTGGTGTCGAAGGCTTTGATGGCTTTATAGGCCTCTACAAAGTTTTGGCCGGGGCCGGCTTCGTTGCCCAAACTCCAGATGCAGACAGAGGGGTGGTTGACGGTGGCGTGCACCATCTCCATATTGCGCGCCACGTGCTGATCGCGAAATTCGGGAACGTGACTCAGCGAAGCATCGCCATAATAGTATTGATGGCTCTCAATGTTGGCTTCATCTTCAAGATAGATACCGTATTTGTCGGCCAGATAGTACCAATAGGGGTCGTTGGAATAGTGGCTGTTGCGGACGTGGTTGATGTTGCCGCGCTTCATGAGCATCACTTCTTCCTCCATTTGGCGGCGCGTGATGGCGTGGCCACGTTCGGGGTTGGTTTCGTGGCGGTTCACCCCTTTCATCTTGATGGTCTTCCCATTGAGGTAGTAGTAGCGACCGGCTTTGCCGAATTCATCGGCTGCGGCGGGGGTGTCTTTGATTTCAATTTTGCGGAAGCCGACGATGGTGGAGAAAGTTTCGAGCACATTTCCCTTCTTGTCCTTCAGTTCGCCCACCAGCACATAGCGGTAGGGGGCTTCGGCACTCCAAGGCTTCACACCGTTGCCGACGTTGAGGATGAATTGCACGTCTTGTTCGGTGCCGCCTTTCACGGCAATGGGGGTAGTGGTGGCCACGATACCGGCGGAAGTAGTGGCTTCACCGTAAAGTTCCTTTTGGAAGAGGCTGTAGCTGAGGGTGAGGTTTTTCAGATTCTTCTTGGAGAGGTTGGCGACAGAGGCAGTGATGCGCAGGGAGGCGTTCACAAAGCGGTCGTCGTAGTCGGGAATGGCAACGAGGTCGCGCACCTGCACTTTGGGCTTTGCCGTGAGCGAAACCGTGCGGAAGATACCGGGAAGACGGAACATATCCTGACTCTCGAGAAACGATCCATCGCTGTTACGATACACTTCAACCGCCACAACGTTTTCGCCCTTGACGAGGTAGGGAGTGATGTTGAAGGAGGCGAGGTTACGGGAGTTTTTTGAAAAACCGACATACCGACCGTTGATATAGAGATAGAAGAACGAATCGACGCCATCGAAATTGAGGTAGACTTCGCGCTCTTTCCAGTTTTCAGGAACGGTGAAAGTGCGGCGATAACTGCCCACTTCGTTGCGATGCTGATAGGTAGGCCAGTCTTTGCGCGGTTCACGCATCACGCCGCCCTTCCAGTCGCCCACGGCTACGCTGTGCTGGAAGATGACGCGCTGGTTGCTGTAGACGGGCGTTCCGTATTTCTGAGTACCATCCTTTTGCAGACCGACAATGTTCCAGTTCATCGGCACATCGACCTTGTCCCATTTTGACACGTCAAAGTTGGTTTTGTAAAAATCGACAGGGCGCTGTTCGGGCGTTCCCACCCAGTGGAAACTCCACTTTCCGTTCAGACTTTTCCAATAAGAAGAACTTTCGGGAAGTACGTTGAGGGCTTCTTTTTCATTGGCGAAAGAGAAGAACCAGGCATGGGGCTGCTCCTTGTTGAGCGCCACCTTTTCAGGACTTTCCCACTCATTGCCTTGAGGCGCCGTGATTTGAGGTTGGTAGGCGTAGCCCGAGAGGGGAACTCGTTCGGCCAGAGCGCCACCACTACTCGTCAGTGCCATCAAAAGAAGGGCGTAGATAGAATTACGATTCATGGTTTCGTATCGTTGGTTAAATGAAATTTAGAGGCTGTTAATCGATTAGTTGTAGGTCATTTAGAGGTAGATGGAGCAAAAATACAAATATCTTTCGAGTTGGCAAACGCCGATGCTTGAGAAAAGGAATAAAACGCAAGTGGAGAATACAAAAAAGTTGTATTAAATACTATTTTATCCAGTATAAATTTGGAGATTGAGAAAATAAATTATACATTTGCAGAAATAACCGCCTCACACGTCGAGACTATGGAACAACTCCTGCACTACGTTTGGCAGCATCGTATTTTTCCACTCGGAACGCTCCACACCGACCAAGGTCATGTGGTGGAAGTGATTGACCCCGGTCTGCATAATACCGATGCCGGACCGGATTTTTTCAATGCTAAAATCCGACTGGACGGCCAACTTTGGGTGGGAAATGTGGAACTCCATCTGCGCGCGACCGACTGGTATCGACATCATCATGAAACGGATGTGCACTACAATAATGTCGTGCTGCACGTGGTTGAAACGCTGGACGGTGTGGTGAGAAATGCTGCGGGAAACACGCCTCCACAACTGTGTTTGCCCATCCCCGACAACCTCCGCTCTTCTTTTACTGCGCTCCAACAAGAAGCGCAATATCCACCGTGCCATAAAGTTATTCGCGACATTCCGGCACTCCACGTCCACAGTTGGCTCGATGCCTTGGCGTTGGAGCGTTTGCAACAGAAAACGGAGCGTATCGAGCAGTGGTTGGCACGATTTACGGACGATTGGGAGCGCACTCTCTTCATCACTTTGGCGCGTGCTTTTGGTTTTGGTAAAAACACCGATGCCTTTGAACTTTGGGCGGCCACCATCGACCCACAGCACATCGGTAAGCATCGCGATAACCTGTTGCAGGTGGAAGCGTTCTTTTTCGGACAAGCGGGATTGCTCGACGAGCACACCACCCCACCCGAACGACAAGATACGTATTTCCATCGCTTACAACAGGAATATCGCTTTTTGCAAAAGAAATTTAATCTCACGCCCATCCACTACGCACACTGGCGCTTTCTACGGCTGCGTCCGCAGAACTTTCCCCACCGACGGCTCGCACAACTGGCACAGTTGTACGGTTCTACGCAACTAAATTTCTCCAAAATCAAAGAGGCAGAAACGCTGCAAGAAATTCGCAACCTATTAAAAATCAAAACGATAGATTATTGGTCTACCCATTACCGTTTTGGCGAAAAAGCAGATAAAACGGCGAAATACGACGACAAATCAAAAACAGCAAACAGCACAAAAACAACAGGCGTCAGCGATTTTTCTGAAAAGACGCGCACAAAAACGTCCAAAACAGCCGCTACCGAACTTTCCAACGCGACCATCGACCTTTTGCTCATCAACGCCATCATTCCTCTCCTGTTCACCTATGGACGACGGCACAACGACGAAACGTTCACCCAACGCGCGATAGATTGGCTCGAAGCTATTGCCCCGGAACAGAACGCCATCGTGCGCGACTGGAAGAAGGTGGACATCACTGCGCAGCACGCTGCCGACAGTCAAGCTCTCATTCACCTCAAAACGCGCTACTGCGATCGGCGCGATTGTCTCCGTTGCCGATTTGGCACTTTCTATCTCCGACACAAATTCACTTGACTTCATTTCCCAGTAAGGCGGATACTGCAACCTATTTCTGCTCCAACCATTTAACATCAACTATTTTACAAGAAATGCAACCTATTTTTGTTCACAAAATGCGCGTTCGCGACTACGAATGCGACCTCCAAGGCATCGTCAACAACGCTGTGTACCAGCACTACACCGAGGCTTGCCGCCACGAGTTTATCGAAACCAAGGGTATCGAATTTGCCGAACTCCACGACCGCGGCATCGATGTGGTGGTCGCCAATCTGGAGATGCGTTTCAAAACCTCCCTCCGCCCCCGCGACTGGTTTGAAGTGCGCCTCTCGATGGAGAAAAACGGCCTGCGCTATGTTTTCCACCAAGACATTGTGCGCCTTGTCGACCTACAACGCGCCGAGAAAGATCCCGCTTACGCTAAAGAAGCCTTGTGCGTACGTGCCAAAACCGACATCGTCGCGATTGTCAACGGCCGCCTGTCCGACTGCGCCGAACTGAACGAAAAGTTTGGATTGACTCCCGCAGAATAGAGCAACACGCACTTTTTCTCCCGTGCCTTTCATTTTCTTGCCGAAAGGAGTCTTTCTCTCTCCGAAAAGCAAAGCTTTCATTTTTTCGCGATTTCATCGTACATTTCCACTTCTCCACCTTTGCTGCCTTGCCTCTCAGCAGACAGCAAAGGTGTTTTTTTGTGTTTGAAAAGCCGGTTGGGGCTTCGCCTATCTGCCACAAAATGACTATCTTTGCAGTCTATGGAACAGATTTTTCACTACGACGTCATTGTTGTGGGTGCAGGTCATGCCGGCTGTGAAGCAGCAAGTGCCGCTGCGCGTATGGGGGCACGCACCGTACTCATTACGATGGACATGAACAAAATAGCGCAAATGAGTTGCAATCCTGCTGTCGGCGGTATTGCAAAAGGACAGATTGTGCGCGAAATCGACGCCCTCGGCGGCCGGATGGGAGAGGTAACGGATGCCACTGCCATCCAATTTCGCATGCTCAATCGCTCCAAAGGCCCTGCCATGTGGAGCCCACGTGCCCAATGCGATCGCGCACGCTTCATCACCAAATGGCGCCGACATGTAGAAAATACAGAAAATCTCGACATCTGGCAGGACGAAGTGAGTGAACTGCTCGAAAAGAACGGAGAAATCACCGGACTCCGCACCATTTGGGGAGCAGAGTTCCGTGCCAAATCCGTCATCATCACCGCCGGAACCTTCCTCAACGGACTCATGCACATCGGCCGAAAGATGGTGGCCGGTGGTCGCTGTGCCGAACCGGCTTCTACCCTACTCTCATCCTCCATTCAATCGCTCGGCATCGAACATCAGCGCATGAAAACCGGCACTCCCGTCCGCATAGATGCCCGTTCGGTGCATTTTGATGAGATGGAGGTACAACCCGGCGAGAACGACTTCCACCGCTTCTCCTTCATCAGCCCCGCACGTCCACTTCCCCAACTCAACTGCTGGACGTGCAACACCAATGCCGAAGTGCACGAAGTGCTTCGCAGGGGGTTGGCCGACTCTCCGCTCTACAACGGACAAATCCAATCCATCGGCCCCCGCTACTGCCCTTCCATCGAGACCAAACTCGTCACCTTTGAAGGACGCGACAGCCATCCCCTCTTCCTCGAGCCAGAAGGCATCGATACCAACGAGCTCTACTTAAACGGCTTTTCGTCCTCCCTTCCGATGGACATCCAAATCGAGGCACTCAAGAAAATGCCGTGTTTCCGCGACATTAAAATCTATCGCCCCGGCTATGCCATCGAATACGATTTCTTTCAGCCCACACAACTCCACCCTACGATGGAATCAAAGAAAGTGCGGGGTCTTTTCTTTGCCGGACAAGTCAACGGTACCACAGGCTACGAGGAAGCCGCCGGCCAAGGTATCGTGGCAGGTATCAACGCCGCGCTCCACTGCACCGGCAACGACACCTTCACCCTCGGCCGCGATGAAGCCTATATCGGCGTACTCATCGACGATTTAATCAGCAAAGGCGTTGACGAGCCCTATCGAATGTTCACCTCACGCGCGGAATACCGCATCCTCCTCCGTCAGGACAATGCCGATATGCGCCTCACCCCCTATGCCGAAAAATTCGGACTTGCCACTCCGGAACGAAGTGAACGCTTTCAACGGAAGAAAGCACACATCGAGCAAATTCTCGATACCGCACGCCAGTGCAACTTAAAACCGAGCCATATCAATCCACTCTTGGAGCAGAAGAGTTCTCAACCCCTCACACGCGGTGCGAAACTCTTCGAACTCATCGCTCGTCCCGAATTGTCATTAACCGACTTTATCGGCATTTCAGCAGAGGGTGCACTCGACCAGTTTCACAACATCATCGAGACCATCAGCACCGATCGAGAAGAAGTACTTGAAGCCGCCGAAGTACTCATCAAATACGATGGTTACATCGCACGCGAACGCGCCCTTGCCGACAAAATGCAGCGCCTCGAAAACATCAAAATCCGCGATCGTTTCGACTACGCCTCTCTCCACCAATTATCGACAGAAGCGCGTCAAAAACTCGAACAAATCAATCCCGAAACGCTCGCACAGGCGTCACGCATCCCGGGAATTTCTCCGTCGGATATCTCTTTGCTATTGGTACTCCTCGGCCGCTAAACCAATCGCTCTACTTTACGATTCAATCGCTAAAAATACCGTTGAAATCAAATAAAATTGCATTGTTCCACGTGAAACAAAATAAACTTATAAGACAAAATATCAACACCTTATGAAGAAAGAATTGTTACTGGCTCACTTGAGAAACATTCCAGATTTTCCGAAGCCGGGTATCCAATTTAAGGACGTTTCAACGCTCTTCAAAAATTCGCTTTGCATCCGCGAAATGCTGGACGAGATGGTACGCCTTTATAAAGACAAAGGCATCACCAAAGTGGTCGGCATTGAAAGCCGCGGTTTTGTGATGGGAGCCATCCTTGCCGCCGAACTGGGTGCCGGATTTGTGATGTGCCGTAAAATCGGAAAACTCCCCGGCAATACGCGCAAAATGAGCTATGGCAAAGAATACGGCGAAGACATCATCGAAATTCACACCGATGCTTTCTCCCCCACGGATGTTGTACTCATCCACGATGACTTGCTCGCTACCGGTGGTTCTATGAAAGCCGCCATCGACCTTGTCGATTCCTTTGGAGTGAAAGACATTTACGTCAATTTCATCATCGAACTGCGTATGGAAGGGCTGAAAGGTCGCGAGTTTCTCGGCAATCGCGCCGACATCACCACCCTGCTCACACTCTTTGAATAATCCACGTCCGTTGATTTCTTTTTCTTCCGGTGCGGTGATGCTCCATCGCCGCACCTCTTTCGCTTTATATGACTGCTGAAGAACGCAACGCCATTGAGCAACACCTGAAAGGCATCGTGCTTAATCTGCCCGAAAAGCCCGGAAGTTACCAGTATTACGACGATACCGGCACCATCATCTATGTCGGTAAGGCTAAGAACCTCAAGCGTCGCGTTGCCTCCTATTTCAACAAAGACCAACAGAGCAGTAAGACCCGCGTACTCGTTTCAAAGATCAGGAATATCACCTACACCGTCGTCAACAGCGAAGAAGATGCTCTTTTGCTCGAAAACTCCCTCATCAAGCAATACCGTCCCCGCTACAACGTACTCCTCAAAGACGACAAGACCTACCCTTCCATTGCCATCACCAAGGAATACCTGCCCCGCATCTTCTCCACGCGCCACATCGACCGCAAAGGTGCCACCTACTACGGCCCTTACAGCCATGTGCCCACGATGCACGCCCTGCTCGACCTCTGTCGCCGCCTCTACCACCCCCGTCCCTGCCATACGCCGATGTCGCGCGAAGGGGTGGAAAGCGGAAAATACGAAGTGTGCCTTGACTATCATATCCATAAGTGTGCCGCCCCCTGCGTGGGAAAGCAGGCTTATGAAGACTACATCGCCAACATCGAAGCCTGTCGGGAGATTTTGAAAGGCAACACCCGTGAAGTGGCGCGCCACCTGCGTGAAGAAATGACACAATTGGCCGCCGACCTGCGTTTTGAAGAAGCCCAAGCCCTAAAGCAAAAATACGATCTCATCGAAAACTTCCGCGCCAAATCGGAAGTCATCAGCAATGTGAGTTACGACATCGACGTATTCTCCATCGAAAGTGCCGAAAAGGTGGCCTATATCAACTTTCTCCACGTGGTCAATGGTGCCGTCACGCAGTCGTTCACGTTTGAGTTTAAGAAGCGACTTGATGAAACCGATGCCGAACTCCTCGCGCTGGGTATTGTGGAGATGCGCAAACGCTTCGATTCCCACTCCAAAGAGATTGTACTTCCCTTCCCCATCGAACTGCCCGAAAACTATGCCACGCAGGTCGTGCCTCAACAGGGGGGCAAGAAGACGCTGCTCGACCTTTCGCGGCAGAATGTGCTACAATACAAATTTGACCGCCTCAAACAGGCCGAAAAGCTCAATCCCGAGCAAAAACAAGTGCGTTTGATGAAGGAAATCCAAACGCAGTTGGGACTCCAGAAGCTCCCCATCCACATCGAACTTTTCGACAACTCGAACATCTCAGGCGAGGATGCCGTGGCTGCCTGCGTGGTGTTTGAGCGGTTAAAACCGGCTAAAAAGCGGTATAGGAAGTTCAACATCAAAACCGTCATCGGTCCCGACGACTACGCCTCGATGCGCGAGGTCGTGGAACGCCGCTACAGCCGCCTGGTGGAAGAAAACGACACCCTACCCGACCTCATCATTGCCGATGGTGGTAAAGGACAGATGGAGGCCATTCGCAGCGTGGTGGTCGACAAACTCCACTTGGACATCCCTATTGCCGGACTGGCCAAAGACAGCCGCCACCGCACACGCGAAATGCTCTTTGGCGACCCACCCATTTCAGTGGCCGTAAAGCCCGACAGCACCCTCTTTCACCTGCTCACACGGATGCAGGACGAGGTGCACCGCTTCGCCATTACCTTCCACCGGCAGAAGCGTTCTAAGCGCCAAGTAGCCTCCGAACTCGACCTCATCAAGGGACTGGGAGAGAAGACAAAAGCCCTCCTCCTCTCTCAGTTGGGCAGCGTCAAGAAAATCAGAGCGGCTTCACTGGCCGACCTGCAAACCCTCATCGGTGAGAAGCGAGGCGAAAGCATCTACCGCCAACTCCACACGGAATAATTGCTTTTCGATTCCCCCCTTTCCGAACAAAGCCCCTCATAGATATATAGACATCTCGACTTCGATTCTTACCACTAAACCTCGACTTTAACACGAATTTAACAGTTCGGAGCGATGTTCATCTCCCTCAAAGAGGTGCAAGGAAGCCGAAGACGACAAAGAAGAGGGCAACGACCTGCCTTCCGAAAGACCGCCCCACTGCCCCACCCTCACGCGCGCGCACATCCCACCTTATAGTGCAGGTTTTTATCCTTCAATCCTTCACCAGTGTAGTTTTCTCACTGTTTATCAACACTTTGCGGGTGAATGTTTTCCAAAGAGAAACATTCACCCGCAAGGCGTTAGTAAAAAAGAAAGAAACTCCCTCTCCGACTGCTCATCCGCGGCGTCAAACAAGAGGTTACATCTCAACAAACTGTTTTACAGAACATTAATCAGAAAAGGTGAAGGAAGTGAAGGATAAAAACAGGAATGTGCTGTAATGTATGCGCGCGCGAGGGAGAGAAGAAAAGATGGGAAGTTGTACTGCGCAGCTCAGAGGTAGTTTTCTCTACGTCTGAGGTAAATTCAACTACCTCTGAGGTAGATGGCAGGAAGAGCGACGATAGCCTAAAAAAACATTAGGCAAATCGCCGTAAGCCCCACTTGAATACTTCTATGTGCACGCGAGAACTGGCACCTACCCGATGAAAAAGCCGCCCCAAACTGTTAAATTCGTGTTAAAGTCGAGGTTTAGTGGTAAGAATCGAAGATGAGATGTCTATATATGAATAGGGAGAGGCAGGAAACAAGGGTTTAATCAGTTCTATCAAGCAAAACAAGTGGGGCAGTGCGCGGGATTTTGCAGAGGCGGAGAAGCCGGTGAACAACAATTTTCCAAAAAGCGATGCGAAATCTCAAAGAAAATGCCTAACTTTGCTCACCAGAATATCTATTTACAGCCGAAAAGATGAGAGTGGTTATCCAACGCGTAGCACACGCCCAAGTGTGTATTGACGGAGAAATGCACAGCCAAATCGGCACCGGACTGCTCATTCTTTTGGGCATTCAGCCGAGCGATGAGCAGGACGACATCAACTATCTTGTGCAAAAAATCACCCATCTCCGCATTTTCGACGATGCTGCGGGGGTGATGAACCTCAGTGTGCGCGACGTCTCGGGCGAGGTCTTGGTCGTCAGCCAGTTTACCCTCATGGCCTCTACCCGCAAGGGCAACCGCCCCAGTTACATCCGTGCAGCCCCTCCCGCCATCGCTGTACCGCTTTACGAAGCCTTTGTGGAGCAACTCTCCACTGCGATGGAGAAAGACGTTAAAACGGGCCGATTTGGCGCAGAAATGAAAGTATCGCTGCTCAACGACGGCCCCGTAACCATCTGCATCGACTCACGCAACCGTGAATAAGCCTCAGCCACACTCCTTTTGTGCACTGAGTACCCATAAGGGTAGGCAATGACAGGCGTTCCACCGTCATGTTCCGCCACCCGAAAAGAGGAAACCTTAAACCCCACCCTTCTCTCCCCCCGTGGGAAGAGCGGAAAACCAATCTTCAACTTCAAAAGCACATCGCCGACCTTCTCTCACACGGGGGCAGAAGGAAGACGATAGATTCTACAATTATGGCAGAACACAATCACTGCTGCGGTCACGACCACCAGCACGAGCACAAAACGGCGCTCGACAAGTACGAACAAGTCTTTGCAAAGTATGAACTCAATCTGAGCGACGAACGTGTGACGGAAACCGTGCGCGACATCATCGCCAAGCACCGTGAGAAGTACAACACGCCCGAAGTGCTCCGCACGCTCCTCAGCACCGTGGAACTCACCACACTCACCATCACCGACTCTCATGAGAAGGTACTCAACTTCACCGAAAGTGTGAACCGTTGGAGCGACAGCCACCCCGATCTTCCCCCCATTGCCACGATTTGCGTTTATCCCCGATTTGCAAGCACCGTGAGCCAAAACCTCGAAGCCGACGGCGTCAAGGTGGCTTGTGTGAGCGGTGGTTTCCCTGCCTCGCAAACCTTCCTCGAAGTGAAGACCGTGGAAACGGCCTTGGCTTTGGGCGATGGTGCCGACGAAATCGACATGGTGCTTTCCGTAGGTGCTTTCCAAAGCGGCGACTACGAAACCTGTGCCGACGAGATTGCCGAACTCAAAGAGGTGTGCGGAGATCATGCCCTCAAAGTCATCCTTGAAACGGGCGAACTCGTGAACGCCTCCGACATCAAAAAGGCTTCGCTGCTCTCGATGTATGCCGGTGCCGACTTCATCAAGACCTCTACGGGTAAAACCCCTGTAGCGGCTACACCGGAAGCTGCCCTCGTGATGTGCAATGCCATTCAGGAATACCACCAGCAGGAAGGTCGCCTCGTGGGCTTCAAAGCAGCGGGCGGCATCAAAACGGTGGACGAAGCCATCGACTTCTATACCATCGTGGCCGAAACCCTCGGCGAAGAGTTCTGCCGTGACGGACATTTCCGCATCGGAACCAGCCGTTTGGCCAACCTTCTCGCTTCGGCCATCGAAGGCAAGGAGATTGCTCCTTTCGGTATGAGCGGTAACTACTAAACCACCGCCCTCCCCCAACAAAACAAAGCGCGGAAGCTGTAGGATGTCTACGGCTTCCGCGCTTTGTTATATTTGATTCGTTATGGTTGAAGCTTTCCGGATTGGGTAACCCCTAAAGAAAAACCATTTTCATACCAGTGTGCGTAAAAGTATACTTTTCGTGGTTGGTCGGTAGGATTAGGTTCTACCTCGACCCGCATCATGTGCTTTGTATTGGGATAGTAGAATTTCACCCAGCCTGCATCTACCTTGTAGGAACCATCCGACAACATTTCTTCTTTTAGTTTTAAGGGAGTATACTCGCCCATAGTCAGCTCTTCCTGAGTTCCTTTATTTGTATAGAGGTACACACCATGAAAGTTCCAATCAACCTTTTTATTAACCAGCTTGTCTGTACGCGTAGAATTAAATGCCACCTTTTCTTGACCGCCTTCGGCAGTAAACTGCAATTCTTTTTTCTGAGGATAGGCCGATTCATGAGAGTCCACGCAAGACCAGCACAAGGAGAGCAAGCAGACAAGCAGGGAAAAGAGAGAGAACCGTGACTTCATAAATCGCTTATTTAGGGCGTACAACGAAATAGGAGGGGTTAGTATCATAATCCATTTTCTTATTTTTGAAAGTAACTACATAAAAGTCTTTACCCACTCCGTCTACAAAGGGAGTCGTTGAAAGAGTTTTAGGGAGTGTCGAAAGATCAAGTACAGAATCTACTTCACGAGAGAAATCTCCCGTAGCTCGCGATTTACGCTCACTATCAGTCATAAAATCAACAACAGATTGTTTTGCTTCTTCAGGAGAAACCATAAAGTTAGATATCTCCGTAGATACCTTGTTGGTGCTATCCTTTGGAAGCTGAATCTCATCATTATCTTGACAAGAAGAAAGCAATGCACTTCCCATAATCAGAGAAAAGAAAAGAAGTTTGGTTTACATAAGAGGTTTTTAGAGTTAAATTATAATCGTGTGCAAAGGTAGACCATCGAAAGAAGGTGCACAATACCCATTTATAGGTATTCTTACACAATCTGTCTAAACCCGTCATGGGGAATGTTACAGGAAACTCTTCGTTTTCAATAAACACACTTCGTGCCGACTTTTGGCAAGAATATACTTGCCAAAAGTCGGCACGAAGTGTATTTTACAATTCTCTTCCAATCACAAAATCGACATATCGCGTGAGGGCGGTGCGCACCTCTTCGTTGCGGAAGTCGGCCATCAAATCGAGGCATTCTGCTCGAAAATCCTCCATCCGCTGGCGGGCATAGTCGACACCGCCGTTTTGTTTCGCAAAGTCGATGAGTTGCGCAATATCGGCCGGAGAGGCTTCTCCTCGTTTGACGCGCTGTGCCATAGCCAAAGCCTCGGCATCGGCGGTATGGGTGAGGGCGTAGATGATGGGGAGGGTGAGTTTTCCCTCGCGCATATCGTTGCCACTGGGCTTACCGATGCGTTCATCATCGTAGTAATCGAAAATGTCGTCACGGATTTGGAAGCACATCCCTACCCTATCGCCAAAGCGGCGCACGCGTTCGAGATAATCGGTATCGGCTTCCATCGAGAGGGCAGCGAGGGTACCGCAGGCTTCAAAGAGAGCAGCGGTTTTGCGGCGAATGATGCGGTAGTAGGTGGCTTCTGAAATCTCTTCACCTTCGGCATGAGAAAGCTGTAAAATCTCCCCTTCGGCAAGGGTGGCGCCCAGATGCGATACAGCCTCAACCACCTTCAAATTGCCGGTAAGGGCAGACTGATTGAGGGTTTGTGCCAACATGTAGTCGCCCAAAAGAACTGCGATTTTGTTGCTGTAAATCTCGTGAACAGCGGCCACGCCCCGACGCTCGTTGCTCTCGTCCACCACATCGTCATGGACAAGGGAGGACGTGTGCAGCAATTCGAGGGTGACAGCACTGCGCAACGTGGAAATCCCGACACTACCCACTTCGCGCGCCAAGAGCAACACGAGGATGGGGCGCATCATCTTTCCCTTACGACTGCGCACATAGGACAAAGCCTGATTCATGAAAGGCTCGTCATGCACCAAAACTTGGTCGAAAAGAGCAATGTACTGCTCCAGTTCAGCAGCAATGGGTTGTCGGATTTGAAGGAGTGCATCCATCGGATGGTAATAAAGAAGATGGGATGAAATTTGCAGAAAATACCGCACAAAAGTACGAAAAAAAGAGGAGAATACCGATTATTTTTGCTACTTTTGAAGTTCAAAAACTTCCTCCCATGCAAAAATTAATACTCCTTGACGCTTACGCCCTCATTTTTCGTGCTTACTATGGTCTAATCCGCTCTCCCCGTATCAATTCTCAGGGACAGAACACGTCGGCAGTGTTCGGTTTTGTCAATACCCTTGAAGACCTCCTGCGCACCCTTCAACCCGATTTGATGGCCGTGTGCTTCGACCCTTCAGGGCCGACTTTCCGCCATGAGATGTTTCCTGCCTACAAAGCGCAGCGTGAGGCCACTCCCGAAGACATTCGTTGGGCAGTGCCGCAGATTAAGCGCATTGTCGAGGCTTATCGCATCCCCATCATCGAAATGGCTGGTTATGAAGCAGATGACGTGGTGGGCACATTGGCTGTGCAAGGAGCAGCGGCAGGGTTGGACGTCTATATGATTACGCCCGACAAGGATTATGCACAACTGGTGCGCCCGGGTCTCACGATGTGCCGTCCCGGCAATGGGGCAGCGGGCTTGGAACGGCTCGGTGTGGAGGAAGTATGTGCAAAATACGGCATCGAAACGCCCACACAGGTCATCGACCTACTGGGGTTGATGGGCGACAGTGTGGACAACATTCCCGGCTGTCCCGGCGTGGGCGAAAAAACGGCCGCCAAACTCATTGCGCAATTCGGCTCTATTGAAAATCTCCTCAACGCAACCGATCAACTGAAAGGGGCGTTGAAGAAAAAGGTGGAAGAAAATGTTGAGCAGATTCGTCTGTCCCGTGTGTTGGCCACCATCAAAACAGATGTACCCCTTCAAGTAGACTTGTCTTCACTCACCCGACAAGAACCGGACAAAAATACATTGCGCACGATATTTGAAGAATTGGAGTTTCGGAGTTTCATCCGTCGATATATCGATGGTGAGACCAACGAAAAAAAATCTGTCGCTTCCGAGCCGGATTTGTTCAGCGCAATGGGCGCATACAGCCCTGTTCAAACGCCCGAGGGTTCGGAAAATGTTTCGGAGGCAGACTATCAAGATATTTCCACTCGACCACATGAGTATCATCTTATTGATACAGTGAAAGATGCAGAAGAATTATGTAGAACTCTTTTGACATTTGAAGAAGTAGCAATAGACACCGAAACCACTTCGGTCGATGCGATGGCCGCAAAATTGGTCGGAATGAGTTTTGCAGTGGCAGGGGCGCGGGCTTGGTATGTCAGTGTTCCACGTGAAACAACTGAAGCCCAATCATTTGTCGATGCCCTGCGTCCACTTTTTGAAAATGAACAAATTTTGAAAGTGGGGCAAAATCTCAAATACGACCTCACCGTACTTTCCCATTACGGCATCACGATGCGCGCACCTTTTTTTGACACGATGCTCGCCCACTATGTGGTACAACCCGAACAGCGGCACAACCTCGATCACCTTGCCGAAATTTACCTCCACTATCGCACCATCCGCATCGACCAACTCATTGGGACAGGTCGCACACAAAAAAACATGGCCGAACTCGAACCAAAAGCCATTGTGGATTATGCGTGTGAGGATGCCGACATTGCGCTGGCGCTCAAACCCCTCCTCGAAGCCGAAATGCGGCAGAACGAAGTGGAGGGCGTGTTTCACGACATCGAAATGCCCCTTATGCCCGTGTTGGCACGTATGGAGCAAAACGGCGTGTGCCTCGACACCCAAGCGCTCAAAGAAACCGAAAGGCAGTTTCAAGAACGGATGCAGCAACTCGAAGCGGAAATCTATGCTCTCGCCGGACACGAATTTACCATCACCTCGCCTAAGCAGGTGGGTGAAGTCCTCTTCGACGAACTCAACATCAGCGACAAGGCCAAAAAGACCAAAACGGGGCAGTATTCCACCTCGGAAGATGTGCTCGAATCGCTCCGCGCCAAACATCCCATCGTGGAAAAAATTTTGGCACACCGCGGGTTGAAAAAACTCCTTTCTACCTATGTAGAAGCGTTGCCTCGCCTCATTCATCCCGAAACGGGACGCGTACACACTTCTTTCAATCAGGCCGTTACGGCCACCGGTCGCCTCTCTTCTTCCAACCCTAACCTGCAAAACATTCCTGTGCGCGGAGAAGACGGGCGTGAAATCCGCCGTGCTTTCATTCCCGAAGAAGGATGCGTCTTTTTCAGTGCCGACTATTCCCAAATCGAACTGCGCATCATGGCTCACCTCAGCGGTGACGAAAATATGATTGCCGACTTCAACGCAGGGCGCGACATCCATGCCGCAACAGCAGCACGCATCTTCTCCAAACCGATTGAAGAGGTGGATCGCGACGAACGCCGCAAAGCCAAAACAGCCAATTTCGGTATTATCTATGGCATTTCGGCCTTCGGACTGGCCGAACGTATGGGCGTGGCGCGCGGAGAAGCCAAAGCCCTCATCGACAGCTATTTCGCTACCTATCCCCGCGTGCGGGAATATATGAACGAGAGCATCGAGCGCGCCCGACAAGTGGGTTACATCGTCACGCAGTTTCAGCGCCGCCGCTATCTGCCCGACATCAATTCGCGAAATGCCACCGTGCGCGGCTATGCCGAACGCAATGCTGTCAACGCCCCCATTCAAGGCACGGCGGCCGACATCATCAAACTGGCCATGATTGCCATTGACCGCCGACTGCATCAAGAAAAACTTCGCTCAAAAATGATTCTTCAGGTGCATGACGAACTCAACTTTTCCGTACCTCGTGAGGAGTTCGACACCCTCCGTGACCTCGTCATCGAGGAGATGGAGCGTGCCTACACCATGCACGTGCCGCTTCTCGCCGAATGCGGGAGTGGGGAAAACTGGCTCACCGCTCATTGACGCTCAATCACTCCCCCACCCTCCCTTCTCTCTCCTTTCATAAAAGACGTCATTTCACGCTCCTAACCCTTCCTCCACGATGAAAATCATCCATACGGCCGACCTCCATCTCGGCCACGTCTTCCATCAACATACCCGCACAGCGGAACACCGGCATTTCCTCCATTGGTTGCAACAGACCATCGCCACCGAGCAAGCCGATGCCCTCATTGTGAGTGGCGACATCTTCGACACCCACAATCCCGGCGCCGAAGCCCAACGTCTTTTTTTCGATTTTCTCATTGACACGGTCGAAGCCAACGAGGGTTTGCAAGTGGTGGTCACGGCGGGCAATCACGACTCCGGAGCGCGACTGGAAGCGGCGGCCGAATTGTTGCGCCGACACAACATCTACGTTCGGGGCACCATCGCCCGCGATGCCGACAACCAGCCCGATTTCGAGCAACTCATCCTTCCTCTATCGCCACGCGGCACCAACGAGGCGGCCGTTGTCTGCTATGCCCTACCCTATCTGCGTCCTTACGATTATGCCTCCGGACTTAGTGCGGCTGAAGGTTTGAAACACTATCTGCAACAACTGGATCAACGCCTGAAAAAGAGCGATTTTCGCCGACTTCCCATCGTCGTAGCCGCCCATTTCTATGCCACCGGTGCCGAAATTGCGAGCGGTGAACACAGCGAAAGACTCGTGGTGGGCGGTGAAGATGCCATTGACGCCGCCGTCATCGGCCGCGATTATAGTTACGTTGCTCTCGGTCACATTCACAAAGCCCAGTCCGTAGGGGGTCGCGACAACATCTGCTATGCCGGAAGCCCCCTTCCGCTCTCTTTCTCCGAACGCCAATATCGCCATGGGGTGATGTGTGTGGAGATAGATGAAAACGGGCGTGAGCAGCATCGCACCATTGCCTACCAACCCCTTGCCACGCTGCTCAGCGTCCCTGAACGCGGAGCGGGAAAACCCGAGGAGGTGAAACAGTTGTTGTCCGACCTTCCCACTGCCGACCAACAGCCCGACCGCAGCCGATGGCCGTATCTCGAAGTCAATCTACAACTCTCGCAACCCGAGCCCAACCTCCGCCACGAACTGTTTGAACTCGTGCGCAACAAGGCCGTACGCCTCTGTCGCATCACCACCGGCACCGCCCGACAACATACGGCCACACCCCTCAAACAACTGCCCACTCTCGAAGGCAATCTCAGCCGGTTGTCGCCTTTCGAGATCGCCCAAAAGTTTTATACCGACCGCTACGGCACCCCCATGACGTCCCAACTCGCGGAGCGCTTCCACCAAGCCGAACAAATGGCCGAACATCCCGAAGCCCAACAACCCACCTCCTCTTCCCACTTATAGCCGCTTTGCCGCATGACCATCGAAACCATCACCCTTTGCAATCTTACCTCCATTGTAGGCGAACATACCATCGACTTCACTGCCGAACCTTTGCGCTCGGCAGGACTTTTTGCCATCACCGGCGATACGGGTGCCGGTAAGAGCACCCTCCTCGATGCCATCTGTCTGGCGCTCTACGGCAAAGCCCCACGCTTGGAAGGCGTGCGCGCCAACCTCTCCAACAGCAGCAACGAACAGTCGCCCGAACTCACCCCCTCCGACCCCCGCACCTTCCTGCGTCGTGGTGCGCAGGAGGGCTATGCCCGCGTGCGCTTTGTCGTGCCCACCGGTGAGCGCTACGAAGCCCTTTGGAGCGTGCGCCTCACGCGCAACGGCACCTTCGCCCGTCCCACACGTGCGCTCTATCAACTGCTGCCGAAGGGGAAAGAAACCTTGTTGGCCGACAAAATCAAAGAGGTTGATCAAGAAGTGCAGCGCATCGTAGGACTCGACTACGACCAGTTCGTCCGCACCGTTCTCTTGGCGCAAAACAGTTTTGCCACTTTCCTCCAAGCCGACAGCAAAGACAAAAGCCAACTCCTCGAAAAACTCACCGGAACCGCCATCTACGCCCGCATTTCCCAACAGATTTTCTCCCTTTCCAGAGAGGCCGGAGAAGCGGTGGCCAAACTCGATGCGCGCCGCGACGAAGCCTCACGCTGGCGTCTCTGCGATGCTGAGGTGCAGCAACACCAAGAGCGCATCAGCCACCTCACCGCCACCATTGCCGATCGCCGCAGCCGACAACTCAACATCGACACCCTCCTGGAATGGCACACCCGACATCAGCTCCTGCACGAACGCCTCGACAAGGCTAACACGGCCTTGGCCGAAATCAACAAAACTTATTTGGCACAACGCGGTGAAGAGCAGAAACTCGAACGCTTCGACTCCGTGCAGATGTTCCGCTCTCTCTTTGAGCAAATCAACGAAAATCGCAGCGGTATCCTTCAACTCAAAGCCGAAGAGCAGACCATCAACCGAGAAGCTGAAGCACTGCAAACTCAACTAACGGAACTCAACAAGCAACTCCTCATAGCACAGGAGCGCAAAGCCGATGCCGAAACCCAGTTGCGGCTCAAACAGCCCGACATTGAGCAGGGCTATGCCATTCATGGCGAAATCAAAACCATCACCGAGAGCCTGAACGACGCCCAACAAAAACTCAGTCAGTCGCAACAGCGATTTGAAGAGCGCAGCGCCTCTTTGCAGCGCCAAAAAGCGGAGGCCGAACAACTCAAACAGCGCCTCGAAACGCTCAACCTGCGTCGGCAGGAGTTAGCCGTCCACCAAAGCATCTTTGAGCAGTTCCAAGCCGTTACCGACAAACTCACGCTCTACAATGCCGAGGTGGTCAAAAACGAGCAACTACACGCCGACTACACCCTCAGTACCCGTCAACAAAGCGACCTCGCCGCCCACTGCGAAAAGGCTCAAAAAAGCCTACAGGAGCAAAAGGACAAAATAGCGGCGCTCTCCTCGTCGAAACTCATGCACCAGCAGACCATCAACGACCTCGACGACACCCTCCTCCATGCGGCTAAAAACGATACTCAGCAGCGACTCACGGGGCTCAAAGAGGCACGCCGACTTTGGAGCCGCCTTGTGGAAAGCTACACGCAGGTCGAAAATCTTCGTGCCGACATTGAACGCAAAACGCGACAGTTGGAACAAAAACGCGAAGATTTGAAGCGTCTCGTGAACGAAGAGACCACCCTCCGCAACCGCTACATGACGCTCAGCAAGACGTTTACGCTCTCGCAGGTGGAAGAAATCAAGCAACTGCGTGCAAAACTCAAGGAAGGTACTCCCTGTCCTGTTTGCGGCAGTGCTCACCACCCCTACCACACCGAGATGGAACAAGCCTCGGGCGAAACCCAAAGCCAACTCGAAAAGGACTATCTCGCCGCCGAACACGACTATGAGCAGAAGCAAGAGGCTGTGGCACAACTCAAAGAAACCATTTCTCTGAGCGAAGGGGCACTCACGGCCGAACGCAACACGTTCCAACTCCTCAAACAGCAACTCGGCCAACTCGAAACCGATTGGCAACTCTGTGCTGCTCTTGATGGCTCTTTTGCAGAATGCACCCCCACCGTCAATCGCGATGCACGCACCACGACCATAGAGATGCTCATCGACTCGGCCAATCGTAAGCTCGACACCATCTTAAAGAACATCAGCGTCTACGACTATCAGACCCGACTCATGAAAGAGGCCGATGAGCAAATGACCCGACTCGAACAGCACATCGCCACCGGTGAGCAGCAGTTCTCGGAACTCAACCTCAGTCTCAAAGTTGCCCGCGAACGCATCACCCTTACCCATCATCAGATGGTCGAAAGCGATGCCCGACTCGAACAATTCTACAAAGACTTGGACGATGTCGTCACTGTCAGCGGATGGCGCGACAGCAACATTGAGGATTATTGCAAATACCTCACCGAAATCTACACTGAGTGGAACAAAATCGCGACCCAACTGTCCACCCTTCGGAACGAGCAAACCATCCTCACCACACGCATCGACAGCCTCGGCAGCAGTGTCGATGAAATGCGCGTTGAGGTCAATCTCAACCGCGAACAGCGCGACCGCATCCAACAAGAACTTAACGACAGGCACGAACAACTGCGACGTCTCTTTGGCGATAGTTCGGCCGCCATCGTGGCACAGTCGTTGCAAAACGCCATCGAAGCGGCCACCACGCACTACAATAACGTGCTCAGCGAGTGCGAGCAGCTGAACCTCACACAGCGCCACCTGCAAGGGAAGCGCGACAACCTCACGGCCACCCGACAAGCCCAAGAGGAAACCCTGCGTCAGCGCTCCACGAAGCTCGACCAAGACATTGCACGCTACAACCTCTCCCATGCTCCCCTCCAAACCGCACAACTGGCCGACATCTTTGCCGACCCTCGCGACTGGAATGCCTTGCGAAACAACCTCAATCAGTGTCGCCAACAACTCCTGCTCGCGCAGCAGGAAAAAGACGTGGCCGAACGCGACTATCTGGCACTCACCGCACAACCCTCCCGCCCCTCGGAGTGCGAAGAAGATCAGCCCGACGCTCTTCGCGCCACCCGCGAACAACTCGATGGCGAAATCAAGCAACTCGATGGCGAATTGAGTGAAATTCATCGCATCATTGCCCGCCACAACGATAGTTTGACCGCGGCACAAGCCCTTGAAGAGCAACTCCGAAAAGCGAACGAAAACGCCACCGAGTGGAGCCGACTCAGCGAAATGTTTGGCTCGGCCGACGGCAAGCGCTTCCGCGACATGGCGCAAAGTTTCACCTTCGCCATCCTCGTGGAGCACGCCAACTATCACCTGCGGCAACTCTCTCCACGCTACGAACTTCAAGTGCTGAAAGGCAGTCTTGTGCTCGAAGTCATCGACCACGATATGCTCGATGAGCACCGCTACGTCAGTTCCCTCTCCGGTGGCGAAACCTTCATCGTATCGCTGGCTTTAGCCCTCGGTTTGGCTTCCCTTTCCTGCCACACGCTCAACATCGGCAGCCTCTTCATCGACGAAGGGTTTGGCAATCTCGACCAAGACTCTCTCGCTTTGGTGCTCACTACCCTATCGGCACTCGAAGCCCATCAAGGGCGCAAGGTGGGCGTGGTGAGCCACACCGAGCAAATCCGTTCGCAGATATCGCCTCAAATCCGCGTCATCAAATGCGGCGGCGATGGTCGCTCCCGCATCGAAGTAAGATAACTCGTAGACTCGTCCTTCAACCTCTTCCTCCGTAGATTGTCGGTCGAGTCTACTCTTTTTATTGCTGTCCGGTAAACTTCAAAACTACAAAAAATAACAGTCCGAAGCCCTTAAAATAGGACTTCGGGCTTTCTTTGTAAAAAAAGAAGCCTCCTGTTTATATATAGACATCTCACCTTCGATTCTTACCACAAAGCCTCAACTTTAACACGACTTTAACATTTCAACTTCCTCCGAACGATGTGAGTCAATCTACCTCAGAGGTAGTTTTTCTTAGCTCCTATCTAAATCAAACTACCTCTGAGAAAAATGCTCACCCTCGGCACACACGCATACGCGCGCATACATTACAGCACATTCGTGTTTTTATCCTTCACTTCCTTCACCACAGCGGCCATTCTCTCAAAATCCCCCTCCTCGGTGAACGTCTTCGTTCAGCTGGACGAGCAGTGCCAAAACGAAGCATGAGTTTTGAGCAATGCCGTGGCGAGAAAACGTCTGTAAAACGAAGGATTTATTTTTCAAAATCCTTCACCCATAATCACTTGTTTGACAAGTAGATAACCTATTCGGTGAAGGAAGTGAAGGATAAAAACACATTTTGCAAGGGATGCGCGCGTGCGCGCGAGAGGATTTTCGCTCTCTGATTCCATTTGTTGCGCGCCGATTCTTTCTCAAAAAAGGTCTTCCAAAATTTAGCGTGAGGATATGCTGTCTTTTGAAAAACTTTTACTAGACAGCAATATATTTTTTTAGCCGATGTTCAGTAATGTGCTTTCCCGATTGACGATACTGTACAATTGACTACCTACGACTTCAATATAGAAAGCAGAGCCAAAATTTGGCTTTTCCCTTATTAAAATGTAATTTTGCAGATTGAAATCAATTTATATTTTTACGATATGTCAGTAAGCAATGTTCGCGTGCGTTTTGCACCCTCTCCCACCGGTCCGCTCCACATTGGCGGTGTGCGCACTGCACTCTATAACTACCTCTTTGCCCGCCAGCATGGAGGTAAACTCATTTTCCGCATCGAAGACACTGACTCCAATCGCTTTGTACCCGGTGCGGAAAAGTACATCATTGAGTCCTTTCGCTGGCTCGGCATCCAATTTGACGAAGGCGTAACTTTCGGTGGCGACAAAGGCCCTTATCGCCAAAGCGAACGTCGGGAGATTTACAAAAAATACGTAGATCAACTCTTGGCCGAAGGAAAGGCCTACATCGCTTTCGACACTCCGGAACAGCTCAACGAGAAACGCGAACAAATTGCCAATTTCCAGTACGACGCCACAACGCGCGGCATGATGACCAACTCCCTCACGCTCGATGCAGCTGAGGTGGAAGCCCGCATTGCCCGTGGCGAACAGTATGTGGTGCGCTTCAAAATCGAACCCGGAGAGGACATACACGTCAACGACATCATTCGAGGCGATGTGGTCATCAACTCCTCCATTCTCGACGATAAAGTGCTTTACAAGAGTGCCGACCAACTGCCCACCTATCATTTGGCCAACATTGTAGACGACCATTTGATGGAAATCTCCCACGTGATTCGCGGTGAAGAATGGTTGCCCTCGGCTCCCCTCCATGTGCTGCTTTATCGCGCCTTCGGATGGGCCGACACGATGCCCCGATTTGCCCACCTTCCCCTCCTGCTCAAGCCTACGGGCAATGGTAAACTCTCGAAGCGCGACGGCGACAAACTGGGTTTTCCGGTGTTTCCCCTCGAATGGCACGGCGAAGACGGCAGCGTCAGTTCCGGCTATCGTGAAAGCGGCTATCTGCCCGAAGCTGTGGTCAACTTCCTCGCGCTCTTAGGTTGGAATCCCGGCGACGACACCGAACTGCTCTCGATGGACGAGCTCATCCAAAAGTTCGACTTGTCGAAATGCTCAAAGGCCGGTGCAAAGTTTGACTATGTGAAAGGTTGGTGGTTCAACCGCGAATATCTCCTCTCGACTCCCGCATTGAAACTGGCCCCTGCATTTGTGGAATTGCTGGCTGCACACGGCATCAGCACCACTCCCGAACGTGCGGCGACAGTCATCGACATGATGAAAACAAAGAATGTGGAGTACGTTGATGCACAAAGCGGACAAATGAAGAAGCGTAGCGTGAGTTTCATTGCCGACCTGTGGCCGCTCTGCGACTTCTGTTTCACCGCACCCACCACGTTCAACAAAGAAGACAAGTTTGTCAAGAAAAACTGGAAAGACGACTCTTCCGCCGTGATGGGCGAAGTGGCTCGTCTGCTCGAAGGGCTTGACGACTTCAGCGTAGAATCGCAAAAGGCCGTTATCGATCCTTGGTGTGAAGCCTCAGGAGCAAAACCCTGGAATGCTTGGCGCGTAGCCCTCGTGGGCGAAGGCAAAGGCCCTGACATGTATGAACTTTCGGCATTTTTAGGTAAGGAGGAAACGCTCCGCCGCATCCGATTTGCCATCGACCAACTCTAACTCTCGATCCTCCGACCCTTAACCTATGTACAGTTTCGGCATTTATCTTTATGCCTTCATCGTGCGTCTCTTAGCCTGTTTCGGTCATAAGAAAGCGGGACTCATAATACGCGGTCACCACGAAACATGGCGCATCCTTCACCACCAAATTCGTGAAGGAGAGCGTTATGTGTGGTTTCATGCCGCTTCGCTGGGTGAATTTGAGCAAGGGCGGCCGCTCATAGAGCGCCTGCGCAGCGAGCAACCTCATCGCAAAATTTTGCTCACTTTCTTTTCTCCTTCGGGCTACGAAGTGCGTAAAAACTATGATGTGGCCGATGTGGTGTGCTACCTGCCTTTCGACACCCCCACGGCGGTACGTCGTTTCATCAAAGCAGCACAACCCGAAATGCTTGTACTGATTAAGTACGAATTTTGGCGCAACTACATCGATGTGCTCCACCAACGCCACATCCCCATCTACAGCGTAAGCAGCATTTTTCGCCCCAACCAAGTGTTCTTCCGTTGGTACGGCCGCAACTATGCCCGCTGTCTGCGACGCATCACCCACTTTTTCGTGCAAAACGAAGTATCTCGCCAACTCCTTTCCGGCATCGGGGTGAAAGAGAATGTAACCATCGTCGGCGATACCCGCTTTGACCGTGTGATTGATATTCACAATGCCGCACGTCCGCTGCCGGTGGTAGAAGCCTTTGCCGGCCGGTATGATGTGCTGGTGGCAGGCAGCACTTGGCAGCCCGATGAAGATTTGATTATCGATTATTTCAACCGCCACCCCGGTCTGCGTATCGTTATTGCGCCTCACGTGGTGAGCGAACAACACCTCAGGGAAATCGAACAAAAGATAGAGCGTCCCGTCGTGCGTTATTCCCAAACCACCCCCGAGGAAGCAGCGCGCTACGACTGCCTGATTATCGACAACTACGGTCTGCTCTCTTCCATCTACCGCTACGCCCGCGTGGCCTATATCGGCGGTGGTTTCGGTGTGAGCATCCACAACGTGCCCGAAGCAGCCGTATATGGTGTGCCCGTGATGTTTGGGCCGAACAACAAGAAATTTCGCGAAGCACAAGATCTCCTTGCTCGCGGTGGTGCTTTTGAAGTCCACAATACCAGCGATTTCACCACTTTGATCGATGACTTCCTTGCCCATCCCGAACGCATCGAAAAAGCAGGGCACGCTGCCGGTACCTACATCCACGACAATGCTGGAGCCAGCCACACCATTTTTCAGCACATTTGGAGTCGATAGTCCTTCTCCTTTCAAACCTAAAAACAACCGCGTCAAAACTCATCGTTCTGACGCGGTCGTTTTTAAGTTTAGGTCATCCGCCTTATTTCACCAGTACACGTTGGGTCGTGTTGCTGCTTGCTGTACGAAGATTGACGAGATAAACTCCGGCCGAAAGACCTTCGAAACTGAGCATCGTTTCGTCGCCTTGCTGCACCTGCTCCATACGGCGCGAAGAGAGAAGTTTACCTTCGGCATTGAACAGACGCAGTTCGGCATATCGCTCTGCGTTGTTGAAAAGGATGCGCCAAGCCTCATCGGTCTTTTGGATAGACACAGGAGCATCGGAGTTATTGACACGTTCAACACCCGTGGTTTTTGCCATACGCAACACTTCTTTCAACCCTGCGTAAGCATCGACCTTACCAAAGCCCCACGTAGGATTCCATTCCTTGTCTTTGGCAAACTCATCGTGCTGTGCAGTTGTTTTGAGGACATGGATAATATCGTCGTAGTCCAGTTCAGGATTAGCCTGCAACCACAGACACAGCACACCGGCCATAAAGGGCGAAGCCATCGAAGTGCCTTCCATCGCCCCATAATAATAAGGCTTGTTGTTGATGGTCTTTACATGAGTGATAAAGGGGTCTACAATCTTTCCTTTTTCGCGCTCCCACTCTTTGTCTGAACTGTTCACTGCGCTCGACAAGATACTGCCCGGAGCAGCAACAGCAGGTTTGTAGGCGCCATCAAGCGAAGGACCATGGCTGGAGAAAGAGCTGATGTCGTGGAGTTTGCCCGATTGCGTTTTATACTCATCGTTATTTTCAAGGACAGCTTTCCAGCGGTCGGCCGTGTTGAAGGAGGCCACAGCAATCGCTTTGGGAATGCTCGCTCCACCTTGTCCGCAGAGGTATTCGCTATCGCCCTTCACCATGAGCTTACCTTCGAAAGAGGTTTTAGAGATGTGTCCGTAATAGCTCTCCATCCAAGTATGGAAAGTTTGGGGTTGGGTTTCACCAGACGCCAGTTCGATTTTGAGCATCAGTTGAACATCGGCATCAGCGTCTAATTTATGGTACTCAATGGCTTTCTCGCTGAAATCTTTGTAAGTATAGTAACCTTGGAAAAACTGCTTATGACTTCCGTCTTCGATGCCGCTATAATGCTCTGCGAGGGCCTCATTTTTGGAGTTGCGCTTCAGCGCCTCATCCCAAAATCCTTGTTTAGCATCGAAAATTTCTTCATCCACACAAAGCATCGGGGTGAATTTGAAATGCTCTTTGCCATCGTTGGTCTGTCCCCAAATACCATAGAACACGTCGGAAAGTTCGGCATCGAGCACATCGGGTTCAACCACCAAGTAGTAGGTTTCTCCCGGTTGTACCACCGCGGTACCGTGTATGCGCTGTTCACCCTCGTTGCCCATGGCTGCGGTGATCAATCCGCCTTTGCCAGTCAGTGAACTGGTCGCGTTTTCTGTGGGATCGGTACCATCGTGTCCACCCATCTGCGAACCAAAGCTCATGTTCACCACCCAAGGCTTGTGTTGGGTTTCGGCAAACGTCTTGATATAAGCCACATCTTCCGCCACTTCAGCAGCATCTAAACTGGAAGAAATCAATACCAACTCCGCATCGGGAGCCACTCCACCGAAGTTGTTGCCCACATCCGTGCCGGCGGCAATACCCGTCACGTGCGTGGCGTGCGAACCTTCGGTTTCGTTCTTGGGCAATGTTTCGGAAGGTCGGGTAATCTTCTTAGGGTTGCTGCGATCCCACGCACGTACCACGCGCGATTTACCCTCCTTTTGGAAGGCAATGTGGTCGTATTGGAAACCTTGGTCGATGACGCCCAGCACAACACCTTTACCCGTAAACGGAGTGGTAAACTCGCTCGTGCTGCGCACCTTGTCGACATTCGTTGCCGCACGGGCTTTGTTGAGCAGAGGCTTGTGTTTGCGCGAAAGTGCGACGTTTTTCACTTCGGGCATTGCTGTGAGTTGTTCGACATAATTCAACGGCACACGTGCCACGAGAAACTTGTCAGTAATTTTCGTGGCCGAATGACCGGCGGCTACGATGGCATCGGCCACAGTCTGTGCCTGTCCGTCGTGGGTGCTTATCGTCAGGCTCACGACAGCAGCTGTTGAGAAATGCTGTCCCTGACTTTTGAGGATAGAACGGTTCTGAGTTTTTGATTTCACATGTTGGCGGTAGTTTTGCACCAACTGTTCCAATCGGTTGTCCATCTTGTTGGTGGTGTTTTCACCTTGTGCCCAAGCACAAGCCGCCATTAAGCACAACGCGCCGGTGAGTAGTTCTTTTTTCATGATTTTAATACAGGATTTTAGATTAGATCGTAGAAAAACAATAGTGTATATTACATTTCGTAAAATACTTTAGCCCGCAAAGCTACATAGAATTTATAACTTACCCAAACTTTTATGCTATTTTACTCCTAAAAAATGCAAGATACCGCTTTATTTCTGATTTTCTGATGCTCATGTTCGCTATTTTTGCCTTATACTTCAAGTCAGCGGCTATTTTACCAATGGAAAAACAGTTTTTTGAAGACGTTATTTTAGCAGCCATAAGCAGGAGTTCACAATAAGCAAGAGCAAAAGCCGTACCTCAGCAGGATAAACAAGACTTCTCCAAAGAATTTCTGTTTTTTTCATTTCTTCCAAGCAGTTCACTCTCACCAAAATGCGTTTCCCCACTACAAAGAGAAAAAACAAAATTTCAGCAGAAAAGTACATCACTTTCGTAAGTTATTATTATATTTGCCATGCTTTCACACCTTATTCCCGACTATTCTACACGATGCGTAAAAGCACGACCTTTTTGACCTCTAACCCTAAAATCACCTTTGCGATGTCGACAATTTCCTCTTTCCTTGATTTGTACGACCGCTTGCAGACACTGCCTCGGCGTGCCCGCGTGGCCGTGTGTCATCCTTCCGACGGCCACACCCTGCGGGCGGTGGTCGAAGCAGTTGAGATGGGCTTTATCCATGCCGTTTTGGTGGGAGAAACTCATGAAAAAACACTCCTCAATCTTTCGCCCGAAGTGTCGGCACACATTGAGCGAAGACCCGCTTCCACAGCTGCCGATGCCATTCGACAGGCCGTACAACTGGTACACAACGGGGAGGCCGACATTCTGATGAAAGGCATGGTCAATACCGACGACCTGCTGCATGAAGTGCTCAACAAAACCTATGGATTGCGCCCCGAAGGCAACGTCATCAGCCACGTTGCCGTGTTTGAAACCAACGAAACCGATCGTCTGCTCATTCTCTCCGATGTGGCCGTCATCCCCTTTCCCACCCTCGAACAGCGGGCGGCACAAATCCGCTACACCACAGCCGTGGCGCGCTCACTGGGCATCGAAGTACCACGGATAGCCCTGCTTCATTTCACCGAAAAGGTGAACGAGAAATTTCCGCTCACCCTCGACTATGAAACACTGAAAACACAGGCGGCACAGGGTGAATTTGGGTCGGTGCTGCTCGACGGCCCTATGGATTTACTTTGCGCCATTCTGCCGGTGGCTTTGACCAACAAAGGGCTGAAAAGCTGCCTTGAAGGCGAAGCCGACATTCTCCTCATGCCCGACATCCAAGCCGGAAACATCCTCTACAAAGCTTTGCAATACTTCCCGCAAAGCAGCACCTCGGCCTCCATGCTCTGCGGCACTTCGGCTCCCGTGGTGCTCACCTCCCGCGGCGACACCATCGAAACCAAAATCAACAGTCTGGCACTGGCTGCCCTGCAATGCCCTCTCACCTAAAAACAACTTTTGGCCGAAATCGAAACGAACAAAGCAAACCAAACATGAAAATTCTTGCCATCAACCCCGGATCGACCAGTACGAAAATGGGAGTCTTTGTCGATGAAAAGCCCCTCCTCATCAAGTCCATTCCCTACACCCCCGACGATCTCGCACCCTTTGCCAATGCTTTCGAGCAACTCCCCACGCGGCGCGACGACATCCTCCACGCTCTCGAAATCGAAAACATTCCCTTTGCTTTCGATGCCGTCATCGCCCGTGGCGGTCTCACCAAACCCATCCCTGCCGGTGTGTATCGCATCAACGAACAAATGCTCCTCGACACCCGCACCGCCCCTCGCCAGCATGTCTGCAATCTGGGCTGCCACATTGCAGCCTCGCTCTCGACCGAACTCCCCGACTGTCTGCCGCTCATTGCCGACCCCGAGATTGTCGATGAGATGCTGCCCGAAGCCCACATTTGCGGAAGTCCGCTCATGACGCGCGCCAGTGTGTGGCACGCCCTCAACCAGCGCGCCATCGCCCGCCACTATGCCAAAATACGCGGTTGTCGCTACGAAGATCTCAACCTCATCGTGGCGCATTTGGGAGGAGGTATCACCGTGGGCGCACACTGCAAAGGGCTAACTATCGATGTGAACAACGGTTTGGATGGCGAAGGTCCGTTCTCGCCCGAACGTGCAGGCTCGCTCCCTTCGGCCGATCTCATCCGGCTTTGTTTCAGTGGGAAACACACAGAGGAAGAACTGCTCAAACGCATTGCGGGCAAAGCCGGCCTCAACGCCCACCTCGGCACCACCGACACCCGCGAAGTGTTGCGCCGTGTGGAGCAGGGCGATGAACACGCCGCCCTTATCCTCAACGCCATGATTTACCACATCGCCAAAGCCATTGCCGCCCAAGGCGCTGTGCTCTGCGGCAAGGTCGATGCCGTGCTCATCACCGGCGGACTGGCACATTCCGACTACATCACCTCCCGACTTCGTGAGCGGGTGGGCTTCATTGCTCCCGTCCACGTGTTCCCCGGCGAGAACGAACTGCAAGCGTTGGCCGAAAATGCGTTGGCCGTGTTACGTCACGAACGCGAACTCCACGAATATCAATAAAAACCGCCCTACCCTTAACGCTCTTACACTATGAAAAATATCTTTGCGCTCATCAGTTTCAACGGCCGCGCCCGCCGCTTGGAGTACGCTTTTGTACTTATCTATGCCGTCTTTACCTACTATCTTTTCTATCTCTTCTGCTTTGCGCCCATGTTTGAAGGACGCGAGAGGGTGATCTTCGATGCGCCTACCCAAATCTTTTTTCCCCTATCGGGCGTGTTTGTGCTGCTTCCCTTCTTGGCCACGGCAGCGCGCCGCCATCACGATTTCGGCCGCAGCGGCTGGTGGGCGCTCGCCTGTCTCATTCCTGTTCTCGGGCAAATCTGGATGCTGGTCATTGCCGTCATCGAAACGCAACCTTTCGACAACAGATATGGGAAGAATCCCAAAGCCAAAAACTAATGCTCTCGAAAGAGCGATACCCCACTTCCGGAAAAAGGGCTGCACTTCATGGTTGAAATACAGCTATTGCTGTCCGGTAAAAGTTTTTCAAAAGATATCCTATCCTCACGCTAAATTTTGAAAGACCTTTTTTGTAGAAAGAATCGATGCGCGACAAATGGACTTAGGGAACGAAAGTCCTCGCGCGCACGCGCGCATCCCTTGCAAAATGTGTTTTTATCCTTCACTTCCTTCACCGAATAGGTTATCTACTTGTCAAACAAGTGATTATGGGTGAAGGATTTTGAAAAATAAATCCTTCGTTTTACAGACGTTTTCTCGCCACGGCATTGCTCAAAACTCATGCTTCGTTTTGGCAATGCTCGTCCGGCTGAACGAAAACGTTCACCGAGGAGGGGCAATTTTGAGAGGATAACCGAGGCGGTGAAGGAAGTGAAGGATAAAAACACGAATGTGCTGTAATGTATGCGCGCGTATGCGTGTGTGCCGAGGGTGAGCATTTTTCTCAGAGGTAGTTTGATTTAGATAGGAGCTAAGAAAAACTACCTCTGAGGTAGATGGAACTACATCGTTCGGAGGAAGTTGAAGTGTTAAAGTTGTGTTAAAGTCGAGGTTCGGTGGTAAGAATCGAAGGTGAGATGTCTATATATAAACAGGGGGCTTCTTTTTTTACAAAGAAAGCCCGAAGCTCTATGTTTAAGGGCTTCGGGTTGGTATTTTTTTGAGGTTTTGAAGTTTACCGGGCAGCAATAAAATGCAGCCCTTTTTCAGGATTTGACACGGAGGTACAGACAAAGAATGTCGCCATCAATGAAGTGTTCAAATGGCATAATTTCTCCATCTACGGCCATGTTCCCCACTCCAAACCCTGCGCACCGATACGAAAGGTGGTGGGAAGTGCCGGAAGTTCGGCGGAACGAGCAGACATGGCCAGCGCTACGTGTCCCATCGTGCGACGGAGATTGATTTCAATGCAGGGATGCAGTCCTTCGGGAGTGAAGAGGACATCGACGCCCAACAGCCCTTCGTAATGCCCTTGCAGCAGATGGGAAAGTTGCTGTTCCAAAAGCGATACCAACGCGGTGAAACTCCGGTGTGTCGCAGCAATCGTGGAGAAAAGGTGGGGACAGCAGCGTTGCCACAGCGTGAGAAAATCCTGTTCCAGTTCGGCAGACGCTGCCACACGCTGCCCACAGTAAGCCCCGTTTTCGTTAGTGGCGAAGAGCGAAGGGGCAAGGTAGACCACGCGCCCATCGGGCAAAGCTTCAAACTCTAAGGCTGCATCGGCCACGCGCTCGTAGCGCGGCTGCACCTCTACCGCCCCTTGCCGACGGAAGGTGTTGTGAATACGTGCCCAAAGCGGTTCGGAGAGAGCAGTGGTATAAAAGAAAACGCCGCGACCGCTGCTGCTCCAAGGTTGTTTGAGCATGGCACCCTGAGGACATTGAGCGAGGGCTGCGGTGACGTCTTCCGGTGTTTCGCACCAATAACTTTTGCCTCGTATCACCCCGTCGGGCAGGGCTTGTTTTGCAAGGCAGCACAGCAGCTGGGTGGTGGAACGGCGTGAACTCAGTTGGCGGATGCGCTCCAGCCGTTCGGCATCGGGAAGCAGGTAGGCAGGTGCCCCCAAACGCTGCAACACGCCCACGATATGGGCATCCCACCCCCAAGGGTCGATGCGGTCGATATGATTCCAGTCGAGGCAGGAAACTTCCTCCAAATTCATCGTTTCGGGCAGGCAGAGGCATTCGTCGCCCGCCTCCGCCCACCAACGAGGGAGATACGCCAACAAAGCCCCCAAACGGCGGGCAGCCCGTCCGGGGCAGTAGTCGGCACCTCCGAAAGCCAAAGCTTCATCGTGGGAGGGATTGAAGATGTGGAGTGTAGACATACATTGAAGGTTAAGCGGCACCCTATTGCCCCAACAGTGGTGACTGCCGGTGCTATTGAGACGGAGCGGTGGCGGATAGGAAAGATGGGGCGGCAGCGGAAGTGAGTACTCGTTTTGCCGTGGCGTAGCCTGCCTCGTAGAGGGCGCTGAGCTTATCGAGATTGGTCTCCAAACGATCCACCTCGACCGCACGTTCAGGACGAATGCAGAGTGCGATGCCCGACTCTTCCAGTCGTTCGACGAGCGATATCTTTTCGTTGTAGACACGGCGCATCCGCGACAGCACGACACGCAGACGCGGATAGTTTTTGTAGATGAAGCGGGGTATTTTGATGTCTTTGCCGTCACGATAGCCTCGTTCGTGGGTGAGTACCACCACAAGATGCCGACAACCTTGTTGCAACGCACGCTCAGCGGGAATGGGGTCGACAATACCGCCGTCGAGCATGGGGACGTCGTCGACAGGGCAAATGGGAGAAACGAAAGGCAACGAAGAAGAGGCTTTGCAGATGGCCAAAATGCGTTCGCGCGAAGAGGTTTCGGTGAGATATTCGGCACGTCCGGTCAGACAGTTGGTAGTCACCATTTCAAAGCGCATAGGACTGCTAAAAGCTGCCTCGTAATCGAAAGGAATCAGTTCGTTGGGCAGGCGGTCGTAGAGGAGTTCTTGATCCAATATGGCGTGGGTCTGCCACAGGTGTTTGAAACCTATGTAATTGTAGTATTTCAAAATGTCTATGGAACACTTGCGGGCTCTTCCGCGCTGACGGCTCACAAAGGACATGCCGTGGCACGCCCCTGCCGACACACCGATGCCGTAGGGGAAAGTGAGCCCTGCGTCCATCATGTAGTCGAGCGCACCGATGGTGAACACGCCACGCTGTCCGCCTCCTTCCAGCACAAGTCCGATATTTTCGTTGGTCGCCATTTTGTCATTGTTTTCGTCCCTTTACCGGCGACAGATGGGCGGTAAAGTGGAACAATTCCTCAAAAAAGTCTATTAAAAGATGTGCAAAGTTAGTGTTTTTCAGGGGAAATGGTTATCTTTGCCGCTAATAAATAGTCTTAAAATACCACTTGTTATGCTTTTTTCTACGAACACATACGTTGGTCGCCGTACACAACTGCGCCAACTCGTCGGCAGTGGTCTGATTGTGTTGATGGGCAACAACGAAAGCCCTTACAACTACCCTGCCAACACCTATAAATACCGCCAAGACAGTTCGTTTCTTTACTTCACCGGACAGCATCGCGATGGACTGGCATTGGTCATCGATTGCGAAAGCGGTGTCGAAACGCTGATTGGCAACGACATTGACATCGACGACATCATTTGGACAGGCCCCGTGCCCTCCATGCGCGATATGGCCGACGAAAGCGGCATCGCTGAAACAGCCCCGATGAACGAACTCTCACGGCTCATCGAACTGGCCAAACATACCGGACGGAAAGTACATTTCCTCCCACCCTATCGCCACGACATCATGATTCAACTGATGGATCTGACCGGCATTCACCCCCGCGAACAACGGGCTGCCGCCAGCCTCGAACTCATTCACGCCGTGGTGAAACTCCGCAATGTCAAGACAGCCGAAGAGGTTGAAGAATTGGAACGCGCTGCCCGCATCGGCTACAAAATGCACACTACCGCCATGCGCCTCGCCGTGCAGGAGGGAGTTTCGGAAGCCTACATCGGAGGGGTGCTCGACGGCATCGCTGCCAGCGAAGGCCGACACGTCTCGTTCCCCAGCATCGTGTCTATGCACGGTGAAGTGCTCCATGGTTATCCCTCTCCCCGCCCACTCGAAAAAGGACGCCTGCTCCTCGTAGACGCCGGTGGTGAAACCCGCGAAGGCTATTGCTCCGACCATACCCGCACCACCCCCATCTCAGGCACCTACACCCAGCGTCAGCGTGACATCTACGACATCGTGGTGGACTGCCATGACTTGGCGCTCAGCGAAGCCCGACCCGGAGTGCGCTACATGGACGTGCATCTCGCCGTGTGCCGACTGATGACCGAACGTCTCAAAGCCCTCGGCCTGATGAAGGGCGATGTGGATGCTGCCGTAGCAGCCGGAGCACATGCGCTCTTCCTACCTCACGGTCTGGGTCACTCCATGGGTATGGACGTACACGATATGGAAGGTCTCGGCCAAATCCATGTGGGCTACGACGAAGAAACACGTCCCTCCCAGCAATTCGGTTTGGCAAGCCTCCGTTTCGGTCGCCGCCTCGAAGTAGGCAACGTCGTGACCGACGAGCCGGGTATCTACTTCATCCCCGATCTCATCGACCTGTGGCGAAGTGAAGGTACAAACCGCGACTTCCTCAACTTCGACGAAATTGAAAAGTTCAAAGACTTTGGCGGCATCCGCATCGAAGACGACCTCCTCATCACCAACGAGGGTTGCCGCTTCCTCGGAGAAGAACGCATCCCCTACCACGCCAAGGACGTTGAAGCCTTCGTGGCACAATAAGCACAACTGCGCCCACTCAACGGCATCGCTACCGAAGAGAAAGCGTGCGCAGTCAGAAACATTGCATAATCATTTTAATAACAATTTATCCTTTCATGAAAAAAACGCTCTTTATCGCCCTTGCAGCCCTCTGCACGTTGGGTGCAACAGCCGCCAAACCCAAGACGCCTGCTGCCAAAAAAGACACGCTCATCTTCACCACCGTCGTGGCTAACCCCGTGACCAGCATCAAGAACCAAAACAACTCGGGTACTTGCTGGTCGTATTCTGCCCTTGCTTTCTTTGAAAGTGAAGCCCTCCGCAAGAATCCGAAGCTCGATCCCAAGACGCTTGACTTGTGCGAATCGTTTCTCGTGACGAAAACCTACACCGACCGTGCCGACCGCAACGTGCGCACCCACGGCGATGCCAGTTTTTCACAAGGCGGCTCTTTCTACGATGCCATTTACTGCATGAAGCACTACGGCTTTGCCCCCGAAGGCGTGATGCCCTACCCCCAACTCCCCTACGGCGACAGCCTGTTCAATTTCACCCAGTTCTGGCCGGGTCTTGAGGCTTACGTGAAGACCATCGCCACCGGCGACCACAAGAAAATCAACCCCATCTGGAAGAAGACGGTGCAGCAAATGCTGGATGGTTATTTTGGCGTTGCTCCCGAACGTTTCACCCTCGAAGGTAAGGAATACACGCCCCACACCTATGTGAGCGAGTATCTCCAGCTCGATCCCAACGACTACGTGAGCCTCACTTCCTACACGCACCACCCTTTCTACAGCTCGTTCATTCTTGAAATTCAAGACAACTGGCGTTGGGCTTCCAGCTACAACCTTCCCCTCGACGAGTTTATGACGGTTATGGAAAGCGCCGTACGCAATGGCTACACCTTCGCATGGGGTGCCGACGTGAGCGAAGAAGGTTTCTCCCGCCGCACCGGTCGCTTCAAGTGCGTGGCCACCGTGCCCGACAGCAAACAGACCGCCGGTGTAGGTTCTGACCAATCACGCTGGACAGGCGAAAAGGCCGGTGCCAAAATTGCTGCCAACGATGCCAAAGGCGAAAAGACCATCACGCAAGAAATGCGTCAGCTCGCTTACGACAACTGGGAAACGACCGACGACCACGGTATGCAAATCTATGGTATTGCCAAAGATCAAAACGGCAAGGAGTACTTCATGATGAAGAACTCTTGGGGCGAATTCGGTCCCTACAAAGGCTTCTGGTACATTTCCAAACCCTACGTGGCTTACAAGACGATGAACATCATCATCAACAAGAACGCCATCCCTGCCGACATCCGCGCAAAACTGGGCATTTAACCCCTCATTTTGCCAACTTATAACTTTACAAAAAGCCGCTATTAGCAGATCACGCTAATGGTGGCTTTTTGTTACTTTTACCTTTCAAAAATACGCATAAATTTAAGTATGAGGTACAAAATCCGTTAATAAACGAAGTATACCCCTAAGAAAAGCAGATAAATCTTTTTGTAAGCCATAACTTTATTCGTACCTTTGTGTCGGTTGAAAGGTAATATGTCATCCACATGGATTACAGATACCGATTTTCAGTCTTTCCAATACATAGAAAATTATAAACCCATTAATAATTTATCAACCAATGGCAACATTAGATCTCACCAAGTACGGTATTACCGGTACCACCGAAATCGTACACAACCCCTCCTACGAAGTACTCTTCGCAGAAGAAACCAAGGCCGGTCTCGAAGGCTTTGAAGTTGGTCAAAACACCGAACTCAATGCGGTAAACGTGATGACGGGTATCTACACCGGTCGCTCTCCTAAGGATAAGTTCATCGTAATGGACAACAACTCTAAGGATACCGTTTGGTGGACTTCTGAAGAATACAAGAACGACAACAAGCCCATGAGCGAAGAAGCTTGGAAGGTGGTGAAAGACCTCGCCAAGAACGAACTCTCTAACAAGCGCCTCTTCGTTGTCGACGCTTTCTGCGGTGCCAACAAGGACACTCGTCTTGCCGTTCGTTTCATCGTAGAAGTGGCTTGGCAGGCTCACTTTGTGACCAACATGTTCATCAAGCCTACGGATGAAGAACTCGCTTCGTTCGAACCCGACTTCGTGGTTTACAACGCTTCTAAGGCTAAGGTTGAAAACTACAAGGAACTCGGTCTCAACTCTGAAACCTGCGTTGCTTTCAACATCACTTCTAAGGAACAAGTTATCCTCAACACTTGGTATGGTGGTGAAATGAAGAAGGGTATGTTCTCTATGATGAACTACTACCTCCCCCTCCGTGGCATTGCTTCTATGCACTGCTCTGCCAACACCGACATGAAGGGTGAAAACACTGCTGTGTTCTTCGGCCTCTCCGGTACTGGTAAGACTACCCTTTCTACCGATCCTAAGCGTCTCCTCATCGGTGACGACGAACACGGTTGGGACGACAACGGCGTCTTCAACTTTGAAGGT
Organism: uncultured Alloprevotella sp.; assembly: GCA_963544845.1. Taxonomy (GTDB): domain Bacteria; phylum Bacteroidota; class Bacteroidia; order Bacteroidales; family Bacteroidaceae; genus Alloprevotella. The sequence continues at coordinate 166,918 of CAUUGL010000001.1, forward strand.
GGTTGCTACGCTAAGGTTATCAACCTCGATAAGGAAAGCGAACCCGACATCTACGCTGCTATCCGTCGCGATGCACTTCTCGAAAACGTAACGGTGGCTGCTGATGGCAAGATCGACTTCACTGACGGTTCTACGACTGAAAACACCCGCGTTTCTTACCCCATCCATCACATCGAAAAGATTGTCAAGAACGTAAATCCTGTTTCTGCCGGTCCCGCTGCGAAGAACGTAATCTTCCTCTCTGCCGACGCTTTCGGTGTACTTCCTCCCGTTTCTATCCTCGACGCACAACAAACTCAATACTACTTCTTGAGCGGTTTCACCGCTAAGCTCGCAGGTACTGAGCGCGGCATCACTGAGCCCACTCCCACCTTCTCTGCTTGCTTCGGTCAGGCCTTCTTGAGCCTCCACCCCACGAAGTATGCTGAAGAACTCGTGAAGAAGATGAACGTGAGCGGTGCTAAGGCTTACCTCGTCAACACTGGTTGGAACGGTACCGGCAAGCGTATCTCCATTAAGGACACGCGTGGTATCATCGACGGCATCCTCTCTGGTGCTATCCTTACTGCTCCTACGAAGAAGCTCCCCATCTTCAACTTCGAAATCCCCACTCAGCTCGAAGGTGTTGCTACCGAAATTCTCGATCCCCGCGACACTTACGCTCAGGCTTCTGAATGGGAAACCAAAGCTCAGGACCTCGCTGCCCGCTTCATCAAGAACTTTACGAAGTACACCACCAACGAAGCCGGTAAGGCACTCGTTGCTGCTGGTCCCCAGCTCTAATGGCTAATCCATGCTGAAAGACTCCTTTCAGTATCCTACTTCAACGCCCCTCTCACTTCATGTGAAAGGGGCGTTTTTATGTATCGCTGACTATTGCTGTCTGGTAAACTTCAAAGCCGCAAAAAACACACACCCCCCTGTTTATATATAGACATCTCACCTTCGATTCTTACCACCGAGCCCCGACTTTAACACGAGTTTAACATTTCAACGCCCACCCAACGATGTGGGTCAATCTACCTCAGAGGTAGTTTGATTTAGATAGGAGCTGGAAAAAACTACCTCTGAGGAAAATGCTCGTCCTCGGCACACGCGCATACGTGCGCATACACTACAGCACATTCGTGTTTTTATCCTTCACTTCCTTCACCGCCTCGGTCATCCTCTCAAAATCACCTTCTCCGGTGAACGTTTTTTATTTTTCTAGCCATTTACTCGCAACACTTTGTCTAACAGGAAGATAATCCCCTTCGGTGAAGGAAGTGAAGGATAAAAACACATTTTGCAAGGGATACTCGCGTGCGCGCGCGAGGATTTTCGTTCCCTGAGCCCATTTGCCGCACGCTACTCCTTTTTACAAAAAAGTCTTCCAAAATATAGAGTGAAGATATGCTCTATTTTGAAAAACTATGACCGGACAGCAATATTTTTTTATCACAAGTAAGCAATTCGATTATTATTTTGGCCGAAAGTATTTTATTTTCTTAAAGCAAATAGAAATGAAAACATATTGTTTGCTCAAAAGAACAGACTGCTTTATTTTTGCAACAACAAAACGCGATAGATAAGCACACTACCCATCCTCTAAGTAGTCGCTGCTTTCCGCCCAAACATATTCACACATTTTATTCAATCCTTTTATTCAACTCTTATGTTTCATTCTCTTTTTACATTTGCAGCCCAAGTGCTCACCAGTTTAGAACGTCATTTTTACACCTACTTGCGCATCGCCATCTTCGTGGTTATGGCTTGGATTGGTGGTTTGAAAGCCTTTCAATATGAAGCCGACGGCATCGTGCCTTTCGTCAGCAACAGCCCTTTCATGAGTTTCTTCTACCACAATTCCAATAAGACAACCGTCAATAAGGAAGGAAAGACGGTGAAAGAATACGTCGTACACAAAAACAAGGAAGGCGAAATGGTGGCCAAAAACATCGAATGGCACCAGCAGAACGGCACCTACCTCTTCTCTTATGGTCTCGGCACAATGATTGTCTGCATCGGCCTGCTCGTGCTGCTCGGCATTTGGTGTCCGCGCTTGGGTATGCTGGGCGGTCTGCTCACCTTCGGTATGAGCATCGTTACGCTCTCTTTCCTCATCACCACGCCCGAATGTTGGGTGCCCAATCTCGGCGGCGACCTCCCCACCCCCAACTATGGATTTCCCTATCTCTCAGGTGCCGGACGTTTGGTGATTAAGGACGTCATTATGAGCGCCGGTGGTTTGCTCGTAGCCGCCGAAGCCGGACGCCGCTTTCTGCAAGCACATAAAGTATAAGTAACTGTTCACAAAAACGGGTATTTCTTTACTTCCGTGAAGAACCCATTTTCCCACTGCCGACCTTTTCGCTTGAAAAGGTCGGCAGTGATCGTTTCCTCTTCTGCCTACTTGAAATTTTGTAATCTCACGCAGATTTGTTATATTTGCAGATTGTAAGAAAACAAACACTGATATGACACCACCACTCTTTGTCTACAATACCCTCTCACGTACAAAAGAAGTTTTCAAACCCCTCCACGAAGGCCGTGTGGGAATGTACGTTTGCGGCCCTACGGTCTACGGTGACGGACATCTCGGACACGCACGTCCTGCCATCACTTTCGACCTCCTCTTCCGTTATCTCCAACACCTCGGCTACAAGGTGCGCTATGTGCGCAACATCACTGACGTGGGGCATTTGGAACACGATGCCGACGAGGGGGAAGACAAGATTGCCAAAAAAGCACGCCTTGAACAGCTCGAACCGATGGAAGTGGCGCAGTATTACACCAACCGCTTCAACCATGCGATGGAACGACTCAACTGCCTGCCACCCTCCATCGAACCGCACGCTTCGGGACATATCATTGAGCAAATCCGCTTGGTGCAGGAAATCCTTGAGGCCGGCTATGCCTACGAAAGCAACGGTTCGGTCTATTTTGACGTGGTGAAATACAACGAAGATTTCAAATACGGCATTCTTTCAGGACGTAACCTCGAAGATGTCTATGATGCCAGTCGCGAATTGGACGGCGTGGGCGAAAAGCGCAATCAAGTGGATTTTGCCCTATGGAAAAAGGCAGTCCCCGAACACATCATGCGTTGGCCGTCACCGTGGGGCGAAGGTTTCCCCGGTTGGCACTGCGAGTGCACCGCTATGGGGCGCAAATACTTGGGTGAAGAGTTTGACATCCATGGTGGAGGTATGGATTTGGTATTCCCCCACCACGAATGCGAAATTGCACAAGCCGTGGCCTCGCAAAAGAAGCAGATGGTACACTATTGGATGCACAACAATATGATTACCATCGCCGGCAAAAAGATGGGTAAGTCATACAACAATTTCATCACCCTCGAACAATTCTTCACCGGCCAACACGAACTCTTGGAGCAAGCCTACACGCCGATGACCATTCGCTTCTTCATCTTGCAAGCTCACTACCGCTCGACGCTCGACTTCGGCAACGAAGCCCTCCAAGCCTCCAAAAAAGGACTTGACCGCTTGATGGATGCTGTGCGTCAACTCTCACGCATCGCACCCTCTGCACAAGGAAACCTCACGGAGGAATATGCCGCCACGCTTGAACAGAAGTGCTATGATGCGATGAACGACGACCTCAATTCGCCCATCGTCATCAGTCATCTTTTCGATGCCTGCCGCACCATCAACACACTGGCCGATGGCAAAGAGAGCATCACTGCTGCAGGTTTGGAAGCACTCGCCAAAGTGTTCCACACCTTCTGTTTCGACATCCTCGGACTGGCACAAGAGGAGAACGGCAATGCCCAACGCGAAGTGGCTTTCGGCGGTGCGGTCGACCTTTTGCTGGAAATGCGCTCCAAAGCCAAAGCCGATAAAGACTGGGCCACCAGCGATAAGATTCGCGACAATCTTGCCGCCCTCGGTTTCTTGGTCAAAGACACCAAGGATGGCGCAACATGGAAGTTGGAGGTGTAAAAAGGAGAGCTTATATTTTTACTCTTTGATTATCCAGTCGAAGCAGTTGAATGTTAGAAACAAGCAATCATTATGACAAAAAGAAGTTCTATACAACTCTTCGAGAAAAGTAATGTTCGTGCAGTTTGGGACGATGAGAAAGAGAAGTGGTATTTCTCCATCATTGACATTGTACAGATACTTACAGACAGCAAAGACTACACCACAGCTCGCAAATACTGGAACAAACTCAAGCAGCGTCTAAAAGAAGAAGGAAATCAACTGGTGACAAATTGTCTCCAGTTGAAACTTCAGGCAATGGATGGTAAAATGAGACTGACCGATGTTGCCGAAACCGAACACTTACTACGCTTCATTCAATCTATCCCTTCACCCAAAGCCGAACCTTTCAAGCTTTGGATGGCTGAGGTGGCGAATAGGAGATTGGACCAGTTGGAGGATCCCGAACTTTCAATAGAACAAGCTATTAACGACTATCGACAATTAGGTTATTCAGAAGGCTGGATTAACCAACGGATAAAGTCTATTGAAATACGTAAAGAACTCACAGATGAGTGGCACAGAACAGGTGTACAAGCCGGTAGAGAATATGCTTCACTCACCGATATTATCACTCGACAATGGAGTGGCTTTACCACCAAGCAATATAAGCAATTCAAAGGACTGAAAAAAGAGAGCCTGCGCGATAACATGACCAATTTAGAAATGGCATTTAATATCTTAGCAGAAGCGTCTACCACCGCACTCTCTAAACAACATTCTCCACATGGGTTTGAAGAACAGCAAAAGGTCGCAAAAGAAGGTGGAAATGTAGCAAAGATAGCACGAAAACAATTAGAAAACCAATTAGGTACTTCTATTATCTCCCCTGCTAAAGCCACCGACTACCTACCTTCAGCACCTATCGAAGAAGAAACTACCAAGACTGATTAGCCTCATGCTCACCATTCTCTATATCCATGGTTTTGCATCAAGCGGCCATTCGGGAACGCCACAGATGTTGCGCCAAATGCTCTACCCACAAGGTGTTCGAGTGCTTTCACCCGATGTGCCTGTCATGCCGGCCGAAGCATTTCCTTTTTTGCAAAATCTCGTAGCGCAGGAGCACCCCGACTTAATTATCGGCACCTCGATGGGAGGATTTTATGCCGAACAGTTGCGCGGTGTTCCCCGCATTTTGGTCAATCCCTCATTTCAAACCTCGCGCCTGCTCACCTTTCGCGGCATCGGGCGCAGAGAATTTCTCAACAAACGCGAAGATGGTGCCAAAGATTTCAAAGTAGACAAAACGATGATTGAACAATTCAAGGTCATCGAAAAAGAAGCATTCAAAGGCATCACCACTGCCGACAAGGCTATGGTATGGGGCTGTTTTGGCGACAAAGACGAAAGTGTCAACCACCAAAAAGATTTTCTCAAGCATTATGACCGCGATCACTTCATCCTTTTTGAAGGCGGACATCGACTGAATGACAAAGTGCTCAACCATAGCATTCTTCCCGTCATCAAAAGTGTATTGGGACTATCCTGACTCACAGCCCATAAGTCGCTTATACTCGAAGTTGAAAGCCTCTTTGTGTTAAAAAACAGCACAAAATCCCCTTTTTCGGTACGTAATCTTTTTGATTTCGCACATTATCCCCTATTTTTGTGGACAGATATACATATTGCAAATCTCACAATCCCAAGACAATGAAAAAGATTTTTGCCACTCTCCTGCTCACCTTGGCTTTTGCAGCAGGTGCACACGCACAGAAGTTCGCTCTTATTGATATGGAATACATCATGAGCAACATCCCTGCCTATGAGCGCGCCAATGAACAGCTCAACCAGATTTCCAAAAAATGGCAAGCCGAAGTCGATGCCCTCGACAACGAAGCCAAAACCCTTTATCGCAACTATCAGAACGAGGCCGTTTTCTTGAGCGAAGCCCAAAAGAAGCAACGTGAAGAAAGCATCGTAGCGAAAGAGAAAGAGGCTGCCGATTTGAAGAAAAAGTATTTTTCTCCTCAAGGCGAACTCTACAAAAAGCGCACCTCCCTGCTCGAACCCATTCAGGAAGAAGTGTACAATGCCGTCAAAGGTGTGGCACAAAACCGAGGTTTTCAGCTCATTCTCGATCGTGCCAGCGAAGGAGCAGGCATTATCTTTGCTTCGCCCAACATCGACATCAGCAATGAAGTACTCTCAAAATTAGGCTATTCCAAGTAAAAGTCGTAAATTTGTCTCCAGAAATAAATTCATCACCTAATATGTTTAAGAAACTCATCCTTATGGCGCTTATGGCCGCGCCGCTCAGCATCTTTGCTCAAAAGTTTGCTCACTTCAATTCTAACGACGTCCTCACGGCTTATCCCGCTGCCAAGACCGTGCAAACCGAGCTTGAAAACCTCGGCAAGCAGTATCAAGCCGACCTTGAAGCCATGCAAAAGGAACTTCAAACCAAAGCCCAAAAGTTTGAAGCAGAAGTGAATGAAAAGACGCCTGAAAACATGCGCCAACGTCGCACCCAGGAGTTGCAAGAATTGCAACAACGCATCCAACAGGCTTATCAAGACAACGAACAAGCCTTCCGTCAAGAGCAAGTCAAGAAGATGCAACCCATCCAAGACGCTATCTACAAAGCCATTGATGCTGTGCTCAAAGAAGGAGGTTACGTCTATGCCGTAGACAAAGCTATGGTGCAAGGTGTTACCATCAACGAAGCCCTCTCTACCGATATCACCGCACAGGTGAAGAGCAAATTGGGCATCAAATAAAAGAAATCTCTGTGATTTGCCTTATGAAGGCAAAGCCTATGAAATTAGCATCTGCCTTCCTCATATCTATGGGAGAGAGGGCAGATGCTAATTCTTATTTATCGCGACTATGCTACGCTTTTTTTCCTCATTTCTCCTCTTCTTTCTGTTGCACCTCTCCTCGATGGCGGCGCACCACACGACGTCTGTCTCCATCGATACCTTAGGGCAGGAGATGAAGCGGCGACTTGACGCCATCACCACCGACGAACTGCTCCAACGATCACAGTTGGGGCTGTACGTCTACGATCTCACTGCCGACCGCCCCCTCTACACCCACGGCCATCGGCAACGTATGCGTCCTGCCTCCACCATGAAGGTCATCACAGCCATAGTTGCGCTCGACAAACTCGGAGGCGACTACCGCTATCACACCCGTTTCTACACCACAGCCCCACTCGACAGCATCGTGCGCGGCCACCTCATCATCCACGGCGGTTTCGATCCCCTCTTCTCCCACGACGACCTCGGTGCCATAATCAGCATCCTGCGCAATGCCGGTGTGCGTCGCATCGAAGGTAATATCCTGCTTGATCTCTCCATGAAAGATGCCAACTTAATGGGATGGGGCTGGTGTTGGGACGACAACACCGTCCCTCTCAATCCTCTGCTCTATCGGGGCGAAGATCATTTCATCATCCAACTTGAGAAAGTACTGTCCGAAGCCGGTATCACCCTTGAGGGCAACATCCACGAAGGGGTCGTCACTGGCGATGCCGAACTACTGCTCATCCGCACCCACAGCATCCAACAAGTTTTGGTGCCGATGATGAAGCGTTCCGACAATCTTTTTGCCGAAAGCCTTTTCTATCAAATCGCGGCCTCCGCAGGAAAACTCTATGCGGGTCGTTCCGAAGCGGTAAAGGTGATGGAGGATTTTGTCCGCAAAATCGGACTCTCTCCCGACCACTACCAGTTTGCCGACGGCAGCGGGCTTTCGCTCTACAACTACGTCAGCCCCGAACTCCTTGTAGCCGCCCTCCGCTACGCCTATCGACATGAATCCGTCTTCAACTCCCTCGTTCCGAGTCTGCCGGTGATGGGGCGCGACGGCACACTGCGAAAGCGGTGTCTCAACTCCTCAGCGCAAAACCGCGTTTGGGCAAAAACCGGTACCGTCGATGGGGTCAGTTCGCTGGCAGGCTATGCCACCGCCCCCAACGGCCATTTGCTCGCCTTTGCCATCATCAACCAAGGCATTGCCAAAGCAGCCATAGGCCGACGCTTTCAAAACCGCGTGTGCAAAGCCCTCACCGCTCCTTACAATGCCCTCATTCCTGCACCTGTCGACAACAGCGAAGGGGATGAGGACGAGGCACTTCCCACCGACACCCTCACCGCAGCCTGACGGCTTCCGTTTTCTTTCTTTTCTTCCTTTCATCTCTCCCTACCATGGCCAACCACCAAAGTCTTCAACAGCAACAACAGCAAGCGCAGGTGCAGATTGCATCGAGCGCACAGGTGCTTCTCTCTTCGCTCCTCGAAATGCCTTTGGCCGATTTTGAAGAGCGCTTGCAAAACGAATTGATGGACAACGAAGCCCTTGAAGTGAACGAGCATGAAGAGAGCAGTTGGGAGATGGAGGGCGAAAGCAGCGAGCCTCAAGAAACCGACCCCATCGGCGATGCCCTGAGCGATTATCGCACCCTCGATGATGTGCCGGAGAACATCCGCGAAGCCTACAACCAACAAGGAGAGGAAGGACGTGGCGAACGCCAGATTTCCGACGAAGAAACTTCCTACGAAGACCTCTATCGGCAAATTGGAGAACTTCAACTCACAGAAGAAGAAGCGGCTGTGATGACCTACCTCGTAGGTTCGCTTGACGACAACGGATTTCTCTCCAAAGACAACGACACCCTTTGCGACGAACTCGCTTTTAAGGAGTATATCGAGACCACGCCCGAGCAAATCGAGCACCTTACCCATCTGCTCCAACAATTCGAGCCGCGCGGCATCGGCGCCCGCAATTTGCAACAATGCCTCCTCTTGCAACTCCCTCGTTCGGGCTGGACGCGACAAGTGGTGGCCGAGCATTTCGACGACCTCATGCACTCCCGTTGGAAGCGCATCCAAGAGCGCCTGGATGTCGACGATGCCACTATCGACGATATTCGTCACGACATCGCCCATCTTAATCCACGTCCGGGAAGCCTGCTCGCCGAAAACACCCGCAGCACGGCACCGAGCGTACTTCCCGACTTTCGCGTCGACATCGATGCCGACGGCGAACCTGTGGTGCATCAACTGCGCGGGCGCATTCCCGAACTTCGGGTCAGTCCGGCTTTTGCCGAAACCATCGTCATGCACCGCCATGCCCAAGAGCGGGCAGCAAAATCGGGCGAAAAGGCCAAACTGAGTCGTGCGCAGGAAGACGCCTTTGTTTATGCGCGCCAAAAGGTGGAATCTGCCCAAGCCTTCATCGAGAGTATCCACCGCCGTCACCACACCCTGCAAGCGGTGATGGAGAGTATCGTGGCCTTGCAGCGCGATTTCTTTTTGGCCGACGATGACGAAAGTCTGCTCCGTCCCATGGTGCTCAAAGATGTGGCCGAACGCGCCAAAGTCGATGTCAGCACCGTTTCGCGCGCCGTCAATTCAAAATATGTAGAAACTGCTTTCGGCATTTACTCCCTGCGCCACTTCTTCTCCACACAATTCACCAATTCCACCGGCGACACCGTAGCCGCACGTCAAGTGCGTGCCGCTCTCCTCGAACTCATAGCCGAAGAGGACAAGTCTGCCCCCTATTCCGACGAAACCTTGGCCGCCCTACTGGCCGAACGAGGATTGAAAGTGGCACGCCGCACCATTTCCAAATATCGCGAAACACTGGGCATTCCGAAAGCCAATTTGCGCCGATAGCCACCCTTCCCCAACCGCTTTCTAAATCTTTCTTACCCCATCCGCTTACGCTCTACTCATGCACCTCGTCATCGACAATAAAATCCCCTTCATCGAAGGCCAAGCCGAACGCTTAGGTACCTGCACCTATCTGCCGGGAGCCGCCATCACGGCCGAGGATGTGCGCGACGCCGATGTACTCATCGTTCGCACCCGCACCCACTGCACCCGCGCCTTGCTCGAAGGGAGTCGTGTGCAGTTGGTCGTCACCGCCACCATCGGCCACGACCATATCGACAAAGCCTATTTGTCGGCGGCCGGCATCGCCTGGGCCAACTGTCCCGGTTGCAACGCCACGAGTGTAGGGCAATATGTCCGCAATGCGCTCCGCTTGGCATCGGCAGCCGGACATCTCGACCCACGTTTTGCCCTCGACACGCTCCCTCATCCCCTCACGGTGGGCATTGTGGGTTGTGGCCATGTAGGTACGGCCGTCATTCGTGCTCTCGAAGCCGAAGGTTGCCGCACCCTCCACTGCGACCCTCCCAAAGGCGCACCCTGCACCCTCGATGATTTAGCCCGCGAAGCCGATGTCATCTGTTTGCACACACCGCTCACCACCACAGGCCCCTGCCCAACCTTCCATTTGGCGGACGAAGCTTTCTTCCGCAGTCTTCGCAAACGTCCCCTCTTTCTCAACGCTGCCCGTGGCGAATGTATGGACACTGCTGCTGTCAAAACCGCCCTGCGCGAAGGGCTCATCCGTCAAGCGATTATTGATACGTGGGAGAAAGAGCCCGACATCAACCGCGAACTCTTGGAAGCAGCCTTCATCACCACGCCCCACATCGCCGGCTACAGTGCCGACGGCAAAGCGCGTGGCACGCAGATGGCACTCGAAGCCGTGGCACGACATTTCCACCTGCCCTTGACCTTCGACATCCTGCCTCCTGCCCTACCTCCTCACTTTGCCTATGGCGAACTCCCCTACCCCACCAGCGCTTTCTCTCCCCGTGCCCTTGAGCAACTGCGCCTCTACAACCCTCACACCGACGCTTGTCGTTTGAAAGCCTACCCCACTGCCTTCGAGGAGCAACGTGGCAACTACCCCTTCCGCCGCGAACACACTTCCGCCCCACTCGCTGCGGAATAAAATCAAAGGAGGAAAACCCATGGAATGGGGTGCTTCATCTTGACATTTCTCTTTGTTTCAACATCCCTATTGTCTCTCCATAAAAGGTGTAGCCATAGGGATGTTTTGCAACTGTTATGGTAAAAAAAAGAAGAAAGCGCGGTGGATGTCGGTCGAAAGTGGTAACTTTGCCTTGAATATACAACGCACGCGCCTGCTCAATGCGTGCCAACTCCCCCTCTTCCCCAATTCTCGAAATGCGAAAGAACATTGCCGTGCTCTTGGCGGGCGGCGTGGGCAGCCGACTGGGTGCCGACCGTCCCAAACAACTCCTCAATCTGGCCGGAAAAACGGTGCTCGAACATAGTATCGCGGCCTTTGAAGCCTGTGCAGAAATCGATGAAATTGCGATTGTCGCCAATGCGCAATGGCTCGACGAAATGCGCCGTGTGGTGGAGCGAAATCCCCACCCCAAACTGCGCCATTGGCTCACCGGTGGAGCGGAACGCTACGACTCTTCGCTGGCCGCCCTTCGTACCTATGAAGGAGCCGATGTCCATCTCATCTTTCACGATGCGGTGCGCCCTGCGGTAAGTCTACGCATCATCAGCGAAGTGTGCCAAGCCTTGCAAACGCACGCGGCTGTGAATGTTGTCCTGCCCGCCACCGACACCATGATTGAGGTGGACGAACAGGGGCGCACCATTGCCGTGCCCGACCGTACCCGACTGCGGCGCGTGCAAACCCCGCAAGGATTTCACGCCGACACCCTCCGCGAAGCCTATCGGAGAGCCATGCTCGATCCCGACTTCCGCGGCACCGACGATTGCGGTGTGGTGTTTCGCTACGCCCCCGAAGTCGATATCGCTTTGGTGCGCGGTGAAGAAACCAACCTCAAACTCACCTATCCCGAAGACCTCATCGTGCTGGAACAGTATCTCACCAAAAAGATTTCAGAAAGCATATGTCAGTAACAAAAAGGCAAAACTCCGAAATAATGAAGAGAAGGAAACAATGAAAAGTAAATAGTGCAGAGTCCTGAAAGTAAAGCGGCTAAACACACGAGCAAAGCGATGTAACCACAGAGGAAAGGGTAGAACGCTGAAAATAAAGTTGATAAATAGAATAGAAAAGCAATGTCATCACAAAGTCGCTGAAAGCGACACATCTGAGTAACCTCGGGTTCTCCCGAGGTAGAAGCCATCCTTCATAATGCTGGCTGAAAGCCAGCCCGATACGCTCAAATGAACACACTATGCCCTATACTCAAATTCTATATCACATTGTATTTCGCCCCAAAGACTCACAGCCGGTCATCAATGAGACCTACGAACGGGATCTCTTTGCATATCTCGTAGCAACATGTCGCAATATGAATTGCCATGTTCACCGCATCAATGCAATGCCTGACCATATCCATCTTTTAGTGAGTTTGCACCCTATGGTGGCCTTGGCCGATTTCGTACGTACGATAAAAATAGCATCGGGGCGTTTTATGAAATCACAGGCTCATCATTTTCCCCTTTTTACAGAATGGGCACGTGGTTATTGTGCGATTACACATAGTATTAAGCAACGGGATGTAGTTATAGAGTACATTAAAAATCAAAAAGAACATCATAGAAAAATATCTTTTGCAGAGGAGTTCAAAAAATTATTGGAAGAATATCACATAGACTATGAGGAAAAGTATCTTCCGAAATAATCATACCATCGGGCTGGCTTTCAGCCAGCATCTCTTATAGAGCCCTTATACCCCACGAGAACGTGGGGTTACAAAGATATGTCGCTTTCAGCGACCAACGCTACACTCCAATGCTATAGCATAGTTCCCCAAAAGAGCAGCGGTCTACCATAAAGTTTATGCACTGCATCTACCTACAGAAATATACCATCTCTAAACGCTACCACTTCTTATGAACATCACCCCCCTCGTTCGCCAATTCTTTGCCCATCGTGTGCGCATCATCGACTCCTTTGCCGAGCGCGCAGAAACTCTGCAACGTGAAGTCCTCGCACGTCTGCTGCGCCAAGCGGCGCGCACCGAGTGGGGCGAGCGTTACGACTATGCCACGCTGCGCGGCTATGAGGATTTTGCCGAACGTGTGCCGCTCAACGACTACGAAAGTCTGAAAACCGACATCGACCGAATGCGTCACGGCGAGCGCGATGTGTTGTGGCGCGGTGCAGTGCGGTGGTATGCCAAGTCATCGGGAACGACCAACGACAAGAGCAAATTCATTCCCGTCAGCGCGCAAGGTCTCCAAGACCTGCACTATGCCGGCGGCCGCGACTCTGTGGCACTCTATCTCCGCAACTATCCCGAGAGCCGTTTGTTCTCCGGAAAAGGGTTGATATTGGGCGGTAGCCACCAGCCCAACTACAATTCGCCAACAGCATTGGTGGGCGATTTGAGTGCCATTCTCAACGAAAATGTGAGTACTTTCGTCAACCTGTTCCGAGTTCCGAAGAAGCAGACAGCTCTCTTGGCCGATTTTGAAGAAAAGCGCGACCGCATTGCCCGCGAAACGATGCACGCCAACGTCACCTCGTTGAGCGGTGTTCCTTCGTGGATGATGGCCGTACTGACGCGGCTGCTCGAAATCACGGGAGCCAAGACGGTCGACGAAGTGTGGCCGAACCTCGAAGTCTTCTTCCATGGAGGGGTGGCCTTCACGCCTTATCGCGAACAGTACCTCCGTATGATACCTTCAAAGAAGATGCACTATATGGAGACTTACAACGCCTCCGAAGGCTTCTTCGGATTGCAGACCGACCCGGCCGACAAAGCCATGGAATTCATGCTCGACTACGACGTGTTCTACGAATTCATTCCCCTTGAAGAAGTGGGCAGCGATCATCCCACCGTACTCCCCATTTGGGAAGTGGAAGTGGGCAAAAACTACGCCCTTGTCATCAGCACTTCCTGCGGATTGTGGCGCTATCAGATTGGCGACACGGTGAAGTTCACCGGCACACGCCCCTACAAGTTTATCATTTCGGGACGCACCAAGAGTTTCATCAACGCCTTTGGCGAAGAACTCATGGTCGACAATGCCGAGCAGGGACTCAAACAAGCCTGTCAAGCCACCGGAGCCGAGGTGAGCGAATACACCGCCGCACCGGTCTTTATGGACGCCGAAGGCAAATGCCGCCATCAGTGGATCATCGAGTTCCGCCGCGCACCACAGGATCTCGAAGCCTTTGCCACTGCGCTTGACGACGCTTTGCAGCGCATCAATTCCGACTATGAGGCCAAGCGCTACAAAGACATCACCCTCCAACGTCTCGAAATTCTCCCCGCCCGCGAAGGCCTCTTCAACGACTGGCTGAAAAGTCGTGGCAAACTCGGCGGACAGCACAAAGTGCCCCGCCTCGCCAACCACCGCGATATCATCGAGCAGATCATAGCCATGATGTAGCACAGGGTCGTCGGTAGGTGATTTTTCAAACCACGAACGCCGCCTTGCCTTGGTGCGAAAAACTACATAGGTTGTAGAAAATTCTACCTCAGAGATAATTTTTTCTACCTCTGAGATAAAAAAAACTACCTCTGAGGTAAATTTACTCTCTCCTTTTCTCTATAAAAACAGTTGCTTTGTCGGACAGCGGCAGCGGCAGTTTCATTCTTCCACTTCAAACAAAACATTCCCTTGAAACGCATTTCTTTCTTCCTGTTCCTTCTGCTCACCATCCTTTCGGGCGTGGTGGGTTGTGCCAATCAAGGCAGCGGCCCCGATGGCGGCCCCTACGATGAAACCCCGCCGCGCATCGTTTCGGCCACCAACCCTGAAAAGGTGGCCAGTGGGAAGCGCACGAAATTTACCTTGGTGTTCGACGAACTCATCAAGGTCGACAATGCCAACGACAAAATTACGGTGTCGCCCCCACAGAAGGAGCAGCCCGAAATTAAGGTGGCAGGTCGCCGTGTGTCGGTGGAAATTCTCGATTCTCTCATTCCCAACACCACCTACACGGTCGACTTTTCCGACGCCATCACAGACAATAACGAGGGCAACCCACTCGGACAATACACCTATATCTTCTCGACCGGCGCGGTGACGGACACGATGCAGATTTCAGGACATGTGTTGTCGGCCGACAATCTCGAACCGATGAAGGGCATACTCGTGGGGCTACACACGAGCGATGCCGACACAGCTTTCACCCGCCTGCCTTTTGAACGCGTGGCGCGCACCGATGGTCGAGGCTATTTCTCCATCAAAGGAGTGTCGCCCACTCGAAAATACCGCATCTTTGCGCTGCAAGATTCCGATGGCGACTATCGTTTCTCACAACCCGGCGAAGCCATCGGTTTTCTTGACAAAAAACTCACCCCTTCGGCTTTTCCCGATACGCGCTACGACACGCTTTGGGTCGATTCCATCCGTTTCGACTCCATTCGGGTCATTCCTTTCACCCACTTTCTGCCCGACGATGTGGTGATTACTGCCTTCAAAGAAGCCCGCCAACCGAGGCACTTCCTCAAAGCGCAACGCGATGTGCCGGAGCAGTTCACCCTCTTTTTCACCGCTCCTTCGACCCACGTACCCACTGTCCAAGGGCTCAATTTCAAGTCGGAAAAGGCCTTTGTCGAAAACCGCAACTTCACCAATGACACCATTACGTATTGGCTCGCCGATACCACCCTTTTGCGGCAGGACACGCTCCGTATGGCCTACACCTTTGAGGAATGGGACGACTCGCTCCAGCGCACCTACTTGAAAACCGACACTCTCGAACTCGTGCCGCGCACCACCTTTGCCAAACAACTGGCGGCCAAAGCGAAGGAACTCGAGAAGTGGGAAAAACAACGGGAGCGTCGCCACAAGCTCGGAGACTATACGAACGAAAAAACGCCGGTCGACTTCCTTCCCACGCAACTGCCCACCTCGCGCAGCATTACTCCGGCGCAAAACCTCACTTTCAAATTTGAGCAACCGTTGGTGCGCATCGATACCGCACGCATCCATCTGCGGCTCAAAGTGGACAGCACGTTCCGCGAAGCCCCCTTTCAGTTGGACACCCTGCCCGACAATATCCTTGTGCGCCGCCTGCGGGCGGAATGGCGACCGGGACAGGAATATGAACTCCACTTTGAACCGGGCGCTTTGACGAGCCTTTACGGTCTGAAGAACGACTCACTCCGCACCACCTTCGGCATCGGTAAACTCGAAGAGTACGGCACGCTGTTCGTCTCACTTGCCCAAGCCTCCGACACGACCATCGTGCAACTGCTCGACCAGAGCGGAAATCCCACCACGCAGGTGCTTGCACAAGACGGCCGTGCAGAATTTTACTATATCCGTCCCGGAAAATACTTCCTCCGCTGTTTCTTCGACCACAACGGCGACGGACGTTGGACCCCCGGTCGTTGGGACACCCACACGCCGGCCGAAGAGGTCTACTACTATCCCGAACAACTCGACATCCGTGCCAACTGGGACAGCAATCCCACGTGGGATGTAAAGGCGCTTCCCCTCAACAAACAAAAGCCGGCGGCGCTCATCAAACAAAAGGAACAAAAGCGACAAAACGACACCCATCAGCGCAATATCGAACGCCTGCGCAAACGAGGAGGGTAGGGTAGTGTTCGCTCCGAACAGAAGTCTATCGTCTCAACAAAGATGTGGGGTAGAGAAAATCCCACCAAAATTTCAGTCAACCCTCACGGGACTTCGTCTTGTCGGATTTGAAATTTCCTCCCACCCAAAGGCCAACAAAACTCAGTAAGTGTTCAGCAGAAAAAACTACTGAAAAGAAGAAGTTCATTGAAATATCTGCTCACTTTCAGCGTCCACCTTTATTTTTTCTTCTCACGATGTTCACTCCTCACGAGCGCTGGATGCAGCGCTGTCTGCAACTGGCGCGCAACGGCCGCCTCACCACCTCGCCCAACCCTATGGTAGGGGCGGTTATCGTCTATGCCGATGAGCAGGGCGAACGCATCTTGGGCGAAGGCTACCACATCCGTCCTGGCGAAGGTCATGCCGAAGTCAACGCCCTCCGCAGCGTGGCTCCTGCCGACAAGGCGCTGCTCCCTCAGTCGACCATCTACGTCAGCCTCGAACCTTGCGCCCACTACGGCCGCACTCCACCCTGCGCCGCACTCATCGTGCGCAGCGGCATTCGTCGGTGTGTCGTGGGCTGTGTAGACCCGTTCAGCAAAGTGGGCGGACGCGGCATTAAGATGATGCGTGAAGCCGGAATAGAAGTCATTGTGGGCGTGCTTCGCGAAGCCTGCATCAACCTCAACCGTCGCTTCTTCTGTGTCAATACGCTCCGACGGCCTTTCATCACCCTCAAATGGGCGGCCAGTGCCGACGGATTCATCGACCGCTGCCGCACCCTCGATGCCGAGGGCAACCCTATCGGACGTCCGGCACGCCTTTCGGGGCCGGAAACTCTCCTGCGGGTGCATCGGCTTCGGGCAGAACATGAAGCCATTCTTGTGGGACGACGCACCTTTGAGTTAGATCGTCCCGCACTCACCGTACGCCATTGGCCGGGTCGCTCTCCGCTGCGCTGCGTGGTGGGCAGTGTCGATGAGCGGGCTCTACAAGCGGGTTTTCAAGCCTTTGCCGACATCGACAGTCTGTTGGATGCTTTCCGCCGCGACAAAATCTCCTCGCTCTTTGTGGAAGGGGGAACACAGTTGCTCCAATCGTTCATTGAGCGCGACCTTTGGGACGAAGTGTGGGAAGAACGCAGCAACATTGTGCTGGGCGATGGCGTACCTGCCCCCACGATGCCGTCCGAATTTGAAGCCGAAGAGGAAACACACTTCGGCACCCGTTACCGACATTGGCGAAGTCCTGTGCTGCAACAGCACTACGTGGACTTCTAAACACAACAAGACCTCCCCCTCAAATCCCGCGTCGAAAGAGTATGATTGTGGACATTAGGGCGACAGCCAAAGACGTAAGGCATAGAACTAAATCATTCCACTCAAAAAGAATGTGATATTTTTTGTATGTATGTTTTTTTCTTTACCTTTGCACAAAATAAAAGAGTATGATAAAGTTCTTATTTCCTTTGGTATGTTTATTTTGCTTTTTCGTTTCTTGTCAAGAAGAGAATAGCAATATCGACCTCCTTAAAACGGCAGATGGTGGAGTGATTAAGGTAAAAAAAGAGGAAGTCATCTCTTTGGATCCTAAGAAGCTCAATTTTAGAAATTCGAGACCTTCGGGAGAAGGTCCCGTTATTGATACTTCTTATGGAGGAGTGACCACTTTAGAAAAAGAAGATTGGATAAGAATAAAATTCACCGACAAGGTTGAAGGTTTTGAAGCCAATAAAATCTACTATGCAAAGTATGCTGTTTGTTTGCAGAATATAGATATCCGTGGATATAATGAACTCACTCCTATTTATAGCAGAAAAAAGCACATGGGATTTCACCCATCAATACCTATAGAAAATATGGAGTTAGGTGCTCGAATAGATAACTGGGGTGGTAAAACCGCAAGATGTACAACTAAATTATTGTATATAGGATATGATGAGCAACTTCGTGAAGTAGATACTTACTATCCTATTCTTCCGAATAAAATTATTTGGTACACGGTTAAAAGTGTATATGATTGGAAATTATAAAATTAAAGAAAGTCAGTAAATCCAGCACGGTAGCAGGAGGGAACGAAGGTAGAGAGGGGCGTTTTTGTAAAGCCGACTCAAACTTATGTGCATTGGAGTAGGTAGAGTGGGGTAGAATAGAACAAAATAAGGAAGAAATAGCGTTTTTTTAAGGAGAAGTTTTTGCCCTTCCTTAGAGAAATGCCTACATTCGCTTTGTACTAACACAACCCTCCAACACAAAAAACATGAACATCCCTTCTTATATCCAAGGTGCGTCAAGCACTCATCTGCTCGGCCAAACCATCAACAGCCACCTGCGCAACATCGTTGAAACCAACCCGAACAACGATGCGCTCATCAGTGCCCACCAAGGCTATCGTGCCACTTATGCCGAATTTTACGAACAGGTGGGGCGCGTGGCCAAAGGATTGATTGCCCTCGGCGTGCAGCCCGGCGAACGTGTGGGCATTTGGTCGCCCAACTGCTACCAATGGGTGCTGCTTCAATATGCCACGGCGCGGGTGGGCGTCATCATGGTCAATCTCAACCCTGCTGCTCGCACCCACGAGTTGGTCTATGTTTTGAACCAGTCGGGCATCACCACGGTGTTTGCCGCGTTGCTGTTCAAAACGAGCAACTACAAGCAGATGCTCCGCAAAAGCCGCGTGAAAGCGCCCACCCTTGCTCGCGAAATCTATTGGGACGAGACGTGGGAACGCTTCTTGGCCGACGGTGAAAGCGTGAGCGACGAGACGCTGCGCGAATGGGAAGACGCGGTGCAGTTTGACGACCCTGTCAATATCCAATACACCTCCGGCACCACGGGCAACCCGAAGGGCGTTACGCTCTCCCACCACAACATCCTCAACAACGGCTTCTTCATCGGCGAACGGATGCACTACACTTCTGCCGACCGTGTTTGTCTGCCTGTACCCTTCTTCCACTGTTTCGGGATGGTGCTGGGCAACATGGCCTGCACCACGCACGGTGCTACCATCGTCATTCCCAACGATAGCTTCGACCCACGGGTCACTCTCGAAGTCGTAGAGCGCGAGCGCTGTACCTCTCTCTACGGCGTGCCTACGATGTTCATCGTCGAACTGGAAGAGATGGAGAAGAAAGACTACGACCTGCGCTCTCTCCGCACGGGCATCATGGCCGGTTCGGTGTGTCCGCCGGAAGTGATGAAAAAGGTGAAGGAACTGATGAACATGCACGAGATTACCATCTGCTATGGTATGACCGAAACATCGCCCGTATCGACGCAAACCCGCATCGGAGCGCCGTTTGAAAAGCAGATTTACTCCGTGGGTACCATTCAAGATCACATCGAAATCAAAATCATCGATCCCGATACCGGTCGCATTCTCCCACGCGGCAAAGCGGGCGAAATCTGTACCCGTGGCTATTCCGTCATGCTCGGCTATTGGAACGACCCCGAAGCGACGCGGCGCGTCATCGACGACCAGCGGTGGATGCACACCGGCGACCTCGGTTCCATCGATGCCGAGGGGTATGTCTACATCGAAGGCCGCATTAAAGACCTCATCATCCGAGGCGGTGAAAACATTTCGCCCAAGGAAATCGAGGACTTTCTCTACACCCACCCGGGCATCATGGACGCACAGGTCATCGGGGTGCCCAGTGAGAAATATGGTGAAGAACTCATGGCTTGGGTCATTCTCAAAGAAGGGGTTACGCTCACCGGCGACGATCTCCGCGCTTTCTGCAAAGACCGCATCGCTCACTACAAGGTGCCGCGCTACTGGAAATTCGTCACCGAGTTTCCCATGACCATTGCCGGCAAAATCCGAAAAGTAGAAATGCGCGAAATCTCCGCCCGCGAACTGGGTTTGACGGATAACAAAGGATAATCCGAGATATTGCTGTCCGGTAAAGAAATTTACACACTTTTCGGACAATACCAAAAATCTCCATCCCTCTAACATTTACCAGACAGCTATAAATCCGAGATAAAAACCGACTTCCAACGCAAAAATTTAGGTCTTAGGTAGCAACATTTACCTAAGACCTAAATTTGTATGACGATACACGGTTTTCAATCGGCATTTACCCCAACCAAAGCATAACGATGATTTGGGCGATGATGACCCGTAGGAACATACCGAGCGGATAGACCGTGGCGTAGGCAATGGAAGCGCGGTCGCCGGGGAGGGTGTCGTTGACGTAGCCCAAGGCTATAGGATTGGCCATGGCACCGCAGAGCATACCGGCCGTGGTGGCGAGCGATTTATGGCGGTATTTGACAGCAATGACAGCTACAATCATCAAGGGTAGGGCAGTGATGAGAGCGGCTAAACCAATCCATTTGAGGGCGGCAGGCTGCATAACCGTGGCCAAGAAGTCTCCACCGGCATCAAGACCTAGACAAGCCAGATACATCGACAACCCCAGCGAACGCAGCATCAGGTTGGCCGATTGGGTGGTGTAGGCCACCATGTGCAGACGCGGGCCATAACTCCCGATAAGAATGCCCATGATGATGGGTCCACCTGCAAGTCCGAGCCGAACGGGGTAGCTCAATCCAAAGTTGAAAGGAATGCTTCCCAAGAGCAATCCCAGTGTGATACCGATAAAGATAGTCACCATATTAGGTTCTTCGAGGTGCTTCACCTCGTTGCCCAATTCTTCAATCACCTGCTCCACACTGTCTTTTCTTCCCACCACGGTGATGCGGTCGCCGATGCGGAGCATCAGTTCGGGAGTAGCCAGTAGTTGAAGGTCGGCGCGCTTCACCCGACTCACCGTCACGCCGAAGCGGTTGCGCAGGTGAAGGTCACGGAGACGTTTGCCGTTGATACCGGAACGGGTGATAAGAATGCGCCGCGAAATCAAATGAGGGTCGATGGTGTTCCAATCGATGTTTTTCTCCATCCAGTTGGTTTCATCGTGGCTGCCAAAAAGTTTGGTCAAAAGGTCAACTTCTGCCTTTTGGGTGATGACCAGCAGGCGGTCTCCTTTTTGTACCACAGTGTCGCTACCGGGCAGAATCACCTCGCCTTCACGCCAAATTCGAGACACGACAAATTTGCTGTGTACAAACCCCGTGACAATTTCGTAGATGGTCAGGCCGAAAAGTGCTGGATTGCACACACCGTAGGAAGTGATGAAAGCCTCGCCCTCACCCTCGCTGTCGTCGGGATGCTCATGGCGTTTGATCCAGCCCTGCATCACCACCAGCACGATGATAACGCCAATCATCCCGATAGGGTAGGTCACGGCGCAACTCAATGCGGCCACAGCCGAAGGTTGCCCCAGTTGCTTGAGCGTCTGTTGGGCGGCACCGAGCGCAGGGGTGTTGGTGGTCGCGCCGCAAAGCACGCCGATGAGGTCGTCAAAGGGAAGCCAGTGTCCCATCGCCATTCCCAACATCATGAGCGTGCCGAGCACCACTATGAGCACCGATAACACATTGAGTTCTGTGCCGCCGTGCTTGAAAGCACTGATAAATCCGGGTCCCACTTGCAGGCCAAGGGTGTAAACAAAGAGGACAAGCCCGAAACTTTCGGCATAAGAAAGCATATGTGGGTCGAGTTGCAAGCCCAATGCACCGGCCAAAATTCCGGCAAAGAACACAAAAGTAATGCCCAAACTGATTCCTCTAAATCGGAATTTGGCCAACGAAAGCCCTAAGGCGCAAACAGCCGAAAGAATGATAACGGCTTGAATTGCTGAGGGAGTGGTGAGGAAATCGATGAACCACATGTGAAAATCGAAAATAAGAAATCGGTGTAAGTGGGGGTTGGTTCCCACAAAAAGCGTGTTTTAGAGTCTTTGAAACATAAGCGGCTCGGCACTGAGTTTCCTGCTCGGAAAATCTCAACAGGAAATGTGCCGGAAAAGCCGACCGTAGTTGGCGCAAAGGTAGAGAGTTTTTGATGAACCAAGAAAGATTTTTCCAACTTTTTTGATCCTTCCTCCGCTCTACTAACAAAAGAAGTCGATTTATCCCTAAACATCTGCTTAATTCCCTCCTCAAAAACTACACTTCGCACAAAAAAAACTCCAAAAGAAGTAGTTTGTCAAAACTTTTACCTATTTTTGTACTCTCAACAAAACCCCAAACTACAATATGAAGAAAGCAGATTTATTGGATCGTAAAATCCTTAGAATCATCTCGATTGACGCACGTCGGAGTTTCAAGGAAATTGCTGCCCATTGCGGTGTGTCCCGCGCTGCCATCCATCAGCGTGTGACGCGCATGATTGAGAAAGGCATCATCACCGGAAGTGGTTATCAAGTCAGCCCTAAGTTTTTGGGCTTCGGTACCTGCACTTACATCGGTATCAAGCTCGAACGTGGCTCGATGTACAAGCAAACAGTCGACCAACTCATCAACATTCCCGAGATTGTGGAGTGCCACTTCACCACAGGCCCCTACACGGTCTTGGTTAAACTCTATTCCCGCGACAACGAACATCTGAAGGATTTGCTTAATAATAAGATTCAAGAAATCCCCGGTGTTACCTCTACCGAAACCATGATTTCGCTCGAACAAAGTATTTCGCGCACCGTTCCCATTCTTTTTGAAGTGGAAGACTACCTCGATAAGAATGAATCGAGCACCATTCAGATTGTCGACGAAGTCGAAGACTAATTTCCCGTTCACAACAGTTGCTTTGCATGTTTGATGCCGAATTATTCAAACGCGCTTTGCTCATTGTGTCCCGCCTTTACCCATCATCACTATGACCCTATACTATCAAGGTGCCCTACTTGGTTTGTGCACCTTCCTCATCATTGGTATTTTTCATCCGATTGTCATCAAAGCAGAATACTATTTCGGCACCCGCTCTTGGTGGGCATTTTTGGTAGCCGGAATCGTTACCATTGTCGGAGCCTTGCAGCTCGAAAATGTATTCTTCAGCGCCATTCTCGCCATCGTTGGCTTTTCGTGCCTTTGGAGCATTATCGAAATTTTTGAGCAACGCCGACGCGTCATCAGAGGTTGGTTTCCGATGAATCCCCAACGCAAGCACACCTATCCGACCGATGCCATACCTTATCAGGGCAAGCTGAAAAAGAGATAAGTAGCTATTCGGCATAAATGGCTGAATATCTACTTATCTACGTTTAATTTTGAACAGCCACTTCATGATATGAATCACGATTTAGCAGCGCTCTATACACAACACACCGACCGGTTTGCGCCACAGCGACCGCTGATTGCCATCACCGGCAATTTTGGTGAAAAAGGTTGCGAACTGGCAGCAGGCTATTACGAATCCATTCTTGCGGCCGGCGGCACCCCGCTCGTTCTTCCGCCCTCCACCGACCTTTCTGCCCTCGAACCGCTCCTTGAACGCATCGACGGGCTGCTTCTATCGGGAGGTGCCGATCTTAACCCTTTGTGGGTGAATGAAGAACCCATCCCCCAACTCAGAGGGGTGAATGCCGTGCGCGATGCACAGGAATTGCTGCTCGTGCGCCTTGCCGCCGACCGCCAAATACCGATGCTCGGCATCTGTCGCGGTATGCAGGTGATGGCGGCAGCCTTGGGCGGAAAGGTCTATCAAGACACCGCCTCACAGCGTCCTGCCGATGCGCCACCCCTCGTGAAACATTCGCAAGATGCCCCCCGCCACGAAGCTACCCACCGCGTGACCTTCGAGCCGGACAGCATCTTGGCGCAACTCTTCGGCACACAAATCGCGGTCAATTCCTTCCACCATCAAACCGTGGCCGATGCAGGTCCGCAACTTCGTGTCGTGGGACGGGCGTCCGACGGCGAAATAGAAGCTTTTGAAAGCCGCGAGCACAAGAGTGTTTTGGGCGTTCAGTGGCATCCCGAATGTATGGAGCGCGAAACGATGCGGCCGCTTTTTGCCCACCTTGTAGGGGAAGCCGAAAGTTATCGGCGTGCACGGCGGTTTCACGACCGACATCTCACCCTCGACTCCCATTGCGATACGCCCATGTTCTTCCATCGCAACATCGACTTCAACCGCCGCGACCCCCAGATTTTGGTAGACATCCACAAGATGACCGAAGGCGGATTGGACACTTCGATTATGGTGGCCTATCTGGCACAACAGGGGCGCACCGAAGCCGAACACCAACGCGCCACTGAGCAGGCCAACGCTATTCTTGACCGCCTCGAGTCTATGGTGGAACACTGCCCTCAGGCGCGCCTTGCTTTTACCCCTGCGCAACTCTACGCCAACAAAGCTGCCGGCCGGCGCAGCATCATGCCCGGCATTGAAAACGGCTATGCTTTCGGCACCGACCTTGCCAACGTGGAGCGATTTCGCCGGCGAGGGGTGGTCTACACCACGCTCTGTCACAACGGCAACAACGAAATCTGCGACTCTGCACGTCCCAATAAATTTGACCTCCAACGCTTTCCTGCCACGCAAGGGGCTGAACACGGCGGCCTCTCCGACTTTGGAAGGAAAATCGTGCGTGAAATGAACCGCGTGGGTATGATGGTCGACCTCTCCCATGCGGCGGAAAGTTCTTTCTACGATGCGCTTTCCTGTTCCGCCCTCCCCATTGTATGCAGCCACTCCTCGGCACGCAGCCTGTGCGACCATCCACGCAATCTCACCGACCATCAACTTCGTGCTTTGGCCGAAAAGGATGGGGTGGCGCAATGCACTTTCTACAAAGGTTTCCTGCGCACCGATAGCGATAATGCTTCAATCGACGATGCCGTGGCCCATATTCTACATATGATTGCCGTGGCCGGCATCGACCATGTGGGCATTGGTACCGACTTCGACGGCGATGGCGGTGTGCCGGGTTTGGCCAATGCCTCCGAACTACTCAACCTCACCCGCCGTCTGCAAGCCGAGGGATTGACTTCCGCCGATCTTGAAAAACTTTGGGGCGGCAACTTCCTCCGCGTTATGCAAGTCGTTCAAGAAGCAGGTGAAATTAAATTTTGAGGAAACCTCATCTATACACGAACCCCAACAAAATATGAATACAAAACTTCTCTTCTTCCTCTGCCTCGTTCCTTTGCTCATGGCCTGCAAAGGCAGCAAATCCAGCGGCGATACCCCTGCGATTGACTCTGCGTTGGTGTGCAAGGTGCAGTTCAACGCCGATTCTGCTTTCCGTTTCGTTCAGGAACAATGCGATTTCGGCGCACGCACGCCCAACTCCACCGCCATTCAACGCTGCGGCGACTACATCGTCGCCAAATTCCGCAGTTACGGACTCGACATTACGGAACAAAAGACCACTCTCAAGGGTTGGGACGGCACTTCGCTGAACTGTCGCAACATCATTGCCACCTACAAGCCCGAAGCCAAAGACCGCATCGTCATTGCCGCCCACTACGATTCCCGCCCTTGGGCAGACCAAGACCCCGACTCCACCAAGCACCGTATGCCGGTGATGGCGGCCAACGATGGAGCGTCGGGTGTGGCCGTGATGCTCGAACTGGCACGCCAACTTCACCACCTCAATCCCGCTTTCGGCATCGACTTCGTTTGTTTTGATACTGAAGATTATGGTGCGCCCTATTGGGCACCCGAATCTGCCCGCAACGACGAAAATGCCTGGTGTCTCGGTTCGCAGTATTGGAGCAAAAATCCCCACCGCAGCGGATACACCGCCCGATTGGGCATCCTCTTAGACATGGTGGGCGGTCGCGGCAGTAAGTTCCACTACGAGGGCTTCTCCCTCCAAAATGCACAAGATGTTGCCGTACGTGTGTGGGATGCTGCGCGCTATGCCGGTGCTGCCGACTTCTTCCCCCAAGCCAATGGCGGCTACGTCACCGACGACCACATCCCGATGAACACCATCGCTTTGATTCCCACCATCGATATCATTCCCTTCAATCCCAACGGCAACTTTACGCCTCACTGGCACACCACCACCGACACGCCCGACAACATTGACCCGGCCACCCTCCGCGCTGTCGGACAAACGATGTTGCAATTCCTTTCACAGGAAAAATAAGGAAATTCTATTGTCCACCTACTCAAAATACAAGACCCTGATATGACCATCAACGAAATACAAGACGAAATCATCGAGGAATTTACCGAGATTGAAGATTGGATGGACCGCTACCAGTTGCTCATTGATTTGGGCGAAGAGTGCGATGTCCTCCCTGCCGAAGAAAAGAACGAGTCGAACCTCATCGACGGTTGTCAAAGCCGCGTTTGGATTGTGTGCGACGAGGGAACAGACAGCCTTCTCCAATTCCGCGCTGAAAGCGATGCCCTCATTGTGAAGGGAATCGTCACCCTCCTCCTCCGTGTAATCAACGGCCATACGGCACAAGAGATTTTGGATGCCGACCTCTATTTTATTCGTGAAATCGGGCTTACCGAGCATCTCTCTCCCACGCGCTCCAACGGCCTCCTCGCCATGATTAAACGTATCAAGATGTACGCTCTCGCCATTTCCGCACGAGGGTAACTTCTCCATCTTTTCAGACGATACAGCACCTACAAAACTACCTCAGCCACAGTAATTCTGTGACTGAGGTAGTTTTGTTTATTGGTGAGAAGATAATTTTGGGCTTTTCTCAGAACTATTTTGAGGTAAAAATAAGAAAATCCTTATCTCGAATTGTTGTTACTTTATAAGTTATGTGCAAAGCCTATACAGTCGTTTTTTTAATAACTCAAGATACTTCTCTTTTAATTCTGTACTAAGAAAAGATTTTTGAACAACAGCCTCAAACTTTGGCAATAGTTTGGTATACTTATTGATAAGTCCTTCTACAACCTTTTCCATGAGCCCCATCGTAGCTGCAGATTTGATAAAATCTTCCCTCCGCAACTTCTTTTTCCGACCATTTAAGGTCAATGCCAATTCCTCATCATCTTTTGGATTGATAATAATTGCATTCAGTAAGTCATAAGCCGGAGTTAAACGTGTCTTACCTAATCTTTCATATAAAGAGAAGTTTTTTAAGTGCATATCGTTATTCCCCGTCAGCCAAGAGAAAAGTATCAACTCAAAGAAATTAGTAATATCCATTTTGGGCAAGGATGAGTATTTCAAAATAGCTTTACCAATTTGCTCATAACTACTTTTATATTTATGCTCTGTTTGCCTTTCCGTCAGTTGGCACATATCTTCCATTGCAATCTTCTCTCCGTTAGAATTTCTGTCAATTCGGCGAGTCAAATAGCAAAGTGTATCATCGGCCATCCGCATCAACGTATGAGGAACCACTTCAATACGTGCCTCCTCAGCAAGATGCATTGTCAAATCCTCTACTTCGGGCATCATTTTATATAAAGAGATCTGTGGTTTGCAAATATAGCCACCCCAAAGTCCAACAATAGTCAATCGCTGACTATCTTTATGTTCACTCAAATGCAAAGATAATTTAGACTGAACACCTGTCAAAGAGGTTTGATTTTGAATGATTTTTAGGGCAAGTTGATCAAGTTGTGCTGTCGTATAGTCTAAAATAGGTAAATCCACTGTTCCAAAGAATTTCTTGATGCAAACTGTGTGCATATCCTTTTCTCCTTCTCGGAGAGGACGATAACAATATAGACAATTACACATGGCTTTCCTCCTTTTCTTCAACAGGGATAACACTGACCGCTCCTATACAATCCTTGCAACAAATCAATAACAATGACATTCGATCAAGAATACTAATGTCTGTATTCCGCAATGCTACGTCCAATAGCCATCCTTCAGGAATCAAACCATCAAAGAAAGGAAATAACGTAGAATTTGTATAGGCTTCTTTTTGCAAAGGCAATGTCAAACTAACCGCTTTTGCTGTTTCCAAAGACAGGTATTCCGGCAAATAATGAAACTCATATCCAGCATCGTTTTCTGTTAAAACACCTGCCCATTGGTCTTTATAAAATACATTAGCTTGTCTCATTGATGATTATTTTTTGATGTAGCCACCATTTCGTAATTAAAGAAATCAAGGAGTTGATTTACTTTATCAAGACGTAGCGTTTCTTTACCTTGTTCAAGGTCTCGCACAAAGCGTAATCCTACACCCGACTTCAAGGAGAGTTCTTCTTGCGTTAGATTATGTTGCTTCCGCAACATTTTGACCGTAGTAGAAAGAGTATTCATAATATCCAACTTTATACCTTTTCGGGTACAAAGTTAGTACAAAATTTTGATATTATATCAGTATGGGTATAATTTATTGTTTTATTACTATTATTATATCAGATAAGGTATAATAAAAGAAACTTTTGAAAGAACCGTCTTTTGATATCCAATTCGGATTAAGGATAAATTTCTCTCCTGTTGTACATATCCTACACTTTGTTTAGCATAACACTTTGAACAGAGCATACATCCAGCGCATACGCTCCTGCATCGACGAGAATGAAGAATGGTTCAGCTACCCACATTTTGAGCGATATGGAAGGGCATAAGCCCCTTTTATCGGGAAATGAAAATCCACACAGCCGGCAAACTTTCTTTTGAAAGTTTGCCGGCTGTGTGGATGACCCTTGCAAGAAGAATTTGCAGAGGGGAGAAAGTCTCTCTGCGAGAGGGGAATTTAGAACTCTTGGCCGAGGATAAAGTGGAAGTGGCTGCCACCAATCTTCTGTTTGGAGGGTCCGTATTTATCAAAGCCATAAGCCCAGTCAATACCCATCAGACCGATGAAGTTGAGGAACAAACGCACACCCACACCGGCCGACTTACGGAGGGAGAAGGGGTTCATCTTGCTCACGTCCGTCCAAGCATTTCCAGCTTCAAGAAAACCGATGGCGTAGATATTCGTAGAGGCTTCGAGCATGAGCGGATAGCGAAGTTCAAGGCCGAGACGGGTGTAAGCGTAGGCATTACCGGTACTGTTTCCCGCAATAGAGCCGTTTTCGTAACCGCGTAAGGCGATGGTTTCTTGTCCGTAGGTGCTGTAGCCCGTCATACCATCACCGCCCACGTAGAAGGTTTCAAAGGGCGATTTGCGGTGTTTGTTGTAGGCACCGACAATACCAAAGTCGGTACGCGTCATGATGACGGGGCAATGCTTCAGACTCGAACTAAGAGCGGTGTAAGTGCGGAAACGGAACATCCATTTGTGATATTCCAGCCAACGGTACTTCTCTTGTGCTTCCTTGTCGTAAGTAGAGCTGTTGTAATTGGTGGCCAGTCCCTCATAGTTTTTCCCATCGAAAAGCGAGTAGGGTGGGGTGAGGGTAAGTTGGAAACTAAAGTCTGAACCGCTGCGGGGGAAGAGGGGATTGTCGGTAGAATTGCGGGAGAGCGTAAAGCCGACGTTGAAGTTGTTACTGTTACCGTTAGAGATAAGAAAATAGTTGCGGTTCCAGTTCTTCATATTGTAGCGCGTATAGCCGACGTTGACCATAAATTGGAAGTAGTCGTCCGGCCAGTGAAGACGTTTTCCGAAACCGATGTTCAGCCCGATTATATCGATATACTTGTCGGGGTCGTAGTAGTTTGCCGCGTTATAGTAACTGCTGTTATTACCATAGCCGGCATAGTACTGCGAATAGTAGTTTCTATAATTGCTGTAATAGTTAGAACTATAATCAGACTGGTGCGAATAGAACGCGGAGAAGGAAAAGTGGTTGGGACGCTTTCCACCAAACCAGGGGTCGGTAAAGGCCAAAGAGAAGTTGGTGTAGTAGCGACCGTTCGTTTGTGCCGACAGTGAGAGGGTTTGTCCATCACCTTGGGGAATGAATCCGCCGCGCTTGTAGCCTTTAGTACCTAAGAGGTTTTGGAGGGAGAAGTTGGTAAACTTTAAACCGGCACGCAGGAGAACGCCCGTTTGTCCCCAACCGAGGGAAAGTTCGACTTGGTCGCCGCCTTTGGTGGCGAGAGGATAGGTAATGTCTACCGTTCCGGTCTGTCCGTCGGGACGAATGTTTTTGAAAATTTCCTGCGTGAGGTATTCGGGGTCGAACTGTCCCATTGAAGCCAATTCGCGCACGGTACGCTGAATGGCTTCCATAGAGAAGAGGTCGCCGGGCTTGGTGCGGAGTTCGCGACGGATTACGTGGTCATACACGCGGTCGTTGCCGGCAAAGCGGATGCGGTTGAGGGTGGCTTGTGTGCCTTCGGTAACGCGCATTTCAAGGTCAATACTGTCGCCTTCCACATTGACTTCAACGGGCTTGATGCTGCTGAACACATAACCGTGGTTGTAGTACTGGTTGCCCACCGCATCTTCATCGGCTTGGAGGCGTTTCATCATGAAGGTTTGGTCGTAGAGGTCGCCTTTCTTCATTTTGAGGGTGGCTGCCAATCCTTCGGAAGGGTAGATGGTGTTGCCCACCCAGTTGATGTTGCGCACATAGTACTTTTTGCCCTTTCGGATGTTGAGATAGACATCTACCTTTTTGTCATCAATGGGCACGACGGAATCCGTCACCACGAGCGCATCACGATAGCCCCACGAATTGAGTTTGTCGATGATGAAGCCCTTGTCTTCTTCATACTTTTCGGGTAGGAACTTCCGCGAACTGAAAGTAATCCACTTTTTGAAGGTAGAGCGGTCGCTCGTTTTCTTCATGGCGTTTTTGAGTGCACGGGCTTCCTTGGGCTCAACCCCCGTCATGAAGATTTTGTGAACCGTAATCTTGTTATTTTTCTTGACCTTCACCTCCACCAGCATTTTGTTGGTATCGGTGGGATCTTCGTGCTGCACAATGTTTACTTCTGCATTCTTGTACCCTTTCTCTTCGTAGTATTTTTTAATGCGGCGTATGGTTCTATCCACCAAATTTGGGGTAATTTGATTGCCGGCTTTGAGAGGAATGCGGGCTTCGATTTCTTCTCTCTCCGTTTTCTTCATCCCACTAAATTCGAGGGTGGCGATGCGAGGCTGTGCAGTGAGGCGGATGTGAAGATAGATGGTGTCGCCCACCAGGCTGTCGGCATCAATCTGCACGTTGGAGAAAAGACCTTGTTTCCAGTAGTTGCGAATGGCTTGGCTGATGCCTTCTCCCGGAACTTCGTAGGTGCTGCCTACTTCCAATCCGGCGATGTTAAGCAGCAAATCATCGTCATAACCTTTGATACCATCAATCGTCACACCTCCCAAAATGTATTTTTGAGGTTGTGTGGAATAGGTGATTTCAGGTTTCACTTTGGTCTGTGCCGCACTTGACAGTGAGAAAAAGGCGCAAACCATGAACAGAAGAGAAGAATGCAGATATTTCATAAAAAACTATTGTTCAAAAAGGGGGAAAGCCGCTGTTCAGCTGCTATTGGAGGGGCGTTGTGACTTGCTCGGAGGTTTTGCCAAACCGCCGCTCACGCTGTTGGTAGTCGGCAATGGCGGCTTGCAAACAATCGGGCGTGAAGTCCGGCCAGAAAGTATCCGTAAAATAGAGTTCGCTGTAAGCCGCCTGCCAAAGCAGATAGTTGCTCAAACGCAGTTCGCCACCGGTGCGGATGAGTAGTTCGGGATCGGGCATGAAATCGGTGGTCAATGCCTGACTGATGTGATCTTCGGTGATGTCGTCGGGTTGCAACATTCCCGTAGCCACTTGTTGTGCGAGGGTACGAACCGCCTCTTTGATTTCCCATTTTGAAGAATAGGAAAGGGCAAGTACCATCGTCATTCCGGTGTTGGCGGCAGTGTTGCGCACACAACGATCCAGCCCCTCTTTCACAAAATCAGGCAGGCGGTCTCGCTCGCCGATGATGCGCAGGCGCACGTTGTTTTTCATGAACAACTCTTCTTCAAGACTCTCAATGATGAGTGCCATGAGCGCAGACACTTCGGGGGCAGGGCGGTTCCAGTTTTCAGTGGAAAAGGTGTAGAGCGTGAGAAATTTCACACCCAAATTAGAAGCAGTTTCGGTGATGTCGCGCACTCGTTCCGCCCCCTCTTGGTGTCCCATGGAACGATCAAGACCTCGGGCTTTTGCCCATCGGCCGTTGCCATCCATAATGATGGCAATGTGTTGAGGGATGCGGTTGGAATCGAGTGCATTCATATCAGTCTGCTTTATTACACGCCGGACAGCGTGGTGAGATATCGTAAGTGAGGGTGATGAGCGTCAGCCCATAATGGTCTTTGTTGCGAAACATTTCGCTTTTGATGCCTTTGGGTGCTTCAAGTCCTTCAAGGCGATCGGAGAAGGTGAGGTGCATCGTCCAGTCCAGAGCGAGGTTGAGCCGCGGTGCGACCTTGTATTTTACACCCACTCCGATGGGGAAATGTGTGGTAAAGGCTTTGCCGGCATCGCTGTAAGTCAATCCAAAGCCCATTTGAAAGAAAGGCACAATCCGTTGCAGGTTTTCATATCCGCTGTAGTAGCCGTAAGGCAGGAAGTGCAATTCGTAGAGTACACTGAGGTCGGTGATGCCTCCCGAAAAGTTGTAATTGAGTCGTTGAGGAGTGGGTCGAGCGAAAGTGTTGGGATAGAAATCTTTCACTCCGCTCACATTACCGCTGATGCGTTGATGGGTGAGCATCGTTTTGACGGCCGAACGTGGGTTGAGCACAAAGCGCAACAACGCTCCACCCGCCACGTTGGGATGTGCAAAGGGGGTGGAGTTGGCATCGTTGAGCATAAAATTGCTTCCCAAAGCTGCCCCAATCTCCTTGGTGTAGAACTCCCGCTCCTGTGCGCGCAGCACAGACACACCGCCTCCTCCCAAGAGCAAGAGTAAAAACAAGCGAAACAGGGTGGTGGGCATGGGGTAGTGGGATTGAGTGAAACAGCGGTTTTATTTCTTCGGTGCTTTGTAGAAGACACCGGGCACAGTCTTCCACCCAAGTCGGTTGAGATGGGCGCGCCAAACTTGGGTGCCATTGATGCGCAACCAAAGATTGTTGTGACTGTCGATTGCTACTTCCAATGCAGAGGCGTTGGGCAACGTAGCAGGAAGGCGCAGGGAGGTGTGTTCTTGCCAAGTGCGGCCACGATCGCGACTGTGCTTGAACACTACACGGCTGTCGGCACCAATTCCTGCCAACAGAAATCCATCATCGTAAGCGAACAAACGTGCCTGGCTGAGCAAGGGAGCGCGATACTTTACTTTTTCAATGGCAGGAAGGTAGCTCCACTTGAAAGTGCGCTGCCCCGTGGTGTCGATGTAGCGCTTATAAAGTACGGCTTCACTTCCGGAATGGGCATAAAGCAACACTTCTTGGAAATTGCTGTTGGTGCGTGTGGGCATCGCTACACCGGTCATATTGGTAAAGGCCGGCGTTAGGTCAGAACTTTCAAACTCCTCGGTGCGCACATCGCTACCGTCGGGGAGTTTAGAAATCAATTTCCAAGGGCTGCTTTCCAAAGCATAGCGGCGTCCCAAAGCCGTGAACGTACCCACAGCGGGCAGTTCAAAGTTTTGCGCCGTCCATTCGTCAGCGGTAGGTGATGTCCACACCACGCTGTCGCCCGCTTCTTGGTGTGCGCGGAGTTCGATGCGGTAGGTACGTTTAGAAACACGGTCGGCACCATAGATGGTGATTTCTCGGGGACGAGAGAAATCGAGACTGTCTTTGGTAGAAAGAATGGTGTCTTGCCCCGTTACCAGCGATTTGATGGTGTACGTTCCGATGGCAGTAAGATTGGAAACGACTACCTTTTTGAGGTTGGTGTGTATCGGCAGTGAATCCACATTATAAACGGTATTCTGCTGTTGGTCGATAGTGAGCGGATAGTGGGTGGCGGTAACCGTCACTTTGTAAGTACTGTCCCGCTTTCCATCTTTGGTTTTGGTTTTGAGTATTCTACTCATGTTGCCCATTTTCAGTCCGGTCAACACACATTCATTAGACACTTCTGTTTGCGTTGTGTCGTCGGTTATACAAGCAGTAAAAAGCAGTCCTGTGGTCAGGGTGGAGAGCAGAAGAGTAAGTGGTTGGGGAGTGTTGAACATGGGCGTATAAATAATATTTTCTACATCCCTTTTCTAATGGGGTAGGATAAGGGTATGATACTTTAATGTGCAAAAATAAAAAGACTTTTCCCAAGAGAAAAACAAAACGCTCTTTTTTCGTCCTATTTTAAGGTTTTTATATAGGTTTATCGGACTTTGTCCGTTGTCGGCCTCTTTTTATGTAAAGATTATCTGCTTCTACCGGCATGGATAAAGCCTATCTTCCAGTAGTTCGTTAATGAGCGGTTGTCTTCTTCCTTTTTCGCGGTCGTTTCTTATCTTCCTCGTTTTTTTTATTTATCCTTTCTTCTCCGCCGTCGTTTTTGTAGTGTGTTCCTTTTCCACCACTTATTTTTTCCACGCCTTTCTTCTTTTCAAAAGCTACTTTGAAAAAAGAATCTTCTTTTTAAAAAGAATGTTGAGTGAAGTATGAAAAGTAACGCTTGGGGATTGTGTGGATAATGTGATGAAAAGGAAGGTTATCTACTTCAAATCATGATATTTACGATAAAATACAGAATGGGGGATAAACGTTAATTTATGTGTGGAAATAGGGCTGAAAAACCGGGGATAGAGGGCTTTTCGTTGGAGATTGGAATTTTGAGTTAGGGATGTGGGTTTTCCACACCGTTTTGCACTGCCTTTTCACGAGTTATCCACAGATTTATCCGCAAGGTTTAGAGGGGTAAAAAAGGGTGTTTTTTGAAGGTAATCCAAAATGTGGAAGGTTATCCGAAACTCAAAATCTCGGCAACGATATATGGCTGGCCGGCACACTTCAAAACCGCAAAAAAAGCAAGCCCCCTGTTTATATATAGACATCTCACCTTCGATTCTTACCACCCATTCTCGACTTTAACACGACTTTAACATTTCAACGCCCTCCCCACGATGGTGTCAATCTACCTCAGAGGTAGTTTGATTTAGATAGGAGCTGGAAAAAACTACCTCTGAGGAAAATGCTCGCTCTCGTTACACGCGCATACGCACGCATACATTACAGCACATTCGTGTTTTTATCCTTCACTTCCTTCACCACAGCGGTCATCCTTTCAAAATCATCCCCTCCGGTGAAGGATTTTTATTTTTTTAGCCATTTAATCGCAACACTTTGTCTAACAGGAAGATAATCTCCTTCGGTGAAGGAAGTGAAGGATAAAAACACGTTTTGCAAGTGATGCGCGCGCGTGCGCGCGAGAGGATTTTCTTACGAACATCAGAGCATCTCACAACCATCGATGCCTTTTCTAGTAAAAATAAAACAGCCATATCGAAGCATCATTTGCTCAGATATGGCTGTTTTCTATTGCGATGGATGTGCCTTAATTCTTATGGCTTTCCACCCAACGGCGAGCATTGACAAAGGCTTCGAGCCAAGGCGTGCAGTCGTCGTTGCGGCGGTCGGCAGGATAGTAAGGTGTTTGCCAGGGGAGGAAGGCACGTTCCAAGTGAGGCATCATGGCCAAATGGCGGCCGTCGGCACTGACGATACCGGCCACGCCATAGTCAGAACCATTGGGATTGGCGGGATAACCCTCGTAACTGTATTTGAGTACCACGTTGTACTGATTTTCGGCAAGGGGAAGCGAGAATTTACCTTCGCCGTGTGCCACCCAAATGCCCAGTTCATCGCCCGAAAGCGAAGCCAGCATCACGCTTTGATTGGACTGTACCTTCACGCCCACAAATCCGCTTTCAAACTTGTGGCTGTCGTTGTGGAGCATGTGAGGACGGGGCGAATGGTCGGGATGAATCAGACCGAGTTCGATCATCAATTGGCAGCCGTTGCACACACCCAAAGAGAGGGTGTCACGACGGGCGTAGAAGCGGTCGAGAGTGGCTTTGGCCACGGGGTTGTAGAGGAATGCACCTGCCCAGCCTTTGGCCGAACCCAGCACATCGCTGTTGGAGAACCCGCCGCAGAAGACAATCATGTGGATGTCGTCAAGCGTTTCGCGACCGGTGATGAGGTCGGTCATCGTGACATCTTTCACATCAAATCCCGCGAGATAGAGTGCATAAGCCATTTCGCGTTCGCCATTGGTACCCTTCTCACGGATGATGGCGGCTTTCACACCCGACGGCGTTCGGCGGTCGGGGCTGATGCCGAGACTTTCAAAACTGCCGTTGAAAGCGGGGTGGAAATGGGTGTGGAGAGGCTGCTGCTTATAGTTTTCAAAGCGTTCTTTGGCCTTGCCGTTGAAACTCTGTTTGATGTCGAGGAGGTGGGAAGTGCTGTACCAAACGTCACGCAACCGATCGATGTCGAAAGTGTGCGATTGGCCGTCTTTTTCGACAAAGATGCGGCGTTCGGCACAGGGGCGGCCGATGGGGGCAAAAGCAATGCCTTGGGCTGTGAGCAGCGACTCAAATGCATCCCGCTGCGCATTGCTCACCTGAACGAGCAAAGCCGGGTTTTCGGCAAAGAGAACTTTCACCAAGTCGTGGTCAGCAAAGGCATCGAGTTGCAAGGACAAACCGCCTTCGACGTTGGTAAAACACATTTCGAGAGCGGCCGTGATGAGACCACCGGCGCTGATATCGTGGCCGGCGAGGAGCACACCCTCTTGCACCAACTGCTGGAGGCTGTTGAAGGCATCGCGGAAGTATTCGGGATTTTTCACCGTGGGAACGTCGCTGCCCACCTTACCCAAACTCTGAGCAAAGGCCGAACCTCCCAAGCGAAGGCTGTCGAAGGAGAAATCAACGTGGTAGAGGGTGCTGGCCGAATCATTCACCATGACAGGACGCACCACTTTGCGCACATCGTTCACTTCGCCACCGGCGCTAACGATAACCGTACCCGGGCTGATGATTTTTTCGCCCGAAGGATATTGCTGCGTCATCGAGAGGGAGTCCTTGCCGGTAGGAACATTGATTTGGAGCGCGCAACAGAAGTCGCTGAGGGCTTCCACTCCGGCATAGAGGCGCGCGTCTTCACCCTGCTGTGAGCGGCAGGGCCACATCCAGTTGGCAGAAAGGCTCACGCTGTCCAGACCTTCTGCGAGAGGAGCAAGAACGAGGTTGGTGAGCGACTCTGCCACGGCGAGCACAGAGCCTGCGGCAGGGTCGGCAAGGCCGGCTTGTGGGGCGTGGCCGATGGCGGTGGCGATACCGGCGCGTCCTCGGTAGTCGAGTGCCACGATACCGCAGTCGGCGAGAGGAAGCTGCAAGGCACCTTGTGTCTGTTGGTGCGCCACTTTTCCCGTGACAGATCGATCCACTTTGTTCGTCAACCAGTCTTTACATGCCACGGCTTCCATTTGCAGCACTTGGTCGAGGTAAGTGTCGAGTTGTGCCGGATCATAGTCTACGTCTGCATAGCGGCGTTCGACAGTCTTGTCCACCATCACCGTCTTGGGAGAGTGGCCGAACATCTGTGCCACATCAAGGTCGAAAGGACGCACGCCGTCGGCTTGTTCAAAGGCAAAATGCGCATCGCCGGTGGTTTCGCCCACTAC
The DNA here is from genome assembly GCA_963544845.1 of uncultured Alloprevotella sp. GTDB lineage: Bacteria > Bacteroidota > Bacteroidia > Bacteroidales > Bacteroidaceae > Alloprevotella. The sequence continues at coordinate 204,464 of CAUUGL010000001.1, forward strand.
GTACATCGGTGCACGTTCGCGCTCGGCAATGCGGCGCACGTGGTCGAGGTGTTCCTCTTTGATGAGGAAGCCCATGCGTTCCTGACTCTCGTTGGCAATGATTTCTTTGGCGGAGAGGGTGGTGTCGCCGATGGGGAGTTGTGCCATGTCGATGACTCCGCCGCACTCCTCGACCAACTCGGAAAGACAATTGACGTGTCCCGCACTACCGTGGTCGTGGATGGAAACCACGGGATTGATTTCTTCTTCGCAGAGGGCGCGCACCAAGTTGTTGGCACGTTTCTGCATTTCGGGGTTGGCACGCTGCACGGCATTCAGTTCAATGCCCGAAGTGTAGCGACCGGTGTCTACACTCGACACCGAACCGCCGCCCAATCCGATGCGGTAGTTGTCGCCACCCACCACAACGATTTTGTTGCCTTTTTCAGGTGTGCCTTTCAAGCAGTCGCGCTTTGTGCCGTAGCCTACGCCGCCGGCCAGCATAATCACTTTGTCGTAGGCATATTTTTCACCATTTTCTTCATGTTCGAAGGTGAGCACGGAGCCTGTGATGAGGGGCTGACCGAACTTGTTGCCGAAGTCGGAAGCACCGTTGGAGGCTTTGGTGAGGATTTGTCGGGGTGTTTGGTAGAGCCATTCACGTGCCGGCATTTGGTTTTCCCAAGGACGGCCTCCTTCAAGGCGAGGATAGGCCGTCATGTACACTGCCGTTCCGGCGATGGGCCAACTTCCGACACCGCCCCCCATACGGTCGCGGATTTCACCTCCCGTACCGGTAGATGCTCCATTGAAAGGCTCGACGGTGGTGGGGAAATTGTGGGTTTCGGCTTTGAGGGAAATGACGCTTTCGATGTCGCGAATCACGAAGTAATCGCTGGTGGCGTGTTCTTTCGGAGCAAATTGTTCTACCACAGGACCTGCTGAAAACGCTACATTGTCCTTGTAGGCCGAAAGAATGTGATGGGGATTTTCCTGTGTGGTCTTCTTGATGAGGGCAAAGAGGCTTGATGCTTTCTCCTCGCCATCGATGATGAAAGTACCTCCGAAGATTTTGTGCCGGCAGTGTTCGGAGTTGAGTTGGGCAAACCCGAAAATTTCAGAGTCGGTCAGCGGACGTCCCAACTGACGTTCCACGCCGTGGAGATAGTCGATTTCGGCAGGAGAGAGGGCAAGTCCTTCCTGTTCGTTGTAGGCTTCCAAGTTTTCTACGGTCTGGATTTTGGTCGGTTCGTGATGGATGGTGAAGATGTCTTGATCCAGTCCGTCGTACATACGTTGCAGCATCGGGTCGTGGTCGGCCTCTGCAGATTCCACGGGGAAGAATTCCTCAATACGGCTGATGCCGGTGAGGTTCATGTTTTGCGTGATTTCCACGGCATTGGTGCTCCAAGGGGTAATCATCTCGCGACGTGGGCCGACAAACCAGCCGCTGAGCACAGGAGCATCGCACAATTCGGCACTGCCGTAGAGCCAACAGAGTTTTTGAACTTCATCGTCCGAAAGTTGGTGGTCAACGCCGGTGGCAATGATGCTTTTCGTAGGGGTACGGAAAAAGAAAATCATGGGGGAATGGTTTTGATGAATGATGACGCAAAGGTACGCATTTTTGAGAGTTTGGAGAAATGCCGTGCGCTTCTTTTGCATGCTGATGGAAGAAAAAAGAATTTGCAAGCCGCAGAGTTTCTTTTTGCTGTGTTGTGCGATTATCGTATTTACATGTAAAGAAATTTGTCCTTACGTGTATGAACGAACGTCCGTACACGTAAAGATATTTGTCTGTACATGTACGGAACATTCTTGGATAACGAAGCAAAAAAAACGCTCTCAAAAAAATGCTCCGCAACCGATGGGGTGCGGATTGCAAGGAGGGTGTGTTTTGTGGTGAATGGTGGTATACCTTCATTTCGGATGAATACAAAAAAACGGCTCACCGCTCCTTGAGGGAGTAGTGAGCCGTTGGGTTAGGGTGTCTTATCGACTTAGTCCTTGAACTTAGCTGACACAAACTCGCGGTTGAGGCGGGCAATGTTGGCGATGCTTTCGTTCTTGGGGCATACAGCTTCGCAAGCGCGGGTGTTGGTGCAGTTGCCGAAACCGAGTTCGTCCATCTTGGCCACCATGGCTTTGGCACGTTTTGCGCCTTCTACACGACCTTGGGGAAGGAGGGCGAATTGCGACACCTTAGAGGCTACGAAGAGCATGGCAGAACCATTCTTACAAGCGGCAACGCAGGCACCGCAACCGATGCAGGTGGCGCAGTCCATCGCTTCGTCGGCATCGGCCTTGGGAATGAGGATGGCATTGGCGTCTTGTGCTTGTCCGGTGCGGATGGTGGTGTAACCGCCTGCGGCTTGGATTTGGTCGAAAGCGGTGCGATCGACCATACAGTCCTTGATGACGGGGAAGGCGGCCGAACGCCAAGGTTCAACGGTGATGACATCGCCATCGTTGAAACGGCGCATATAGAGCTGGCAGGTGGTGGCACCGCGCTCGGTTTTACCGTGGGGCGTTCCGTTGATGTAGAGCGAGCACATACCGCAGATGCCTTCGCGGCAGTCATGGTCGAAGACGAAAGGCTCTTTGCCGTCGTTGATGAGTTCTTCGTTGAGGATGTCGAGCATTTCGAGGAAGCTCGTATCATCGGGGATGTTCTTCATCTCGCGCTGTTCGAAATGACCAGCATCCTTAGGACCATTTTGCTTCCAGTATTTTACTGTGAAAGATATATTCTTTGCCATTGTTTTGTCTTGTTAGGGGTGGTCAAATTCGATTAGCTCTTGTAGTTACGGGTCTGAACCTTGATGATTTCGTATTCAAGGGGTTCTTTCGAGAGTACAGGAGCAGTTTCGTCGTTGCCTTGATATTCCCAGCAACCCACGTAGAAGAAGTTTTGGTCGTCGCGTTTGGCTTCGCCTTCTTCGGTTTGATGTTCTTCGCGGAAGTGACCGCCGCAAGATTCTTCGCGATGGAGGGCATCGTTGGCCATGAGTTCGCCCATGAGGATGAAGTCTTCCAAACGGAGTGCCTTTTCGAGTTCCACGTTTACGCCTTCCTTGCTGCCGGGCACGAAGAGTTCTTTGTAGAACGTCTTGCGCATCTCTTTGAGGAGGTGGAGGGCTTTTTCGAGACCTTCCTTGGTGCGACCCATACCGACATACTCCCACATGATGTGGCCGAGTTCTTTGTGGAGAGAGTCGACCGAACGATTACCAGCGATGTTGAAGAGGCGGTCGATGCGACCTTGCACATACTGCTCTGCGGCTTCAAATTCGGGGAGGTCGGTAGAGAAGCGGGGCACGGTGATTTGGTCGGCCAGATAGTTTTGGATGGTGTAGGGGAGCACGAAGTAACCATCGGCAAGACCCTGCATAAGGGCAGAAGCACCGAGGCGGTTAGCACCGTGGTCGGAGAAGTTACATTCACCGATGGCGAACAGACCTTGGATGGTGGTCATCAGTTCGTAGTCTACCCAAATGCCACCCATCGTGTAGTGGATGGCGGGGAAGATTTGCATCGGAGTGTCGTAGGGGCTTTCGTCGGTGATTTCTTCGTACATGTCGAAGAGGTTGCCGTAGCGTGCTTCGATTTCGTCACGACCAAAGTCCTTGATGGCTTGTGAGAAGTCGAGGAACACGGCCAAACCGGTATTGTTCACACCGAAACCCTTGTCGCAACGTTCCTTGGCGGCACGTGAAGCCACGTCACGAGGCACGAGGTTACCGAAAGCGGGGTAGCGACGTTCGAGATAGTAGTCGCGGTCTTCTTCGGGAATGTCCTTACCTTGGAGGCGTCCTTCCTGACAGGCTTTGGCATCTTCGAGCTTCTTGGGCACCCAAATGCGGCCGTCGTTGCGGAGCGATTCGGACATCAAAGTGAGTTTAGACTGCTTGTCGCCGTGTACGGGAATGCAGGTGGGGTGAATTTGTACGTAAGAGGGGTTGGCAAAGAGGGCACCCTTGCGATAGCAGGCAATGGCGGCCGAGGCGTTGCAACCCATGGCGTTGGTCGAGAGGAAATAGGTGTTGCCGTATCCGCCGGTACCGATTACGACAGCGTGTGCGGCGAAGCGTTCGAGAGCACCGGTCACGAGGTTGCGAGCGATGATACCGCGGGCACGTCCGTCGATGAGAACCACGTCGAGCATTTCGTAGCGGGTGTAGAGTTCCACGGTGCCGGCATGTATTTGGCACATCAACGAAGAGTAGGCACCGAGGAGCAATTGCTGACCTGTCTGACCTTTGGCGTAGAAAGTACGGCTCACCTGTGCACCACCGAAAGAACGGTTGGCCAACATACCGCCGTATTCGCGAGCAAAGGGTACGCCCTGTGCCACGCACTGGTCGATAATATTGTTGCTCACTTCGGCCAAGCGATAGACGTTGGCTTCACGAGCGCGATAGTCGCCACCCTTTACGGTGTCGTAGAAAAGACGATATACAGAGTCACCGTCGTTTTGGTAGTTCTTTGCAGCGTTGATACCTCCTTGTGCCGCGATGGAGTGGGCACGGCGGGGAGAGTCTTGGATGCAGAAGTTCTTCACCTTGAAGCCCATCTCACCGAGAGAGGCGGCTGCCGAAGCACCTGCCAAACCGGTACCCACGATGATGACATCAAGTTTACGCTTGTTTTTGGGGTTCACCAACTTTTGGTGAGCTTTATAGTTGGTCCACTTCTCAGCAACGGGACCTTCGGGAATGCGAGAATTAAGGGTTGCCATAATGGTAATTTCGATTTAGAGGTAAAACTTAGTTTGCACAAGCAGCACCACAAGCCTGACCGCAGAAGAGGGCGGCAAACTGGAACTTGATGACTACGGCAGCAAACATGGCGATGACGATGGTCGAGTAGACCAAACCGATGCACTGCAAGCGGCTGAGCCAGATTTTACCACTGGCACCGAGAGTTTGGAAGGCACTCCAAAAACCGTGGTTGAGGTGGAACCAAAGGGCGCAAAGCCAAACGAAGTAGAGTATGGAGTAGACGGGGCAGGAGAAGGTTTGTTCAATCCAATAGTAACCGTCGGTGGCATAGACGGCTGCCGCGCCCTGTGTGTGCAGGAGTTCGACAAGCATCATCTTTGCCCAGAAGTTGTAGAGGTGCAAGCCCATGCCGAGAATGACAATCAGGCCGAGCACAAACATGTTTTGCGAAGCCCATTCGACTTTGGCGGGACGGTCGGTAACGGCATATTTGCTGTTGCCACGCGCCTTTTGGTTTTGCAAAGTGAGGATGATGGCATAGACGAAGTGAAGGAGTACAAGGACGCCAAGACCTGCCGTAGCCAGCACTGCATACCAGTTCGCACCGAGCATTTCGCAAATCCAGTTGTAGCCTTCACGCGAGAAGAGCGCCACAACATTCATGCAGCCGTGGAACGTGAGGAAGAGGATGAGTGCAATACCGGTGACGGACATGATCACTTTTCTTCCGATGGAGGAGTTTGTTAACCACATAGTAAGGGAGAAATTTAAATTGTTGATAATGTGTTATTTCCTATTGTAGAAAGAAGAGAGCCGATGTCTCCTCATTTATGGGGATACGTTTGCTGTGCAAAAGTACTCCTTTTCTTTCAATTTACAAAAAAAAACGTAGTTTTTACGATAAACTCTCTAAGAGCCGCTCTCCACGTGCAGTTTCGGCCGCTCCCAAATCCATAAATTTGTAAAGTGTGTTCAGGGCGGTGCGTTTCAGTTCGGGGTCGTTGCCTTGTGCCGTAAGTTCGCTTTCAAGATGATCAAGCAGTTCGTCGGCATCCCGCTGTGAAGGGCGGTGTTGCGCCATAAAAAGACGACCCAAAAGCAACCAAGCCACGAGGCGGGACATGGGTTGTTCGCTCGCTACGAGACGGAAGGCGATGTCGGAAGCAAAAGGAAGATGGCAGAGAAGGTGCATCACGAGGACTTGGGCTTCTTCGGCAAAATGGAGTTGTTCTATCCAAAGCAAAGCCAGTTCTTCGTCCATCTCATCGCGGGGCATCAGCATTGGGGCAAGCAACCGGAGTTCGCGGATGTCTTCTTTCCAAAGTTTTGCGGCAAGGGCGGCGGTGTGTGGGATTTCATCGGACAATTCGATGAGCCGCGGTTGGTCGACTCCGAAATTAACGCGATAGGTGAGTCCTTGCTGACGCATCGAACCGCTCAACACGCCGTTCATTGTGGCGCGGAGCATCTTTTTGATTTCGCGGATTTGGTCTTCGAGAGGTAGATTTTGCATAAAGAGTTGGGGGAGAGGGGGCGTTTTGCCGCGGTGGCGTTCTCCTCAGTCGGAGAAGGAAAAGGGCGGCAGACGATTAGTATTGGAAGGTGCTGTGTCCCATAAATTCGCGCAGAAGCGAGGTGGGAGGAACGGCGTCCATCGGCATCGGGGTGAAGTAGGTGATGAATTTGCGCAGTCGATAGGCTTCGCTGTATTCGGGTGCGCATTCGGGCACCATCTCCAGCAGGGGGAGAGCCTGTGCGCGCAGTGCAGCCAGTTCGTAGATGAGGGCGGTGTTGATCATCACATCGGCCTGCTCTTGAAAGGGGAAAATCCATTTTTCTTCGCCCGCCGTGACGGAGGGGCAGCGACGAATGACTTCCTGCGGATGATAGCCTCGATACTTGTAGTCGCGGCAGATGCGACGGAGCAAACGGCTGTCGGTGGTGGGGATGTAATTGTGGTCGTCGAGCATAATGGTGGTCAGTGCCGATGCGTAGATCTTATACTTGTTTTCGGCAGGGATACCTTCGCTCAAGCGTGGATTGAGGGCGTGATTGCCTTCGAGGATGAGGATATTGCCCTCTTCGAGTTGCAGGAAGCGTCCCGAAGGCATATTCTTACCGGTGGGGAAATCGTAGAAGGGAAGTTCGATGCTTTCGCCATGAATAAGGCGGCAGATATGGTCGTTGAAGAGCGGGAGATTGAGCGCTTCGATATGCTCAAAGTCGTAGTCCCCTTTTTCGTCCAAAGGCGTGAGTTCACGATCCACGAAATAGTTGTCCATCGAGATACTCACCGGTTTGCGGCCGCAGGCTTTGAGTTGTACGCTCAAACGCTTAGAAAAGGTGGTCTTTCCCGACGACGATGGGCCCGCAATAAGAATGACCTTGAGTTTTGGGTTGTGGGCGATGTGGTCGGCAATTTGCGCAATCTTCTTCTCCTGCAAGGCTTCGGCCACATTGACCAAATCGTTGGTGTAGCCTGCGTTGATGGCTTGGTTGAGTTCGCCCACGGTGGTGCAGCCCAAGATGTCCTGCCAGTGGTGTTGCTCCTGAAACACGCCGAAGATTTTGCTCTGTTCCTTCATGGGGCGGAGTTGGAGCGGATTTTGCGAATCGGGCACACGCAGCAGCAGTCCGTCGCCGTAGCGCATCACGTCAAAGAGCGTGAGTTGTCCGGTGCGCAGCAGGAGCGAACCGTAAAAGTAGTTGAGCGTGCCATCCAGCGAATAGTAGTGGGTGTAGAGGTCGCCGATGCTTTCGAGGAGTTTCACCTTTTTGGTAAGACCTTGTGAGCGGAACAACTCGATGGCTTCGGTGGTGTGTACCGTCATCCGACGAAAGCGGAGGTCGGCCGCTACAATCTCCAGCATTTTTTCACGGAGTCGATTGACCACCTCGTCCGTCACGCCGCCCTCAATATCAAGACGGCAATAGTAGCCGTTGCTTACGGGAGTACCGATGCGCACTTGCGAGCCGGGATAAGTTTCGTAGACGGCCTTGTAAAGCACGAAGAAAAGACTGCGCGTGTAGGTGCGCAGACCCGATGGCGAGGTGATGTTGAGAAATTCGAGGTCGCGCGAGTCGTTGATGGTGTAGTGCAAACCTTCCACGCGGTTGTTGACCTTACAACTGGTCACGCAATAGGGCAGGTTCAGTTGGAGTTGGGCGTAGACCTCCTCGAGCGTAGCCCCTTTGGGCACGTTGTGGTAGTCGTTGGTGTTTTTGCAAAAGATGCGGATGGTTTTCATTGGAGAAGGAGGGGGGAGAAATGAGAAGCATAAAACCACAAAACGCACAAAGCGATGCAAGTTCGCTTGTGGGTTTCGTGGTTAGATAAGTAGGTGTTCAAAATGAAAGGTCGATTTTGTACAAGTGTTGCTTGGGCTGTTAAACGGCGGTCGTGTAGTCGGCTACACTCGTCCTTTCCACTGGCAGATTTACCCAAAAGCAGAAGACAATCGCGCTGCAATGCATGCTGAACACCTACTTATGAAAGTTTCAGGGGGATTACTCTTCGCCCTTGAAGAGAGGATCCCATGCAGGCAGGAGCGTGGGCTTTTGCTTAAAGAGGTCGAGGGTGCGTTGAGGAACGAAGCGCTTTTCGACTACGAGGCGGAACATATATTCGTCAAACCACTGGTCGGTCATGATGAGGTGACCGCCTACGCCGCTGTTCAGTCCCCACGAGTTTTCGACCTTCCATTTGCGGGGTTGTCCTTTGTCGTCGAGGTCAACGGCACAAAGTGTCATCGCGTGGCTGGAAGCCGAAGCAAAAGTAGAGATGCGTTCAGCCTTCGACATCGGGAAGTCAGTGTTGAAGAGCGAACCGTAGTCGTAGTTGTTGAGGCTCAGTACACCCGACTTTTTGTTGTAGAACTTGCCCACGTCGCACGACATGTACATGCGCACACTGTCCTTGATGCTGGCAATGGCCATTTGCTTGATTTCTTCGATCGGCAGGTTGAGGTAGGTCCAGTTGTGGCCGTCGTAAGTGTGGCGGTCGAGGTCGATGGCATAGGTCTTGTGGTAGGGGCGCGTGGGGTCGTTCATGAGCAGCACATAGTTGTTTTCCAAATCCCAACCTACAAAGCGCTGGTAGAACGAGAGGGGAGTGTACTTCTCTTCCTTCATCGGGCGACCGTCGGCTGACTTGACAGCGTAGGTAAATTCCGTGGGAGGTTCGCCCAAGCAGGAAGTGAGGATGCGGTAAATCACGCTGAGCATTTCCTCCTTGCGGGCTGCGAGCTTTTTGCCGCGTTCGCCGGCAGCATAGGCTTTGCGCAGGGTGAGGCCGTATTCGCGCAGTTTGAGGCTGATGAGGGAAGCCATGCGCGAGGTGTTGTTGGCGTTATAGCTTTCGGGCATCACTTCGGCAGGTACGGCACCATATTTCGTCACGATGTCTTGCACACCGGTGAAAGTGCCGCCGTCGGAGATGGGGTTCTTGAAAAGCCACTCCACCGTCTTGTCGCTCATGGGCTTGTCGGCCTTGTCGATGATGGATTGCAGGAAAAGGTTGGCCTTTTCAAGTTGGTCGTAGAAAGAGTTGAAACTCTGCGAAAATTCAAAACTCTTGAGCGCCTGTTGTTTGATGACATGGGCACGCATCACGTTGAGGCCGGTGAAGAGCCAGCAACGACCACTGGCCGCTTGGTCGGTGATACCCTTTGAAGGGGCTTCATTGGAGAAATAAGTATCGTTCACTTCGGCCGTGTTGGGACGCGTAGCGAGAAGGTCGATGCCGTTGACGATGAGGGCGTTTTGAATGGCCTTATCGGCTTTCGACGAACTGTGTTTTCTGAATTTGGTGAGCATCTCGGGGGTGACGCTGCCGCTTTGCGCCCACGTGCAGAGGGGAGCACCGAGAAGCAGAAGAGAGAGAAGAAGTTTGTTCATGATATTGAAAATTAGAATTTGAGGGACAACGACCACCGGCTATGTATGCAGGGGCTTGTCCGCAGAAATACAAATCGGGGACGACTACAACCAGCCTTCGGATTGATACCAAGCGATGGTTTCTTTCACACCGCGTTCCAACGGCCATTGCGGTTGGTAGCCCAGTTCTTCGCGTGCCGGAGCAATATCGCACCGCCAGTTGCGCTGACGCAGGATGTTGAACTTATCCATGTTGAGGGGCGACATTTTGCCGGTGGCGGCGATGAGCAGCGAGTTGATGCGGCAAATGGCGTGGAGCACCCAAACGGGGGCGGTGATGTGCAGCACGTGCCGAACGCCCATTTCACGTTGCAGCAAATCGCTGAAGGCGCGACTGCTGTAGTCGTTGCCATCGCTCAGCAGGTAGGCGCTGCCGCTCTTGCCGCGGGTCAAGGCGAGGAAACAGGCATCGACCAAATCGCGCACGTAGATGAAGGTGATGATTTGCGGAGTGTAGCCCACGGCAAAGTCGATGTGCTTCTTGATGCTGTCGGCCATGATGAAATAATCCCGTTCGCGAGGGCCGTAGACGCCTGTGGGGCGGAGAATGACGTAGTCCAGTCCTTCAATGGCGGCCAGTCCCTCCTCGGCCAAAAGTTTGGAGAGTCCGTAGGCCGTGTTGGGCTGCGGTGCGTCGGTGGCCGAAAGGGGTTGGTAGCGTTCGGCTCCCGGCAAGGTGCGGCCGTCGGCATCTTTGCGGGCTTTCTCCCGCGGTGCACCCAGCACACTGAGGGTCGATACGAAAACAAAGCGTCCCGTGAGCAGTTCGTGCTTCACCAGCAGGCGGGCCAAGCGCAGAGTGCCTTTGGTGTTGGTGCGCACGAAGGCTTCTTTGGAAGGTGCCTTGGTGGCTCCGGCGGCGTGGATTACGTGGTCGAACGCTCCATGTTCTGCGCGGTGTGCGGCCAACTGGCGGTCGAGCGTGTCCTCATTGCCCAAGTCAAGTTCGAGAAAGTGGATGCGTTCGTCTTGCAAATACTGTCGGCTGCTACTGCTGCGCATACCTGCCCACACTTCAAAACCTTGTTCCAAAGCGTGCTCAACGAGAAACGAACCTACGAAGCCCGAAGCCCCGGTGATGAGTATTTTCATGTTGTTAGGGATTATGCTGCAAATTTACTACATTCTTCTCAATGCTGCAAACGATAAGTCGGTGTTCCGGAAGAATTGGAAGGACATTTCTCCCGATTTTGTGTCGGGCTGTCCCAAGGGCGGAGTGTGCAGATGGGGCGCGCGCCAATCTTTCGGTCTGATTTACCTCAGAGGTAGTTTTGTCTATGTCTGAGGTAGTTTTATTTTTCTCTGAGGTAGGAAACTCTTCTTCCCGTGCGTTGCTATCACGCGCGCGTGCGTTACTGTGATTTTGTGATTTTTTCCTTCACTTCCTTCACCCATTTGCCAACTTTTACCTTATGAGAGGGGTAGGGTGAAGGATGATCGTAAAGAAGTCCTTCACCCGCAAACAGAAGAAAATCAAAGTGTTACAACGGTGGTGAAGGATTGAAGGATAAAAACCTGCACTATGATGTATATACGCGCGCGAAGCATAAGAAAAACTGTGCGAAATGTTTGTCGGAACAAAACATTTCGCACAGCCTTAAAAATAGATGAAGGGTTGTGTCGCGTTTAGTCTTCGTAGACGCTGAAGTCTTCCTTGCCTACGCCGCAGATGGGGCAAATCCAATCTTCGGGAATGTCTTCAAAAGCGGTGCCGGGAGCAATGCCGGAATCGGGATCACCTTCGGTGGGATCGTAAATATAACCACAGGGGTCACAGATGTACTTTTTCATTTTGGTGTACTTAAATTGTTAATAAGTTCTTGTTGAGGGAGAACGACGCACCCTATCTGAGGAAGCATTGTTTCTGTGGCAAAGGTGGGAAAAATAGCGTGCACGACAAAATTTATTGACGTCTTTTTTCTGCTTTTGCTTCCTGACGAGGGTTTACGACAACCCAACGTGGCAAATTTTGGGACTTATTGTTCCGCTTCGGTAGAAGGGGTGGCGGGCAGGCAGTGATTGGCCCATCGCCACACTCCGCGTGTGCCTTGTGCGGCGAGCCATCGGAAGAGGTGTGCCAAAAGGCGCTGTGGTCGGGAGAGGGGGCGGCGGAGCGCGGGGGTGGCGGTGTGCAGTTGCTGCGCCAGTGCAGGCGTTGCGCTGCGGTGCAGTTGTCCGCTCACGATGGCGCACCGATAAGCCAGGGCAACATGGGCAGAAAGGGGAGCTTGGTGGGTTTGGAGCGTTTGGGCGATGCTATTGAACGTCTGTGCCATTTTCGGCAGTTTTTGGGCAACGGCTTCGCCAGTGATGCTGTCGGCGTGCTGATAGATGCGGTGGAACACCCCTTTGCACCAAGCTGGATGAGGGTCAGCCAGCAGAAGGCGCACGCCCAATTCGTAGTCGTTCCAGCAAGGCAGGGCTTCATTCCATCCCCCCAGATGCAGCAGGAAGTCGCGCTTTGCCACGAAGGATTGGGTCGAAACGAGGCTGCCGAGAAGATGGTCGGCCGGTGTGGGGGAGGGACGGCCGTCACGCACCTTCTCCCGCCCGTCGGCAAACACCATTCGCGTGCGGGTCAGCACCCATCGGCAAGCCGGAGCGGCGCTGGCGACATGGAGCATTTCGGCAACGAAGGTGGGCGACATCGTATCGTCATCGTCGAAAAAGGCCACCCATTCCCCGCGGGCTGCGCGTAGGCCGCAGTTGCGTGCCGTGGAAGCCCCTTTCCGCGCTTCGTCAAGGAGCAGAACGGAGAGCGCCGGGTCGCGATGAGCCGCTTGCCATTGCTGCAAAAGGTCTTCGCACACGCTGCGTGAGGCATCGGTCGAAGCGTTGTCGACCACCACGATTTCCAAAGGGCGATAGGTTTGTGCAAGGAGCGAGCGGAGGGCGTCCGCCACCCGATTGGCGCGGTTGTGGACGGTGAGAATAATCGAAACGAGGGGCTGAGACATAGGCTTTGAAAGGTGGGGAAGAGTACACTTGCAAAGGTAAGGAGAAAATGGGGCTTGACCAACGCCGGCTGCCGATTTTGCACCCTCATCGGGCAGATGGGGTATGAAAATGTGGATTTGTGGCCTGATTTTCGTTTGTTTGAAAAAAAAGAAGTATATTTGCACGCTCATCAATGTGTACTGTTGTTAAGCCATCTTGTCGAAAACAGGGGTTCTACCCTCTGAAACAGGCACACGTCGGGGGAAAATTCCCCCTTTCCATGGCACGATAAAAAACAATCAAATAATCATAAAATTTCAACTCAAAATCAATGCAAAACAAAGGATTTGTAAAAGTCATTGCGATACTTTTGGGTCTGATTTGCCTCTACTACCTGAGCTTCTCCTTCGTCACTTCTCACCACGAGAAGAAGGCAGCAGCGATGGGCGAAGTGGCAGGTAAGGCCTATTTGGATTCGCTGCGACAGAGTGAAGGTAGTGTTTGGCTCTTCCAAAATTACAAAACGTGCGAAACGCTCCAAATTGGTTTGGGACTTGACTTGCAGGGTGGTATGAACGTCATCCTCGAAGTTTCGGTGCCCGAAGTTGTAACCAAACTTGCCGGTAGCAATGCCGATGACCCCAAAGTCAAGAAGGTGATTGCCGAAGCACGTGCCGAAGCGGCCAAAACGTCCGACAACTTCCTCGATGTCTTCGTCAGCAAGTTCCAACAACAAGTGGGTAAAAACCAACTGGGTGGCGTGTTTGCACTCAAACTGAAAGATGAGGGCATCACCCCCAACAGTTCCGACGCGCAGGTAAAATCCGCGCTCGAAAAGGAAATCAAGGCGGCGGTGAGCAACTCTTATCAAGTGGTGCAACAACGTATCGACCGCTTTGGTGTGGCGCAACCCAACATTCAAATCCTTGAAGGTCGTGGCCAGATGGGACAGATCATGGTGGAAATGCCCGGTATCAAAGAACCCGAACGTGTGCGCAAACTCCTCCAAGGCTCTGCCAACCTCGAATTCTGGGAAACCTACGACTACGCCGATGTGCAGGCTGCTATTTTCAGCCTCGACAGCCGTTTGGCACAAACCAACACTGCTGAAAAGGCCGATACGGTGGCTGCTGAAAAGGCTGCACCGGCTCAAACGGCATCGGCTGCCGACGCGCTCAAAGCGGCTAAAAACACAGAAGGAAAGGCGGACGCCAAAGATGCGGCTGCCAAAGTCAACGCTGCCGACAAGTCGGCTCGCTTGAAGAACAATCCTTTGTTGGGTCACTTTGTGCAGATGGGTCATCCCCAGTATTGCATCGTGGGTTATGCCCTCAGTACGGACACCGCTGCTATCAACACTGCGCTTCATTCTACATTGGCGCAGGAAATTCTGCCCAACGACCTGCAACTCGCTTGGAGTGTGAATCCCGAAGGTGGTGTTTACTCTCTTTATGCACTGCGCAAGACCAACGGTAAGGCTGCCCTCTCCGGAGCCGTCATTGCCGATGCCAAAGACGACTACAACGAGCACCACAAGCCCGTTGTCTCGATGACGATGACCCCTGACGGTTCTCGCGAATGGGCATCAATCACGAAGAAAAACCTGAAGCGTCCCGTTGCTATTGTGTTGGACGATGTGGTGTACAGTGCACCCACTATTCAATCTGAAATCACCGGCGGACAAAGCCAAATTTCGGGTCACTTCACCGTGCAACAAACCCAAGACTTGGCCAATGTGCTGAAGAGCGGTAAGATGCCTGCGCCTACCAACATTGTGCAGGAAGAAACCGTCGGCCCGAGCCTCGGTGCTGCTTCTATCCAAGCCGGCTTCACTGCTTGTATCGTAGCTTTCGTGCTTCTCATGGCATTTATGTGTGCTTTCTACGGCTTCATTCCCGGTATGGTGGTCAATGGCACTCTCATTCTCAACTTCTTCTTCACCTTTGGTGTGCTCACCTCCTTCCAAGCTGCTCTCACGATGAGTGGACTGGCCGGTATGGTACTCTCCCTCGGTATGGCTGTGGACGCCAACGTACTCATCTACGAACGTACGAAGGAAGAATTGCGTGCCGGAAAGAACCTCAAGCAAGCACTGGCTGATGGCTACGGCAATGCCTTCTCGGCCATTTTCGACTCCAACTTGACTTCTATCATCACGGCGGTTATCCTTTACAACTTCGGTACAGGACCTATCCGCGGTTTTGCCATGACGCTCGGTATCGGTATCGTAGCCTCGTTCTTCACCGCTGTTTGGTTGACCCGTATCGTTTACGAACACTTCACCAACAAGGATAAGTGGCTCGGCTTGAAGTTTACCACCGCCCTGTCGCGCAACCTCCTCACCAATACCAACTTCGATTTTATGAAGGCGGCCAAGCGCACTGCCATTATCGTGGTTGCCGCTGTTGTAGTAGCTATTGCCGGACTTGCCGTTCGCGGTTTGCAGCGCGGTATCGACTTCTCTGGTGGTCGCAACTACGTGGTAGAATTTGAACAAAAGGTTTCTCCCGAAGAGGTGAAGAAAGCCGTAGAAGCCGAAGTGGCCAAAACCAGTGAAAAGGCTACGGTGAGCACCCTTGCCATCGTGACCACGCAAAATCCTGCTGTGCGCATCTCGACTTCTTACAAAATCGACCAAAACGATGAACAGGTAGACCAAGAAGTGGAACAACTCATTTGGCGTGCGCTCCACAATGCCCACCTCATCAAGGCCGACTACAATGTCTTTAAGGATCGTGACAACCGCGTAGGAGGTTCAATTATCTCCGCACAGAAGGTAGGTCCGAGCGTAGCTGCCGATATGGTGAAGGGCGCTTTCATTGCTGTGTTCTTTTCATTGGTAGCCATCTTCATCTACATCCTCGCCCGCTTCCGCAGCGTAGCATTCTCCGTAGGTGCTATCGTGGCTTTGGCTGTCGACACTTTCCTCATCATCGGTGTTTACGCCCTCTGCTGGGGTATGTTGCCCATGTCGCTCGAAGTGGATCAAACCTTCATCGGTGCTATCCTCACCGTGATTGGTTACTCTATCAACGACAAGGTGGTGGTATTCGACCGTATCCGTGAAAACCTCGGTCTCTATCCCACCCGCGATTCTGAGCGCGTGTTCAACGACTCTATCAACAATACGTTGACACGTACCATCATGACTTCGCTCACTACCTTCTTGGTGCTCCTCTGCATCTTCTTCCTCGGTGGTGAAGCCATTCGCTCCTTCTCGTTTGCGATGTTGCTCGGTGTACTCTTCGGTACGCTCTCGTCCATCTTCTTGGCCGCTCCCATCGCCAACCTCATCTATCGCCGCCGCGTTTCCAAGGCTGTCAAAGCCTAAGCGCTGTGTCGCCAAAGAAAACTCCCCACTGTGCAAAGCTGCACAGTGGGGAGTTTTTTTGGTTCATCCGACATTTGGAGTGATGGCAGGGTAAAAAGAAGAAAACCGCTG
>CAUUGL010000002.1:0-115777 GCA_963544845.1 uncultured Alloprevotella sp.
GCTGAGTTCTTCAAAAGAATACCTTAATTTTGCACTTGCCGGTTGACTCTACGTTCAACGCCTCACAACAATTTGGCTGTGGAAAAAGCACAATATATTTGGTCATCGTGCCATTCTGACGTAACTTTGCAGATAGTATGAATAAGAACTCATCTTTATATAATAAGAAGGCAGCGTTTGTCACCCTGGGATGTAAGCTCAATTATGCTGAAACCTCAACGCTACGCGATCGCCTTGCAGAGCGGGGATGTACACCTACCGAAGAAAACGAGCAAGCCGACATCGCCATTGTCAACACGTGCAGTGTAACAGGTGAGGCAGATGCCAAATGCCGCCACGCTATCCACCGCCTGCACCGCGAACATCCGGGAGCTTTCATTGCCGTGATGGGTTGCTACGCCCAACTTTCGGGCGAGCAGATTGCTAAAATGGAAGGCGTAGACCTCGTAGTCGGTCAGGAATCGAAGGGACGTATCATTGAACTCATTGAGGAGCATTTGGAAGCCAAGCAAATGGGCGTTCGTGCCGACTCCACCTCACATGGCGGTATATTCTATCAAACTCCCCTCAAAGATATCAAGACTTTCGTCCCCTCTTGTTCGCGGGGTGAACGCACACGCTATTTTCTAAAAGTTCAGGACGGATGCAACTATTTCTGCACCTACTGCACCATTCCGGCAGCTCGTGGTCTCTCTCGCAATCCCACAATTGCCGACCTCGTGCAGCAAGCCGAAGCCGCCGCTACTGAAGGAGGGCGCGAAATCGTATTGACAGGTGTCAACATTGGCGATTTCGGGCGTTCCACAGGTGAAACTTTCTTTCAACTCGTCCAAGCACTTGACCGCGTAGAAGGCATCGATCGCTATCGTATCTCGAGCATTGAGCCCAATCTGCTCACTGACGAAATCATTGAATACTGCGCCCAAAGTCGCGCCTTTATGCCCCATTTCCATGTACCGTTGCAAAGCGGTAGCGATGATGTGTTAGCACTCATGCGCCGCCGCTACGATACTGCCCTTTTCCGTGCCAAAATGGAAAAAATCAAGACGGTAATGCCCGATGCTTTCATCGGTGTAGACGTCATTGTAGGCACCCGCGGTGAGCGAGATGAGTTTTTCGAAGATGCCTATCGATTCATTGAGAGTTTGGACATTTCCCAACTCCACGTATTCAGTTATTCAGAACGTCCCGGTACAAAAGCTCTCGATATCCCCTATGTTGTCGCCCCACAAACCAAACGTGAGCGTAGTCAGCGCCTATTGGCCCTGTCGGAAGAAAAACGCAAAGCCCACTACCGCCGTTTTATCGGACAAGAGCGCCCTGTGCTTTGGGAGCATCTGCGCGAAGGACGTCCTCTTCTCGGTTGGACAGACAATTACATCCGTGTCGAGGCCCCTTTGAATACCAACATCGCCCCCGATAGTCTCAACACCATACGTTTAGGCGATTTCAACGAAAGCGAAGAAGCCTTGTGCATCAAAGTGGACTAACCCTCCCTATCCTCAACAAAATCTATTCTACATGATGATTGCCGTTGTCATCCTTAATTGGAACGGGGTCGAAATGCTCCGCCGTTTTCTCCCCTCCGTTTTGGCACACAGCGTACCAGAAGGAGAAGTCATCGTGGCCGACAACGGCTCTACCGATACTTCGATCGAGGTGCTGCGCAATGATTTTCCCGATGTCCGCATCGTAGAGATGCCCACCAATACCGGATTTGCGGAAGGCTACAATCAAGCCTTTCGAATCATTGAGCAAGAGACACCGCGCCGCTATGACCTTTATCTCCTGCTCAACAGCGATATCCGCACCACCGAAGGTTGGCTACACCCTCTGCGCACCTATATGGATGCCCATCCCGAAGTGGCCGCAGCACAACCCAAACTGCAGGCAGAGTGGGATCACGACAGTTTCGAATATGCAGGCGGTGCAGGCGGATTTATCGACCGTGATGGTTATCCCTTCTGTCGAGGGCGCTTATTTAATGTTGTAGAAAAAGATTATGGGCAGTACGACGAGATTGTCCCTCTCTTTTGGGCCACCGGTGCCGCTCTGCTCATTCGTGCGAGCGACTGGCAATCGGTGGGTGGTCTCGATGGTCGTTTTTTCGCCCACAACGAAGAGATTGACCTTTGTTGGCGACTACGCGCACGAGGCCGTGGTATCGTTTGCGTCACAAAAAGCATAGTCTACCACGTCGGAGGAGGAACGCTCCCCAAAGACAATCCACGCAAAACCTACCTCAACTTCCGCAATAACCTCACGATGCTCTTCAAAAATCTCCCTGAGCACGAACTCCGCAGCGTGATGCGTCGCCGCACCCTACTCGACTGGATTGCATTGCTTAAGTTTGCCATGAGCGGCGATTGGGCCAACGCACGAGCTGTATGGAGAGCGCGACGCGACTATCGGGCTTGGCGCAACGATTTCCTTGCCGACCGTCAAAACAATCTTGCACAGACCGTGCTCGACCCTATCCCGGAACGCAGCACCCACAGTCTGCTATGGGCTTTTTTCTTCAAAAAGCAACGCACCTTTATGCAGTTCATCTCACAATAAATATGTCCACTCCCGCTCTCTACCTCATCCCTGTCACGCTTGGCAACACCCCTATTGAGCAGGTGTTGCCTGCTCACAATCGTGAAGTCATTCTCGGTATCCGCCACTTCATTGTCGAAGAAATTCGTACCGCCCGCCGTTTCCTCAAAGCGGTTGAACGTACCATCGACATTGACAGTCTCACCTTCTACGAGATGGGTAAACACGCCGATACGGCACGCTTCTCCTCTTTCCTTACTCCTTTACGAAAAGGTGAAAGTGTGGGCATCATCAGTGAAGCCGGCTGTCCGGCAGTGGCCGACCCTGGTGCCGACATCGTAGCCATCGCACAAAGCGAAGGATTGCGTGTAGTACCTCTCGTAGGCCCATCGAGCATTCTTTTAGCCGTGATGGCATCAGGTTTCAACGGACAGAGTTTTGCCTTTCACGGTTATCTCCCAATCGACAGCAGTCAGCGTTCGAAGCGTCTCAAACAACTTGAAGCACGTGCCCGTGAGGAACATCAAACCCAACTTTTCATCGAAACTCCCTATCGAAATGCCCGCCTTTTTGCCGACATTCTCGCTGCTTGCTCGCCCAAAACACGTCTCTGCGTGGCTGCCGGCCTAACCACCGAACAGGAATACATCCGCACGCAAAGCCTAAAGGCATGGAGACAATCAGGACTTCCCGACTTGGGGAAAATCCCTGCTATTTTCCTCATCTACGCTTAGTTATTGTTTCCACACTCTCTCATCAATTAACAAGGAGGATGCACCCTTTGTCAGGGTGCATCCTCCTTGTAGTTTCTATGCAGCGGAGAGTTTGAAGAAAAGCCACGCAAATCAAGGTTTAAGGGTCAAATCAAGTTGAAAAGCCGAAAATCGGCATTAAACTGCGGTACAAAGTGGCTTAGGCCAAAACAGCATCGGCGAGCGTGTCGAGGGCAGCACGATCCGCATCATGCAGGCAACTCTTGAGCGTCACAACCGGCTGCACGAGGTCGATGTTCTTCAAGCCATCAAGCATAGCGAGCATAGCCTTGCCGGCTGTGGGTGCCCACGTACCGTTTTCGATCACAGCCACGCGACGGTTCTGATAGCCCTTCATGCGGAGCTTGTGGAGGAAGAAGTGCATCGGAGGGAAGACATCGCTGTCGTAACTGGAGGCACAGAGCACGAGCGAACCATAACGGAAGGCTTTTGTCACAGCCATATCCATCGAACCGCGTGCCAAATCGACCACTACCACTTCAAGGGCACCTTTCTGTTCGAGCAGTTTGGCCAAATGCTTGGCAGCAGCTTTTGTGTTGCCATGGATGCTGGCATAAGCCACAAGCACACCCGGAGTTTCGACTTCGTAACTCGCCCAAATTTTATAAAGACGGATGGCTTCGGCCATGGCTTCACCACGCAAAATCGTGCCGTGGAGCGAGCAGATGGTCTGAACATCAAATTTGCTCACCTTCTCCAAAGCCTTGTTCACCTGCATACCGTAGCGGCCACAGATGTTGATGTAGTAGCGGCGACCTTCCGTTGCCCAGTCGTCGGGGTGAGCATCATAAGTACCAAATTTGCCAAAGCCGTCGGCAGTGAACATCACCTTATCACCGTCGTCATAGGTCATCAGTACTTCGGGCCAGTGCACCATCGACGCGGTGATAAAACTCAGTGTGCGGCTGCCCAACGAAAGCGTACTGCCATCGGTCACAGCGAGCGTGCGGCCTTCAAGGTCGAGTTTCTCGTAAAATTGGTGGATGAAAGTAATAGCTTTGGCCGAGGCCACCAGGGTAAGATGGGGGTAGAGCTGCATCACATCGGCAATAGCGCCGGCGTGGTCGGGTTCGACGTGCTGCACCACGAGATAGTCGGGCGTGCGACCTTCGAGAGCATTGTTAAGATGCTCAAGCCATTCATCGACACAGCGAGGGTCGACCGTGTCCATCACGGCAATCTTCTCGTCAAAGATGACATAACTATTATAGCAGATACCCTCGGGCACTTTGTACTGGCTTTCAAAGAGGTCGATGTCACGATCGTCGGTACCGATATACTTGATGGTCTCGGAAATGTAGGGTTTCATATTGAGGACGTTAGAGAATGATTATGCGTTGATGGTCGAAGAGCTTCCCCTTCCACAGCGCAAATTTACGCATTTTTCGTGGATTACAGAGTTTCTTTGTTCAAAAGTCTTCCCTTTCCGAAAAGGTCGGCCGCCTCTCGTCAAGGGTCAAAGCGGAACTGCTCTTCGTAGGCATCGATATTCCCAAAGGTAGAAACATCTAAAAAATGAGAGGTTGAAAACCCTTCGTGAGGCAAGCCACTCAGCCGATACGATCAAGATGCTCGAAAATGATGTTGACAAGGCGTGGAAAAGCCACTTCGCCACGCGCTTCGTTGGGCAGCCAACGATAGTTGTGCCAAAGCGGATGTTCTACAAGGGCTGCAGAATCGGCTTCCGTCACCCAATAGCAATCGGCATGGAGAATACGATGCGTGAGCACGTGGCGCAAACCAAGGACAACGGGACGATAAGTCAGCGAGGAACCGAAGGGAAGCAGTGCGGGATGTTGCGCCACTTCGGCAAGATCGGCGGGCGCAGAAAATTCGAGGAGGGGAGGTTCATAAAGTCCTGCCCAAATGTCGCCCGTGGGACGGCGGTGCACCCAAAGAGCATCATCCGTTTGGAAAATCAGATAGACAAACCAGCGATGGGTAACGGCAGTTTTCTTCGACTTCACGGGGAGGGTGTCAATGGTGCCTTCGGCCAGTGCGGCGCAGCTGTCGGCGAGCGGACAGAGCAGACAGCGAGGCGAACGCGGTGTACACTGTACGGCACCGAAATCCATGATGGCTTGATTGTAGGCCGCGGGTCGGTGGGCATCAATAAGTTCGTCGGCAAGCGCTGCAAACTGTTTTTTTCCTTGTGTCGTATCAATAGGAGTGGGTATTCCGAAGTAGCGGGCAAGCACACGGTAGACATTGCCATCGACCACGGCAGTGGGCAGTCCGTAGGCAAAGGAACAGATGGCGGCAGCAGTGTAATCGCCTACCCCTTTGAGGGCACGCACACCGGCATAGTCGGTGGGAAAACCACCTTGCTGGACAATTTCTTGGGCAGCAGCGTGGAGGTTACGCGCCCGAGAGTAGTAGCCCAGCCCTTCCCATTGCTGCATAACGGCATCAAGGGGAGCAGCGGCGAGATGTTCGACGCTGGGAAAGCGCTGCATGAAGCGCTGAAAATAGTCGTACCCCTGCGCCACACGGGTCTGCTGAAGGATGATTTCAGAAATCCAAATGCGATAAGGGTCGGTGGTATTGCGCCAAGGAAGGTCGCGGCCGTTGCGAGCATACCAGTCGATGAGGGTTTGTGAGAAGTCGGGCATGAGGGTTGGGTGGTCTGTTCACAATCGTTCCCGAAAACCAGAAGGTTGTGTGGTTTTCGGGAACGATGCTGGGTTTTGTGTATGAGTCAGGGTTAGTGGAAGAGTTTGATGCGCTGTTCTTCAGAAAGTTTGCAGATGAGCAGGGCATCGTCTTTCTCCACAACGATGCAATCTTCCAGTCCTTGAACAACGACTTTACGGCGACCGGAGGTGTGAACAATACAGCCGGTGGTGTCGAAAAGCGCCACATCATCTCCCACGACTGAATTGCCGTAGGGGTCGTGAGGAAGTTGCTCGTGAAGGGAACTCCATGTGCCGAGGTCGCTCCAGTCGAAAGAAGAGGGGCGGACGTAAACTTCAGCGGCTTTCTCCATGATGGCATAGTCGACGGAGATATTTTCACAGTCGGGAAACCGTTCATCAATGAGGGTTTGTTCGCGCGGAGTGTCGTAGTCAGGCAGCATTTCTTCAAAAATAGCAGAAATCTGAGGAGCATAGACACGGAAAGCATTGACGATGGTCGACACGCTCCATACGAAGATTCCGGCATTCCAGAAATAATCGGGCTGAGCCACGTATTCTTGCGCAGTCGCAAGATTGGGCTTTTCTCGAAATTGGTCGACGGCATAAATGTTTTGCTTTCGAGAAGAAGAGTAAGCGAGATCTGCCTTGATGTATCCATATCCCGTGGAAGGAAAGGTTGGCTTGATGCCGAGAGTGACTATGGCATCGGTTTCGGCGGCAAATTCCATCGACTCACTGATAGCGTTGCGAAAAGCAGGAACATCACCTACTTTGTGGTCGGCGGGAGTCACCACCACGCAGGCACGAGGATTGCGTTTCTTGATTTTCCACGACACGTAACAAATACAGGGGGCAGTGCCGCGCATGCAAGGTTCAAGCAGGATGTTGCTCTCCGGCACTTGAGGCAGTTGCTCCCGCACAAGGTCGGCATAGCGTGCGGAGGTAACCACCCACACGTTTTCGGGAGGAACCATTCCTTCAAAGCGATCGAAGGTGAGTTGTATCATCGTCCGTCCACAGCCCAAGATGTCGATAAACTGCTTGGGACGGGCTTCGTTGCTCATCGGCCAAAAACGACTACCGATGCCGCCGGCCATGATGACGAGATGGTTATTGTTTGTCATAGGAGAAGAGGTTTTGCAGGATAAGTAGGAATAAACAAATCTCACCATCCTAACACCTATACTGAAAGAAGTGAATAAGATGGTGGGACGACATCAAGGATTTCCCTTGATGCTCGAAAGGTGTCGCTTGCGCTTATTTATTCTCACCTTCCTTGGGAGCGGCCGTCATGTCGCCCTCAATGTAGATGCGTTCCAAAGAATTGGACGCGTTGGAACGAACAGAGATAGATTTCTTAAACTGACCGGGGAACTTTCCACGACCATTGTAGACTACCTTAATCTTGCCGGTCTTTCCAGGAGCTACGGGTTCCTGCGTATAAGTAGGAACGGTGCAACCACAAGAGGCAACGGTTTGCTCAATTACAAGAGGTTTATCTCCTGTGTTGGTATAAACGAACTCATAAGTTTGAGGTTTATCTTCAGAAAATTTACCGAAATTGTGTGTGATCTGCTTGAAGGTGATTACAGCTTGAGCTGCAGCACTGGCAGTGCCCAAAACGAGTGCTGATACCAGTACAAAAAATACTTTCTTCATCATGTTAAATAGGTATTTTGAAGTGATTTATACTCGCAAAAGTAAGCATTTAATTCTGAAAGACAAACAAATTGAGAGGGAATAACAAACTTTTATAGAATAATTTTCAAGCATTCTCGCTTATTGTGTACATTTGCCGTATGAAAGTTAGCAAATCGTCACTTACCGAGCGCATCATTCTTGGCATCGACCCCGGCACCAATGTGCTGGGCTACGGACTTATCTCCGTCTGCGGTAAAGAGACGAAAATGCTGGCTATGGGTGTTATCGACATGCGACGAGTGAATGACGTTTATCTCAAACTCGGCCGCATCTACGAGCGAATTATGGGCATCATCGATGCCTTCCATCCCGATGAACTGGCCATCGAGGCACCGTTTTTCGGTAAAAACGTGCAATCGATGCTCAAACTCGGTCGTGCGCAGGGAGTGGTGATAGCAGCTGCCATTGCACGACAAATTCCCATTTGCGAATACGCCCCTATGCAAATCAAGCAAGCCATCACCGGTACCGGAGCAGCTTCAAAAGAACAAGTGGCTGCCATTATGCAGCGCTTGCTTTCCATTTCCGACAAGCAGATGCTCCCCTTTCTCGATGCGACCGATGCGTTGGCTGCCGCCTACTGCCACCATATCTCTACCCTGCCACGTGGGGTGAAAGGTTCTCTTCCTACGGTCGTTGCCACCGCCACACGTCACCACAAGAGCAGTTCATGGGCTGATTTTGCGAAGAACAATGCAGAGCGCATCCGTCGCTGATTTGCAACTCCTACGGTATCATACGCTATAATATAAGGTATCTCTGATGAAAAAAACGCTTCTCCTGCTCCTTCTGCCTTTTCTCACACTGGCTTCGCTTCAAGCACAAATGGTCTACCAATTCGAGTTGGAAAATAGTGCACGCACCATGAGCAACCCTATGGCAGGCTTTATCCCAATGCGGTTGGCGACGTTCAAAAATGCTGCCCTCGTCTATATGCAGCGAAAAGCAGATGCGGCCATCACGCCGTCGCGCGACCGATGGCTCGACAATCAAGCTTATCATTTGGCCGATTTTCTCACCCTCTACTACATTGAACTCACCGACCAAAACATCAGCGATGTCGACCACGATCGGCTCAAGAAAATGTTTCGTGATGCTACTCTGGCGCACCCGGCATTTGTAGACCCTGACGAAACGACCTCATTGCAGTTTGTCAACAGCACCTGCTCCAACTTCACCCCTTTCTCCCTCGATACCGATTGGGAACAAGCGTTTGACAACATCTACAAAGCCTTGCGCACAGCGGGATTTCACAACGTCATCCAGCGTTTTCGACAAGAACAAGACAAGCGTTAGCGCAACACAAAGCGTTCCAACACTTCGGCCACACCATCCTCGTCATTCGACAGGGTGATGTGGTCGGCTTCTTTTCTGACCCCCTCTTCGGCATTGGCCATAGCCACCCCCAACCCGGCAAAGCGAATCATCGTGAGATCGTTGTAGCCATCACCACAGGCGATGCTCTCCTTACGGTCAATACCCAGATGTGTAAACAGGCGGTCGAGCGAAAGTGCCTTATCGATACCGCGCGGTGTGAGTTCTAAGAAGAAAGGAGCAGATCGGGAAATCTCCATTTCCGCTCCCAAAGCAGCAGACATTTCTTTCTCCAGCGGCACAAGGCGTTCGGGGTCACCGGCCATCAAGAACTTGGGTACTCCATGTGGCAACGCTGCCGCCATCTCTAAAAAATTAGGAACTCGGCGAACAGGCATCTTGTTGATACCGGCTTCAAGGATAATATAGTGGTCAGGGGTTCTATTGCAGATAATTTCCTCTTTGGCGTAGGTCACGATAGGTAGTTCTTCGCGCTCGGCAAAAGCATATATTCGTGAATAAAGGGAAGGGTCAAGCACCTGCTCGTAAATCACCTCACGCGTGCGCCAATCAATAATTTTGCCACCGTTGTAAGAGAGTATGTAGCCGCCACGCTCGTGCAATTTTAATTGATCGGCGAGCGGTGCGATGCCGTAGGTGGGGCGTCCGGAGGCGAGCACCACAACTACGCCTTGATCTTGCGCACGTTGCAAGGCTTGAAACGTGCGGGGAGTGATTTCTTTTTGACTATTGGT
Organism: uncultured Alloprevotella sp.; assembly: GCA_963544845.1. Taxonomy (GTDB): domain Bacteria; phylum Bacteroidota; class Bacteroidia; order Bacteroidales; family Bacteroidaceae; genus Alloprevotella. The sequence continues at coordinate 9,718 of CAUUGL010000002.1, forward strand.
GAGGGTGCCGTCGAGATCGAGGGCTATAATGCGATAATCCATAATGTAAGATGAGAAAAGAATGCAATACCTGCGTTAAGTTTTATCCCGACTTAGGATAAGGAGTAAGACTGCCAAACCGTGCCATCAAGTAGGCGCAATGATAACTCGCACCCATCGAGCAAAGCAAAGGTAGGGGGATTTCCGCCTTTGGGAAAAGTGGGACTTCCAGTGTTGAGACATACCGACCCATTAAGTTGCGGAGCAATGTGAGGCAAGTGGGTGTGCCCTTGACAAAGGAGGTCGAAACCGCCTTTGGGCTGTCGCTCCTCACCATAAACATGGCCATGCGTAAGGAAAATGCGCCGCCCCTCATCGATTACCCAGGCATAGTCGGAGAGGATGGGGAAATCGAGCAACATTTGATCGACTTCGCTATCGCAGTTGCCGCGCACACAGACGATGCGGTCGGACAAAGCATTGAGTCGTTCGGCCACCGCACGTGGGTCAAGTCCGGGTGGTAGTCCGTTGCGAGGGCCGTAATTGAGCAGGTCGCCCAAGAGGAGAAGCATATCGCAGTGCTCGCGTTCAAACTGCTGAAGAAGGGTATTCAGTGCATCAATCGAGCCGTGGATGTCGGAAGCGATGAGGTATTTCATAAAAAAGGGGGGATAAAGCAATGAGAAAAGTAAGTTGTAGTTCTCCGGCACCGCTCCGGTATCAATACCACAAATCGAGGAGTAAAGGCAGGTGGTCACTGATACCACCATGATAAATCGGGCCAAGGTAGGTACGGCGCGGACGATGGGTTCCCTGTTGCACCTCTTCGAGCAACTGCGGCAAGGCAAGAATGCGACACTGATTGGCTCGCGTGTGTAAGGCGGCTGTGGGGGAGAGCAAGCGAGGGGACAGCAGGAGATTGTCGATGCGGCTCCAACGTCGGCGGAAAAAGTAGGTGCCCTCAATGTCGTCGTTCCCCTGCAAGGGCATTGGTCGCGCTTCGGAAGAAATTGGGGTAAGACGCGAAGCGAGCACTTCGCTCACGGAACGGTCGGTCGGTTCATCGTTGAGGTCGCCCATCATCATCAAATTGAAGTGGGTGCGATGGCGTGCAAGGCTGTCCATCAAACCTACTGCTGCATGGGCAGCACGAACCCGATAAGGCTCTGTGAGATGCGCTCCACCACGACGGGAAGGAAAATGAGCGAGCATCACATCAAGGGTATCGCCCGTTGGAATGCGTCCCGACACGAGCAGCAGCGGACGTGTGGGACGTTCGCGAAGGCTGTCGTAAGGTATGGCCTGCTGCGACCAATTCAGGAGCAGAAATGTCTCGGGCTGATAGAGCAAGGCAAGGTCAATACCGCGACGATCGTTCGAATGAGTCACCACCGATTGATAGCCCAATTTGGCCAAGCGAGTGCGATGTGTGAGGTGGTCTATGACGGTGTCGTTCTCCACTTCACACATCCCGACCAAATCGACCGGCTGCACTCCTCCGGCAGCTACAATCACCTTGGCAAGGTCGCCTTGCTTACGCCAATAGCGATAAGTGTTCCAGCGACGTTCTGCTGTGGGCAGAAACTCATAGTCATCAAATCCCACATCATGAATCGTGTCGTAGAGGTTCTCCACATTCCACCACAAGACGCGCATCCGCTGCTTTTGCTCCGAAGTAGGAGGCATATCCCGCCAAGTAGATTGGGCGAAAGCCCCCACAGCAAACAGCAAAAAGAAAGTCGTCAATAAATCACGAAACATAGACATCGGCTATTCATGATGATAAGGTTCTCCACGCAGGATGGTCATAGCACGGTAAAGCTGTTCGACCATGAACAAGCGCACCATTTGGTGGGAAAATGTCATGCGGGAAAGAGAGATTTTCTCACGTGCCGCTGCATAGACCGCCGGTGAGAAGCCATAAGGACCACCCACCACAAAGACCATACGACGTGCCACACTCGCCTGCCGCTGTTCAAGATGAGCGGCAAACTCGATGGAGCGAAATTCTCGACCTCCTTCATCCAGCAACACCAAGTAATCTCCCTCACGCAAAGTTTTGAGGATAAGTTCCCCTTCACGTTCTTTCTGTTGGTCGGTAGTGAGCGACTTGGCATTTTTGAGTTCGGGAATGACTTCCAACTCAAAAGGCATGTAATGCTTGATACGTGCGGCATAGTCGGCAATGAGTGCGTCAAGATGCTTATCGACGGTACGCCCTACAACGAGAAGATGAAGTTTCATAAGACAATGAAGAATGCAGTAAAAAAAGGAAAAGTAGAGGTAAGGCCAATGAGCGAAGCAAGGTGTACTGTTGCCGAAAATCTCCGACAACAGTACACCTGCTTTCTTTAGTTGCAATCGCTTACTCTTCCGTTTTCTTGCGACGGGTGGTGCGGCGCTTGGGCTTTTCTTCCACGGGTCGTTCCACCTTAACACCTGCCAGTTCGGGGTCAATCATAATGCGGCCGCAGTATTCGCAAACGATGACCTTCTTACGCATACGGATGTCCAACTGACGCTGTGGGGGAATCTTATTGAAGCAACCGCCGCAGGCATCACGCTGCACATAGACAATGCCCAATCCATTACGTGAACTTTTGCGAATGCGCTTGAAAGCCGTGAGCAAACGAGGTTCGATAGCCGCTTCGAGGCCTTTTGCCTTTTCACGGAGTTTTTCCTCTTCGGCTTTCGTTTCCGACACAATTTCTTCAAGTTCCGACTTCTTCAAGTCAAGGTCTTTCCGACGGTCTTCAAGCACGCTGCGACCTCGTTCAAGTTCACTGGTCTTGGTCGTGATGTTGCGTTCAGCTTCACTGATTTTCTTTTTGAGCAGTTCGATTTCCAAACCTTGGAATTCGATTTCCTTCGTAAGGTTATCGTATTCGCGGTTGTTGCGCACCTCATCCAGTTGCTGCTGATAGCGCGTCATCATGGCCTGCGCCTCTTCAATGCTCGTGTGTTTCTGTTCAATATCACCTTTGAGACGTTCAATTTCGTCTTCATACTTGTGCAGGCGGTGGGTCAGCCCTTCGATCTCGTCTTCGAGGTCTTGCACTTCGAGGGGAAGTTCGCCGCGCAATGTCTTGATTTTGTCGATTTCAGAGAGTTTGGTTTGGAGCTGATAGAGATTTTTGAGTTTCAATTCCACCGAGTTATCGGCGGCAGTTTCTTTTTTGCTTGCCATATATTAAAATGTTTTGTTTGCCTAAGAAATACGGGTAGATGGGATTTTCAGCCCCTTCTTTATAGATATTGAATAGGATTGGTGTTGCAACGTGTTTTTTGAGTGGGCAACTGCGGAAAGGCGCTTTGCACAATGCGTTCCATCAAATCGATGGTGTAACGCTCGCTCTGATAGTGCCCCAACGCCGCCAACCAAAGTTCGTTTTCGTGGCCGAAGAAGCGGTGATAACCAATTTCTCCCGTTAAAAAGAGGTCGGCTTCACAAGCAATCGCACGGTCTATCAGAAAATCGCCCGACCCTCCGCAGAGAGCGATGCGTTGCACCTGCTTCTGTTGCGCTATTGTGTATTGCAGACTCTCCACACCAAAAACCGATTTGATTTGCTGCAAAAAGCTGAGCGCCTCCATAGGCTGCGGCAAAACACCGACTACTCCGCTTCCACTCTTTCCATCGGGCGATGGGTCGAGAAACTCCACCGCCTGCAACCCCAAACGAGCTGCCATCTCGTGGCTCACTCCATCTTGGGCATTATCCAAATTGGTGTGTGCTGCATAGAGGGCGATGTCGTGCTGAATGGCCAAACGCACACAACGCTCCACCTGCGTGGTATCGGCCACGCATTTCAGCCCGCGGAAAAGCAGGGGATGATGGGCAATAATGAGATTTAAGCCCGCGGCAACGGCCTCTTCAATGACGGATTCAGTCACGTCAAGACACAATAATGCCCCTGAACACTCACTCCCTGTTATTCCAATCTGCAAGCCGGCATTATCGTAGCTTTCTTGCAGGGGCAGCGGAGCAAACTTTTCAAGGGCCTCAACGACTTCTTTGATTTTCATAAAGACGAAACGACGGCGCTCTGATTTCTGCCATCGTGTTTGCGCTGCAAAATTACGACTTTTCCCACAAGGGAGCAACACCTCACCTGCATTTTTTACCCCTTTATGATCGAAACCTCTTCGCTTTTCCATCTCCATTCTACATTTTTAAGGTTTACGCTCTTTGGATTGGGGCAAAGCGAGATTAAATCTTGGTATTACTATTCGGTAAAAGTTTTTCAAAAGTTATACTATCCCCTCTCTAAATTTTGGAAGACCTTTTCTGTAGAAAGGAGCGGCGCATGGCAAATGGACTCAAGGAGCAAAAATCCTCGCGCGCACGCGCGCATCCCTTGCAAAATGTATTTTTTTCCTTCACCTCCTTCACCTGACAGTCTATCCTCCTGTTTAACAGAGGATTGCGGGTAAAGGAATTATTTTTCTAAATCCTTCACCAGAGGGCTGATTTTGAGAGGATGGCCAAGGAGGTGAAGGAAGTGAAGGAGAAAACGCGGAATTTGTGTGTATGACGCGCGCGTATGCGTGTGTGACGAGAGCGAACGTTTTCCTCAGAGGTAGTTTCATTTAGATAGGAGCTGAAAAAAACTACCTCTGAGGTAGATTGACCCACATCGTTCGGAGAGCGCTGAAATGTTAAAGTTGTGTTAAAGTAGAGGTTTCGTGGTAAGTTTGGCCGGTGAGATGTCTATATATAAACAGGGGGGGGTGCTTTTTGATAAAGAAATCCGGGAGTCCTATTAAAAAGGGCATCGAGCTGGTATTTTTGCCGTTTTGCAATTTACCAGACAGCATAAAATCTTGCCAAATGAAGTCCTCCTGCTCATCGGGATATTTTCCCATACAAACAAGCCTCCGCCTTGTCGCATGGAGGACAAAGCAGAGGTAAGACAAAGAGGATGTGATACTGAGGGTAAAGGAGCAGAAGCCGACCTTACCCAAAAGTTTTTTTCCTTTATTCGATGAAGTTCGACACACTTAGGTTGGTAATTTTTCCATGAAATGCCCCTGTACGTTGAAGAGGGAAGAAAAGGGTGCGTTGATAGTACATCTTGGCTGCGCTATATGGATCGGAAGTTGCGCCTGCTGCGCCAGCATTGGGCGAAACAGCGCCAAGAGTGAGGGGATAGAGCGCTTGATGGAAACGCCCATTGACAAGCAGGCGGGTTTCGTGGAGGTTACCTTGCAGCGTCAGACGCACGCGCTTCCCTTTGGGCACCGCATAATCGAACTCATTGAGGCATCCTTCACGCACAAAGGCGAGTTTGCCGCTTTCGGGTGAGGCGAGATAGAATATGGCGTTGGGTGAGGCAAAAAGGGTGTCACCCTTATGGACTTCGGAGGCTTCCAAATCGAACGTAACGGAATAGTCATAGCCGATTTCATCCCCTATCCAGTCAAGGGTGGTGGAGGGCAAAAGAACGGCATGCGGGTAGTCGGCTGTGGTACGCGTGCCTTTTCCGAGCGTACGGGCAAGTTCGTCGACACCGGGGGCTTCACTAAGGAAACGGCTTTGTCGCTCAAAGTCGGCATAAGGCAGAGAAGTCTGCTTCGCCGTCCAGCACTTAGTGGCGAGCGTTTGCAAAGCGGGCATCACGCGATGGTGGATATCTTTGACGGTAATTCCGTTACCCACGTGGTCGTTCCAAACGGCAAACATTCCGCCGAGGAGCGAAGGGTCTCCCTCTTCGAGCTGCACTGCACCAATGGTGGCTGGTGTCCAGTTGTTGTAGAGCCACTGGGTGTTGAGATAGTCGTAATAGTAGCCGGCAGCAGGCACGATGTAAACCTGTCCATCGGGAATACTCACCAGTTTGTAGCCCAGTTCCTTCATTTTCAGAGGGTCGGCATAACCATTATACCAAATCTGCATCTTCACGTTATCGACTTTGACCGGTGTTTCTCCCTGAGCATGGGTTAAAGCACCCCACACCATCGCCTGCTTGCCGTGCTTCTCAACGTGGCGGATGAGGTGGTCGGTGAGTGCACGAAACTTCTCTACAACCGCTTTATCTTTGTTGCTGTACTCGTCCGTACCGATATGAACCGTCTTGCCGCGAAACACAGGATTGCTGCCGCCACAGTATTCGGTAAACAGACTGTCAAGGAAGGGAACAACAGCAGGGTTGTTGAGATCGAGATGGTCCATGCCGTACTCCTTCGAGCCGAGCGATGGGCGGTAGTGGGAGAAGGCAAGCGAGTGGGCAGGTACGTCTATTTCAGGAATAATGTCGACATACCGGCTTTCGGCTCTCTTTTGGAAATCGATAAACTCACGCTTGGTGTAACTTCCGTCTTTTGCCGTCAGTCCGGGAAAGAAATTGCTTTCAAGGCGGAAGGCAGACTGCGTCTTGTTCCAGTCGTTGCCGAAGTATTGCTTAAAACCATTGTCGTTAAGGTGAACTTGAAGGGTGTTCATCTTGTAGTAGGCCATGACACTCACCAACTTGTTGAGGTAGTCCATCGGAATGTACTTGCGTCCGCAATCAATCATAAAGCCTCGAAGCGGATAGGTGGGAATATCGGTGGTCGTACCACAAGGGAGAGCACGAGAACGTGTCTGCTCACTGAGTTGGAGCAGGGTACGTGTCGCCCAGTACACCCCCTGTGCATCGGCAGCCGAGACAGCGGCTGTCTTTCCGATACGGAGCACATAGCCCTCCTTGCCCAAGGGACGTTCGGCAACGTCTTTCTGCAAGGCTAAAACGAAATCGCCGGCCTTGGCTTCGCCGGTCACGATGGTAAGCGTCCGTCCAAACATGGCAGCGTAATCGGCAGCAAACTGTTCGGCCACCGCCCGCAAGGCTTTATTGGGGGCTACCACGATGCGACCCGAGGGAAGAAACTGCCCTTCGGCACCCTGCCACGAAGTGAGTTCAGGCACGACAAAGGGTTTCGGATTGACTTCGGCCTGCGCAGCAAAGCCACAAGAAAAAGCAAAGAAAAGCGCAAGGAGAGCTTTCATGATAAAAATAAAAAGGATTAAGGGGTTAAAGTTTCCGGAAATTCAAGGCGGGCTTGTGCCAAATACTCAGATGGAGTGACATTGGGATAAATGTGTCGGAAAATCTGCTGTGTAGTAGTAGGGTCTTCATAGATGGCATAAGCCAACCAAAAGTGATATTCACGCACCCGCATCAACCGTCGGGCAGCATAAGCCAAATAAGGGGCGGCAGGGGTAGGACCACTCTCTCCCACCTTAATCAGTTCTTCCCAAATCGGGGCAGCCTCCCCGAAGACATTGCTTTCACACAACATACGAGCCATACGCAAACGAGTGTCGGGCGTAAGCGCAAACATCTCAAGATATTGCCTCAACGCCTGGACAGCAAAGGGAATACGGCGATAGGTCAGTGCAAGCTGTGCCGTCTGCAAAATCACTTCACTGTGATTGGCATCCAAAGAGCAGCAGCCCAGCAACACCTCATAGGCTTTGGACATATCCCCTTGGGCTGCATAGGTGGTGGCAATATCGGAGAGAATGCGCGATTTGTCAGGATTTTCGTTGGGACACACTTGATTGGAGCGCAACAATACCTCACGTGCCGCATCATACCGACCTTGGTTGATTAAAATTTCACCGGCCGACAGCGCCATCGTATAATCGTTGGGATAGTGTCGGCGATAGTCTTCATAGACCTCCAGCACCTTATCATACTGCTCCAATCCGAGCGCCGCCACAGCTTTGAAGCGTAAGGCTTTCTCATTGTTCGGTTCTATCGCGAGAGCAAAATCGGCCGCTTCGGAACATTTCGCATAGTCTTTCACTTCATTGTTTACGTCGGCCACCATCAGCCAAGCATCCATATAGTAAGGATTCTCGTCCAGCAGTGACTCCAAACGTTTGAGTGTTTTAGGCATGTCGCCCATCTGGAAAAGGCATTCGGCCAAAAGCATTTGGGCACGCTGATATTCCGGTGCATCGGCCGCAATCTGTTTCAAATACTTCTGCGCACGTGCTACACTGCCGTAGTCGAGAAATAGTTCGCCGATTTCCAAAAGAAGATCACTCACCCCCATCGGGATTTCACCCGACTCGGCCAAGAGTTGCGCATCTATGTCGCGCTCGCTGTTCAAGCCTTTGTTGTAGAGTTGTTCTGCGCGCTCAAAGTCCAATTCTCCCAAGGCCACTTCGGCCAAGAAGAAATACACATCGAGCGTGTCCTGTTCGGGAAGCTCCCGCACCAATGCCAATGCCTCTGCCAAGCGACCTTCACTCTTCAAGCGATAGGCACGGTGCATAAGCACCTCCGGATTGTCGGGATGGAGGCGAAGCGCAAGACGCATACACTGTTCCGACTCAAAGTAAGCATTGTTCTGCTCAAAATGGTCAAGCACATCCATAAGGTCTGCGGCTTCCATCCACAAAGGAGCCGGCGCCTGCAATAACTGTTGCTCATACTGCCTGACGAGCTGCTGCACTTCGTTGGGATTGCGTTTCATAGGGGGAGTCTATAAAAAAGCAGAAACTCGCAGGGAAGCGGTTCTCCACGAGTCTCTGCTGTGCCAAGACGGCGATGATTATTTGTGTTTGTCTTCTTTGAGCGAAACGGTGCTGTTGAAGATGAGGTGTTCAGGCGTCGAATCTGGATCAACGTTGTAATAGCCCGTGCGGGTAAACTGCAAATAGTCGAAGGCTTTGCGGGTGAGCAAGAACTTCTCGACAAAAGCACGCTTATTGATAGTAATGCTGTTGGGATTGAGGAAGGGGCGCATCGCGTCAATACCGCGCACACCGTTTTCTTCTTCGTACTCCTTGATGGCATCACGCGGATTTTCGCACGTCCACAGACACGCATAGTTGCGCACCTCTGCCGGCAGACAATGTGCCACGCTGAGCCAGTGGATAGTGCCTTTCACCTTGCGGTTTGAACCTTCTGTACCTGCCTTTGAAGAGGGGTCATAAGTACAATAGATTTCTTCGATTTCGCCAGTTGCTTCGTTCTTCTTGCAACCGGTGCACTCCACGATGTAGGCTCCTTTCAAGCGGGTTTCCTTGCCCGGAGTCATGCGGAAAAACTTCTTGTCGGCCTCCTCTTTGAAGTCGGGACGCTCAATCCACAGTTCGCGGCTGAACTCAATGGTGTGTGTACCCTCTTCGGGACACTCGGGATTGTTCTGCATCTCTAGTTCTTCCACCTGACCTTCGGGGTAGTTGGTCACAATAAGTTTCACAGGATCGAGTACGGCCGATACACGAGTGGCACGCTCGTTCAAATCGGTGCGTGCCGCACTTTCCAAAAGTTTGATATCGTTGAGGGCATCGAAAGTGGTGTAACCGATTTTGTCGATAAACTTGCGGATGCTCTCAGGGCTGTAACCTCGACGACGAATACCGCTAAGGGTGGGCATACGCGGGTCGTCCCATCCGTCCACCACACCTTCCTGCGTGAGAATGAGCAGGTTGCGCTTCGACATGAGCGTATAGTTGAGATTGAGTTTATTGAACTCAAACTGGCGGGGTCGGTTGTCGGAGAGGTCTTCACCGCGGGTTTCTTTCATCCAATCGACAAACAAGTCGTAGAGTGCACGGTGGGGCACAAATTCGAGTGTACAAATAGAGTGGGTAACGCCTTCGAGGAAGTCGCATTGCCCATGGGTAAAGTCGTACATCGGATAAGCATTCCACTTATTGCCCGTGCGAATGTGGGGCATATTGAGCACACGATACATAATGGGGTCGCGGAAGTGCATATTGTCGCTCGCCATGTCTATTTTGGCACGCAACACCATCTTGCCCGGCTCAACACGACCGCTGTTCATCTCTTCAAAAAGACGCAACGATTCCTCAACAGGGCGGTTGCGATAGGGGCTCTCCACACCAGAGCGGGTGGGGGTGCCTTTCTGTTGGGCAATTTGTTCGGACGATTGCTCATCAACGTAAGCACGTCCCATCTTGATGAGAGCAACGGCAAAATCCCAAAGATCTTGGAAATAGTCGGACGCATAAAGCACCTTTCCCCAATGATAGCCCAACCACTGAATGTCACGTTCAATGGCTTCGACATACTCGTGGTCTTCTTTCTGCGGATTGGTGTCGTCCATACGGAGGTAGCACACCCCGCCAAACTTTTCTGCGATACCGAAATCCATCGCAATGGCCTTGGCATGACCGATGTGCAGATAGCCGTTAGGCTCCGGCGGGAAGCGCGTTTGGAGGCGTCCGCCGTTCTTACCTGCTGCGAGGTCGTCTTTCACAATTTGCTCAATGAAGTTGAGCGTTTCTTTTTTCTCGGTTGTACTATCGGGTGTGGTACACATATCTTGTTTGCTTATTTGCGGTTGTTAATTGGCCATTTCAGATAAGAACTTGATGCGCACGAGTCGGATTTCCTCTTCGCTGTAATCATCGCTCAGTTCATCCATCGCCTCTCTCAGATTGTCGGTATCGGACTCTTTGAAGTAGTCGTAAATGTCAAGCACTGCATCTTCGTCCATCACATCGTTGATAAAGTAGTCGATATTGATTTTCGTACCACTGTAAACAATGGCGTCGATTTCGTTGAGCAGGTCGGAGAACTCAATGCCTTTCGCTCTGGCAATTTCGTCGAGCGCAATCTTACGATCGATGTTTTGGATAATGTCCACTTTGATTTGCGACTTACGCGCCACGGTGCGAATGCGGAAATCTTCGGGACGCTCAATATCGTTGTCTACACAATGGCGGTGTATCAATTCGCAGAACTTCTCTCCATAGCGTTTGGCCTTTCCGGCACCCACGCCGGGAATGTTTTGAAGTTCGTCGATGGTTTGCGGATAGATGGTGGACATCGCTTCGAGCGAAGCATCTTGGAAAATGACATAAGGCGGCACATCCAATTCCTTCGACATCTTCTTCCGCAGGTCTTTCAACATTTGGTAGAGCGTGGGGTCAAGTGCTCCGGCTGCTCCCGTCTGCGCGGTATTATTGGCTTCTTCATCTTCAAAATCGTTGTCTTCAACAATCTTGAAGCTCGTGGGCTTTTTGAGAAATTTCTTACCCGCAGCCGTCACTTTAATCACTCCATACTTGTCAACATCCTTTTGCAGGTAGTTGGTAATCAGCGCTTGACGAATCACCGCATTCCAGAGATGTTCGTCATCATCATCTTCGGCACATCCGAAGTTTTCCAATTCATCATGATGATGAGCCACTACCTCATCGGTAGCCTTGCCCATCAATATATCTTTGATATAGTCATCACGGAAGTTCTCTTTGGTTTCGAGAATTACTCCAATGACTTTACAGAGATGTTTCTTTCCTTCCACTTGTTTTTTAGGATTTTTACAGTTGTCACAATTACCGCAACTCTCCGGCTCATAATTTTCACCAAAATAGTGGAGCAGGAGTTTGCGTCGACACACGGCCGACTCCGCATAGGCTGCGGTTTCTTTGAGCAGTTGTCGACCGATGTCTTGCTCGTTCACGGGTTTGCCCTCCATGAACTTCTCTAGTTTTTGTAAGTCTTTGTTGGAGTAGAACGCCAAGCAATGGCCGTCTCCGCCATCACGACCGGCGCGCCCTGTCTCCTGATAGTAGCCTTCCAGGCTTTTGGGGATGTCGTAGTGAATCACGAAGCGCACATCGGGCTTGTCGATGCCCATACCGAAGGCGATGGTGGCCACAATCACATCAACATCCTCCTTGATAAAAGCGTCCTGCGTGTCGGAACGCGTCTGTGCATCCAGTCCGGCATGATAGGCGGCCGCCTTAATCTCGTTGGTACGCAACACTTCGGTCAGTTCTTCCACACGTTTGCGCGAGAGGCAGTAGATGATACCGCTCACTCCGGGACGCTGCTTGATGAACTTGATGATGTCGCGATCCACCGTTTGATACTTTTGCCGCACCTCGTAGTAGAGGTTGGGACGGTTGAACGAACTGGTAAACTCCAATGCGTCCTGCATGCCCAAATTCTTTTTGATATCAGTGCGCACCTTCTCGGTGGCAGTAGCCGTGAGGGCAATCACAGGCGCCATACCGATATTGTTGATGATGGGGCGGATTTTTCGATATTCGGGGCGGAAATCATGTCCCCACTCCGAAATGCAATGCGCCTCATCAATGGCATAAAATGAAATTTTGATGGAGCGCAGAAATTCGACATTCCCTTCCTTAGTGAGCTGTTCGGGGGCGACATAGAGCAACTTGGTACGTCCGGAGGTAATGTCCTGCTTCACTTTGTCTATGGCGGCTTTGGTGAGCGAGGAGTTGATGAAGTGAGCCACTCCGTCGTCGTCGCTCGTTTGGCGCACGGCATCCACCTGATTTTTCATCAAGGCAATCAAGGGTGAGATCACAATGGCCACCCCGTCCATCAGCAACGACGGAAGTTGGTAGCAAAGTGATTTTCCTCCTCCGGTGGGCATCAAGACAAACACGTCCCTGCCGTCGAGCAAGGCGCGAATGATAGCCTCTTGGTTGTCTTTGAACGCATCGAAACCGAAGAATTTCTTCAACGCTTCGTGCAAATTGATGTCGGTCGCCATAGGTATAAGGATAAAGGTGGAATTTGTTGCTATCGCAAAGTTATAAACAACTTTTGAGACAAACGAACAAATCTCCAACTTTTTTACCTGAGCGAAGCAAAAAACAAACCCGTCCGAGCCGTTGCGCAAATTCTACCTCAGAGGTAGTTTTCACCGGCTCTGAGATAGAAAAAATTATCTCTGAGCTGCGTTTGACAGCCTCCTATACTCAAACACAAACTTCAAAAAAAGAAAATCGACCGCCTTCCTTCCTCGCCCTCTCACGCGCGCGCATTAACAGCACAACTGCACTTTTTTCCTTCACTTCCTTCACCCGAAAGCCGGCAAACGCATTTTCTTTCCCTGACGGTGAAGGCTTTCCAACGGAAAAAGTTCTTCTGCAAACCGCTGAGACACTACTGTTTACTCCTATGGTGAAGGAGGTGAAGGCAAAATGCACAAACCATCAGCGAAGTGTTACGCACGAAAAAAGCAACTCTTCTCGAGGGCAACACCCTCCAACTTGTGCTAAAAGAGCAGCACTGTGGTCAGTGCTGATTGTCGAAATGTCTATCTACGAAAAGGACGTTTCCTTTTGAACCGCCGAAGAAAAAGGAGCGCTTCAAAATCCGTCCACAAGCTACTCTCCCAAATCAATATGCCCATTCATCACCGCATAAATGATGACGTCGGAGAGAGAGTGGGCATTGAGTTTGGTCATAATGTTCTTGCGATGGGTAATCACCGTGGTCAGGCTGATATGCAGTTTGTCGGCAATTTCCTTGTTGATCATGCCTTTGGCCAACAGCGTCACAACTTCAATCTCACGTGCCGTGAGGGGTTGAATTTCGGCATTACGCTCCGGTGTCAGCGGCTGACGCACCACGTGAGGCCCTCGGCCGTGTCCACGGCTGTGGAGTTGCAGCAGGTCGGTCACCAACTCTTGTTCCGACCGACAGATGTTGAGTGTTGAAATGCCCGGCATCGGAGGCAGATTTTCGCCACTGATGAGCACAATGCTGCGATAAGCCCGCTGGCGGAAAAACTGGGTATGCTCGAAATAGAGGCGCGCCGACACAAAATAATGGGCAAAACTATCAGGCTCGTCGGCCATGAGGTCGTCAAACGTGTGGTAGATTTGCACCGCCGCAATGGGAATGATGTTTTGCAAAATGTTGTGCAACCCCATGCAGGCCAGCATATTGCTATCCAAAATGGCTACACGGATGCTGGGGCGTCCCTGCACGCTGGGATGAAGCGGGGTGTCGGGACGAGGATGCCCGACAGCGAGGTGATCGTTGTGCTCCACGATATCAGGATGATAGTGAGGATGTGGTTGTGAGTCGGTAGACATATCCATTTTTTTGGCTGCAAAAGTACAATTTTCACATTAGGTTGCCAAGAATTTCGAGAATAAATTCCTCAAAAGCCACACTTTCGGTGGCGGCGTTGTGGAGTCCTTTCCGAAGGGGAGGCAGAAAAAAAGCGCGATTTCCGCCCATCCAAGAATAAATGCTTACCTTTGTACGGTTTTGTTCACAGCACGCCTCCGTAGGCGCTGTGCATCTCATTTTGTTTAGCAGACGGCACTCCCTCCTGCACTTGCTCATTCATTTTCTCCAAGCCGTCTTTTTGAAAATCCACTTAACTCCCCATCATGTCCAATCCTGAGATTGCCCTGGCACGTCAAATCATCGAAAATACCGACACCCACGTTTTCCTTACGGGAAAAGCGGGTACGGGGAAGACCACCTTCCTGCGGCGTTTGGTGGCCGAAAGCACGAAGCGCTTAGTGGTGTTGGCACCCACCGGCATCGCGGCCATCAATGCCGGAGGCGTCACGATTCATTCCTTTTTGCAAATCCCGTTTGCACCCTACATTCCCGGAGCAAATTACAGCCGGGAGCAACTTCGCATGAGTGAGCGCAAAAAGCGGCTCATTCGCTCCCTCGACCTTATCGTCATCGATGAAATTTCGATGGTACGAGCCGACCTGCTCGACAATATGGACGCTGTGCTGCGCCGCTATCGCGACCGACATTGCCCCTTCGGCGGGGTGCAACTGCTCATGATCGGCGACTTGCAACAACTTTCGCCCGTGGCCAAAGAGGAGGAGTGGGCACTGCTCTCCAACCATTACAATTCGCTCTATTTCTTTGCGAGCCATGCTTTGCAACAGACGGAATTTGTGACCATCGAACTCAAAACCGTCTATCGACAAAGCGATGAGCGTTTTTTAGCCCTCCTCAATGCCGTGCGCACCAACACGCTCGACAGCGATTCCATTGCCGCACTCAACAGCCGCTACCTCCCTCACTTTGTCCCGCCTGCCGACAAGGCTTACGTGCGACTCGTAACGCACAACTATCAGGCCGACCGCATCAATCAGGAGCGGCTCAAAGCCCTCACCACTCCCGAATTTTCGTTCACCGCCGTCGTGGAGGGCAACTTTCCCGCCAGCTCCTACCCCACCGCCGAAACCCTCCTGCTCAAAGTCGGAGCACAGGTAATGTTTGTCAAAAACGACAGTTCAATCGAACACCGCTATTTCAATGGTATGCTGGGCGAAGTGGCCTCGATGACGCAGCAAAGCATCGTGGTAAAAGCCCACGACAGCGGCGACCTCATCGAGGTGGAGCGCGAAAAGTGGCAAAACACACGCTACGCCCTCAACGAGCGCACCAAGGAGATTGAAGAGATGGTGGAGGGTTCGTTCGAGCAATATCCGCTGCGCACAGCCTGGAGCATTACCATTCACAAAAGTCAAGGGCTGACCTTCGACTACGCCATCATCAACGTCAGCGGTTCGTTTGCCCACGGGCAGGCCTATGTGGCACTCTCACGCTGCAAAACCCTTGAAGGCATGGTGCTTTCTGCCCCCATTTCTGGCAGCAACGTGATTGAAGACGCCACGGTGCTTCATTTCACGCAGGGAATCGAACAGCAACACCCCACCTCCGAGAAAGTGGAGCAGATGGAGCGCAACTATCTCCTCCACCGTGTGAGCGATCTTTTTTCTTTCTCGTCCTTACAACAAGAAGTGCAAGGCTTTGTGCGCATTCTCGATGAGTTTTATTATAAAACCTTTGCCGGCGTGGTGGCCGACTTCAAAAAGGCACAACACGACTTTGAAGTTCAAGTGGTCGGAGTGGCCGAGCGTTTCTATCTGCAATATGCACAACTCTTGGCACAAACAGCCGATTATGCGGCCGACACCACCTTGCAGGAACGTCTAAAAAAGGGGGCAGACTACTTCAACCAGCAACTCCAACCGCTGTGGCAGTTGCTCCTCAACACGCCTCTATCCACCAACAATAAAGAGACGGCCAAGCGTACCAAGAAGGTGCGGGAAGATTTGTTTGAAAGTTTGCGCCTCAAAACCGCTCTCCTCCGCCACGTTGCCGCACAGGGCTTTGAATTGAAAGCCTTTCAGCAAGCCCGCATCAATGTGCTTCTCGGCGATGGCAAAGAGCCTTCCTCCGCTTCCGGTAAGAAAAAGGCCGAAAAGACACCGAAAGAAAAGAAAATCCCGACCGGTGAGCTCACCCTCCAACTTTACAAAGCAGGCAAACGCATCGAAGACATAGCCCGAGAGCGCAACCTCACCACCGGCACCATCTTCAGCCATCTGGCGCAACAGGTCGAAGCGGGCAGACTGCCTCTCTACGACCTCGTTCCTCCCCAACAGATTGCCCGTATCACTGCTTTCTACACTCAAAATCCTTCCCCCTCCACCCTCACCGAAGCCCGCAAAGCCATCGGCGAAGATGTTGAATTTGCCGCCATCCGATTGGTGCACGACATGATGGTGGCCGAGAGTGAAGAGGAAAGATAGATGAAAGCACCACTCAACAAGGCCTACATTAAGTTCACGTAATTTTTTTGGTATTTTCAGAAACAAATGCGCATTTCTCAACACCCGCATTTTGTACGCCAATACATTTCACCAACAGAATACCTCTTAAACAGAAAAAACTCCTTCCTCCATAACATTAGTTTCTGAAACCTTAGTAATTTTGTCCTTAAATTTCTTATAGCATTAAATCTAAAACCGAATCATCATGGCTATGTTCCAAATTACCACCAAGAACCGTAAGCAGGTCAATGGCATTCGCATTGAACCCGGCATGACGGTTCAAGTTGTCACCCAAAGTATGAGCAACCCCGTCATCACTAATGGCGGACAGCCTGTCATTGATGCCTTCCTCCGCCTCTATGGCATTGACATCAAGAAGGCAGGATGCTTGAATATGATGGATCTTGAGGTAAAACAGACGAAATAAGTAACTCATTGACCTTACATTTGTTCTCATTTTTCCTCATCTATCCACGAAAAAGAGGGCGTAACAAAGCAAATCATCCATAGGGGGATAGAGAACATTACACTTAGATATTGAACACTGTTAATTTTTTAATATATAGTAATATGAATTCATTTGACGAAATACTAACTTCTATTTTGAAAACTATAGAAGAGAATCCTTCGGCCGATGTCGACCAACTCATTGCTGCAAAAATGGCTGAAATGGGGCTTTCTGAAAAAGGCCAAAAGACTTTATCAGAAACGAACACTTATCTTGAAGCCTACGAAGAAGCATTTAATCGACTTCAAGAAGCCAAGAAGGAAGGAGAAACACGGACAGCATGGTTGCAAGAAGAACTGCTCAACATTGCCAATAAGCACGAGTTGACAGACGAACAAAAAGAGCAATTGATGTCAGAAATCTCAAATGTTTGCCAAGACAACCTTAAAACCACTTTAACGGAAGGAGAATAAACTATGAATTACGAAAAAATTGCTACCATCACTCATTCTATTGACAACGCAATAAGAGATAATGTAGCCCTGAAATCAGCCATCGTCGACACTTCTTCTCTACTGCTGGATGACGCAAGTGGCGAAACTCGCCAAAGTATACAAGACTTTTTGGATGCACCTTTGGGAGACAAAAAAGAAATTGCCACAAAGAAAGCCTTTGCTGCAGCAGCAGTTCTGGCACAAGAGCAGGGTCTACTCCCAACACTACCGGAAACAGCAGAAAGCATTGCAGCGGTTGTGGATGATGCGCTGACTCGGGTTAAAACCGTTTATCAAGTGGGCATGGGTATTCTTGACCCGGAAACGGCCATCGACAACATTATAGATCATGCTACAGCAAGAGCCACCGCTTATGTTGATTATGCTTTTGACTCAGGCGCTGTACGAACGATAGCTACTGAAGGTATCATAAAGCTCACCTATTGCATTCCAAAAATAGGTCCGATTGTCGCTCCTATTGTAGAATGTAATAGACCGATTATAGAAAACACAATCAAAATGGTGGAGGAGCCTGCAAGAGAAATAATAAAGACAGGTATACACTCCGTTTCCTCTACAGCGAAGAATATAGCACATACTGCGATAAAGGAGGCAAAATCTTTTGTAAAGAATTTTTCAAGAAATATTGTCTCACTCTTCTCATAAAGTTCGTATTTTATGAAGTTAGAACCCATTGCCAAGCCTATAAGAATCAGAATCAAACTTGGGAAAAGTGAATTCTCAAGTTTAGATTCTGTGAAAAATAATTTTGTTATCAAGGAACTCTATCCCCTCTTTCTTGATGGCCGCTTAGACAGGTGGCTTACTCAGATTGGCGAAACCACTTTGGCAAAAGAAGTGAAAGAGATGTCCACAAAGTGTACAGAGGGCAGCCTGCGAGACTACATTTTATTCCTTTCATTGTTTTTTGAGGAGGTTGCGTCATCGGTTTCTCTGAATGGACATAAAACAGAAGACTGGTCGCCTGAACAATATCTATCCGATGCTTCGATTGCCATATGGGAGTTTGTCTATGAAAAGACGAAGGAAATAGCAAATATAGACTGGAAACACTGTCTAGAACAAGCGCTTTCAAAGAATAATATTGATATTATTGATATTTTTCAAAGCAAATCTCTATATAAAATTTTTGATGCAGTGGAATGGGGCGCCAATTTTGCAAAAAACATCAATTCATCGGAGGAGTATAAGCACTTTGCAAATTTCTTAGAGCAAAAGTTAAGGGTAAATTCTGATTTTGAGCCTGGATTCTTAGAATATTTTCATGTTACTGAACTTAAGGGCTATAAATGGGTAGATTCATTTAAGGATGAATCGCTATCTGTTCTTCTTCATTGGTATTCCATTCTCGCATTTAGAAGAGAATTTGGAATAGATTGGCCAACCCTCATATGTCCGTTACTCTCAATCGAGTCTGCAAAGGCTTTGTACCAATCTCCAGATTACTCCACAATTTTTGATGAAGACTGGGGTGTCATCTTGGCTGATTTAATCCAAAATTGGGAGTCAGAAAATGATTCAATAGAAGAATTACTTGCAAAAAACTTCCAACACCTTAATGCTTACTATCAGCGTTGTGTAGAAAGAGGATTTAAGGGTGTAGAAAATAAGCTCGATCCTTGGTATATACTATCAAAAAGCAAAGATTACCCCAAGGTTCTAAGTGCGATAGAGAGTTGGAGTTTCTATGAGGATTTTGACAAATCAAAATACCGTTGTAAAAATAGCCTGGCCAAGTCTATTATGGATTTTTTACATTTACTGGCAGACGTATTATATTTTTCAAGTCGCTCATCTAAATTATCTAAAGAAACTTTGAGGAAATCATACTTTTCAGATGAAATGGAAATTATGATTGCCATTGAGAAGATTGATTTCGATTACTGGCAAGAAGAACCGAAACGTATAATAAAAACGATTGCACGTACCAAGAAGAATGCTCTTGCGAGGTATGTGTTACAGAAAGAAATTTATGATTATGAGACGGTAGCTACATATTTCGTTAAATCCATTCTATTACCCAAAGTGCGCTCTTTACAGGTAAAAGCTTGAAATCAGAGAGAAATCTTCACTCTTAAAATACTAACAGGGGCAGTAATCCGATAGGAGAAAGAGTAACCATCATGAACAACAAAATAATTTCTTCATTCCAAAAGATGATAGATGTAAATTCGCCTATCATCTATATCAATGATTATGATTTTGCCAGAGTTGACGAACTGATATCTAAAGTCATTGGCTCTAAAAACTGCATTGAGTGGAATCCTGCAACGTGTACGACGAATTTCATCAACAAAAGTTCTATAAGCAGTGAGTCTTTGGTAGACTTTCTAACGTCTAAATATACGATGGAACTTCCAAAGAGTGCACCAAATCCAGAGGATAGTTTCCTTGTACTCAAAGAGATTCAGGATTTTATAGACGATGCCAAAGTCAAAACCCTGTTGGCTCTGATGTCGCAAAGAAAACTATACGACCGGAAATACGAACGTACGATTATCATAGTTTCGTCGGTACTGAAAGTTCCTCGTGAAATTGAAAAGTATGTTTCGTTCCTAGAAATTGATTTACCCAACCCTGCCGAAATAGACCTGCTTATCGATCAGCATATTGAAGTAAATCAGTATGACAAGGCTAAGTTCACCGCTGAAGACAGAGAAAAACTCATGCCGTCTTTGAAAGGAATGTCTGCTTATGAAATTGACCGCATGCTGGATATGGCCATGAGCAGCAATGGTTCTTTAAGTGCAGAGGATCGGGAGATGGTGCTTGTCCAAAAGAAGCAAATGGTCAAAAAATCGGGAGTTTTGGAACTGATAGATACCCCTGAAAGCATCGAGAGTATCGGAGGGGTAGAAATCTTAAAAGACTACTTAAAGAAGAAGTCTGAGATTTACGCAAAATTGCCGGAAGCGATAAAGTTCGGCGTAGCCATTCCGAAAGGTGTCTTTCTTGTCGGGATGCCGGGATGCGGAAAATCGTTATGCGCCAAAGCCACAGCAGCTCAATTTAACAAAATCCCTCTTTTGAAAATGGATATGGGGAGTATGATGGGCAAATATGTAGGCGAAAGCGAAGAAAACCTGCGTAAAGCTTTGCGCATCGCAGAGGCTGCTGCTCCCTGCGTCTTATGGATTGATGAAATAGAAAAAGCATTCTCAGGCGTCGGGGGGCATAATGATATTATGACAAGAATGTTTGGCTACTTTCTGTCATGGATGCAAGAAAAGAAAAGTCCGGTATATGTTTTTGCCACAGCAAATAATGCTGACAAACTGCCGCCTGAATTAAAGCGTAAGGGGCGTTTTGATGAAATCTTTTGTGTGAATCTCCCTAATGAAACAGAGCGAGAGGATATATTCCGCGTTCATATCAAAAAGAAAGATTCTTCGAAAAATACGGAAGGTCTCGGCTGCCCAGTTGCACACATTGATTATAATCAGTTAGCAAAGGCTACGCAAGGATTCAATGGAGCAGACATAGAAGCTGTTGTGAATGAAGCGGTCGAATACTGCTTTTTAGCAGAACAAGAATCAGAACAAACACTGTCGACCGACATCATTGTTCGTATCGCCAAACGTACCAAAAGTATCTCTAAGTCATGTAAAAATCAAATAGAAGATATGGAGGTGCTTTTTGACGAAAATGACTTTACCAATGCTTCAAAAAAACCATATTGGGTTTTGTCAAAGGAGGAACGAAGGGAACAAAGCAAAAAGGTGGGGAGGTAGAATATCTGAGTAATTATGGAGCAAAAAAAACTTGAATTTCCCCACAACGCTCGGATAGTATACACTGCCATCAAGCATTTGTTTGAGATGAAGCGCACAAAGTTCTCTAGTGTGAAATATAACGAGGAGTTGCTTTTTATTGAAGCTCGTCACGGCCTGTGGATATCCCCGTTTACAGAGAAAGTGAAAATGAAGGTGGTGGCTACAAGCACTCAAACCTGCAAAGTGCTTGTGGAATCTTCCTCTCGTTCTTTCCTCAACATTTTGAACTTCGGAGCAAATAAAGGAAATGTTTCTGATTTAAGTGACTACATCAACAATGAGGTCTACAAATTGTGCTCGCCGGAAGAAATCCCGATGACGAACCAGGATACGAACCACTCCACCATCAGAATTGTAGCGCCTGAAATCAAACTCAAATGAACCCTTTTAAGAGTCAACTGCTAATCGATGCAGTTGACTCTTTCTATTCCATAGTGCTGTAATTCTTTCGGACTGGTACCCACATAGAGCATAAATTCATCGAAGGCAAGATAGACCTTTCCGTTCATCAACATAGTGCCGACATTATCTGAGATTTGGATGCGTTCAAAACCTTCGCAAGCCGATTTGGGTATTTTGTAATACTCTCCTTCTTTCTCAGAGAGGACATAGATATGCGATGGGGTGATGGCATAGATGTTGGGGTGAAACTCATATTCAAGATGGACGTAAGGCTTCACAACCTTGCAATCGTGATAGAGCCAACGATGGTATAGCGCCACAACATCGGTATCTTGGCAGCGAGTCAATTCAATCTTCGACGGCCATTCCCGAGAAGGTAGGAGGCGTCGCAAGGGCAAAACCGATGGAGGATTTTCCAGCCATTCCGTCTGATACCACACATGATCAGCATCACCATAGTCACGCCCTTTCATACGCTGTTGTATGGCAGCAGGGTGAAGCATATAGTAGACAAGTTTGCCGTCCGTATCTTTCATAATAAAAAGCGTATAGCGAATGCCAATGAGCTGGTTTTCGGCATCTTTACGCCAGTGAGTCATAAAATAAGTACCCCCTTCCAGCGCTTCCTCAATCTGCCAGAACTGTGTGGAGTGTGGTTTTCCTTCACATTCATTCCAAAAGCCGGAAATGTCAAGCCGGCAACGGCTCTCTTTGAGCAGGGAAGAAGTGTCATAGAGTTGAGTATTGTCAATGTAGGCCGTGTAGGTGTTCAGAATTTGCGCAGCATGATATAGGAGCATCAAACGTGTCTTCCGTACTTCTCCTCGTGCCTTGTTGATGAGTGGAAGCAGGGAAAACATCGCCCTTTTCTCCGTAAACTGCTCCAAGAGGGAAAGCACACGTTCAAAGTGAGACGGCATATCCACCACATCGCCCTCCTTTGATTCATAGCCTGGGAGGGCTTTGAGCAGCAGAAGAAGGAGGATGGGGAGGTTGATTTCCTGTTCCATCACTCGTCGATAGATGGCAACTCGGTTCGTGGCACCCTTCTCATGCGTGTAGGGAGGATAGCAGTAGACCAGAAGCTCTAACGCCACTTGTTCAGGATTCGCGCGGCGGTAGAGATGCTGTCGAAAAAAGGCCCAAGCCACCGAGTAGTGCCGGAGGAGACTATCCAAAGAGACAGTGCCATCGGTCAGGTGGTCCACTTCTACTTTCAAATCGCGAAAGGCCGATCGAAGCCGTTGGGGTGAGGTGAAGCAGCGCTTGATGCCGTTGTTGTGTATGGAATGGCTGTCGAGCATATCTTCCAATTCGCTCATTGTGTTGTAGATGAGGCGTGTGTTGGCGATGGTCGTCAGCCATTCTATATATAATGCGGAGTCAGGGTTCATCGTGTTTCTTACTAAGGATGAATGAATATCTTTGTTGTACTGCTTCAAAAATAAAAATAAGGAGCGAGCCGCTCAATATCAAATTCGGAAAAGAGGGGAGAGTTGCGAAAATCATCCCACCCACGGAAAGCACCTTGCTTCTGCCGTCGATTGACGATGAACTTGACCTGCTCGTAAGAAAGGTAGGGATGGCGCACCAAGGTTTGGAAAGAAGCCCGATTGAGGGCAATACGCTGTACGGCGTGATTGGTTTCGATGCGAAACCACCTTTCGATGCCGGCGGGAAGTCCTTTGACTTCAGACAACTGGCGCAGCGCTACAAAGCCACCCAGCCGCTCGCGGTAGCCCACGATGGCGCGAGCATATCCTGCTCCGATACCCGGAATGCGCTGCAACGCCAAAGTGTCGGACGCATTGGCATCGAGCACAGTTCCAATCGACAGTTTCACGGGGCGAAGGGCGCGCAGACTGTCGTAGTAAGCCTGTCGGGCAGCACGAAGAGCGAGGCGTTCGGTCTTCTCGGCTTCCCAAACGGCGCGCTGCGCTTGATAGGCCGCCTCACGTTCTGCCCTCTCCTGCGCTCGTGCTTCACGCTCTGCCTGCCATTGAGCACGCAGCGCTTGTTTGCGTTGCAGCGCTTTGAGGGAGTCGGCGGTGCGTTGTGCTTCAAAAGCGGCCAATTCATTTTGCTCACGCTCGGTAATGAGGAGAGATGTTTCATCTTTGGAGGAAGAAAAAACAAACCACTCACCCATTTGCAGAGCTATCCACAGCAGCAAGAGGAACAGGAAGCCGTAACGCAGTTCACGAGAGAAACGGAAGTTTCGATAAGCCATAATTCATCTTTCTTATAAGAGTTTTGCTAAACAAGCATAGCAAAGTTAACCATTTCTTTTCAAAAACAGCGTAGCCATCCCCTGAAAATGCAGGATTTTTGGTTTTTCGTCTCTCAAAGATACTTGAACATTATCATAAAAGGACTACCTTTGCACCATCTCTTTGGGGGTGCCTTACTCTTTTAGGCTGAGATCATACCCCTTATTAACTGATCTGGGTAATGCCAGCGTAGTAAAAAGTAATTCGTATGAGAACATTTGTTCTGGCCGGCGCTTGTGTCGCCGCCACTGCAGTGTCGGCGCAAGAGGTCGACACTACTCGTGTGAACTTGGGCGAAGCTCAAGTAGTGACTAACCGTGCAACGCGTAAGACGCCTATTGCCTTTTCCAACTTGAATCGGGCAGCGCTTGCACAAGTGAACAAGGGGCAGGACATTCCTTTCCTGCTCTCCACCCTGCCCGGTGTAGTGGCCACTTCTGACGCCGGTAACGGTGTGGGATACACCGCTCTCCGTGTACGTGGTACCGATGCCACACGCATCAACGTCACCGCCAACGGCATTCCACTCAACGATGCCGAGAGTCACGGTCTCTTTTGGGTGAATATGGGCGATTTTGCCTCTTCACTCAACGACCTCCAAGTGCAACGCGGCGTGGGTACTTCCACCAATGGTGCCGGTGCTTTCGGTGCCAGCATCAATATGGGAACGGAACGACCGGCTTTGCTGCCTGCTACGGAAGTGAATGTGGGTTACGGTTCGTTCAACACGACTAAAAACACCCTCAAATTCCACTCCGGACTTCTCAACAACCACTGGGCTTTCGACGCACGCCTTTCCTATATTGCCTCGGACGGCTATCGCGATCGTGCCACCACGCAACTGGGTTCTTATTTCACACAAGGCACCTATTTCAACGGAGGAACGATGCTCCAACTCCTTGCTTTTGGTGGAAAAGAGAAGACTTATCATGCTTGGGATGGTATCAGTCGTGACGACCTCAAACACCGCCGCACTTACAACCCGAACGGCGAAATCAAAGAAGGCAAGAAAGTGGTCGGCTTCTATGACGATCAAACCGACGTCTATTTTCAACAACACGCCCAAGCGCTCCTCACGCAACGGCTTGCGCCGCGTTGGAACCTCTCGGCCGCCCTTCACTACACCTATGGCACGGGCTACTACGAGGAGTATAAGAACCAACGCAAATTGAAAGACTACAAGTTGCCCACGTTCCTGCTCAACGGGATAGAACAGAAGAAGAGCGACCTCATCCGACGCAAAGCGCTCGAAAACCACTTCTTCGGCGCCATAGCCTCGCTCAACTATAAAGAGGCGGCATGGGACATCACTGCGGGCATGGGGCTCAATCGCTACGAAGGCGACCACTACGGACGCGTCCTTTGGGTAAAAAACTACCTCGGCAACCTGCGTCCCAAACACGAATACTATCGCAACACGGGCACCAAAACCGACGGTAATGCTTATGTACGTGCCAACTTCACCCCCGTGGAGAGTCTGAACCTCTTTGCCGATATGCAGTATCGCTTCATCGGCTATAAAATTGAGGGTACGTCCGACAAGAAGGCCGTTCACGATACTAACGAAAACTTCCACTTCTTCAACCCGAAATTCGGAGCAACGTGGAACGTGACTACCGACCACCAGCTTTATGCCTCCGTGGCTGTGGCTCACCGCGAACCCACCCGAAACAACTACGAGGAAAGTTTCTCCAACCATGCGCCACGAGCAGAGCGGCTCACCGATTTTGAAGTGGGTTACCGCTACACCGGAGCAAAATGGGAAGCCAACGTGGGCGGATATTATATGCTCTACCGCGACCAATTCGTAGCCAACGGACGCTACAATGAAATTGGTGAGGCCATCGTGGAAAATGTCAAAGACAGCTACCGCGCCGGTATCGAACTATCGGGAGCTTGGAAGCCCGCGCAGTGGTTCCGCTGGGAGGCCAACCTTGCTTTGAGCACCAACCGCATCAAGGACTATACTGCCTACCTCTACGACGAGGACTATGGCGAACATGAGCGCAAAGTGGGCAATACCACCATTGCCCTCTCCCCGGGTGCCGCCTTCAACAACCGTTTTGCTTTCCGGCACCGTCGTTTTGAAGCCTCGCTCACCACGCAATACGTAGGACGTCAGTACCTTGACAACTTGGAGATGAAAGAAAATTCTCTCGAAGCCTATTGCGTTTCTCACCTGAATGTCGGCTACTCCTTCCCCTTGCGCGGCGTCAAGGAAGCCTCCATCAGCGCCACGGTCTACAACCTTTTCAATACGAAATACGAGACCAACGGCTACTCTCAAACGTCTATTGAAAAAGCCACGGGTAAGCTTCTGAGCGACCCCCGCTTCTATCCTATGGCAGGTACTCACCTCATGTTCAATCTCGGACTGAAGTTCTAAGCCACTGCCGCCTTTTGAACACAGACAACCTCCGCGCCTACTCCCTTTTCTCACCGATTTGGGAAGGACGCGGAGGTCGTTTGGCTTTCTCCACCTCGTGAGAAGCCATGCGGTGCGTTTGCGCCCTTCAAAGCATACTTACCAACCAACGACTCTATTTTTTAATCATTTACAATAACCTTACATTATCCACTTTATGAACTTTTTCACTTCCCCTTCGTTCATTAGCGCTTTGAGCCTTTTCGGCACCGCCACGGGCTTTGTCTACATCCTTCTTCAATACAAAGCCCACCCTTGGTTTTGGTACGTTTCTCTCTTCACTGCCCTCCCGATGCTCTATGTCAATGCGGTGCAAGGCAACTATGCCACAGCCATTCTCTTTTTCTACTATGCCGTCGTGACGCTCATGGTGCTTTTTGAAAAATTTGCCCAAAGCCGAAAGACGGGCAAGGCACAACCTGCCTTCACCATCGTCCACACTCCCACGCGCCTCTACCTTCCCCTCCTCATCGCATTTCTGGCGCTCACAGCGGCTTTCTTCTTCGGCATTGAGCACTTCAAGTCCCTCATTCCCGAACAATTCCGCCCCATCAACTACTACGTCCAAATGCTTGACTCCTCGATGACGGCACTCAGTTTTGTAAGTATGTGGATGCTCAAGAAGAATTATCTTGAATGCTGGATTGGTTGGATCATCGTCAACCTCGGTTATACAGCACTCTATGTCCTTTTGGCCAACTGGTCGCTGTCTGCCAACTTTGCTTTCTGGTTGCTGGTTGCTTGTTTCGGTATGCCGAAGTGGAAACGTCTCATGCGTGCCCAACAAGCAGAAGCTCTCCAGCCTGTTAAGTAGTCATGAACACCGTCATCCTCGCCGCCGGCCTCTTCCCCACAACGGAACATGCCTTACGCCACCTCCGCAACGCTGACTTCATTGCTTGTTGTGACGGAGCAGCCAACGCTTGTGTAGCGGCAGGTTTCACCCCCGACGTCATCGTGGGCGATGGCGACAGCATTGACGAAGAACTCCGTTGTCGTTTTACCGACCGCATCGTTCGCATCCCTGAACAGGAGACCAACGATTTGACAAAAACCGTGAACCATTGTCTACGACTGGGCCACAAGAACCTCACCCTACTCGGTGCAACAGGACGACGGGAAGACCATGCTCTGGCCAACATCGCCCTGCTCATGGACTATGCCGACCTCCTTCCCCTCCCCTTAGGTGCGCCTCCCTGCATTCGGATGGTAAGCGATTTCGGCACGTTCTACCCTTGTCGTGATCAAATCACCCTCTCCGTCGAAGTCGGACAAGAAGTGTCTATTTTCAGTTTCGGTGCTACCCATTTCTCCGCACAAGGATTGCAATACCCCCTCTACGACTTCGATCGCCTTTGGCAGGGTACGCTCAACGTGGCCACCCGCCCTGAAGTGCGCATCGATGCCCGAGGCCGCTTCTGCGTCTATGTGGCAGTGC
Source organism: uncultured Alloprevotella sp. (assembly GCA_963544845.1). GTDB lineage: Bacteria > Bacteroidota > Bacteroidia > Bacteroidales > Bacteroidaceae > Alloprevotella. Next base: position 37,295 of record CAUUGL010000002.1, read on the forward strand.
CGGACTGATCGTCTGTCTTTTCTCTTTCCTATAAGCAGAGGAAAACTCTCCTTTTTCTTAGTCCCTCTCGGAGGTCTTAACCTCTTCGACATTCAGAAAATACGCCCCTTGCAAGTTGCGACTTACAAGGGGCGCTTTTCTTATAGGAGCTTCTAAATCAGATATTGAGACCATGGTCAAAACTTTATCTTTTGACCACAACCGCCACCAAAAGCAGTGGGGTTTCAATCGTTTTTAGTTTCTCCATAAAGGCTGAATTTTATGGTGGAAAGGAGCTGCTCTGCACTTTTATTTGGCGGTATTCCAAAGTTCTTTCATAGCCTCTTCCTCTTGTCTGATACGCACGATGAGCAGGCACAAGTACAACGGAAATCCTATGCAGAAAGTCGTCCAGGCATTGCAAAGCAACGCTACGCCGACAAGTTCGGGCATAATGTTCAGAAAATAGTTGGGGTGTCGCACTGTCTTGAAAAGGAAACTCCGCTCAATACGATGGTTGGGCACAATGTAGAGTTTCACTGTCCATACATCTCTCAATTTATAAATCACATAGAAAAGCATTGCATAGGCAAAGAGCATGATACCTACTCCTGCCATCGAAATGGTATTAAAATCCGTTCCCGTGGCATAGGCTTCATACAGCGCCCCAAAATAATAGGCAACATGTGCCAAAGTCAGCAAGAGAGAATTAAACTTACCGTATTGTTTTGCTCCTTTTTTCTGTAATAATTTTTCGTTACGGATGGAAAAAGAAAGAGAAACCAATCGTAATATAAAGAAAAGAATGAATGTAACAATAATGTTTTGCATTTTCGTAATTAAGTTTATAACAATGTTTATTTCAGCCAATCAAAAAATATCTTGGCGTCTTAGCTTTGTATTCGAGATACTCCTTTCCATAGGTTTTCTCGCAATAACGCTCTTCTCCTAATATCGTAAAATGTGTTGTTAGCACAAACGGAATAATCAATATCAGCATCCATAATGAAGCGGAAGCGACAGCAATTCCCAGCATACCGATAAAAAAGAAAAAGTACATCGGATTACGTGACCAGCGGTAAATCCCGCCTTTAATCGTTTTTCCGGCAGGGGCGGCACCATAACTATGAAAAGCCCATAAAAAAGCGGCCGAAGAAAGCACGAAGAGAATCATTCCTATCGTAAACCAGATTGTCCCGAACTTAAAGGGTACAAAGATGGAAAGTACGAGTAGACCGATTTGTAAAATGGAAGCCGCGAAGGCATTTTGCTTGTCTCTTGCGGTGTACCACGATGTATCGACCGCACGTTTGCCTCCTTCCTTAAAAAGGGCCATATAAAGGAACTGTATCAATACCAAGCCGAACGAAGGAATCCAAGCATTCCACCAGCCGGCTTGAAGTGCGGTATAGAAAGATAAATCCATTCTTGTATTTTTAAGAGATTCTACATCAAACAATCATTCTTTTCAGATTACATCAGTACTCAAAAAACATTATTACCATCGGATTTCTTTCAGCCTTATCACGGCCGTACCCTACGACAAGCCGACAATTTCCCTACACCTCATCCAAAGAAAGGCGATGCGACGGACTTACGTTGCGAAAATCTCGAGGCGACATGCCCGTTACCGACTTGAATTGAGCACTGAGGTGGGCAGCGCTGGAATAGTGGAGTTGGTAAGCAATCTCTGCGATGGTCAGTTCGTCGTAGATGAGCAGTTCTTTGACCCGCTCAATCTTTTGAAGAATGCAGTAGCGCTCAATCGTAATGCCGCGCTCTGTAGAAAAAAGGCTGCTCAAAGTAGCGTAGTTCGTATGCAGGCGGTCAGCCAAAAAGTCGGAAAGGTTCTGCCGTTCCATTAGCCGTGTATCACCCACATAGGCAATGACGGCCGTACTGATTTGGTCGATGATGCGCGCACGGCGATCGCTGATGAGTTCAAAACCAAGCGCAGAGAGTTCCCGCTCTATTTCCGCCGTTTGCTCCGCAGTGAGATTTTGGGCAAACACCACTTCCCCCAACTCAATGCTCCGTGTAGGGAGATGGAGACGCTCAAAAAGTTGTTCAACCACCATCTTACAGCGGTTGCACACCATGTTTTTAATATGAATGATGTTGGCAGGCATAAGTACAAGGAGATTGGAGGGATTAAGAAAGCGAAATCTCGTAGCCCAGTTGTTGCACAGCTGCACATACGGCTTGTGCATCGGCCGCACCTTCAACACGGGCTTCACCAGACTCAAGATTCACCTCCACTTCTTCCACCCCTTCTACGGAGCGAATGGCACGCTCCACATTGTTCCGGCAGTGGTGGCACGACATGCCTTTGACCGTGAAAGTTTGTACGCTGGTGTGGAGAGTCAGCGTGGGGGAAGAGGTACGGCGTTTGCGGAGGGGGTCGATGACAAAAGCATTGAACAGCAAGAGCAGCAGCAAACCGCTGGCCATCCACTGATAAAGAGGGGTGGAGGGGGTGCAGCAGGCATGTACTTCACCGGAAAAAGTGGGGATAAACCACGTGTGGGGAAGGAGATAGTCGATGCCGAGAGCAAAAGCCACCGCACCACCGACAATGGAGATAAGATAAAGCACAAGGGTGCGGCGTCCCAATACTTTTTGGATAACGAGAATCGAAGCCACATTGCAAGCCGGCCCTGCCATCAAGAGCACGAGTGCCGCACCGGGCGAAAGCCCTTTGAGCATCAAGGCTGCCGCAATAGGAATGCTCCCTGTGGCGCAAAGGTACATCGGAATGGCCAGCAAAAGCACCAAAAGGATGCTGAGCAAGGGCGTATTGACATAGTCGGCAAAGAAACTCTCAGGGACAAAGGTGGTGATAAGTCCCGCCACGATAAGTCCGATGATGAGCCATTTGCCAATGTCTTGCATCATGTCCACAAATGCATAATGCAGCGCCACACCGATTTTTACCCAAAAGCCTTTCGGCACTTCCGGCGCCTTGGTCGCATCGCACGTTCCCTCGGAGCAGCAATGTCCGGAATGCACTTTCGGGAGGGGTTCGGCAGCAGCGGTTTCCTCCTGAGCATCAAAGCGGTTGACCAATGCTCCACCAAATATCGAAGTCAGCAAAGCAGCAATGGGACGAATGACGGCAAAAGGAAGCCCTAAAAGGGAAAAAGTCGCCATAATCGAATCGACACCCGTCTGGGGTGTGGCAATCAAGAACGAAACCGTAGCCCCTTTCGAAGACCCTTCACGGCGGAGAGACATGGCCGTGGGCAGTACGCCGCAGGAACAAAGGGGGAGCGGTATGCCGAAAAGGGCGGCCAAAAGGACGGAACGAAGGTTGCGACCGGCCAAATAGCGGCTGTAAAGGCGGCCGGGCACAAAGGAGTGCATCAGTCCGGCAATGAAAAAACCAAGGAGGAGATAAGGCGCCATCTCGTTCACCAAGTTCAAGAAGTCTGTCATGACGTTGCAATTATCGTTTTATAGGGTTCTACTTCGGCAAAGATAGTTTCTATTGCCCAACAACGTATTACAAAATTTTCAGAAAAACTTATCCCTTCCGTTGCCCGCTGCGCTTCAAAACGAGAAGGGAAATCTCCGGCCCCACACCGATGCGGAAAGGAAGTCCCACCGTTCCCATACCGGTATTGACGTAAAGGTTTTGCTCTGCCTCGGTGTAAAGTCCGCCCCATTCGCGGTAGCGCCAAGATGAAGGCGACCAACCCAGAATTTCAAATTGCATGGCGTGGGTATGTCCCGAAAGCGTCAGGTCGATGTGTGTTTTGGGGAGCACTTCTTGGCGCCAATGTATCGGGTTGTGAGAAAGCAGGATGGTGTAGGTACGGTCTGCCGCTGCATATCCGCCCATGGCTTGCGACAAACGGCCGTAGGTGGAAAAAGGCGGTTCACCGATGTTCTCCACTCCCACCAGCGCGATACTGTCATTTCCCCGGCGAAGCACCAAATGTTCATTGTTGAGCAACCGCCAACCGCAGGATTTCTCCAAATCGCGAAGTTTTCGGCGGTCTTGTAGACGCCCTTCCTCCGTCATGCCTTGGGCATAGTCGGCATAATCGTGATTGCCGAGTACACTCACCACAGGGATGCCCTTTGAGGCGAGATAGGCCAGTTCTGCTCGAAAAGGTTCGGCCTCGGCTGCCGTAATCGAGACCAAATCGCCGGTAAAAACAATAAGGTCGGGATGTTGCGCAAAAATACTATCGAACGCCTCATGCAGAAAAGCCTTTCCCCGCTCCAATGGCAAGGTGTTGAGATGAAGGTCGCTGATTTGCGCAATGCGATAGCCGTCAAAGGCGGCGGGCAACCGATTGGAGGGTACTTCCACCTCATGTACTTCCAAGTCATAGCGTTCATAATAATTGCCATGAAGTACAACCAGACCGACGACAGCCCAAATGAAAATACCCACCGTCCAGCGCACCTGCACAGCGGACGAACGAGACATATAGTGCCAAAGCAGGTGCTTAAAGACCCAATCGCACGAATAAACAATGAGGGCAATAAGAAGAAAAGGGAGAAGAAGAAAGAGGTATTTCATAAGAGGAGTTGTAGAAGATATGCAGCGCCGCTCAACAGCCTAAGGAGGCGGATTCGGCGCACAAAGTTACACCGAAATGCCCAATTTTCCCAGATTTTCCTTCCTAATAATCATAAAAATACTTTCTTATCCGAAATTTATCATCTACTTTTGCGCTATAAATTCATATTCCATCTGCCTATGTTTATCCTTGATCAACAATCCCTTCACGACATCCTCCTGTCACTGCAGGCTCGTGCCAACACAACATTCACCCAGTCCCTTCACCCCGACATCGACAACGTCTTAGGACTGCGCGTACCCGACCTGCGTACCTTGGCACGGCGCATCGTCAAGAGTGGACGATGGCGGGAGTATCTGGCCGACCCCGGCAGTCATTTCATGGAAGAACGTATGCTCCACGGCCTCGTGTTGAGCCTCATCCCTGTGGATGATGTCGAAACCTATCTCACCTACGTTTCGGCCTACGTTCGTCAAATCAACTCATGGTCGGTGTGCGATGTCTTTGGTTTCTCGGGTGGGAAGCAGTTTGTTGCCGACCATGCCGACCGCCTTTGGGAGTATCTTTGCGTATGGATGGAAAGCCCGAAAGAGTACGAGGTACGGTTTGGCGTGGTGATGACGCTGCAATACTTCATTGACGAAACCCACATCCTTCCCCTATTGGAGCGCTATGCCGGCATTGCCCACGAGGGCTACTACGTGCGTATGGCCGTAGCCTGGGGAGTGTCGTATTGTTATATCTCTTTTCCTGAAATCACCCACGCCTTTCTCCTTCAAGAGCGGCTGCCCGTGTGGACGCACAACAAAGCCATTCAGAAAGTGTGCGAATCCTACCGCGTAGACAAGGCTGCCAAGCAAGCCCTCCGTGCATTGAAGCGCAAAGCCTAACTTCCTGCTGTTCCCTTTTTCTTTATTAAGGTTTATTGCTGTCTGGTAAACTTCAAAACCGCAAAAAATACCAGCCTGAATCCCTTTAGAATAGGAGTTTAGGCTTTCTTTTTCAAAAAGCAAGCCCTCTATTTATATATAGACACCTCACCTTCGATTCTTACCACCGCACCTCAATTTTAACACGACTTTAACATTTCGACTTTCTCCGAACGATGTGGCTCAATCTACCTCAGAGGTAGTTTTTTTCAGCTCCTATCTAAATGAAACTACCTCTGAGGAAAATGCTCCCTTCTCGGCACACACGCATACGCGCGCGTCATACACACAAATTCCGTGTTTTTTTCCTTCACTTCCTTCACCCCATCAGTCCTCCTCTCAAAATTACCCTATCTGGTGAAGGATTCTGTAAAATAAAACCTTCACTCACAACACCCTGTTTAACAAGAGAATAACTTATTCGGTGAAGGAAGTGAAGGATAAAAACATATTTTGCAAGAGATGCGCGCGTGCGCGCGAGGATTTTCACTCCCTGATTCCATTTGCCGCTCCGATTCTTTCCACAAAAAGGTCTTCCCAAATTTAGCGTGATGATATCTTTTGAAAAACTTTTACCGGACAGCAATAATTAAGGTTCTAAAAAGCAAAAAGGTCGATGTGCCTTTTTTGCGACCATCGACCGATACAAAAAACATTTCAAAAACCACAAGAGATTTTTGAGACAATGCCACCCCTCACTCCTCCAAAGCGATGCGATAGCCCACGCCATGCACGTTGTGGATGTGCAAACGATTATCAAGCGCAAGTTTAGTGCGCAAGCGGGAGATGAACACATGAAGCGAACGGGCGTTGCTCATCGTGTCACTCCCCCACAACGTGAGGAGCAGCGGTGTCCTTTCGACCACCTGTCCGGGGGCACGAAACAACTGTTCAAGAATGGCCGACTCGCGGGACGAAAGTCTTTGTGAAGACCCATCATCTGCCGTAAGAAGTTGTGTGGCAGGATGGAGTGTGAAGCAACCGAGAGTCAGTTCCGCAGCCGTAGATACCGGTGCGGCCGTAAAAGTGTCAGCACACGGCGATTGTCGCGAATGCCGATGTAGTATTGCCTCAATACGCACAATCAGTTCACGCATGGCAAATGGTTTGCGCAGATAGTCGGTCGCCCCCATTTTGAACCCGCTCACCACATCGTCGGTCTCCGTACGTGCCGTGAGCACAATCACCGGGGTCACAGCATCTACACTTCGAATATGGCGCAGCAACGTAAAGCCATCCATCCGTGGCATCATCACGTCGGTCACCACAATGTCGGGATGTTCTTCGCGATAACGCTGCAGCGCCACCAGTCCATCGGGCGCCACAATCACTCGGTAATCGAGCATGCGCAAAGTGTCCCGAAGAATGTGGGCAAGGTCGGTCTCGTCTTCAGCAATAAGGATGAGCGGAGTTTTCATAAAGAAGAAAGAAGTTGAAAAGAGAAAGCTTTTATTTTCAGTAGGTGTTCAAAATCAGCCGCATATCATTCATTTTGAACACCGACTTAATGACCAGGCAACCAAAAGCGAAAAGTCGTACCCATCGCATCGGAGGAAACAATACTGATGCGGCCGCCGTGCAATTCCACCAAAGAGCGAACATAGTACAGGCCAAGACCATAACCGCGGACATCATGCCGATTGCCTTGCGGCACACGGAAAAACTTACGGAACACACGTTGCCGATACTCTCGAGGAATCCCCATTCCCTTGTCAGAAATGGTGAAAACGATGCGATGGCGAGTGTCACACATGACCTGAATATCGATTTCAGCTTGATTAGGAGAATACTTCACGGCATTGTCAATCAAGTTGCTCAAGATATGGGTGAGATGGTAGACATCGGCTTGTACGGTCAAGTCCTCAGGCTCGACCTGCACAAAGATGCTCACGGGCTTCGTGGCTTTAAGTTCGTGTTCGTCCTGTAAGCGTTGCAGAAGCGGCAGGAGGGCAATGGTCGTGCGGTGCAACCCCGCGGGTGCAAAAGAAAGGCGATTGACCGTGAGTAATTGCTCCACCATTGCCGCAAGACTCTGCAACTGTCGGTGCGAAGTGGCCAATAACGTATGCCGCCGTGCAGGATTATCCCCTCCACCGAAATCGGCCAAAGCCTCATGTGCAGCAAGCGCCACAGCAATGGGTGTTTTGAGTTCATGGGTGATGTTGTGGGTAAAGTCACGCGCAGCCTCTTCCAGTTGGCGGCGCATCACCAGCAAACGAATCAGCCCAATCCCCGCAGCCAGCAACAGTACGAAAAGCAGCCAGACAGGCCACATCTCCTGCAACACCAACGGCACCACGCTTTCCCGCCGCAGCACATAGGCACGAAGGTGGTCGTTGTCAAGGTAGAGGGTGTCGGACGCTGCCCAGCGGGGAACGCCCATCAACTGCCACCAACGTGGATAAGTATGCGTTGCTGTGAAGAGGGTGCGCCCTTCGTAAAGATGCTCCCAGCGCAACTCGTAAGCAATGGGTAGATGGTCGGCCACGAAGGCCGCATGCAGGAGGCTGTCGGTCGTTCGGGGTTGTAGCGGCAGCCACCCATCAAGGCTTTCATGCTGGCTGCGCTGCATCTCAAGCGCCACTTCCCGCGTAGGATTGAGGTTGTGCGCTGTCGCTCCGAAAAGAGCGCGGTCGGTGGGAAAGTGAAAAAGCAGATTGTCCACTTCGTGCTGACGATGGGTGCGCAATACAATCTCCTGCAAATCAACCTCCACAAAACGATCGGCGATGAGTTGCTCCTTCTCCCCCACCCTTTGAGCAAAACTCACCACCATCCACCAACCCAAAAAGCCCGGCACCATCAAGATGCCGAGCGAAAAGACGAAGAGGAGTTGTCGCGAGGAAAGCCGCATCGCAAAAATCGTTTGGAGAAAATTCATCTCAAAACAAAGCGCACCGGTACGACAAAGACAGCGTCCACCTTTTTGCCTTTTGTCGTGGCCGGTGTCCACTTGCCGGGAAGTGCCATAACCGCACGCACGGCCTCGGCATCAAGCAGAGCATTGCCCGCGGTCTTCTGGATATGAACTCCGGAAATGCGCCCTCGCGCCGTTACCGTAAATTTTACGATGGCCATGCCTTCAACCTTTTGGGTTTGGCACTCCGCTGGGTAACGAACGGCCGCCGTAAGGTCTTTGAGCAATTGATGCTCGCCACCTTGATAAATGGGAGGCGTGTCTACATTGAACTTCTTTTGCCGCTGCGGCTGTCCTTCGCCGGGCATCAATTCGGTAATGCTAATGCGCTCTCCGGAGAAATCCATGCAAGAGGCAAAAGCTGCCGATGTGCAAGCAGCCGAAAGCGTGATGAGACAGAAAAATAAGCGTTTCATGACGTAAAGGTGTTGAGGATGTAACATAAGGATGAAAGCTTCGCGAAGTTTGAGAGCCGGTCATCTTCCAAGGAAAAGGGGGAAGCCGACACTGCGAAATTACAGTTTTCACCCAAGCGCTCCAAATGCCTGCCCCGAAAAAGTGCCTTTCGCCCCGAAAAGATAAGTTTACCGCAAGCCTTCTTAAGCCTTGATAAGCCTTTCGAACACACAACGCCGCATCTTCCTCCAACAACGGAAGGTGTGGTGCTGCTTTTCAGAAGGCGGTTACGTTGTCCCTCTCAGATAAGAATAGTCCCACCGCGGAGAGACAATTGTCCCACCATGGAGAGACAATTGTCCCACCGCGGTGGGAAATTCGTCCCACCGCGGTGGGACTTCAACTACTTGTGATAAAAATGTGAGCAGAACACGAGCAGCGACCACCGATTGTAAAGAGCACACACGGAGCACGAATGTCGGAAAAGCAGGAAAATGCGTAAAAAAATCGAACTTCCATGCCTCATCTCCGTTTTAATCCTTATATTTGCCCGCAAAAACACACTTATTATGCAAGCTTTTCGCAATATCTACGGCATCGGAGAAGCTGTCTACGACATCATCTTCAAAGACGATATGCCGCAAAGCGCTGTACCCGGTGGGTCAACGCTCAATTCGTTCATCACCCTGGGTCGCTGCGGCCTCCATCCTTCGCTCATCACCGAAACGGGCGACGACCTCGTGGCCGGACTCATCCGCCGCTACATGGAGCATAACGGGGTGCGCACCGACTTTGTACAAACCCATCTCGGCACCAAAAGCCATCTTTCCCTCGCTTTCCTCAACGAGCAGAACGATGCGCAATATGAGTACTACCGCGACCACGAAAATGCCGCCATCACCACAAGGCTGCCCACGATGACACCCGACGATGTGGTGATGTTCGGTTCTTACTTTTCCATCAATCCCGAAATCCGTCCCCACACGCTGCGCTTCCTCCAACGAGCGCAGGAGGCGCAAGCCACGGTCTACTACGACCTCAACTTCCGCAAAAATTATCGGCACCGCGTAGGTGAACTCCTCCCGGCCATTGAGGAAAACATGCGTTTTGCCACCGTGGTACGCGGTTCGCTGGAAGATTTCGGCTATCTGTTCGACCTCACCGACCCTGATGAAATCTATCAACGCCACATTCAGCCGCACTGCCCGCGCTTCATCTGCACCGACGGCGGGCGCGAAGTCGTGGTGTTCGATGAACGTGGCGGACGACTCCGTTTTGATGTGCCCGAAGTGGAAACCGTGAGCACCATCGGAGCGGGCGACAATTTCAATGCCGGCTTTGTCTACGAGGTCATCCTGCTGGGTTTGCGCCGCACCGACTTTGAGCAACTTTCGCCCGAACTCTGGACCGCTCTCATCATGCGCGGTCAGGAGTTTTCGCTCCATGTGGTGCAGAGCTATCAAAACTATGTGGACACGGCTTTCGGCCGCACCCACCGCCTGCCCCAAAGTTACTAAGTTCTGTCGAGGAGGGCGGGACGTCCTGCGCGCTTCGTTCACCTGCGAATTGCACGCGATTAAGGAAGCAAAGCAAGAAAAGCCTTATTTTACTTTGCCTTTCGCTCAACAAATGCTAATTTTGCAGAGAATAGAAACACCTCATGTCTTATGGAAAGAAACGACAGTCTGGTCATCATACCAACTTATAACGAAAAAGAAAATGTCGAAGCCATCATTCGGGCAGTGACTTCGCGCCCCGAACATGCGTTCGATGTGCTCATCATCGACGATGGCAGTCCCGACGGCACCGCCGACATTGTCAAAGGGCTGATGAACGGCGAATTGAGCAACCGCCTGCACCTCGTGGAGCGCAGTGGTAAATTGGGATTGGGCACTGCCTACATCTGCGGTTTCAAGTGGGCGCTGGAACACGGCTACGACTACATCTTTGAGATGGATGCCGATTTCAGCCACGACCCGAAGGATTTGCCCCGCCTTTACAACGCCTGCGCAGAAGAAGGCTTTGATGTGGCCATCGGCAGCCGCTATGTCACGGGGGTCAATGTGGTAAACTGGCCGATGGGACGCGTACTGATGAGCTATTTTGCCTCAAAATACGTGCGCTTTGTGACGGGACTGCCCATCTGCGACACCACCGCCGGCTTCAAATGTTACCGCCGCCGCGTGCTGGAAGCCATCGATCTCGATGCCATCCGCTTCAAAGGCTATGCTTTCCAAATTGAACTCAAATTTACCGCCCACCGCTTAGGCTTCAAAATTAAGGAAGTGCCCGTCATCTTCGTCAACCGCTGCCTCGGCACGAGCAAGATGAGCGGCGGCATCTTCGGCGAAGCCTTCTTAGGGGTGATGCGCCTGCGTTGGGCTGCGATGACGGGACAAATCCGCCCTCGCAAAGCCTAAACTTCAACTTCAGCGATGCAACGGTGGCTTCGGACACCGTGGCATCGCCTTCATTTTTTCCTCAATTTCTTCCTGCCATGTATTGCAGAATTCAGATTAAGAACGCCACGATTGTCAATGAGGGGCGCTCCTTTGTGGGGAGTGTCATTATCGACAACGACCGCATAGACCAAATCATTCCCAAACTTGATGCTGAGCCCGAACAACCTGCCGACGAGGTGTTTGACGCTACGGGATGCTACCTTCTGCCGGGAGTGATTGACGAGCACGTCCATTTCCGCGACCCCGGACTGACCCACAAGGCCGACTTCTCGACCGAGAGTCTTGCCGCAGCAGCGGGTGGGGTGACCACCATTCTTGACATGCCCAACACGCTGCCGGTCTGCGTAACGCGTGCTGCCGTCCTCGAAAAGCTCCGCCTTGCCGAACAGTCGTGTCACGTCAATTTTGGATGCTTCATCGGTGCCACACGCACCAACATCGCGCAACTTCGTGACATTTCCCCTCACTTGGTGGCCGGCATTAAACTCTTCATGGGCAGCAGTACGGGAGCGATGGAAGTGGAGGACGACGAAGCCCTCACTGCCATCTTCGAACAAAGTCGTCTGCCCATCATGGTGCATTGCGAAGACAACGCCGTCATCGCGGCCAACATGAAAGCCCACAAAGCCCAATACGGCGATGATCCGACCGTCGTTCACCATCCTGCCATTAGAAGCGCCGAGGCTTGCTATCGCAGCACCGCCAAAGCCGTTGAACTGGCACGGCAGACCAAAGCCCGCCTTCATGTGGCGCACATCACCACAGCACGCGAATTGGAACTCTTCGACCCCACCGATCAGCGCATCACGGCCGAGGCTTGTCTGCCCCATCTCATCTTTTCCGAGGAAGACTATCTGCGCTTGGGCAGCCGCATCAAGTGCAACCCTGCCGTCAAATCCTCCGCCGACCGCGAAGCCCTCCGTGCTGCCCTCACCAACGGCCGTATCCGCTGCATCGGCACCGACCACGCACCCCACCTCCTCCACGAGAAAACCGGCGGGGCGGCACGTGCAGCCAGCGGTATGCCCTTCGTGCAATTTTCGCTCGTCGCCATGCTCGATTTGGTCGATAAAGGGGTTTTGCCCATTGAGCAACTGGTTGAACTGATGTGCCACAATCCCGCTCGTGTCTTCGGTATTGAAAATCGAGGTTTTTTGCGCTTAGGCTATATGGCCGACTTAGTACTAGTGCGGCCGCATTCGCCTTGGACGCTCACCCCCAACCGCATTCTTTCCAAATGCAACTGGAGTCCGATGGAGGGACACACCTTCCACTGGCGTGTCGAGCGCACTTATGTCAACGGCAACCTCCTCTACAACAAAGGATACATCACCGACGAGGGGTATCGCGGACGCATGATTACCTATATGCCGCGATAAATACATCACCGGAGGGCTGCCTCTCCGCCGTTTTTATCCTTTGTCTCACTGCCCAACAGAGGGCAATCCCTCCTCACTCTCCCTTCCACCACTGCGTAATTTCGCACCGAAATCATGAAACTTCTCTATCGCCTCTATCAGATTGTCTTTATCGCTCCTTTCTTTTTTATCACCACCTTTCTCACGGCTTTCTTCACCGCTTTCGGCTGTATGGTTGGGCTTTCGCGCTGGTTTGCCTTCACCCCCAGCAAATTGTGGGGTTGGACGCTCATTCGTGCCCTCTTCATCCCTGTAACGGTCGAAGGTCGAGAGCATCTACAGCCCGGACAAAGCTACGTTTTTGTCGCCAACCACCAAGGGGCTTTCGACATTTTCTTTCTGTCCGGATTTCTCGGCCGCGAATTTAAGTGGATGATGAAGCAATCGTTGCGCAACATCCCCCTTGTGGGCTATGCGTGCGAAAAGGCAGGCTTCATCTTTGTCGATAAATCTTCTCGCCAAGGCATCGTCAACACCATGCGCACCGCCAAAGCCCGCTTGCAAGGCGGCACTTCACTGGCCGTGTTTCCCGAAGGGGCTCGCTCCTTTACCGGCCACATGGGCGACTTCCGCCGCGGCGCATTCCAGTTGGCCGACACCCTGCAACTCCCCGTCGTCCCCATCACCCTCGATGGTTGTTTCGATCTCCTCCCCCGTATGCGTGGTTTCGGCTTTGTCACGTGGCATCCGCTCCGCATGGTCATCCATGCCCCCATCTCCCCCATCGGAAAAGGTACGGACAACCAAAAATATCTACTCGAAGAAAGTTATCGTGCCATCATGGACGCCCTCCCCGAGCGCCACAAAGGTTATGTGAAAAACGACGACCAATAATCCCCTCCCTCGAAAATCTCCTCCCACCATGTTCTCCGCCTCTCCGCTACTTCGCTTGTTGCTTCCGATGGCTGCCGGAATCGGACTGGGGGAATATGCTTACGAACACCTCGCCCCACACCCCCACATCATGTCGGGGTTGTGGGGCGTGGTCGTTGCAGCCTTTGTCGGAGCGGTACTGCTCGTGCGTACCCGACGTCCGATTTTACTACGTGTGCAAACGGCACTCACCCTCCTCATCCCCTTCGTGATGGGCATTCTCATCTTATGCGCAGAACGCCGTGAGCGCACGCTCCCTTGGCCGATGGAGGTAGCCACCCAAATGCCCATTGCCACCACCTATTGCGCCAAAGTATGCACTCCGCCGCAGAGGACGGAGAAATCGTGGCGCACATGCCTTCAAATTCTGAATGGAAAGCACAGCGGCCAATCGGTCGAAGCCGTTTTGGTCGACCACCGCCGCCCTCTGCATTTGGGCGACCGCGTGGTGGTTCACTTCGCCATCCGCCCCCTCTTGCCCCACCGCAACCCTGGTCAGACAGAGCGTGCCACACTCTTACGGCGGCAGGGAGTGACGGGTACAGGCGTATGTTTCGCCCGCAACTGGCAGGTGCTTTCGGGCAAAACTCCACCCACACTTTTTGAACGCGCTTTACTCCTACGCGAAGAGTGGGCTGCTCACTATCACACCCACTTCTCTCACCACAACATGGCCGTACTCTCCGCCATGACCTTAGGTCGGCGGGAATGGATTGATGCCGAAACCCGCACGTTGTACAGTCAAACCGGTGCCAGCCATATTCTTGCCCTTTCGGGATTGCACCTCGCCATTCTCTATGCCGTTTTCGAATACACCCTCGGGGCTTGGTCGCGCCGACGTTCCCGACCTTGGCAGGTGGGGGTTGGGCTGTTGGGGCTTTTGCTCATTTGGAGTTTTGCCTTTCTCACCGGCTTTCCCACCTCTTTGGTACGCGCAGCCCTGATGTTCTCCATTGCCCGCCTACTGCAATTCTTCTCCCACCGCCCCTCTCCGTTCCACAGTCTCACCTTGACCATACTGATTATGCTGATGGTCAGTCCGTCGTGGTTGTTCGATGTCGGTTTTCAACTCTCTTGTGCCGCTGTGATTGGCATTTTAGGTTTGCGCCCCCTCTTCCCCACCCCGAAGTGGCTGAACCTTACGCCCGCTCATCCTTCCTTCTCCTCTCCCCCATCTCTCCCCACACGTTGGCTCAAGCAGACAGGGCGCGCCGTCTATGCACTTTTCACCGTTTCGCTTTCGGCACAAGCCGCCACCGCTCCCCTTGTCGCCTACTATTTCAACCTATTGCCGCTGATAGGGGGCTTCGCCTCGCTCGTTGTCATTCCTGCCGCCTATTTACTACTCTCCGGCAGCCTGATCTTTCTACTTCTGCCTTTTGCCCGCCCTCTTTCTGCCTCTCTACTTTCCTCTATTTTAGAAACGATGGAAAGCGTGCTCCGCTTCCTGCAAACCCTCCCCGGAGGTGCCATAGAAGTCCACCCTACCCTCTTCACACTTTTCTCTGCCTACCTCTTCCTTCTTTTGGGAGTCGCCCTCGCTCACAGGCCTCCTCCCGACCGGCGGCGATGGCTCGTCCGCAGTGGCGGTATACTCCTTTTCATCACCGTAGCCCATTTCGTCTACACCGCCCGTCAACGTACCCGCATCGACCCCGAAGTAAGGATTTACCACACCCACGGCGTGACGGCTCTCCACTTCATTGCCAACGCCCGAAAGTCCTACCTGCTCGCTACCGACACCCTTCAAGCACGGCGCGTATTGGCACAAACCGCCCGCCGCGATTGGAACGCCCACGGTTTGAACGTCACGCCCCTTTCCCTCCCCCTGCTGAACACGTCCGAGGGCAGCACCCTCCTCCAACAGCGTTGCGCTCCTTCCGGCACCATCGGTTTTGCACCCCGCGTTGTACTTTTTGCCCATCAGCGGTATGCCATCGTCACTCAATTGCTTCCTCTCTCCCCTCCACGTACTCCGCTTTCGGTCGATGTTCTCCTCCTCACTCGTGGCGCACGCAATCATCTCCCACGCCTACTGCTCTTCTATCGGCCACGCCTGCTGATACTTTCAGCCGACTTATCCGATGCCTATCGTCGGCGCTATCTTCAAGAAGCCGCCGCCCTCCATCTCCCAGTCTTTGATATTGCCCGCCAAGGTGCGTTTTTAGAGAAAATCTCACCGGTACACACTTCACCCTAAATTTCCATCAAGCGTTGTTCATCTTCACCTAATTCCCCCCTTCCTGATGAGTATCCTTTTTCCTCACCTCAATAGTTTTTGGGCAGAACGCTATCGTGTTCGTAGTCAAATCTACGAAATGCTATATCAAAATCCACGCCCTCAATACGATAAATTATGTACTGAAATACACTTCTGCGAATCGACAGGTATACAAATAGACATCGTGCTCAATCATACCGAGCGCTTTGCTTTTTGGATAGACAAATTAGAGGGTATCATACAACTCATCTCTTTTTTGGAAGCGCTCACTTTACCTGACTTTTCCGATGTTTGTTCAGAGATTTGGACTGACTCAAGTCCTTATCCCGACCTATGGTATGGTATGCGACAAAAGCTCTATATAGAGCGTCTGTTTCGACCGGACTCTATCAACACAGCCCCATCAGAAGAATATGTTCTCTTCAATGCTTATATTGATGATGAACACCCTCAACTTTTGGCATTCTGTCCCAAACTCTACTTTATTAAAGCGGTCTACTATACCCTGATGGCGCATTTTTCAATCTTGTCTCCATCAATGGCGCAACACGAGCGAAACCTTCCTTTCTGTGAGCCTCTTAAACTCTACAATCTCTTTAAGTCCCCTATCGTGGAGATGTTTTTAGATGGGCGCACAATAACAGAGAAAGAACTGAAGCGCTCTTTCGATTTTGTGCAGATTCGAGAGGTACTGCGTATTATGCCCCAAGGAGAACATCTCTTTTGGGATATGCAAGGCAAACCTCGTGGCAGTCAAGAGGAAGTGGCCGTCTATGAAGAAGCCCCCAAGACCTATCCTTCCACAACTCCCTATCTGGGGGACGTATGGGTAAAAGATTTTGAAAAATGTTATCCACTCCAGAACCCAAATCCCCAACGATTTGCTTACGAAAAAGAATTTGTTTGGTGGGAAGGTTGGGAGGCAGCACGACTTTCGCGTTACCTACTCCCCAACGATGTCGATTTACTCTTTCTCTCTTGGAATCCTGACGCCCCCGATGATTTGGAGCATTTTAGTTTTGACCTTCCGGGCTGTGTTTTCCCCAACTATCAGCGCACCCCTCGACGTGATGAGATTTGTTATCTTTGGCCGGATGAAGCCGGTGCGGTCTTATGGAACGAACAAGACAGATTGGTAGGATGCATCGGGGTTTTCTGCGACACTCCGGAAGTAGACAATGAGTTTCAAAGTTGGTATTATCGCGTAGATCAGGATGGTGCTCCCTACTCCAAAGAATCTATGGCGGAGAACTATGCCTATCAACTTGAAGGCTTGCGCATCGCACAGCACATGCGCAACAGCACCCGTCTTGACCACTATTTCATTTTCAGCTCAACAAACATTTCCGAAGAAGACCTCTTAGATTTTGACAAGAACTCTCGAGAATGATTTCTTCTCTATACTAAGGACACCGCACCGAAAAAACGAGGACTGAGTTGCGCTATCTCAGAGAAAAAGCGTAAATTTGCCTTCGAAATAATTCTAACAAAAATCAACATGGGAAAAGTTCTGATTATCGGAGCCGGTGGCGTGGCCACTGTTGCCGCTGTCAAGGTGGCTAAGAACTCCGACGTATTTGACGAAATTATGATTGCCAGCCGCACCAAATCGAAGTGCGACGCCATTGCAAAGCGTATTGCCGACATGGGCTTGCGCAACGACATCAAAACAGCACAAGTCGATGCCGACGAAGTGACTCAACTCGTAGCCCTTTTCAACGAGTTCCGCCCCGACCTCGTGATGAACCTCGCCCTACCCTACCAAGATCTCACCATCATGGAGGCGTGCTTGCAGGCTGGTTGCAACTACCTCGACACCGCCAACTACGAGCCGAAGGACGAAGCACACTTTGAATATTCTTGGCAATGGGCTTTCCGCGAGCGTTTCGAAAAGGCAGGACTTTGCGCCATTCTCGGCTGCGGTTTCGACCCCGGTGTGACAAGCATCTACACCGCCTACGCCGCCAAACACCATTTCGATGAAATCCACTACCTCGACATCGTCGACTGCAACGCCGGCGACCATGGTAAGGCCTTCGCCACCAACTTCAACCCCGAAATCAACATCCGCGAAATCACGCAGAAGGGACTCTATTGGGAAAATGGCAAATGGGTGGAAACCGAACCCCTCGAAATCCACCAACCCCTCAACTACCCCAACATCGGCCCACGCGAAAGCTACCTCCTCCACCATGAGGAAATCGAAAGCCTCGTCATCAATTTCCCCACCATCAAGCGCGCACGCTTTTGGATGACCTTTGGGCAGGAATACCTCACCCACCTGCGTGTCATTCAAAACATCGGTATGGACAGCATCGTGCCTATCAACTACGAAGGCCACATGATTCAACCTCTCCAATTCCTCAAAGCCGTGCTGCCCAACCCGCAGGATTTGGGCGAAAACTATGAGGGTGAAACCTCCATCGGTTGCCGCATCCGCGGTGTGAAAAACGGCGAGGAACACACCTACTACGTCTACAACAACTGCTCTCACCAAGCGGCTTACGACGAAACGGGTATGCAGGGCGTGAGCTACACCACCGGCGTCCCCGCCTGCATCGGTGCCCGTCTCTTCATGCAAGGCGTATGGAGCAAACCCGGTGTGCACAACGTCGAAGAGTTCGATCCCGATCCTTTCATGGACGAACTCAACAAGCAGGGTCTACCTTGGCACGAAATCCACGACGGCGACCTCGAACTCTAATCTCCGATTTCCCCCTCCCCGATTCTATGTCGGGAGGTCAGAACCAGCGGTGGCGAACCATCTGCTGTAAACTTCAAGAGGATGTACTCTCCATGGAGCACATCCTCTTGATGCTTTTATCCACCAACAACGGCAATCCGCAGTTGCTCAAAGGGCTATTGCCCTCGCGCGCACGTGCGCACTCAGCAAAAAACGTGTTTTTATCCTTCAATCCTTCACCACAAGCCCTAATCTTTTATCGATGAAGCACTTACGGGTGAAGGATTTTCTCTTTGAAATCCTTCACCCGCAATGGTTTGTTTTTCGGAAAGTTAGACACCATGGTGAAGGAGTGAAGGATAAAAACCAAAACTTCGTGTAGTAATGCGCGCGTACGCACGAGAGCACTCTATCGGCTCTGCACTTTCACTACCTCAGAGATAAATGTAACTACCTCAGAGGTAGACAAAACTACGTCTGAGGTAGATGCGCGCCCTTCCCTTTCAAATGTTAAAGTTGTGTTAAAGTCGGACTCGAGTGGTAAGAATCGAAAGCGAGATGTCTATATACAAGTAAGGGTAAATCATCAGTCGTTCGGTTTGTCTTTATCTCACCCCGGCATTCCGAAAGGAAACAATTCTCCTCAAAACCAGAGCATTTTTGCAAAAACAGGTAAAGGAAAGCGGAGGAAGGAAAGCTTAGAACACGCGATAGTTTTCATTCGTACGAGGAGCAATAGCTATGCACTCCATTTCGATGAGGCATTCCAAGCGACAAACGGGGGCAAGGGTGATGACCAAAGGAATGTGGGGACAGCGTTCAGCAAAAAGGTCGCGCACCGTCTTGTAGTCGGCAGTGTCGCGGAGGTAAACGATGATGGCGAAGTTCATCGCCCCCTCGGCCAAAAGCGCTTCGACATTCTCCCACATACGCTGCGTTTGGCGTACGATGTCGCCCACGTGCACCACAGCACCTTTGTTGTCAATCGAAGCGATGCCGCTGATGTAGGCGTGGGCACGGTCGCCAAACTTGAGGAGAGTGCCGCGCTCAAAGGTAATGCCATATTCGATGGTGGGATTAAGATACGTCAAGGCATAAAGGTAGCGTTGCTGCTAAGGTTGAAATCCGGTGAGGGCATAGGTGCCGAGCTGGATGAGGGCGTGCGAATCGGCCGGCAGCCCACCAATACCAGTGGAGGCGATGTAGTGGGTGTCCTTGGTGAGTCCTTGTTGCTCAAAATTTTCAAGGCGTGCCCGCACCATACCGGCATACTCCGTATCGACATCGCGCACAACAAAACAAGTGCGCACACAATGATCGGGCAAGGTCGCCCCAAAATGGGCGAGGGTGCGCTCGTAGTCCGTAAGAATGGTAGTCGTCTGTTGTGCCGAATCGCCACGACTGTCGCTAAAGCCCATCTGTCAAAGATGCCGATAGCCGTTGTGTTCCACCACAGATGGGTGTTGCTCTTCTATCTTGAAAGTACATGCTCAAACGGAAGCCCTCTTCTCCAAACATCGTTCTCTCTCTTTTCTACTTGATTTTATGCTGTATGAATCAGAAGCAGTTGAACCTCCGTTTCTCTTTGCAGGCGCACATCTTCAGGAGGTGCGAAAGGCCTTTTTCTTAAAGTGTTTGCATAAAAATATGGCAAACCAAGTAAAAAAGAGGGGCTTACGCCTATTTGTGATTATAGATAAGGGGTCAACTAAAAAATATATTGTAACTTTGTCGCAAAAACAGAGCGTGATTCATCAGGCTGCCGCCTGCTTTGCCCGCTTCTCACGCTCAAACAACAGAAAACGATGATCACCAGTTATAGCGAACAAGACAAAATCAGCGATGTCATTGCTTCCCAACCTTCGCTTTTGCAGATGATTTGCCGCTTCGGCATTCAACTCGGGGTGGGTGACAAAACTGTGCGCGAAGTGTGCACTGCGGCAGGGGTCGACAGCACGACTTTCATCGCCGTGGCCAATGTGATGAAACAAGGAGGCTCCATCGCCCCGCTCTATATCGACAAAATCGATATGAACACGATGGTTCACCACCTCAAATCGGCACACGAGTTTTTCCTCGATTTCCAACTCCAACACATTCGTCGTAAGCTCCTCGAAGCCATCGACTGCTCGCGACAAAACGAAGTGGCGTTTCTCATTCTCAAATTCTACGACGAATATATGAGCGAGGTACGCAAACATATGGAGTATGAAAACCAGCGCGTTTTCACACACGTAGATCGCCTGCTGGCCGGGCAGTACGACCCCGACTTCCGCATACGCCACTATTCCAAGAGCCATGATGGTATGGACATCAAGCTCCAAGAATTAAAAAACATCATCATCAAATACTACACACCGTCTGAAGGAACCTCCTCCGACCTGCTCTGCAACGTGCTATTCAGCATTTACAACTGTGAAGCCGACCTACGCGCCCACTGCGAAATGGAAGAAGCCCTCTTCTTCCCCGCTGTAGCACAGTTGGAAGATCAGGTAGCGGCCACTGCCAAAGACCAGCCGGAGCAGAGGGAAGAACCTGCACCCGAAAATCTCTCCGAACGAGAAAAGGAAATCATTTCCTGCATCGTGCGAGGAATGACCAACAAGGAGGTAGCGGCACAACTCTTCATTTCAGTCAATACTGTGCTGACCCACCGCAAAAACATCTCACGCAAACTCGGTATCCACTCTGTGAGCGGACTGACCATCTACGCCATTGTCAACAAGATTGTCAAGGTCGAAGAAATAGAACTGCAATAACCTCATGGGAAAGACCTTCCCCATCCTCAACCTACCTGCCGCCTCGCTGCACGTGAAAACCGGGCAGACGGGGCGGCAGTTGGTGTATGATCCGCTACGGCGCCGCTTCGTCACGCTGACGGCCGAAGAGTGGGTGCGGCAGCATTTTGTCCACTTTCTTGTGTCCGAACGCGGTTTTCCTCCGGCACTGATGGCCAACGAGGTGGGGGTGAATGTGGGTGGTGTGACGCGACGTTGCGACAGTGTGCTTTTTGCCCGTGCAGATGCTGCACCACGTGTCATCATCGAATATAAAGCCCCGCACATCGGCATCACCGAATCGGTGTTTCGACAAGTGGAAAGCTACAACAGCATCCTACACGCCGACTACCTCATTGTGAGTAATGGACTGCGCCATTTCTGCTGCTATTTCGATTACGCCAACAATCGGACACAGTTTCTCCCCGACATTCCCCACTACCACCAACTTGTATCGCGATAACCTGACGACCTCCCGATGAAAACTACTCCCCTTCTACTGGCACTGACGAGCGCCTTCACAGCACACGCCCAACAGCCCAACGTCATTGTGCTTCTTGCCGATGATTTGGGCTATGGCGATTTGAGCACTTATGGTGCTCAACGCGTTTCAACACCCCACGTTGATCAGCTTGCAGCACGCGGCACACGCTTCACCAACGCTTATGCCGCAGCCTCTACTAGCACTCCGTCACGCTACGGACTGCTCACCGGCGAATATCTTTCCAGCGTCCGGAAATGGGAGTGGCGCAGGGCGATGCCGCACTCATCATCCGCCCCGAACATCGCGGCGCGAAATCGTGACGATGGCCTACAACCGCAGTGTGGCACTGCGTACGAGCGATTGGAAGTTCATTCCATCGAGCAAGGGCGCACCCATCGTACCTTGGGGCACGGGCATCGAAACCGGTTTTGCCTCACAGCCTCAACTCTACGATTTGCACCAAGACCCGCTTGAGCAACACAACTGTGCCACGGAGCATCCCGACATTGCACAAAAGATGCAGCAGCAACTTGACCACGTCTTACACCCCCTTTACCACAGCGCCCAATAAAGCGAACACGACAAAAAGCGACTTCTCCGCATTTCTCTCAAAAGAAAGAGAGATAATCGGAGAAGTCGCTTTTTGTTCACCCATCAAGGCGCAATGTGCACGACCTATGGTTATTTTCGCAGTCGGGTGATAATATCGTCCAACTGAGGAATCAACTTCATCACAGAATCGACCTCCAATCCTTTCTCACAGAGCATATCGGCCATACAAGACGGAATAGATGCTGCCTCTTCTTGAAGGGATTTTCCACGTTCGGTGAGCGATACGATGGTTTGACGCGTATCTTCCATCCCCTTTCTTCGTGTCACGAAACCTTCGCGCTCCATCCGCTGAATAAGGGGCGTTACGGTATTGGTTTCCAAAGCCAAAAGCCGTGCAATACGATTGACGGGGAGTTGGTCTTGCTCCCAAAGCACCATCAACACGAGATACTTCGGGTAGGTGAGCCCGAGCGGTTCAAGATAAGGGTGATAGGCTTGGATGATGAGACGGCTTGCGGCATAAAGACGGAAGCAAAGTTGATTGTCGAGTTTGAGTTGTTCGTGGGTCATAATGCTATAAAACAAACGAGCAGTGGGACGTGCCACTGCTGGTTTGAAAAGAGAAAAGTAAGTAGGTATCCTAAATTAAATGTAGGTATTTTTGTTGGCTTTTCCACCCGAAAGAGTACCTACTTAAAGAGGGACACGAATGTCGATTTAGAGGAGTGCTTGTACACGTTTGGCCACGTCGTCGACATCGTGGGTAGGCTCAAAACGCGCTACAACTTCCCCGTCGCGGCTGATAAGGAACTTGGTGAAGTTCCATTTGATGTCGTTGGTAGTGCGCCATGTAGGATCGGCTTTATCGAACATCTGAACGAGGATAGGCGTGAGCTTGTGGGCAGGGTCGAAACCGTCAAAACCTTTTTCGCTCTTCAACCAAGCGTAAAGAGGGAGTTGGTTTTCCCCATTCACTTCGGCCTTCTTGAATTGGTCGTACTTCACACCGAAACGAAGCGAGCAGAACTCTTGGATTTCTTCATCGGTGCCGGGAGCCTGACCTCCAAACTGGTTGCAAGGAATATCAAGCACCTCAAAACCCTGTGCGTGAAAACGAGTGTAAAGATCTTGCAAGTCTTCGTACTGGGGCGTAAAACCGCACTCGGTAGCGGTGTTCACCACGAGAAGGACTTTGCCTTTGTAGTCGGACAAGCTTACATTGTTACCTTGTTTGTCAAGGAGGTTGAAGTCGTAGATGGTTGCCATTTTTCTATTGATTTTAGTTTGAGTAGGGCTGTTTTTTAGTAGGTGCTCAAATTGAATTACTGTTAAATCTTCCTCTATATTTTGCGTAGGTTCGCCCTTAAGAAGAATACGTTGCACGCATTTCCGAACACCTAACTGATTATTGTACGCAAAGATACGAAGTTTCTCCGTACGTCGCAAGCGACCTTTAGAAGTTTAAGATACTTTATAGGCTAAGCATGACTACCCTCCCCTTAGACAGCATTGATTATCAACCAACTCATATAAGTTAAGAATACGGCAAACAGCACTCCACCTTCCCAACGCTCTATGCGAAGACGGGTGTAAGAGAAGAACCAAAGGGAGAGCATAGAAAGAACGAGCATGGTATAGTCGATAGTCGTGATACCTGTAATCCGCATGGGGGAAATAACCCCCGTTGCCCCCAAAATGAAGAGGATATTGAACACGTTGGAGCCGATGACATTGCCGATAGCAATACCGCTGTTACCCTTGCGTGCTGCTACAACGCTCGTTGCCAATTCGGGCAGCGAAGTCCCCATCGCCACAATGGTCAGGCCGATAACGGCTTCACTCACTCCGAGCGACTGCGCCACGGCCGATGCTCCATCGACAAACTGGTTGCTACCCAAGACCAAGGCGGTCAAACCGATGAGTAACCAAAAGATAGAGAGCATCAGATTTTTCTGAGTGGCAGGAGCTGGGTTGTCTTCGCTTTTCGCCTCAGCACGAGCTTGACGTACAGTGATAATCATGTAAATCACGAAAAGCAAAAAGAGGGCTGCTGCATCGAGACGACCGATATTGCCATCAAGGCCGAACACCACCAACAATAATGCGGCCACAAGAGCAAAAGGAAGGTCGCGCTTCACGGTGAGAGACAAGATGGTCATCGGAGCAATCATCGCTGCTATACCTACAATGGCAAACACATTGAAGATATTACTACCGATAACATTGCCCACCGCAAGATCGGGTGTGCCTTTCAGTGCCGCCACAAGACTCACCGTAAACTCAGGCATCGAAGTGCCCAGGGCCACTACCGTAAGGCCTATGACGATTTGAGGAATGCGCAAACGCTCGGCCACCGCCACCGCTCCTTCTGTCAGACGGTCGGCACCGAGGAGCACAAAAAGCGCGCCAAAAAGGATTTGACAAAGAGATATGAACATACAAAGAAGATATAAAAACAAACCAAATGCGCCGACGCAAAGCAATGGTTTGCGCCGGCACATAAAGTATTTTTCTCAACAGATGAGAAAATGGTTTCGTACGACGGATTACTTCGTGAGCTTGAGGTCGTAGTTGAGGTCCTTGTTTACAGACTCTTCGAGTTGGTCGTTCACCAAACGATAAGTAGTTTCGTCAACCTGCTTGAGGTAAAGCACATTGCCTTCTTCCAACGTCAACTTCAAACCCTTGTTTTGACCAACAGTCACTTCTTCAGCAACACCGTTGTACTCATTCACTTGGTCCTTGCCGTTTTCAGCTTCGAGGAGAGTTTCCGTCACTTGGAAGTGAGCAGGAGTGTCCTTTGTGAGAGCAACCACATACTTCGTGCCGGGGCCGTCAGCAGCAGGAACAGTACCTTCGTAAGTAGTCAAAGAGTCGTTTGCCATGCTGTCGGTTACGACTTGGGTAGAATCCATTTGCTCAGCACCTTCAGTTTTCTTTTGGTTGCAAGAAGAGAGGGCGAAAGCGCCGACTGCGAGGATAAAGAGAACTTTTTTCATTTCTGTAAAAATTACGTTATGTGAATAGAGATTTAACGAGTGCAAAGGTAGGCAATAACTTGAGAAGAAACAAATAAACACGTGTATAAATTACGTTAAGCCCATCTTCGCCTCCTGTATAAGAAACGATTGATAAGTAGGTGTTCAAAATTAATTGATACTATCTTAGTCGTGGGAAGCTCTCTACTTTGATACCATTTTTGTTTCCCTTTTCCGCCATCTCGCCTTTGTTCATACCTCGTGTAGCCCGCTACACTCCTTCTTCGCAAAGACAATCTGACGAGAAATGGAAACAAATATGTATCAAATGCTGAACACCTACTGAGCTATTTCTTATCCAGATATTCTCGTATCTCTGAGATGAGCCAATAGGTGTCTTGGATACTTTCCAAGTCAGAAGCACAACTTTTTCTCTTTTTACCTTGATGCTCGACCTTGTCGGCAAAAGTTCTAATCTCGGAGAAAAAGCCTTGCGAAACAAGCTGATTGTCGGCCGTAGTAGGAAGAAAAGCATTACGTCCATATAGATTGACAACGCTTATCCGGCTTTGCAGTACCTTTTCCAGCGGAATGCCCAACACCGCAGAGCGTTTGGGCACGAAGTCCAAACGCTCCAGATTGTTCAACCTATAAATGCCCTGCTCCGTATTGACGCTCAACAACTCTTGCGCCTCCTGCCAAGAATAGTCGGTCGACACTTCCAAAACACCCATTACCTTGTGATGCTCCAAGATGAGAAATAATGTTTGTCCTCCTCCTTGCTCTACCCTCTCCATCGCTTTCAGCTTTGCCTTTCCGAAAAGGAAGACAACATAATCCAAGGGGTGGATAAACAAGTCGAGCAAAGCGTCTCCTTCTGGATACAAACCCGTCAGATAGCGATAATGATAATGGTGCACCTTCTCTTTTCTCAAACGTTTCTGCAGAATTTCTGTGGCCGGGGCAAAGCGCCTTTGTAGTCCCACGACCACGATTGTTGTTTTTGCTTGTCGGGCAAGCTCAATCAGGATTTCCAATTCCTTTTTGCTCCGACAAGGAGGCTTCTCTATAAAGAGCGCTTTGCGGGCTTTGAGCACAGCACTTGCGATTTGAAAATGTGCATCAGGGTGAGCCGCCACAAAGATTCCCGCGATCTCCTCGTCTTGCAAGAGGGCTTGTAATGACGTCGTCCCGATGACGTCTTTGTACTTTCGGGAAATCAGTTCTGCCTTTTCCCTTGAAGTACAACAGATGTACTTCAAGGGCAACTGAAGATGCTGTATCACGGGCAAAAGATTACTGACACAATGACCGCCCAACCCTACCAGCGCATACCGGCGAGTATAGATGCAGTGCAGCTCTCTACGGCTACGTCTGCTCTTGTAGTAGGCAATAAGTTCTTCTAAATAGCTCATGTTCATGCTTCCTTACGTCATTTTCTGAAAATGTTCCTTATAAGTAATGTGCCTCTCTCCGCTCCATTGATACGGCCCGTAGAAAAATTCTATGATTCGTTTCGGCAAGAGTCGTTCCAAGTTCCGCAACAAAATGATGTCGTACTTCCTATGATAGTTGATCCAGCAGTTATTGCAAGCTTGGGAGTAGCGACATTGCACCTTGCAACTCTTTGGCGAATTGAAGATTTCGTCCAACGTATTCTCGCGAACATTACCCAAGATTACGTCTAAGTTTTGGCACAGCGGAACATCCCCATTCGAGTGGATGACCAATTCGCTGAAAATGCTGTGGCAACGCAGTTTCAGCCGTCCGTTCTTCCATTCGTCATACAAAGCAACGAAGTCGAAATTTTCCTCGGTCTTGTGAATAGAAGAGGGGATTTGCCGAAGGAAGTCCTTATCGTCGGTTTCCATCAAATCTTTTGTCGTGTCGAAAAAGGACATCGTGTTGTAAATACCGATGCGTACATCTATATCGTACTGCTTGGCAATGCTTATAACGTGCTCCATGTCGGCAAATGAGTTCCAAGGCGAAAGGCAAAACATCAAGGATATCGGCAACCGGTCTTTGCAGGACTCTATTACTTCGATGACTTTGTCGTATCCATCGCGACCGCGCATATAGCAGTAAGTTTCCCGGCTACCATCGAGCGAGAGGTAGAGGTGCTTCGGACGATGCTTCTTCACGGCAGCAATCACTTTGCTTGCCGCAAGGCAGTTCGACAGCAACGTATAGTTGGGATGATGAGCGTCAAACCAGCTCAAAATATTGTCGGCTTCGGGATGGAGGATAAACTCACCCCCTTCCAGCCCCACCACGGTGCGTCGGGTGACACATCGGCTTCCCATAATTTTGATAATCTCATCCAAGCTCAAATGCTCCACGGGTTTCTTCCAAATGGAGCAGTGTTTACAACGCGACTGGCAGCTTGTCGTGGAATAGAGCATTAGAGAAGTGAGTTCTTTATGCCGTTTGCGCAACACATTGTTAAGGAAGACGAGGCCGTTGTGAACGTAATCATAGATACTGTACATGCTTTTGATAGATTTTTGTTTCTAATAAAGAGTCAAAAACTTTCAAAAGGCTGCACTGCAAGTCTCGTTTTTTTCTGGCGGAGCGTCTACCAAGTGAGACGAAGCCCAAAGGGAACATTGATAAAGAAGGGATGTTCCGTGCGGTAAGTCTCAAGTGCACTGCCATTCACAAAGTAATAGGAAACATTGGGTTCAAGATATAAACTGAGCGGCTTCGCGAGTCTATATTGTATGCCAACCCCGAAATGGGTCGACCATTGCGGACGGGCTTTAATGTTTCCCCTTTGTGTGTAGGAAGAATCCGCACTCACTACATAGCTCCTGTCGAGCGCCGTGCGAATGGGAGTTTCAAAAGTCACGCCTCCTGTCGCATAGGCACTGAAGCCCCTCCTATTCCAGATGTTGTAGGTCAAGCGAAGAGGTACGCCAACATAGTCTATCTTCTGTGTTCGCTTCAACTTCGCTCGATGGGCTTCGCTTTCAAATTCCGACACCAACCTGGTATAAATCACGCCAGTTCCGAAAAACCAGCGAGGAGACAACTGCTTGCTGAGAGAGAGCCCTACGGTCCTCGGACGATGATGTCGGACCACCTCTCCCAAAGGAGTGTTTCCGTCGGCCGCGTGGTCTTGGAGTTTGAGCGCAAGTCGGGCTCGTTCCACCGAGTCCATCAGGGCGTTGTTCCGATTGTAATAATCCTGCAAATCAGCCCAGGTATAGAGTTTCGATACGCCCCCCCCTTTGGCATAGTCCACCAAAGAGAGATAATTCAAATTAATCGGTGTGCCGCTTGCTCCAGCATTGGAAGCATAGCCCAGATTGAATGTCCACGGATATTTCGGCCGATGGCTCGGCACAGCATGGTTCTCGACCATCCATGTGGACGGAACCGTCACCACTATCTGCACAGAGCGGAAAGTGCTGTCGCCACGATGGGCTTCAAAGGCAAGCCCATTCTGTTCGCGCCCTATCGGTGGTAGTCCATTGAGCTGTGTTGTCGGCACACTATCCGTCTCTATCCGGGGAGTGTCATTTGCAGCATCAGCGATGACTTTTTCCGCAACACAGTCGTTCTTCTCGGCAGCGTTGGTGGCCTCTGCTCCCTTCCCGCTTGCCGGCGCGGTCTGTTCTGCCACCTCAGCCCCGCGCCAAGGATGCTGACGGTCGGCCTTCTGCATCGCGGAGCTATTCTCTGAGAAACGAACTGCTTTTTCTCTCGTGAGGAAATACAAATACAACGGCAACAAGATGGGCAGCAAAAGCAGTACCCGATAGTCTGTCAGCATTGCCCGCAACATTTTCTTCGCACGGGAGAGTTGAGAAGAAGAACTATGTGGACTGATGCCAAGTAGAGCACCTATTTCTTGATGCGAGAGTCCGTCCAGCACAGAGAGGCGAAACACTTCTCTGTTCCCCTTTGGAAGTGCATCTATCGCTGAGAGCAGCTGCGCCAGGTCTATTGTAGGCGTTTTGTTATCATAAGGTTCGTCCTGTATTTCAGTGCTCAATTCCGACAGAGAAACCAGGTTGTGCTCAACACTTTGCAGGTACTTCAAACAAAGATTCCTGACAATCGTAATCATCCACCCTTCTATTTTTGTCTCTTCTCTCAGGTCGCCAATCGAATTAAAGATGACCACGAACGCATCGTGCAGGAGGTCTTCTGCCACCTCCTCTTCTTTCACATAGTGGCGGCAGATGTCCAAAAGTTTCTGAGCATATGCCCTATATAGTGCTCCAAGAGCTTCTTTATCTCCGTTTTTGCAGGCTGATATTTGTATCATGTCATTTTCTAAGGCAGAAACGCTCTGCACTTTTTACTAAAAGGAGTCGACCAATGTCAAAAGACTGCACAAATTTAAGTACTTTTATTCTTTCCTAAGAAAGAATCGTTTCTGAAGTATTGCTGTCCGGTAAACTTCAAAACCGCCCCAAAAATACCAGCTCGAAGCCCTTAAAATAGGACTTCGGGCTTTCTTTGTCAAAAGCCCCCCCTGTTTATATATAGACATCTCACCTGCCAAACTTACCACGAAGCCTCGACTTTAACACAACTTTAACATTTCAACGCCCTCCGAACGATGTGGGTCAATCTACCTCAGAGGTAGTTTGATTTAGATAGGAGCTGCAAAAAACTATCTCTGAGGAAAATACTCACCCTCGTCACACACGCATACGCGCGCGTCATACACACAAATTCCGTGTTTTTTTCCTTCACTTCCTTCACTCCTTGGTCATCCTCTCAAAATCACCTCCTCCGGTGAAGGACTTGGCAAAATAAATCCTTCACCCATAAGCATCTGTCTAACAATAGAATAGCTTCTTTGGTGAAGGAGGTGAAGGAAAAAAACATATTTTGCAAGGGATGCGCGCGTGCGCGCGAGGATTTTCGCCCCCTGATTCCATTTGCCGCGCGCCGTTCCTTTCTACAAAAAAAGATTTTCCATTGTGAAAAACGTTTACCGGACAGCAATATCTCTGAAGATACATTTATTCGGGGATGCCCTGCAGCAACAGCAGGAGCAAAGAGAAGTCCATCCCCGAATGGTATGGGAACGGACGATTTTTGTCGTTTTTCTTCGCCTGACGACCTCTCAAAGTTTATGAGAAGTCTCAGCATGGAGAGTGGAAGAGCCAGTTGTGCATCAATATTTCGCCTTCGGAGGTGAGCACACTTTCGGGGTGAAACTGCACCCCACGAATGTCGAAACAGCGATGCCGCAACGCCATAATGCTACCATCGGAGGCAAGCGCGATGGGTTCAAGCATGGAAGGCATACTTTCGGGCAAAATTCCCCACGAGTGGTAACGCCCCACGGTGAAGGGATTGGGCAGCCCGTCCAGCAAATAGTCGGCGACAATCGGGTGGCAGGGTGTCGCTACACCATGATAGACCTCAGCAAGGTTGTAAAGTTGTGCTCCGAACACTTCTCCGATGGCTTGATGCCCCAAACAGACGCCGAGAATGGGTTTGCGACCAGCATAAGTGCGAATAACATTGAGCAAATGCCCAGATTCGGAGGGAAGCCCCGGCCC
This sequence comes from uncultured Alloprevotella sp., assembly GCA_963544845.1. Classification (GTDB taxonomy): domain Bacteria; phylum Bacteroidota; class Bacteroidia; order Bacteroidales; family Bacteroidaceae; genus Alloprevotella. Next base: position 68,024 of record CAUUGL010000002.1, read on the forward strand.
GGGTGAGAGTACGATTTTATCGTAATGTTCCAAATCCGCAAGAGCAAACCAATCGTTGCGCACCACATCCACTTCTGCTCCCAAACTGCGGAGGAGGTGGACAAGGTTATAGACAAAGGAGTCGTAGTTGTCGATAACAATGACTTTCATCGAGAATAGTAGATAAGTAGGGGTTTATTCTGCAGGTATTCCAGTTTTTATTCTGTCCATACCCAACACCGATTTTACAAGGTAAGGATAAAAACAGCCTTCCTCAAAAGGCACAAACTCAAAGATAATCGAAACGCTCTTTATGCTCCAAATAGGTGTCTAAATCTTTGTCGCCACGTCCACTTACAGTAAGCACCACCACCTCGTCAGGCTTAAAATTGCAATGAGCCAAAAGTGCTAAAGCGTGGCTGCTCTCAAGGGCGGGAATGATGCCTTCAAGGCGCGTCAATTCATAGGCAGCCCGAAGCGCTTCGTCATCGTTGATGGGAATCACCGTGGCACGTGTCGTCGTGGCCAGATGGGCAAAGAGCGGCCCGATGCCGGGATAGTCGAGTCCGGCCGAGATGCTGTAAGGCTCCACCACCTTCCCTTCGTCATCCTGCATCACCAAGGTGCAACTCCCATGCAGGATTCCCTTGCTCCCCACTCCGATAGTAGCAGCCGTTGCACCACTGTCGATGCCGTGCCCACCGGCTTCTCCCAACACGATGTTCACTTGGGGATTATCCAGATAATGGTACACTGTGCCCGAAGCATTCGACCCACCCCCGATACAGGCCAAAAGATGGTCGGGGTAGTCACGCCCCTCTTTTTCTTGCAACTGCCATTTGATTTCTTGACTAATGACACTCTGCAAGCGTGCCACCATGTCGGGATAAGGGTGCGGCCCAACGGCCGATCCAATAATATAGAACGTGTCATCCGGATGTGTGCACCAGTCGTTGATGGCCGCATTGACAGCATCTTTGAGCGTTTTGCTACCATTCTCCACCGGCCGCACCTCCGCACCGAGCATCTTCATGCGCTCCACATTGACGTGCTGTCGCTCCACATCGGTGGCACCCATGTACACCACGCAGGGCATGTCCATCAAAGCGCAGGCCGTAGCGGTGGCCACCCCATGCTGCCCGGCTCCTGTTTCGGCAATAATTCGCTTCTTACCGAGCTTTCGTGCCAACAAAATCTGCCCAATGGCATTGTTGATTTTGTGCGCTCCCGTATGGTTGAGGTCTTCGCGCTTGAGATAAATGCGGCCGCCATACTTCCGGCTGAGTCGAGGCGCAAAATAAAGCGGACTGGGTCGCCCCACATAATCCCGCAGCAGTGCATGATACTCTTGCTGAAACTCTGCGCTTTCAATCACGTTGAGGTAATTTGTTTGCAGTTCGCAAATGGCGGGTTGGAGCGTTTCGGAAACGTAAGCACCGCCAAATTCACCATAGAATCCGTTGGCGGCGATGTGGTAAGAAGATGTAGAAGCCATATAAGAATGTTGTTTTGCAGGGCATAAAAAACGAGGTTTGTCGTGAGCAACGACAAACCTCGGACACCTGATTCATTAACCCTTTAAGTTAAGACACACGAGGGAGCGACTCACGATGATAAAATCCTGAGCAAAGCCACCAAAAGTATGTGTGTGCCGTAAACTTCATAATTATTTCAAATGATTTGCTTGCAAAAGTAGAATTTTTCGCCAAAACCACCAAACATTTGCCAAACAAAATGAAGTAGAAACAAGAAAAATGTCATTTTTCAGGGTTCAGATGCTAAGAAATCTCATTTGACTTCCAGCAATTCTATCTTAAACACCAATGCTGAGCAAGGCGGGATATTGCTGCCGCTGCCGGCTTCACCATAAGCCATATAGTAAGGGATATAAACTTCCCAAACAGCACCGGGCTTCATGGCTTTTAATGCCACCTGCCAGCCCGATACCACGCCCGATACAGGAAATTCGGCTGCTTCGCCACGCTGATAACTGCTATCAAAAACCGTACCATCGATGAGCCGACCTTCGTAGTTGACTTTTACGGTCGATTCACCTGTGGGAGAAGTTCCTGCACCGGACTTCAACTCTTTGTAGAGCAAGCCTGCACCCAGAGTTTTTACACCAGCCTCTTTGGCTTTATTCGCCAAGAAGGCCTCGCCGTCGGCCAAGTTCTTCGCTTTGAGGGAATCGGCTGCGGTGGGGGTGTCCTGCGCCTCAATGGGAGTGGCGTGTTGTTGCTGATACCAATAGCCGACACAAACAACGAGTACGGCCAGAAGGACAAAGAAAAGCAAAGGGCGATTGCGGTGGCCGCGCTTTGCAGAAGACGAAGGAGTGGAATGTTGTTTCATAAACTCAGGTAATGATGAAGAAAAAGATACCATCGCCCCTTTACATAAAGCAAAAGAGGTCGATAAGGACCATTAGGTTTGAGCCGCCTGCTCAATCTCACGCACACGTTCTGCGCAACGCTCCATCAGCCATTTAGGGGTAGAGGTGGCACCACAGATACCGACACTGCGCGCTCCCTCAAACCAAGCGGGATCAAGTTGCGTTGGATCGTCCACAAAGTAGGTATTGTCATTCACCTTGCGGCATGCTTCGTAGAGTACTCGCCCATTACTACTCTTCAATCCGCAGACGAAAAGCACTACATCATGGCGCTTTGAGAACTCCTGCACACCGGGTAGGCGGTTGGAAACGCGCCGACAGATGGTGTCGTAACAACGAAATTCGGCAGGCGGCTGAATGTTGGCAGTGAGATAGTTGATGAGTGTTTGGAAGCCCTCAAGCGGTTTGGTAGTTTGCGAGAATAGATAAGTGTTGCGTGTGAGATCCACTTTGTCGATTTCGCTCATATCGGAAATCACAATGGCTTCCCCCGCTGTTTGCCCCACCAATCCGAGCACCTCGGCATGTCCGTGCTTGCCATAAATCACGATTTGCGGGTCTTTCATCTCGTGATAGACGCGCATGATGCGCTGTTGCAGATTGAGCACTACGGGACAGGTGGCATCAATCAAGGTGATATTGTTACGCCGTGCAGTTTCATAAGTCGAAGGCGGCTCGCCATGCGCACGGAGCAAAACGCGCACATCGTGCAACTTTGCAAACGTTTCGTGGTCGATGATGACCAGCCCACGCTCACGCAATCGCTCCACCTCACGGCTGTTGTGAACAATATCGCCCAAACAGTAAAGGATGTCGTGATGGGTCAATTCTTCTTCGGCACGATTGATGGCAGTGGTTACCCCGAAGCAAAAGCCCGATCCGGCATCAATTTCTATATTCAACATAAGGAAATCGTTAGAATGTGTAGGCCACAGTACCCATCAACGAGGCCGTAGATTTGTGATATTGGGCATAAGCCAGATTGAGTTTCACCCGCGAAAGGTTCAGCCCTACGCCGGCCGTCATTCCCGCCCAGTGCGATGCTCCTGCGGCTTTGAGTTCGTAGCCACGGCGGAAATTGTAGCCCACGGAGAGGGTGAGCACCTCGGAGGGCAGGAGTTCTGCTCCCAACACAAAGTGATTGAGTGCCATTCTGCCCAAACTCAATGATTTGTCGGACGGCACGTAATAGTCGCGCTTGTTCCAACGGGTCAGGTCGATGGCTGTGATACTAAACCGCAAAGGCATGTGTTCCAAGCCCTTGGTCATTCCGAGCTGCAAGGAGTAAGGAACGGTTTCGGTGCGGTTGTCATAACTTTTAATCTGAGCCCCCACGTTGCGCAACGCAGCCGCGAGGCTCAAATCATCGTCTTCAGCATAGTAATTCAATCCCAAATCGACTGCTATGGCCGCGGCATGGTAGTTGGCAATGGAGGAGTAAACCGTCTTGAACGTGGATCCACCTGCCCAAGCATCGGAAAGAAGGTAACTATACCCTACCCCCACCACTACATCTTTGGGAGAAAATGTGCCTAACACTGCCCCCGAAGCATCGGTTTCGGTCATTTCGCCATAACCCATATAGTGAACGAAAGCCGCACCCGTATGCCGTTCTCCAAAAGCACGTACATATTGTGCCCCCATCCACTTAGCCCCATCGGCATAGGTCATGAAAGACAGTCCCAAAGTACCGGTCGAAACACCACTCAGCAAGGCAGGATTGTGCAACACAGCCGAGGCATCATCATCCACCGTTGAAAGGTTTTCACCCCCCAGCCCTGCCACATGAGCCGAGGTGGGTAGACGCAGGATTTGATAGGCCGACGTGCTCTCTTGAGCGCACAGCGAAAGGGGCAGTACGCAAAAGAAGGCTATAATTAGTTTTTTTTTCATTATACGCATAAAATAGTGGGACAAAGGTACTACTTATTTTATATTTTGGACGTAATTTTGTCGCAAAATTTGAGCAAGAACGGCATTTGAACAGCAGTTTTATCGCCGAAAGCAAGGGCGTAGTTGGCAGATTGTCGCCATCCGCTCCCTTTCCCTCCTCTTTTTGCCCTCACACCAGCATTCTAACGTGAACAACTCGCTTTTAGTATCTCAAGAATGGTGCGAGCTCGTATTTGAGCATCGCAACAAACGGTACGGCGCTTACCTGATTCGTAAACAGGCAGGGCGTCGCTATCGTCTTGTGGCCTTGATTCTCGGAGGAATACTGGCGATACTCATAGGCTTGGCCGGTGTCGTGGGCTACTTCTTTTATCAAGCGGTGAAGCAAACCGCGGCAGAACTGGAAGAAGTAGTCAAACTCAGACCGCTCAAAGCGGAAAAGGGCTTTGAGGTGAAACGCATTTCTACGGGACGCCGCGCCGTGACCGTAAAGGCCACTCCCGGTGCCTCCAATCGTGTGCCCGACATTGTAGACCGCCGCACCATTCGTGTACCGTTGGGCATAGATGGCGCGACCGATGCCGCCACAATCGAAGAGGCCGATTTGTGCGATGCCGACTTGGCACACAACGCAGACCAAAAAGACCTCCCCATCGAAGGGGCGCAACTCGTCAAGACAGAACGTGTGGAAGAAATGCCCATCTTCCCTGGTGGTGTGCAGGCACTGATGCAATACCTCGACGAGGCGGTACTCTATTCGGGAGCCGCCCAACGCCGCAAGGTGGAAGGCGATGTGCTGGTCACCTTCATCGTAGGGATAGAAGGCTCCGTGAGCGATGTCAAAGTAGAAAAAACCGTTGATGATGCACTGGCACGTGCCGTGGTGACTGCCGTCCGCCGTATGCCTAAATGGAAACCTGGTCTGCGGAATGGCAAGCCCATCCCTGTGAAAATCAGTATTCCTGTTCATTTCCAGCTCCGATAATCCACAGGCGATACATTGATTTTCGTTGTCGGCAAGGCTTATAAGTGCCCTCTAAATTTCAACCAACGCTCATTGGATTCCTAAATTTCACTTCCGGTCTTCATTCTTTGCTGTTCAGGATAGACATCATTCGCCTTAGAGTTTGTTCATTTTCTCTGAGATCATTTCATTTACCTCAGAGCCGCGTAAAACTACTCGTTAGTTTTTTTCAACCGCCTCCATTGCAGTCATCCTCCCTCCCCTTCCGCGACCTTGACGACTACCCTCTCGCACGCGCGCGTTACATGCAATACCTTGTTTTTTCCTTCACTTCCTTCACCCCCCCAAAAAAACACTACTGATTTTCAGCCATTTATAAAAACGGACAAAATTCCTTTTTCTTTCACCCCACCGTTACCTAAAAACGCTCTATCCCTCCCCCTTCCTGCACTGCGGCACTCCCCAAAAAATCCTTCACCTCTATCCCATTCTCATTCAACCCATTACCTATCCGGTGAAGGATGTGAAGGAAAAAACAACATTGTGTATGTATACGCGCGCGAGAAACAGGAATGAAAAATGAAAGGGAAATAAGCATTCGCGAATTTAAGCCGGTTCAAAACCCAAATGACTTCTAAAAAACGCTTAAAATCTCATTGGTTGCGTAGGATCATTGAAACACGGCTAACGGCTATCCCAAGAACTTTGAAAAAAGTGGTCAGATTTATTTGTCATTATCGAAGTTATTGCTTACATTTGCAGCACCTTAAAATACAACTTATGGAAACAGGGTCTCTGTATTTCTATGTTGTGCTACACGCTATAATACAAAGATAGTTTGCAGACATTGATATGAAAGCCTTTCTTCCTGAAAAGGAGGGAATTTTGTCCCTATTCGCCTTCTCAGGATACAACATTTCAAGAAAAACACCCACTCCCTCTTCTCTTATCCCCATATGGAGCAAGTGTTCACAAGCTCCCTTTGTGCATTTTTATTCCTCCATCCGCTCATATTTGGGATTTTACTCTGAAAAGGGCCTTTTCAAATTCGTGAAGCCCACATGACAAAAAATACGAGAATAATCTACCTCTTTGCTTGTCTTTCAGAGTTTTGGCCTTGAAGAGGCGCAAAATCTACCATTTGTTTGGGCAAAAAGACAAAATTCCGTATTTTTGCAACCTAAGCTACCCTTTTGTAAACAAATATCTATCATTATTTATTCACTATTTTCTATGCACCTCTTTTCAATCGCCAGTCAACGACTGAAAGCCCGGGGTCTTGCATTGGGAATACTCTTCGCGATTTATTTTGTCACGAGTCTGAGTGTATATGCCCAAAATGCGAACCACACCTTCTCCCTCTCGTTTAAGGACAAGCCTCTTACTACCATTCTCGATATGGTGGCACGCCAAGGAGACTACATCATGTCCTACACCGATGAAGTGAAAGCCTACTCTACGACCCTCACTGTTTCGCTCGACAGCGTGACAACGCTTCAAGCCACCCAACAACTGCTTTCGTACACCCCCTTCACCTATAGTGTGAACGGAGCGAACATCAAAGTCTTCCGTTTGGAACAACAGCAGGAAAGCGGTCAGCACCTCGAAGGCTCCATCAAAGACCATAAAGGAGTGGGTGTACCCTTTGCTATTGTGCGTCTGAAAGGCACGACCAAAGGTGTGCAGGCCGACGACAATGGTAAATTTTCTCTGCCCGTCAATAAGGCTACGGGCGAAGTGCTCATTTCCTGCTTAGGCTATGACTCTCAGAGCGTAGCCTACACTCTGGGCAAGCCTCTGAGCGTAACCCTCAAAGCCACTTCTACGGCTTTGGGTGAGGTACAGGTGATTGCTTATGGTAAGCGCAGTCAGCGCGACTTGGTGGGTGCGGTTTCGAGTGTGAAAAGCGATCAAATCCAAAATGCTCCCACTCCCAGCATTGAAAATCTGCTGCAAAGCCGTATGGCCGGTGTGGAAATTACCAACTTGAGCGGAACCCCCGGCGGCGGTGGTTCGCAGGTCACCATCCGTGGTTTCTCCTCGCTCAACCAGCAAGGAGTCAACGATGGTTCGCCCCTTTATGTCATTGACGGTGTACCCGTGACTTCGACGACTTCTGTGAAGACAGGCGGCATCAACACCTTGGCAGGTCTCGACCCTTCCAGCATCGAATCCGTACAAGTGCTTAAAGATGCTGCTTCTGCCGCGCTTTATGGTTCGCGAGCCGGTAATGGTGTTATTCTGATTACCACGAAAAAAGGTAAGTCGGGTAAAGCCGAATTTAATATCAACGTATCCCAAACCTATTCGTGGTTGCCTGCCACCCCCGTACAAATCATAGGTAAAGGCGAGCGCGATTTTGCCACCCTTTTGGCACTCAAGCAACGTTTAGGACACTATGACTGGGCTACCGACAATGTGGTGATGCCCGGCAGCCACAACGACACTTGGGGTTGGGACTCCAACAATGACGGGGCTTACGACTACTTTTGGCGTAATGGTGCTGTGCTCAATGGCGAAAACAGCCTGCCCGGAATCGTGCAAGACTCCCTCAATACGTTCTACAACAACCGCACCAACTGGTGGAAATATGCCTTCCGCGTGGGGCGCATCACGAAGGCCGATGCCACCATCTCCGGAGGAAAAGACAACGTGCGCTATATGGTGAACGCCGGTCTTTATGATGAAAAGGGCATCATGATCAGCTCTAACTTCAAGCGCTTCAGTTTGCTCTCCAACCTCGACATCAACCTCACTCCACGTCTCAGTTTCTACCTGCGCACCAATCTTGCCTACACCGACAAGAACTCGGGTGGTTCGATGGGTAAAGTCCAAGGATTGACGTTCGACCCCAAAGAAACTCCCTCTCTCCTTCCCGGTAAGGGTTCGGTGGCTGAACGTGAGGCTTTGCGCCGTCTGCAAGACGTGAAGCGCTCCAACACTAACTACAACCTGCGTCTCAATGGAGGGATAAACTATCAAATTCTCAAAGGGCTGAAGTTTTCTTCTTCTGTGGCACTCGACCACTACTTCACCCGATCCTATACCTTCACTCCCGACTACTTGGGCTACAACAAACTCTCGAAAGCCGAGGGAGCAGACTATGCCATGACCATGATTCAGAATGAAAACCTCCTCACCTACAACTTCAACATCAAGGAGGCACACAATTTTGAATTGATGGCCGGTATGACCTACAATCGTGATTTGGCCTTGTCGCTCAGCGGTTCGGCCATGGGCGGCCCGACCAATCAAATCACTTACATTGGTGAAGGTTGGCCCAAACTCCGTACCAACGAATACGGCACGGTCGAATCGCTCCAAAGCGTTCTGAGCAATAAGGAAGAACAAGCTATGCAGAGCTTTTTGGGACGTTTCACCTACAACTATCGCCAGCGCTACCTCACCGAAATTTCTATTCGTACGGATGGTTCTTCGGTCTTCGGTAGAGATGTGCGTTGGGGCACCTTCCCCGCCGCAGGTTTAGGCTGGGTGTTCAGTGAAGAAAAATTCTTGAAAGATTTCTGGTGGATGAACTTCGGTAAGCTCCGTGCTTCTTGGGGACGCTCCGGTCAAAAGTTCCAAGAACCTTATTTGGCCTTGGGTGTAATGGCTGAAGCCAACACTTTCTTCGGCAATTTGGGGCTCATTCCCACTTTCATGGCCAACAATAAGCTCACTTGGGAAAAGAGCGACCAATACGACCTCGGTCTTGACTTCTACCTGCTCGACTCCCGCCTGCGCTTCAAATTCGATTACTATTATAAATACTCTGATGCGCTCCTCATGCAGACACCGCTGCCCGGCAACTTCTTCCTGACCGACAAGATGTGGAACAATGCTTCTGCCATCTCCAACGAAGGTATAGAATTTGAAGTCGAAGGCGATGTCTACCGCAACAAGAACTTCAAGTGGACCATCGGTGCCAACTTCTCGAGCAACCGCAATATGTTCCGTAAATCTTACGGTAATGTGGACCTCACCGACAAGGTATTGGGACGTCCCGTTTATGGCATCTATACCTACCACGACGAAGGCATCGTGCAAGACGAAAAGGACATTCCTTACTACTACAACCAACAGGGCAAGCGTATGCCGCTCTATTTCGGTACGGAAAACAATCCGCTGCGCGTGGGCGGTCGTAAAATCACCGACCAAAACTCGGATGGTAAGATTGACTCACAAGACCTCTACTATGCCGGCAGCACCCTCCCCAAACTCTATGGAGGTATCACCAACCACGTAGAGTGGAATGGCTTTACGCTCGATGTGCTCATGAGTTATGTCATCGGACGCAAAATGATGAATATGGTGCGCAATTCTGCGTTCTTGTTCACTAAGAAGTTCGGTGTTGTGATGAACGACTATCGCAAGGCAACTTTCTGGCAGAAGCCCGGCGACAAAGCCGACTATCCTTCGCTCGAGTTTGCCGACCAGGGATATATCGGACAGTTTGATGGCAACATTGACTCCAACATCGAAAATGTAAGTTATCTGCGCCTCAAGCAGCTCACGTTGGGTTATAACCTTCCGACGAAGTGGACAAAAGCCCTGCACTTGAAAGGCTGCAACCTTTACCTCTCGGGTGAAAACCTTTTCCTCATCACCAATTATTCTGGCGTAGACCCTGAAGTGGTAGACCCCTATACGGGTAAGGACTTGGGCGACCAGTATCCCCTCAGTCGGAAGATTACGCTCGGTATCAATCTCAAATTCTAAACTCCCAATGAAACAGCATATCGTCCTCTTCGCCGCCGGTCTCTTACTGGCGTCCTGCAACCTCGATTTGCAGCCTGAGAATGGTTTGACCTACACCAATTCGTTCAAAACCGAGAAAGAGCTGAATGCTACGACCTCCTCCATTCATTATTTCCTCAACAGCGCCCTGTCGGAAGATTACGTGTTTCAAACGGCCGGAGTTGTGGCAGATGAACTGCAAGAAGGCAATCAAGTGCGCGAATGGAACCCCAAATCCATCATCGATGCGCAAGATTGGAAGAAGCTCTATGACGTCATTTTTGAATCCAATCTGCTCATCGACAACATCGATCGTACGGAAGGTCTCACCGAAGCGCGCCGTAACTACCATTTAGGGCAGGCTTACTTTGCCCTGGGCGTGTCTTACCTCACCTTGGTACAGCGCTTTGGGGATGTGCCGGTGATGGAAAATTCGAAAGTCATCAAGGCCTACGATACCACCCCTCAACTTCAGGTGCTTGATAAAGCTGCTGAATATGCTCAGCGTGCACTCGATTTGCTCCCCACACACGACAAGCTTCGTGATATCAATGGTTCTCCCATTAGTTCGCGTCAGTTTGCTTCAAAGGGAAATTGCACTGCTTTGCTCGCGCACATCTATGCTTGGAAAGGAAGCATCATCGACCTGTACAAGTTGAAAGGCGATGCCCAAGAAGCCTATCGTAAGACGGTGGAATACGCCACACAAGTCATCGAACAGAAAGTCGGTTCTTACCAACTTTGCGACAGTCCCGAAGCATTGTGCCAACTGCTCTCTGAGCCTACCAAGACCAACCCCGAAGTTGTATTTACACTGAGCTACGATGTTACCCGCTCCATCTACACCACCACGCCCAACCTCGTGGCTTCAGCCTACACCAGTTGGCCGGTCAACGAAACAAAGCAGCTCGGCAGCATCACCTCCGAAACGACTGCGCGCCTCTATGCCGAGACCATCAATGCGATGTACGAAAACAACGATTTGCGCCGTACGGCCTACTTCTACGAAATCGACACCTCCCACGATGTAGACGGCAACAACTATGCTTTGTTCTACAAGTTCCGCAATGGTGTGTACGATGCCGACCAGTATGCCGAAGGTGGAAAATCCTTCCGTAGCCTGAACGCCGATTTGGTGCAATGGCGTTTGGCCGACTTCTATCTGCTACGTGCCGAATGTAATGCCAAACTCGGCCAAGATGCCTCTGCCATCGCCGACCTCAATGTCATCCGTTCGCGTGCACAAGCCACGGCCTACCCCGCAGCCACCGACACAGAAGGATTGCAAAAAGCCATCTACCTTGAGCGCACCAAGGAGTTCTTGGGCGAAAACGATAGCCATTATTTCGATATCATTCGTAATGGTTACTACGCTACCGAACTGAAAGGCAAATTCCGTGTGCTCAGCGCACAAGATGTGAATGGCGGAGCGCTGGTACTCCCCGTTCCGGCCGGAGCGCGAGAAGACAAAGATGGGCATCTGGTCAATCCCTTTATCCATCAGAAACCCTATTGGGTGCAATATCAATAAGCGCCTCTTCTTATCATTTCACCCCAAGTTTTCAATCTTATGAAAAGAATCATCTATCTTGCCTTTGCGCTGCTACTCATGTTTGGAGCGCAGAGTTGCACCGAATACAACCTCATCGATACAGGAGAGGCCAACGGCAACCACAACACCACTATGTGGGAATACTTCAAAGGCGACCCTTACAACTGGGATTCTCTCCGTGTGATGGCGGTACATGCCGACCTCGTACCCCTCTTTCAAGGTACGAGCAGTTACGGAAAGGACATCACTTTCTTCGGCATCACGAACCACAGCATTCGTCGCTACCTCTTGAAAAATGATTTGAAGCAAGTCACTGATATTCCCAAAGCCCAGTGTAGAGATTTTATTCTCGACTGCGTACTGCAAAAGCGCCTTTTGCTGGACGAATTTACCGCAGGACATGCCAGTACCAACGCCTCTGAAGTCATCGGTACCGGTGGAGAAACATTCGACATGGCTTCCGGAAAAAAGTTGTGGATTTACACGTTCCGCTCTTCCTACAACGGAGTACCGGAGATGGGGCCTAAACAAATCCACCTCCTCTCTCCGACCACTACCAAAAGCACTGTCGTAGCTTCCTCTAACATCCAAACTCTGACGGGCGTAGTACACTCGCTCGACTACAACTTCACCCTTAGCGATTTTTAGTATGAAATCATCTCTTTTCAGCAGCCTTTTCGCGCTGCTACTCATCGCTTCTGTCTTTGCCGCATGCGACCGCATGAAGGTGGGCTACCTCAATGCCGACCACGCCTCTTATGTTCCCGATACTGTTTTAGTCTACCGTACGCCGGCTCCTGACAGCGAACGTGCTAAGACCGGTGCACCCTGGACATCGACCCGTATTCAAGGTGTGGCAGGTACCAACCCCATCAACTACAAGTATGTGCGCGTTGTAGCCAAAGAAGGTGGCGATGCAGCAGCTTTTGACGCAGCTGTCAAAGCGGGCGAAGTGCTTATCCAAGGCGGTATCGTGCAGGTTTTCCCCGCAGCCCTTCAGCGTATTCCCAATGGTGTTTACACGCTCACGTTGCTCGTTTACAATGAAGACCACAGCCGTGAACTTACCGACGTGCTCACCTTCGTGGTGAACGATGAAGAACCAATCCCCTAAGCATTTTCACCATCGACGGCAAGAGGTTTTGCAGCTTTGAAAATCCCTTGCCGTCGTTGTTTTTCCTCATTGGAACCCATCCTCTGCTCCATCAGAGAGTTCCCCACAGTCGTAGACTCCCTCGGCAGCGTAGATCGGTTCGATACCGACCTCTCCCAACGACAATTATCGACTCTCCTCTTTCACATCATCTAACGCACAATCATTATGTATAGACTATCTTCTCTTCTCCTTTTCTTTGCCTTTCTGTTCGCATTCAACGGACAAGCGCAAAAGGCAGAAAAAGGCATCACCTTCTTCAAAGGTTCATTCAAGGACGCCCTTGTCGAAGCCCAAAAACAAAACAAGCCCCTTTTCGTCGACTTCTACGCCGTGTGGTGCGGCCCTTGCAAGCGCATGGCCAAAGAAGTGTTCACCCAAGACTCCGTGGGGGCTTATTTCAATGCCAACTTCATCTCCCTCCAGCTTGATGCCGAAAAAGGCGATAACGTCGCCTTGGCCAAGCAATACAATGTAGAAGCCTTCCCCACACTCGCTTTTATCGCAGCCGATGGTAAGGCGATTTCTGTCAACACCGGCGCTATGAATGCTGCGCAACTGATGGAAGCCGGACGCATTGCCGCTGGCGAATCTTTGCGTTTTGAGGACCTTTATGAGCAATACAAGAAGCAGCCCAACGACTTGTCTATCCAGCAAGCCCTCCTGATGAAAGCCCCTGCCTTTCTCGGAGCACAAGAAGGTATGGATGCCGAAAAGTGGGCTGTCCGCCTGCGCAAACTCTATGCCGCCTACATCAAGGCCAAGAAAGGTGCGGCCCTCATCAACAAGCAGGACTATCTCATCATCAATTCGATGGGTGGCAATGACAAGAACGAAATTCGGGAGATGATCGACTTCATCAACGACAATCTTCCCGCTTGGCAGGCTGCCATCGGTAATGCAGCTGCTTACTATGTAGTGGAAAACAATGATGCGCAAATTGAAGCGCTGGCCAAAGCCGGTGATGCCCACTACAAGGAACTTGTGGAAAAAGTAGGTACGACCTATCAAAAGTCCTATGCCGTGGTCAGCACGGAAAGTATCTCTCCTGCCGAACGCACAGCCATCTATGCCAATGCGCTCTATCAGCTCTACAAAAACAAAGACACCAAGACCTACATCCAAGCGATGTCTTCGCTCTTGCAGCGTTTGGGTAAGGAAGCCACTCCGGCCGACTATGGTAAGGCCGCACAAGACCTCTACTATGCCGCAGGCGATCAACTCACTGCCGACCAACACCGCCAAGCCATTGCTTGGGTGGAACACGCCCTTGCCAGCGAACAAGTGGTGATGAACCGCGTGAACTACCTCGTCATGTTGGGCGACTCCTACCGACAACTCAAAGATTTCGGTAAAGCCCGCGAGCAATACAACCTTGCCAACATCGAGAGTCTGCGCATGGCCGAAATGGAAATGGTGCAAGCGATGGTGCAGCAAACCATTGCGCGCAAACTTGCCGAACTCGAATTGCTTGAGAAATAATTCTTCCCCTCATGCCTCTCCATCTTATGTTTTCATCTTTCTCTTCCCGTCTCCTCCGCATCTTCATGGTAAGTTGCGTGTTCACATTAGCGCATGTGTGGACGGCTCGTGCACAAATCGAGGGTTTGCACACAGGTACGCTTCCCAACGGCTTGACCTACTACGTCTGTCACGATGGCAGCACACCCGGCGAAGCACAATTCTACCTCTATCAAAATGTCGGTGCTATCCTCGAAAACGACCGGCAGAAAGGTTTGGCACACGTGCTTGAACACCTCGCGTTCAACACCACCGAGCATTTTCCCGAGCGTGTGATGACTTTCCTGCGCTCCAACAATCTCCACGATTTTGAAGCCTTCACCGGCAAAGACGAAACCCGCTATGCGGTGCACAATGTCCCTACGGCCAACACCGCACTGACCGACCGTATGCTCCTCCTCTTGGCCGACTGGTGTCATGGCATCAAGATGCTCCCTGCCGATGTGGAGAAAGAGCGCGGCATTGTGCTCGAAGAGTGGCGTAGTCGCTACAATGTCGACCAGCGTATGAATGATGCCATCGATCCAGTGCTTTACAACAATGCACGCTACGCCCAGCGCAACGTCATCGGTTCGCCGGAGATTTTGCAGCAATTCAAAGCCAAAGATGTGCAGCGTTTCTACGACACGTGGTATCGCCCCAACCTCCAGTTTGTCGCCATCGTTGGCGACATCAACCCCGAAGAGTGGGAAGCCAAGGTGAAGGCCGTGTTGAGCAAGGTGCCCAACAAGAAAGCTCCTGTCGATTTTGACGCGCGCACCATCGCCGACAATGCCACGCCGCTCTACACCCGCTTCATCGATCGCGAGAATACGGCTCCATCGTTGGGCATCTATCAGCGTTTCGACCAGCGCGACAGCACACGCATTGCCCATATCAAGCACAACACTTTCTTCACACAAATCTTCAACCGCTTGGCGCCACGTCGTTTTGCTGCATTGCGCAACGATGGTAGCGAAGACTTCATCGCCGCCTCGGTGAGCCTTTCTCCCTTGGTGCGCTTGCAAAGTCAGATGGCGTGGGATGTTGTGCCTTTCCACGGAAAAGAGTACAATGCCCTGTGTCAAGTACTGGCCGTCCGCGAAGATTTGCGACAGCGTGGGTTTAGCGAAACTGAATTTGACGCTGTGCGCAAAGAAATCTACAACGGCATCAAGACACTGCTGGAATCGGAAGAAGGTCTCGGCACGCCCGACAACCTTTTCCAACTTTTCAAGGAAAACTTCCTGCTGCAACGCCCCATCAAGTCTTTCCGTCAGCAACTGCAAGACAACCTCGAAGAACTCATAGAACTGGAGGTCGACGACATGAACGAGTGGCTTCGCTCGATGCTCGATGGACGCAATCTCAGTTTTGTCACCTTTTCGAGAACGGCCGATGAAATGAACCTTACGCAGACACAATTCACCGAAGCCCTTGCGCAAGCCGACCCCTCCACGGTGCAGCCTGTTGCTCACGCTCCTATCACCCGCCTCATCGACTTCGACCTACCGGCAGGACGCATCACCGCCACCCAAAACATCGCGGCTCTTGCTGCCCAAGAGTGGACGTTGAGCAATGGTGCACGCGTGTTCTACAAGTACGTGCCCAACCCCAAGGGTCGCTTCTTCTTTGCCGGTTCTGCACCTGGTGGCGCTGTTTCCATCACGGCACGCGACCTTCCGGCCTACACCGCCGTGACGCAGCTCATCATGCAAAGCGGGGTACACAACTATTCGCGCAATCAGCTTTACGAATGGGTAAGAAACAAAGATTTCGATCTCTCCATTTCCTCGTCTGAAACCTCCAGCGGTATCGGAGGCGAATCGGCTGCCGCTGTGGCCGACGACTTCTTGGGCTATGCCCATCTTGTCTTGGCGCATCAGCGTTTCGATCGTAACATCTTCGACCGCTATGTGCAGCGCAGTGCCTATGTCGCCTCTACCCACAGCACCACTGGTATGCAGGCTGTGCAAGATTCTATCCAAGAACTGCTCAACCCCATCACCTCTGAAAATCCTCGCAAGGATGCCGACTTTTACAAAAAAATACGTTATGAGGATCTCGCTCCGCTCTTTGCCTCTCAGTTTGGACGTGCAGAGGCTTTCACCTTCTGCCTCGTAGGCGATCTGCCCGAAGCACAGGCACGCCAACTTGTGGAGCGCTATCTTGCCTCCCTCCCCGGCCATGCCGACCGCCGTACTGCCACGTTGCAATCGCTCGCACCACAGCGTAGTCTCGATTTTTCTTCCAAAGCCCCCGAAATTAAGCGTGAGTTTCTCGTAGACACCGAGGGCGACCAAGGCGAAATCGAAATCGCTTATCTCAACGACCTCAACCTCAATGAGCGTGAGCAAGCGGCTCTCGAAGTGTTCCGTGGCTTATTGGAAAACCGCTATTTCGAGGAGTTGCGCGAAAAAGCCCGCGCCACCTACACCATCGGGGTGCGCAGCCGCTACAACGCTCCCACCGATGCTGCGACGGCAGGACTGGCCACGCTCAACATTCACTTTACCACTGAGCGCGCCCGTACCGATGAGATGAAAGCGCGTGCCTATGAACTTCTCCACGACATCGCTGCCGGACATTTCTCTGCCGACGAGTTCAAAGCTGTCCAAGTGCCTTTGGCCGTCAATGCTGCTACCGAAGAAACGCACACCGAAAGCAACACGCCCGAAGCCCTTTTGTGGATGGGAATGCTCAACGTCTATGCCGAAACGGGAACGGTACCTCAACTTCCGGCCGATCTCGCTGCCGAAGTGGACAAAGCCCCCGTTACATCGGGTAAGACCAAAGGCAAAACACAACAACAGCCCAAGGCGCAGCCCACTGCTACCCAAGCGCCCGCAGCGTTGGTAGACAATGCTTTCAGCCAGCTCACGCCGGAAGATGTGCAGTCCGTTGCCACTCGTCTGCTGCAAGGAGCCCGCCACCGCGACATCGTGGTCAAAGCCCTTCCTCCTGCCGAGCGCAAGTGGGAAAAGTAAGATCTCTTCATTCTCCAAAATACGACAATGGGGTGTGCCACATTAGGCACACCCCATTGTCGTATTTTGGTATTGTCCGAAAAATTCGTTTAACTCTTATTATTCAAGATGTTATCTGCGTACTTTTAGAGGGCTCTTTTTACAACGTATGAGGGATTTTACTTCAATTTTCTAACCTGCCAAATTTTACCGGACAGCAATAAAATAAAATTATTTGCTAGTGCATTGTCGCTTTTCTAATGGCCTATTTCAGTTAAATAAAAAGAGATAGAGAAATTGCGAACAACTTTCCTATCTCTTTTCTTATTTCAGAAAAATTCTCTCTTTAAATTCTAAATATCTATAGAATAAAAGTAAGTAGCACTTATTTGAGCTTTTTTATACATTCGTATCCAGAAATAATAGCCCATCCCCATCCAATATAAGGAACAGCTCTACCTATAGCTTTTTTAGCTAGAAATTTAGCTATTTGAGCCGTACTCCAGTCCGCAAGTCCTTTGACAGTCGTTCCTAATCCAATACAACTTGCATAGTCTAAATAATCAGCTCTTGTAGGACGCTTATTCAAAGAATTATCAAATAGAAATGTATCATAAAGTGCCAAGGCTGAATAGCACTTCAAAGCATCAATACGTATATTAGTAACATCTTCCCCTTCTTCTTTTAATTCAGCTATGGCATCTTCAAAATCTCTATCTGAAATGTGGAGTTCTTGAAAAAGAGTATTAGTTATAGGAAGAAGATTTTTTATCACGAGTTCTCCTTGGGTATTAATCGTTTTTTCACGTTCTACATCTGAAGCATTAAAAATTACCGAACGCATTTTAACAAAATTAAAAGAGAGTTCATCTAGACCTTTACCATAATTTTCAAAAGTTTTCAAATTAAAGTCTTTAGTTTTTATTTCCTCTTTAGCTAGTTCACCGTCATTTGAACAAGAGGTTACACTCGTAGATAAAGTTAGTGCAATAAATACAATAAGTAATACTGAAGTTTTCTTCATGCTCTTAGTAATTTTATTTTAGTAAAAAGGATATATAATTAAAGTAATTAGATTTATTGAAAGATGAAGCCAATTCCAAAAACTTCTTTTGTCGAAAATCTGGCCTACTGCATGTATCAAGGAAAAAAAAATCATGCCCAATAACCATGCCTTGTCTATCATTATTGGAGTTTCTCTAAAGTATCTATCCCAAATAGCAGCCATAATAGCCAATGCAACCGTTATTGTTTGGGTAAACAGGTAGAGTTTTTTTCTTTTTTTTATTTGACTGAAATCATTGATAACTATTGACAATGCTATAAGAAGATAGAACAGTAGAATATAATGAATCGGTATCATCTTTTTAATGGCTTTGTAAAAGTGTTATTATCTTATTTATTTCCAGAATTTTGAACTACTCTGTTTTGCCGAATGATTTTATTACATTACAAAATTAAGAAGAAAATATATTTTGACCAAAATTTTATGCAATTTATTTTATTAAGTAGTCGCGTAGAGCCAGTCGGTCAGCGTGTTTAGAGCGCGTATCCAAAAGGGGAAGGCGTGAGTTTGGCAGATGAGATGCTGTGCGATGAAGATGAAAGCAAGCCAATGCAGAACGCAAGTGGGAAAAGTAAAATCTCTTACCCCTTTGTTGGGTATTTAGCATAACTTTCATGATTGAGAGGTAGCCATAATGGTATTGCAAGATTGACAAAAATATTGATGATGAGCCAACTGTTTAGGCATTTATTTATTGCATCGATCAAATTGCCAATCCCAATAGTATCAAAAGCCTCTCCCTCGCGCGCGCGTATACCCACTATAGTGCGTGTTTTTATCCTTCATTCCTTCACCGATGGGGATAAATTACAGAAAAACAAGTTGTTGCGAGTGAAGGATTTTGATTTTGAAATCCTTCACCTTCACCTCCTTTACCGGCAAACGATACCCTTTGGTGAAGGAGGTGAAGGTTAAAAACAAGAATCTCGAGTAGTGATGCGCGCGTACGCGCGAGGGCAAACAGATGGTTAGTTTCTTCATCTACCTCAGAGATAAATTCAACTACCTCAGAGGTAGAAAAAATTATGTCTGAGGTAAATTCACGCCCTTCCCCTCCAAATGTTAAATTCGTGTTAAAGTGGGCATCGAGTGGTAAGAATCAAAGGCGAGATGTCTATATATCTATAGGGGGCAAGGGATGAAAAAGGAGAAAATCAGCAGAAGCAAATGAAGGAAAAAGCATAAAGTAGGGAGAAAAAAAGAGACACAGAACGTCAAACCAACGATTTATTTCCATCGAAAAGAGGAAAGTCTGCTATTTTATGCTTACCTTTGTTAGGATAGCAAGTATTTTAAGTAGGTGTTCAAAATCAATTGATACCATATTTGTTTCGATTTTTCATCAGGTCATTTTTGTGAAGAAGGAGTGTAGCGGGCTACACGACTGATGAACAAAGGCGAGATGGAGGAAAAGGGAAAGAAAGAGGGTGTCAAAGTAGAGAACACCCTGTGCAGAAGATAGTTACGATTAATTTTGAAGACCTACTTACCCCCCCAAAAGATATATCGGATGACGACAGATTTCAGAGTTTTGAGACAATTTTCCCAACAATTGGCCTTTCCTGCCTTCGCAAAGCCCGAAGAGGTTGTGGCGTGGATGGGTGCTATGCAGGCGCAAGACTACAACATGGTCAAATGGGCTGTGGGCATGCGGCTTAAAGGAGAAGGCGGCTTTTCAGTGGTACAAAAGGCTTTCGATGAAGGTAAAATTCTACGCACCCATGTGATGCGCCCCACATGGCACATCGTCCCTGCCGAAGATATTCGCTGGATGTGCGCATTGTCGGCCTCAAGCCTACAAGCCACCATCAGGGACAAGAAACGAATGGCCGCTTTGCTGCTGAGCGAAGATACCTTTCGGAAAGGTTGCCGGCTCTTTGAGCAGCATCTTGCCGGAACGACAGGAATGACGAAAGATGAACTTGAAGCGATTTTTGTGGCCGAGGGAATACCCTGCGTTACCGGTACGATGTATCGCCTCCTCATGTTTGCCGAAACCATCGGACTGATTTGCAGTGGTATCGACCAAAACGGCAAACCCACCTACGCCCTGATGGACGAACGGGTGCCGCCCACACCGGAGCGCTCTAGAGAAGAAAGCATCGCTTTACTGGCTGAACGCTACTTCCGCAGCCATTCGCCGGCCACCCTCGCCGACTTTGTTTGGTGGTCGGGGTTGGGCATTCGAGAAGCGAGGGCAGGCATAGCGGCGATGAAAGACCGGCTCGAACTGCTGACGATCCAAAATACCACCTACTATCTGCATACGGAAGCGGCCGCCCTCATCTCGACTCCGGAAGCGGCGGTACATCTCCTGCCGGCGTTTGACGAATACACCATAGCCTACAAAGAGCGGGCGGAGGTGATTCACGAAGCCGGAAGAGGACGCAATCAATGCTCTAAAAATGGTTTTTTCTATCCGCTCATTGCCGACCAAGGCAATGCGGTAGGGCTGTGGAAGGCAGAAAAGAAACGGAATGCGCTGTCAGTGACAACCACGTTCTTTGCACCTCATCTCGAGCCCAACTCCGCTCTCTTGCAGGCAGCGACAGAGCGCTACTTGTCGTTTTGGAGCAAGTAAGGGGAAGGGCGATCTTCGACTTTTCGAGGAACACTCTTCTCCCCTACACAAACAAAAAAACCGAACCCCTCAGAAAGAGGGATTCGGTTTTGTTTGAGGTTGTATCGCAGTACGGCGAATTACTTCTTGCCGTGTACTTCATCAGATACGGTGAGCTTCTTACGGCCTTTGGCACGACGAGAAGCCAAAACGCGACGGCCGTTTGCAGTGGCCATACGCTGACGGAAACCATGCTTGTTGTTTCGCTTGCGATTGTGGGGTTGGAACGTTCTTTTCATTTTTTATATCGATATTATTGTTGTTCTGTACAATGCTCACGCATTCGTCATTCGGACAGCAAAATTAGCAAGAAAATCTCATTTAGCCAAACCTTTGTGCTACTTTCTGCACAATGAGAGCAGTTTGGCAGGCTGCTTGGTGCACTTACTGTGCAAAACGTGCCACTTGCTCGGCTATCAATTCGGCATCGTCGAAATAATTGATTTTCATGGCACGACGCACATCGGCCAAGGTGTCGGCCGCCACTTCGCGAGCGGCTTCGCTGCCTCGGCGCAGGATTTCGTAGATGGCGGGAATGTCCTTTTGAAGTTCCAGACGGCGCGCCCGAATAGGTTCAAGCGTTTCGTTGAGTACCTTTTCCAAGAACTTTTTGCACTTCACATCGCCTAAGCCTCCTCGCATATAGTGGGCTTTGCACTCGTCAAGGTTGGCATAGTCGGGCCAGTAGCGGGCAAAGTGGTCGTCGGTGCAGAAGGCATCGAGATAGGTGAAGACGGTGTTTCCTTCCACGTGACCGGGATCGCTCACGGCGAGGTGCGTGGGGTCGGTGTACATAGTTTTGACCTTTTTGGCCATCTCATCTGCTGTCTCAGAGAGGTAGATGCAGTTGCCCAAACTCTTTGACATCTTGGCTTTGCCATCGGTGCCGGGAAGGCGCAGGCAAGCAGCATTGTCAGGGAGCATGATGGAGGGCTCGACAAGGGTATCCCCATAGATATGGTTGAAGCGGCGCACAATCTCGGTGGCTTGCTCAATCATCGGTTTTTGGTCTTCGCCTGCGGGAACGGTGTTGGCACGGAAAGCCGTGATGTCGGCGGCCTGCGAAACAGGGTAAGTGAAGAAGCCGACAGGGATGCTGCTTTCAAAGCCACGCATACCGATTTCGGTTTTCACCGTGGGGTTGCGTTGCAGACGCGACACGGTGACCATGTTCATAAAGTAGAAAGCCAATTCGCAGAGTTCGGGAATTTGGCTTTGGATGAAGAGGGTGACACGTTCGGGATCAAGACCGCAGGCAAGATAGTCGAGCGCCACTTCTATGACGTTTTGCCGCACCTTTTCGGGATTGTCCACGTTGTCCGTCAGGGCTTGAGCGTCGGCAATGAAGACAAACATCTTCTCGTAGTCGCCGGCATTCTGTAATTCTACGCGGCGGCGGAGCGAACCGACATAATGCCCAATGTGAAGGCGACCTGTTGGGCGGTCGCCTGTGAGAATGATTTTATTGGAAGACATAAAATGCTAATTTTGCGTGCAAATGTACGATTTTTTTTTGAGATGGCGAAACAAAACGCCCTCTGCTTCCGAGGAGGCAGAGGGCGGAGAGGGGGATGTTGTCGAGTAGTGCCTACTTCCCTTGAAAGATTTCGAGAGGAAAGGGGCAGCACTTACTTAAAACTTAAATTCGGCACCAATGCCAAACACTTTGTTGCTGCGGGTGAAGTGGTCCGTACCTCGCAGAGCGCCTGAAGCCACGATGGCCTTAGCACGTTCTTCGCCTTGGGCTTTGGCGATGATGTTGGCGGTGTTGTTGTAGTTGTCGGACGTCTTGGTGTAGTCACCATAGAAGGTTTGGAAGTAGGCCACGTTGAACTTCACACGGTCGTTGAGACGATAGCCCAAGCCGAGACCCACGCTGTAAGAATTGACGTTGAACGAAAGGTCGTTGACAAAGGCATCAGTGTTGGGATAAATCGTGCGCTGCATACCGGCACTGAGTTCAAACTTCTCATTCACATCGTACTCCGCACCCAGGTTGTATTCCATCGTGCCATGGTCGAGGAGTTGGTTCTTCCAGCCCGAAACGTCCGAACCCGATTTGGCTTCACGGTCGAAATAGTAGTGGTAGCCGGCATTCAGACGGAGACGCTCGATGGGGCGGTATTGTACGCCCAGGGTGAGCAGGGCGGGAATGTCGCCGCGCACCTTAGCCCCATCTTTATAAGCAGCAAGAGCGGTGAGGTTGTCGGCGCTGGCAGAGTTGGCCGAGGTGTTCTTAAATTCAAGGCGTGTGCTGAATTCGTATTTTGCAGCCACATCAAACTTGTCATGATGGTAGTGCACACCTACGATAGGGGCGATGCCGAAAGCCGACTGGTCGGTGTTGAGCAACACGTCCTGTGTGGCAACACCCAGCACACCCATTACACGTGCTGCGGCTGCGGCTTGTGCGGCTGCTGCATGCTGACCCGCGGCTTGTGCTGCGGCGGCCATGGCCTTATACTTATCGGAAGCCGCATTGAAGTAGCCCGATGCACCTACCATCGCACCACCGGCACCGGCATTGATACGGATATTCTTGAGATAGCCGTAGTAGTTGGCTGTGGCATAGATACCGCGCAAGCCCAAATAGGCCGAGAGGTTATTGTTGATTTTATAGCTCGAGCCGAGGGTCGTGCCAAAATAGTATTGTTTGCCGCGCATGTAGGCATCTACATCATATTTGTCGAAGCCAAGGTTTTGGTTCTTGCCGAGCATACCGAGGAGGGCTACCTGACTTTCGAACGAACCCAAGCCATTTTCGTACTCGGCCTTACCGCCACCGCCGACCAAGGCAAAGTTGAATTGGAGCGTCCAGCGATCCTTGACCCAAGCAGCCTGAAGGGAAGGAATGACGGGAGCCGCCGCACGTCCTTCAAAATACTTTTGGGTGCGACCACCGTTGTTCTGCCCATAGGCAAAAGGTCCGAAGGTAGAGGTGATTTCACGTGTTTGGAAAGCCGCCTGCCAGTTGACACCGAGATGGATGCCGTTGCTCAAAAAACTCACACCTGCGGGGTTGGAGTAGACGCCGTTCAAACCGATAGCGGCATCTTGTGCAGGATTGCGCAGAAAGGCGACACTCTGATTGGTATTGGTCAAATAACCTCCTGCTGTGGCAGTGAGGGCTGTGGCAAATATGGCCACGGAAAGGATATACTTTTTCATTATTTACGGTAAAATTGTTACTTTCGGCGGCAAAATTACGAACTTTCTGCACACGATAAAAATAATTGTGCAAAAATAAAGGTAAAAGCTGCTCACTTTCCTGTGTTTTGCGCAACTGATATGACAAAGCACAGTCTTGTGTGTTGTGTAGATAAATGTAGATTGTCGATTAACTTTTACAAAAGAATGGCTGTAAATGATATTTTTGCGGAGAAATATGTACTTTTGCATCTGTATTTCCTTTATCCACATTGATATGAAACGTTTTCTTCTTTCTCTTTTTGCCCTCTGCACGTTAGCTATGGGCTGTTTCGCGCAACAGCAAATCTACGACTTTCAAGTGGCCGACCGCAATGGGCAGCCCGTGAGTCTTTCGGCCTATCAAGGCAAGGTGCTACTCATTATCAATTCTGCGACAGCCTGCGGCTTCACTCCGCAATACACCGAACTGCAAGCTCTCTACGATCGGATGCACAACTTGGGGTTTGAGATTTTGGATTTTCCCTGCAACCAGTTTGGTGCACAGGCACCGGGTACGGCCGAAGAAATTCATCAAGTTTGTACGGCACGCTTCAACATCACTTTTCCCCAATTTGACAAGGTGGAAGTAAATGGATCGGAAGCCTCACCCCTTTTCAGTTTCCTCAAAAGCAAACAGGGCTTCAAAGGTTTCGATCTCAACTCGGCAATGGGACAGCGCCTTGATCAGAAGATGCGGAGTAGCGACCCAAATTATGACAAAAATCCGGACATCAAATGGAATTTCACTAAATTCCTCGTGGACCGTCGTGGTTTTGTCATTGCGCGCTACGAACCGACACATCCACTCTATTCCATCGAGGAGGATATTATGCTGATGCTGCAATAGAACTCCGGCACAGATAGACACGAAAAAAGCAAGACAATCTCATCAAGAATGGGATTGTCTTGCTTTTTTCTGGAAATGGATTCTACGGCTTACAGCAGGTTGATGCGCCGCGCCACTTTACCCACTTTGGCAATGTAGATGCCTCGGTTGAGATTGAGCGTAACGGTTTTGTCATCGCTATCCACACGATAAGTCGCGACTTTAACGCCTGCCACATTGTAGATGTCCAAGGTGAGCCCTTCGGCATTCTGCACGCGCACTTGATTGTTTTTGGTGGTGATGAAAATTTCGCCATTGGAGGGTACCTCTGCCACATTGGGAGTGGAGGCAGCAGGAGAAAATGCCCATACTTCCGGAAACTCAAACGCAGAAGCTGCGGACGCACCGCCCATCCAAGTGAGGAGGGCGAGTAAGAGAATACGTATAGAAGGTTTCATATCCAAATAGGGCTTTGAGATGGGGACACGCCCCAAGTGATGGTTTGGAAGCAAAAATAGTATTTATTGTGCAGATAACCAAGTTTTTTCTAAAGAAATCTTAGTTTTTCGGCTTTTTCTGACCATTTTTGCAGGAGAGCGTCCTTGCTTAGAACAAGAAGCGCACTACATCGTTGAAGATGCCGAGTGCCATCAAGGCCAGTACGAAATAGAAGCCGATGGTGTTGACACGCTCGATGAGGGTGTCGGGGAAGCGACGGCGGGTGATGAGTTCAAGCAGTGTAATGAAGATGTAGCCCCCATCGAGCATGGGGATGGGCAGGAAGTTCATGAAGGCCAACATAAGGGAGATGAAGGCCGTGAGCTGCCAAAATGCGGGAGCGCTCCATGTGGAAGGGAAAAGGCTGCCAATCGTACCGAAAGAACCAACGCTCTTTGCCCCTTCAAAGGAGAAGAGATAGCGCAGGTCGCTCACGTAGCCCGAGAGTACCTCCCAGCCATGGCGGATACCGGCAGGGAAGCAGGAGAGGAAATCGTAATGGACGGTTTCCATTTTGTAGTCGGCCAAGACATTGTGTTTGATGACGCCCAATTTACCTTCGGCGGTAAGTGAAAAGCGGAGGGTGTCGCGGAGGGCATTGTCGGCATGAAGCACCACGAGGGTGGTACGGAGCACGTTAGGTGCTACTTTGCCTTCGGCGGCGTCGATTTGATCTTTCACAACAGCCAGTTGCGCATCAATCTCGTTCCAAGTCTGCACCGGTGTGTCGTTCATCGCAATGATACGATCACCTTTGCGCAGACCAGCTTTTCGTGCGGGGCTGTCGGGGGCTAAGTCATCGACGAGGGAAGGAAGAGTGAGGGTAACAAAGGGGGGCTGCTCTTTGACGATTTTAAGCAAATCGATATTTCCCCCGGTCGCAATGTCCACTTGTTCGCCACGGCGGAGCACATGAATGGTTTGCGCTTTACCCAAGTCGCGAAGCAGTTCGCCTTGATTGAAGTGGGTGTAGGTCTTGTCGTCGGCACCCGTGATGATGTCGCCGTTGCGGAAACCGAGTTGTTGAGCCGTGGGCGAGAAGGTGAAACCGTGAGTGATGTTACGCATCGGCAGGCGCTCTTCGCCCCAAGCGAGCAGCACCATCGAGTAGATGAACAAAGCCACGAGGAAATTCATCAGCACGCCGCCCACCATCACCAGCAGACGCTGCCAAGCGGGCTTATTTTTGAAAAGTTCGTGAGCCGGAATGGTGGCCTCTTCTTTGGCTACGGCATCGGCATCAGTGCTCTCGTCGACCATTCCGGCAATGTCAACATAGCCGCCAAAGGGCAGCCAGCCAATGGCAAACTCAGTGCCACGCCATTCGCCTAACGGCAGCGCCACCCGCTTGCCGCGCCAAAAGTCGAAAAACAGACAGAAGCGGTGCACACGAATGCCGAAAAGTTTGGCAAAAAAGAAGTGTCCTCCTTCGTGGAGGATGACGAGTAGAGAGATGCTCAGAATAAGTTGTAGAGCCTTGGTGAGAAATACTTCCATTTTTTACTTGTTGTTGATTTTTGTGTTGAGGTAAGGCGGCCGGAAGCCACCGAAGAGAGGGGAGAGTTATGCAGAGGTTTCGTTGCAATAAGCCGTAACGAGACGGCGCACTTCGGCATCGGACGCGAAATAGTCGTCGAGAGTGGGTTGTTTGCAGAAAGTGGCTTCGGTCATCGCACGGCGGATGCTGCGTGCAATGTCGAGATAGCCGATGCGGTTTTGACGGAAAGCAAGATTAACCACTTCGTTCGCAGCATTCACAATACAGGGCATATTGCCTCCGATTTCTGCGGCTTCATAGGCGATGCGTAGGCAGTCGAACCGATCAAAATCAGGACGTTCAAAGGTCAGTTGGCGCAGCGCAAAAAGGTCGAGCCGTTCGCCGCTGAGTACCTCACGCCGTGGAAAGGAAAGGGCGTACTGAATGGGGAGGCGCATATCGGGCACACCGAGTTGAGCTTTGATGGCGCCATCGGCAAACTGCACCGCGCTGTGGACGATGCTTTCCGGATGTACGAACACTTCAATCTGTTCGGGAGCAACCCCGAAAAGCCATTTGGCTTCTATCATCTCAAAGCCTTTGTTCATCATCGTAGCGCTGTCGATGGTGATTTTAGCCCCCATTTCCCAGTTGGGATGACGCAAAGCTTGAGCGGCCGTCACGCCTGCCAACTCCGGCAGAATGAGTTTTCGGAAAGGGCCACCCGATGCGGTGAGCAGAATTTTGTCAATCGCGTTACCGTTCTCACCTACCAAACATTGGAAAATGGCACTGTGCTCACTGTCGACAGGGAGAATCGAAACACGGTGCTGCACGGCAAGTTGTGTAATGAGTTCACCGGCTACCACCAGCGTTTCTTTGTTGGCCAAAGCGATTGTTTTTCCCGCTTCAATCGCGGCAATGGTCGGACGTAATCCGGAAAAACCTACCATCGCAGTGAGTACGACATCGACCTCGCTCAAACGTACCACATCGCAAAGCGCATCGGCACCGGCAAAGACTTTCAAAGGAAGGTCGGCCAACGCATCGCGTACAGTGGCGTAATGCGCTTCGTTGGCAATGACCACTACTTCGGGGTGAAACTCACGGGCTTGGGCAATGAGCAGTTCGGCATTGTTGCAAGCCGTGAGCGCATAGGCTTGATAGGCTTCGGGATGCTCACGCACTATGTCGAGCGCCTGTGTTCCTATTGAACCTGTTGAGCCAAGAATGGCAAGTTGTTTCATGAATAATGGGTTGTAAGCAGGTGTTCTAATTTAGAGGTAGGTCTGCACCTACTTCATTTGGCCGATGAGTACAGCCAATAAACGGGGCAACAATCGTTGCATTCCCCGGAACACTCCCCATGATACGGCTATAATGATGCCGGGGAGCAGGAGGTAGATGGTCAGTGCCGAAGTAAGATTTGCGTCCATCAGCGGAAGGGCTTTCTTACGCAGCACTCCGAACAGTGGTTCGTGAAAGGCATACAGGAAGAAGGCAAACTGCCCCGCCTTACTTAATCCCGACCAGCGGGGAGATGATGTACCTTTTTGAGCCAATCGCCACAATAGTAGAATCATGGGAAAGGGTATGAGTGCATCTGCATAGGGCAGTAGCGGTTGGAGTAAGTTATGACCAACTACAGAAAGACGCAGTCCTACAAGGAAACCGAGAGAAATCAGGAGGAGTGGCGACGACAGCCGTGCAAGGAGAGGTTTCACTCTCTCCAAATGCCCCAAGCGCAACGATATACCCAAACAAAAGTAGAATAGTGAGAGGATGGGGACATTGCAGAGATAAAGTAAGAACAACACTCCAAGATAGAGGGAGCGAGTGTGCTTTGCAAGCCCCACCCAAAGGGGATAGATGAGGGATAATATCATCAAATCTCTCAAGAACCAAAACTGAAAATGCAGCGGTGTTCCCTGCCCGTGATAGTTCCAAAAAGAGGGTAGAATGTCGTGCCACGTGGCTTGGTGCATACTTAGGGCGACGAGCAACGTAAGACTTCCCCAGCAGACATAAGGTACGAGCAGTGTAAAGAAACGCCGCTTCATCTTCTGCGACCATACGTGGATACCCTCACCTTTCGAGGGTACAATCAAATATCCCGAAATGAGGAAGAAAAAGGGAACACAAGCGCGGAGTATGCCCAAATTGAGTGTTTGCTCAAGAAAGGACAATATACCGACCACTTCGGCTTGTTTTAGTTGCTGAAAGGTGGTGTATTGGTTGTGTAACAACACCACACCAATCATCAGCGGAAGGCGCAACCAAGCGATGGCTTGTGAAGTTCGTTCGTTGACAACATTCATTCGTGTATCTCAATTAAGCGGGAGCATACTGGTTGACTTTTGCTCCCATCTGGAAAAAAACCGAGCAAGCGAAACCTCGTGGCGTTAAACGACTTTACTTTGCCGCGTTGAGTTCCAATATCTCTTCGGGCACGTTGAGCAAAAGATAGCGTTGTTGCGTATTGTAGTCGACCACAAAATCATCGTGCAGCGGTAACAGCACCTCTTCGCCCTCCTCCGTTTCCACGGTGAGCAGAGCACTTGAAGGGGTAGTGGCTACGTGGGTGATGGTTCCTAACTCCTGCGTTGCCATCCCCGTAGTAGCAGTATCTTCTTGTGAATCCTCGCTGAAATCGGGCAACAGCACCTTATAGCCCACAAAGGCTTGGAGGCTGCGGATTTCCGGCGTGTCATCAGCAGGCAAAGCAGCGTGCGGATAATACACAGGAACACCGACCAAGCGACGCGCATCTTTTTCAGAGTTGACCTCCTCAAACTTGATGAGTGCCGCTTCGTTGTTTTTGAAACGATATTCTTCAAAGAAGAAAGGGACGAAAATGCCGTCCAACAAGAGCACCACATAGTCAATCTCACCGCGATCAAAGGCATCGTCGGTAAATTGTATTTCCATTTCGCCTTTGATGCCATGGGTGCGTGTGAGGCGGCCGATGAGGTAAACTTCTTCGGGTTTAATCATGATGTTGTTCTTATTACACGCGTTGGATAGAGGCGCCCAAAGCATTCAGACGCTCTTCGATACGCTCATAGCCCCGATCGATTTGTCCGATATTGTCAATGCGACTCGTCCCATCGGCACACATTGCGGCAATGAGCATCGCGATACCGGCACGAATGTCCGGGCTTACCATACGGTTGGGCTTCAAGGAAATTTCAAAATTGTGCCCGACCACAACGGCGCGGTGAGGGTCGCAAAGGATGATTTGCGCACCCATATCAATGAGTTTGTCAACAAAGAAAAGGCGGCTCTCAAACATCTTTTGATGAAACAGCACACTGCCTTTGGCTTGTGTGGCCACAACGAGGAGAATGGAGAGCAAGTCGGGAGTCAGCCCCGGCCAAGGGGCATCGGCCAAGGTCATAAACGAGCCGTCAATGAACGACTCTATTTCGTAGCGTTGACCGCCGGGGATGAAAAGATCGTCGCCGCGCTCATCGACCTGAATTCCCAAGCGGCGGAAAGCATCGGGAATTAGTCCTAAATCGCGCAGAGAAACGTCCTTGATGGTGAGTCCGTCGCCCACCATGGCGCCAATACCAATGAACGAACCAATTTCAATCATGTCGGGCAAAATGCGATGGGTAGCACCGTGCAATGCCGGTACACCAACAATGGTCAGCAGGTTTGAGGCAATGCCGGAGATTTTGGCACCCATGCTGTTGAGCAGGTGACATAACTGCTGAATGTAGGGTTCGCAGGCGGCGTTGTAGATGGTTGTGGTGCC
Organism: uncultured Alloprevotella sp.; assembly: GCA_963544845.1. Classification (GTDB taxonomy): domain Bacteria; phylum Bacteroidota; class Bacteroidia; order Bacteroidales; family Bacteroidaceae; genus Alloprevotella. Next base: position 98,596 of record CAUUGL010000002.1, read on the forward strand.
CTGTGCCAAAACTGCGGCCATAATAATGTTGGCCGTTCCGGTCACCGAAGCCTCATCGAGCAACATATAGGCGCCGGTCAGTTGCTGAGCCGCCAGTTCAAAGATACCTTTTTCAGCATCAAAATGAAATTCCGCACCGAGTTTTTTCAACCCGTAGAAATGCGTATCCAAACGACGACGCCCAATTTTATCGCCTCCCGGCTTACTAATGGTGGCACGTCCAAATCGAGCCACAAGCGGGCCGATGGTCAAAATCGATCCGCGCAACGCCGCACAGCGCTCGAGATATTCTTCCGAGCGCAGATAGTCAAGGTTGAGCGCATCGGCTTTGAAAGAGATTTCCCCATGTCCGTGTCGCGCCACCTTCACACCGATGTCGCAAAGCAGTTGAATCAAATTGTTGACATCTACAATGTCAGGAACATTTTTCAGACGCACTTCCTCCGAAGTGAGCAAGGTGGCACAAATCACTTGCAGCGCCTCGTTTTTTGCGCCTTGAGGAGTGATTTCGCCTTTCAGACGGCGATTGCCTTCAATGATAAAAGAAGCCATAAAGACAAAGAAATGGGGATTATTGCTCTAAAACGGCATTTACTTCCTCTTCGGTCAAAGCACCATGTGCGCCGGCCACGATGTCGCGCGAGATGCGTCGCCAGTCGGGCTTTCCGTTGCGCGATGCGGCAAGAGAAGTTCGCAGATGTTCGGCCGCCAAGCGGATGAGTTCGTTGCGCGATGCTGTATCGGTTTCGGCTTCAATCTTCTGAAATACTTGCTCCACCAATTTGCCATAGCTTCTCATCTGAACAGCATGCCGAGGGTAGGACAAGGTGGCCGGAGTCACGGGTTCTGTGTGCGGCACAATCTCGCAAGGGTAGTCAATCTCTAATTGATAATCGGCGATACGCGCCAAATGATTCCATATTTGGATGTCATTGTCAATCCCCGATTGTGATTTTGCTGCCACCATCTTCATTACTTGCACGATTTGGTGGGCATAGTTGGTGCGTTCTTCACGATCGGACATCGCCATCGCACGCTCCACCATCTCCTGCACCTCGCGTCCGTAGGCACGAAGTTTCAAGGGCGGAAGTTGCGTATTGTAAGGGGTCATTTAGAAGAGTTTTTTAGGGGTGGTGGCTTGATATTCCTTCAAGTAGAAAGGCTCAAAATAGGCCGTATCCACAAACTCGCCTTGTGCGTGTGCTCGTTCGGCCAACGGTGCCATATACTTTGCCAGGGGCAGCGCACCTTCAATAAAGTGAGCATTGGGGTGATCAATGACCGCCTTGCATTTCTCCATACCATCGCCCAAGAAGTAAACGGAGTGCTCTTCCAGCCAAGGCCGGTAGGTGTCGGCGTCCACAATGTCGGCCTGCACCTCACGCACGGCATGGAGTGCGCGATTATAGACGGCAGCATAAACTTCCATACGGCGCGCATCAATCATCGGTACCAGCAAGGCATCTTCCGGCAACTCTTCGTTGTAAAGCAGCGTGGGTACGGTGAGGAGTTTGAGCGTAGGTACGGCAATCATTGGCACATTGCGCCCATAAGCCACTCCTTTTGCGGTAGACACACCGATGCGCAATCCCGTGTAGCTGCCCGGCCCGCTCGACACCGCTACGGCATCTAAGGGAATGACATGGCTTTCGATGAAACTCAAGGCTTCGTCTACAAAGGGCGCCAACACGCGGGCATGGTTCGGTCCTTCCACATTTTGCTGTTCAAAAATCACCTGTCCGTCTTCGCTCACAGCAACAGAGCAAACGGAAGTAGAGGTTTCGATGTGAAGTATGCAAGACATCTTGTCAACTATTTACGTCATTACCGGAAAATCCTAAGATAGATTTTTCCCTTTTCTGCTTGGCAGAGAGAGCATTTCGTTAGCCGCACATCTCCCCAAGATATCACCTGCAAAGTTACATCTTTATCAGTAATACTCCAAAGAAAACGCCCATTATGTCAATCGTACTCCCTACCCTTTGCTTAACGCTGCCTAAAACTATACAGACCCAACAACCTCTTCTCAGGAGAGAGGCATAAATCAGGAATAAACACAACAAAGCCAAGATTCCTTTCGGAGTCTTGGCTTTATTTGTTTTAGTCTAATGATTCAGTAACGGAGGTGATTACCAACCTTCGTTTTGTTTCAGAGCCTTATTAAGGTTAATATCGTTGGAAGGAATACCCCATACGAAACGATGGTCACCAGCATTTACCTGAACATTCACAAAGTTCGTATTCAAAGTATTCTCATCTTGCACACCTTGAGCCTTACGATCCATGTTTTGATTCCAACGCTTGAGATCGTAGAAGTGGAAACCTTCACCTACGAGTTCGCGTGTACGTTCCAACTTTACTTCTGCGAGCAATTCATCTGCGGTTGTAGGTGCTGCATCAGCCAAACCACGCGCCTTACGCAATGCATTGAGGTGGTTGAGACCGCCCGCCAAATTACCTTGACGAGCCGCAGCCTCAGCTGCAATCAAATAAACCTCGGCAGTACGGAAAAGGATGGGAGAGTGAGCAAAGTTACCCGTTGAAGTAAACTTCGTTGTGCGAGGATACTTGTTGAACCCATAGATACTATTCGTAGTCAGCGTATTAAAGAGGAACTTGTGTTGTAAGAAGTAAACATCCTTACGATAGTCGCCAGGCTCATAGAGATCCAGCAACCCCTTTGTGGGAAGATAGTCAGGAAGATAAGCCTTGTTAGAAGCTTGATACCCCCCTAAATAAAGACTATTTTCATTAGGCGTCTCATTTTGATCAATATAGAGGTGCATAATGATTTCGGTGCTGGCATCATCTTTCCACATCGCTGCAAAGTCCCCGTGGTTGTCAACAAGAGGATATGCACCTCCACCAATTAGGCTCTCGGCTACGGCTTGTGCCTTGGCCCATTCACCCATTGAGAGATAAATTCGAGCGCGGAAAGCCTTGATGGCTTCCGGAGTGAAACGTGTTGGAGAACCATCCAACACTCCTCCGGGTATTCCTCCTGCCACTCTCCAAAGAGAGTCGGTCTTATTGAGGTCGGACAAAATCTGATTGTACACCTCTTGTACGGTGTTGCGCGGCAAACGTTCTTCCACGTCAAACTTCAAATGGAGGGGAACACCGAGCGAAGTGGCATCAGCCGTTCCTGTAGCCTCGTTATAGTAAGCCTTGGCGTAGAGATTGACGAGCTGGTAATAACTGTAAGCACGAATGGCGTGAACCTCGCCCAAACCTACATTGATGACTTTCTTTTCAGCTTCTTTCTCTGCCTTGAGAGTTGGCGCTTTTTCAATAATGTTATTGATATTCTTGAGCATGGTGTAATAATCACCCCAAGTATCATCAATTTGGTCTGTAGAAGAGTTTGCCATCCAACCATGTATTTCACCATTACGGTTACCTTCATTGAGGGTAGCGTTGAAGTGTTCGGTCTGCACATCGGTATTGGTCATATACGATCCATAAGAGCGTCCACGAAGCTGAGCATAGGCACCATCTACCCATTTTTGCATGTCATTGGCCGTTTTAAGGCTCTCGTTGAGCCCCAAGCCATTGGGATTGGCAAAGTCCATTTCACACGAGGTGAGTGCACCGGTAAAGGCCAACCCGAGAAGAATATATTGCAGTTTCATATTACTTTCTTTTTTAGGAGTTAGAATGTCAAGTTCACACCTACTGAGACTTGCTTGGTGTTAGGGTTTCCACCATAAGTTAAGTTAGCATCTACTTCAGGATCTTGTCCCGTATAGTTCGTCACGGTAATCAAGTTACGTCCCGTCACGAAAACGTTGGCAGACGAAACAAGGCGAGTTTTGCTCAGCACGTTCTTGGGCAACATGTAGCTCAGCGTAATGTTCTTTAAACGCATGAATGAAGCATCTTCCAACAAGCGGGAGTCAAACTCCACGGTGTGGTAATTCTTGCTGGGGTAGGCTGCATTGGGGTTGTCCACCGTCCAGATATTGCCAATGAGATCTTTGGATTGATTGTAACCCAAGAATCTGTGGATATTGTGTGTAAAGAAAGCATCATTATTAATCAGATACTTGTTGAGTTGGAAAGAGAAATCGGCCACCAGGCTAAAGCCCTTCCAACCGGCACGCACACCGAAGCCACCCGTCCAGTCGGGACTCACGTTCTTACCCGTTGCTTGTGCCAGCGCAGAGCTATAATTAGAGGTAACACGTGAAGGATCTTTCGTGGTTTTGGTTGGATCATCGCCTGGAAGATACCATTGCGGTGCTCCCGTTTTTTTGTTCACACCCGCCCATATGGGAGTAAAAAGTTGAACAGGCTGCCCTACAATCCAAGCCAAATTTTTATTCTCTTCCGACCAATACTTACCATTAGCTTTTGCTCCATCGAAGAGTTTGGTTACCTTCTGCTTGTTGTAAGATAAGTTGACGTAAGGCTCTACAGAGAAGTCACTCTTGCGATCAAAGAGTTCATAAGCCACCATGAGTTCAACACCCGTATTACGCAGAGAAGCAGTATTCTTCAAAATCTCTGTCACACCGGAAGTGTAAGGATAAGGCACGTTCATGTGCAAGTCAGTATTGTCCTTCACATAGAACTCAGCACTTGCTGTGAGGCGGGAGTCGAAAGCGGTCAATTCTGCACCTACGGAGAATTGTTTCTGTTTCTCCCATCCTAAGTTGTAGTTACCTACTGAAGAAATGTTCAAACCTGACTTCTCTTGGTACTTCGCAGCACCGGCCAAGTACATCCACTGATAGGGATCAATGGCCGAACGTCCCTGAGTACCATAGCTGGTACGTAAATCAAGTTTATTGATCCAGTTCACGCCCTTCAAGAAGATCTCTTCACGTATCTTCCAACGACCACCCAAAGAGAAGAAAGTACCCTTGCGGTGACCCGGTGCGAGGAGTGATGTTTCGTCGTTACGCAAAGTGGCATCGGCAAAATAACGGCTCGCATAATCGTAACTGAAACGACCGAAGAAAGAGTTGTAAGCATATTTTTCATCTCCTGTCTCCATCGTCTTCTTACCCGTTCCGTTTTGCAACTGCATGAGGCGATCGTCTGCAAGCCCTTCGACTGAAGCAGTAAAGGAGTTATAATTATACTGAATCCACTCTTGTCCTAGAAGGGCGGTGTAAGAATTCAAGCCTCTCGTCCACTGATACTCCGCGGTATTTGTGCTCTGCCATTGGTATCTGCGATAGCGTTGTTCCGACATCGTACCATTGCCTGGAGCATTCATATGACTGGGCAAGCGCTGAGAGCCGACATTCTGGTCAAAAGCGTCAACGGAGTTCTGCGTTTTGAGTTTCAAGCCCTTGATAGGAGTCAATTCAAAATAACTCATTCCCGTCAACTGCACTTTATTATTGTACATCGGGAAGATGTGCTTACGATAGGCCAAGCTCGGAGTGTTAAGACCAGGAATATGCTTATCGAAGTACTCATTGCCATCCTTATCATAAGGCGTATAGAATCTCGGCCACAAATAGCCGATACCCGTCAGAGGATGATTCTTATCATAGGGATTGGTTTTTCTATCTTCAAAAGAAAGGGCTACATTCACTCCGGCACGCAACCATTTGTTGACTTCCGTATTAAGGTTGACCTTGCCAGAATAGCGATCATACTTTGAACGATAGGCCAAACCTTCTTGGTTGTGAAGGCCGAAAGCTACATAGTAGTCCGTTTTGTCCGTACCTCCGGAATAAGAAAGGTTGGCTTGGTAGGTTTTACGATTTTCTTTATAGAAGTATTTACGCCAATCTGTATTATTCTGACCAAAATTCATGCGATATGAATTAATCTTGGCATCAGAAACCAAACCATGCTCTTTCCAGAAATCGAGCAACTCATTGGTGTCCATCATATTATCCCACATCTTGGTGCTGGCCAAGTTGGAAACGCCATAAGAGGCGTCTACCGACAAGCGACCTTGTTCACCGCGACGTCCCTTCTTAGTGGTATAAATCACCACACCATTAGCCGCACGCGACCCATAGATAGAGGTAGCCGATGCATCCTTGAGTACCGAAACACTGGCAATATCGTTAGGACTAATAGACAAGACAGTAGTAGCATTGACAGCTACACCATCCAAGATATAAAGGGGTTCAGAACTTCCGGAAAGCGTCCCGACACCACGCACTGTGATGCTGGAAGACGATGAAGGTTCACCCGAAGAAGTGTAAATTTGCACACCCGTCACCTTACCCTGCAAGGCATCGTTGACGTTAGCAACAGGGCGGTTCTTGATTTCATCGGAGGAGACAGCGGCTACCGAACCTGTCAGCGAACCGAGTTTCTGCCCCGAACCATAGCTCATGACCACAGCTTCACCCAGTGCTGAATCGCTATCAACAAGTACTACTTTCATTGTACTTGTCACACTCACCGACTGAGTTTCCATACCAATATAAGAAATGGTTACCGTCTTTGTACCGGCCGGCAATTTTGTAATACTGAAATCACCCTTGTTATCGGTAATCGCGACCACCTTATTACCTACTTTGACAGCTGCACCCACAACAGGGTCGCCATCTTTGTCGGCAACGTGGCCTTTCACCGCCGTTTGGGCAGTGGCAGCAGCGGTCATCAAGAACGCCGCACTAAGGATTGCTAACTTTTTGTTCATATCTTCTACCTATTAGGATTGTTTAGGATGGTTTAAGAAGAGCACAAAACAACTTTGTCAAGCAAAGCCAACTCGATACTATCAAAATGTTATTTTCTTCTCGTGCTTTGCAGGCATTGCGCTTAAAATAAGTGCTCATTTGCGAATATAGTGTTTATTCGGTCGTCTATCCCACTTTTGTGGGGTAAATTTGATAACAAAAGTCGTTTTTTAACATTCATTTCTCAAAATGCGGGAGTTTTGCCACTTCCCATTAACAATACAAGAGAATAAGCAGACAAATAATAAATAAAGGTTAGAAAGGAGAATCTTTTGCAGCATTTTGTCTACTTTTGAAGCAAAACAATATCATTTTAGTACTGTTTGATCGAGTTTTTGAAGCAGATAGAAAATGGTTTTCCTGTTAGTTTCAAGGAAAGGTAAAAAGAATAGGTTTATTTAGTCATAATTGATGCACAAAGTGGAGAAATTCAACGAAAGTTCATTCCACTGCCATGCACTCTCTCCATCAGGCCTTAAATCAGAAATAACTCGGTTTTCTCCGTGACTTCTCGCGCGCACGCGCGTTACCCACATAGTGTGTGCAAAAATCCTTCAATCCTTCACCACCCCATCTAAGCAACAGTAAAACAAGGTGTTATGGGTGAAGGATATTTGAAAGCAAGGTGAAGGATAAAAAAGGGGGAGGGTAAAACAACAAGATGGCAACGAATAGCAAGAAAAAGACTTCACCTACAATTCATTCATTATCAACCTTTTAATCCACCGGTGAAGGAAGTGAAGGAAATATAAGCAACACAGGGGAAGAGACGCGCGCCCGCGAGAAGCAGCGGTTAGCGCATCTGCCGTTCGCGACATTCGGTGTCGCTTTTTCCTATACGTTAGGTAGATGAAACTACCTCTGAGAAAAATAAAACTACTCGTTAGATAGATGAAATTACCTAACGAGTAGAGAACGATGAGCCTTTGTTTCACAGACACTTTCCCTCTCCCCCACAATAAGGGAAAGGGAGAGTTGAAATATTAAATTCGTGTTAAAGTCAAGGGCGAGTGGTAAAAAACGATGTCGAGATGTCTATATACAATTAGGGGGGATAGCAGAGGGTATTGGGGGTAGTACAGATTACTACTCCCTCACCTTACCTTCATGGCCGGATTATCGTTCATTGTTGAGCAGGTCGATCATCAAGCGAAAATCTTGCGAAGTCAGCCCCAAAGTAGTGAGGTCGCGTTCATCCTCCTCAAAGAAGTCATGGGGTGCAAAATGGAGGTCGCGCGCTTTCAGACATTCGGAATAGAGGACAACAGCGGTGGCCGCATCTCCCGAAAGCCAGGCATTATGGCCGGCATTGTAGAAATCTTTTTCATCAGGATCATTAGCGAGAAGGTGGTCATATTGGCGGGCGGCATCGGAAAACCGCCGAAGCATCAACAGACACCATGCACAGAGTTTGCGCGCCTGCCGATGGTCGGGCTGATGATAAAGCACCTTTTGCAAGCGCGGCAGCGCATCGTTGAACAGTTCAAGATACATGAAGCAAGCCGCCGTGTGTACCTGCAAGTCAAAATCGTCGGGAGTGATGGCTTCCAAATGAATGAGGTGAACAAGAGCGTCATCGTAGTGCTTTAAGAAAAAGTGGCAAAGTGCCAGATGGCGGAGCACCTTTTCGTTCTCTCCTTCCGACAAAAGGTAATTGTCATAGTGCTCCACTGCTTCCTCCCATCGCTTCATCCTGCGGCAACAGTCGCCCAAACATTTGAGTCGCTCGGGCGTATGGGGCAACTGCATCCAAAGGTCATGGGCACGGGCGGCATCGCCCAACTCTAAACAAAAAGCGGCCAAATCGTGGAGATAAGCAGGGTCGTTAAGCACCGAAGAGAAAGAGGGGTTGTCGAGCAAAAAGAGGTTGGCACGGAAGGGATTTTCCCCTTCGTTTCGGTAGGGGAAGAGGTGGTAGAAGCGGTAAAGATCCGTGAGAAAATTACGCATCGAAGCGGACTTTTTGGCAATGGGGTTGCCGTCCTCATCGACAATATCGACACTCACCGCAGGCTGCTGCATCTGCTTGAACACCTGTTCGGCCTGCGCCTGCCGGGCCTCAGTGGCCGCTTCGTGTCCGGCTTGAAAAAGCTCAAGCAGGGCAAAACTACGCGTGGTGCAGTCGTTGGCCGCGAGAAGATGTTCGAGAAAAGCCGATGGAGGCTGGATACGCTGCACTTCGGGATGCTCCGGCGCAAGCGGTGCAAACCAGTGAGCCGCCGTTCTGAAGAAGGGGATGCGGCGCATGACCTGCTGAAAAGAGCGATAGCCCATGTCCATGCCCAAATGGTGGAAGTGAAGATAGCGACGCATGTGAGCCAACAGTTTCTGTTGCACTTCGGCTTCCTCAGGAGTTTCATCGTTCAAGAAATGGATTTCATCGTCCCCCAGGGTTTCCGGTGATGCTGCGGAAGAGGTGGATTTCGAACCGGCAGCCATGAGCAATGGCAACACCTCTTCTTCAAGCGCTTTGGTGACCGCAGGCGTTTCGCGGATGGCCAAGAGGAGTTTTTGCAAGCGCTGTAATCGGGGAACAAACCGCTCTTGACGGCTCATACAAGCCTTGAGACGTTGCTGTCGATCAGGGAAGAAGGACAACACCTCGGCATGCAGAACAAAAGTGAACACCACACCGACCAAAGCACGGTCGTAAAGAAAATCGTCGTCGGAGGTAGAAAGAATATCGAGCAGGCAATCCAGTCGTCGGGCATCGAAAGAACTGAACAAACCGAGCGAAACGGCCGCAAGAAGGGTGGCTTTGAGATAGGGGACATGGGGAGCGGAAAGATAGGCCGAAGCCAACTGCGCCTCCTCTTTGCTCCATGTGGGCGCCGTCCAGACAACCTCGAAAAGTAATCGAAAAGAGCCTTTTCCTTGAAGCACTGCCGACAACTGCGGGGCACTTTCTCCCTGCTGCAACGTGCGCCACACCTCTGCGCGGTGCAGGCCGGACTGGGCAAAAAGATAGTCGCGATGAATGTGTTCCGACATCTCATAAGCCCGACGGAGAAATTGGAGGTGCTGGGCATAACGCGTGGTGTCGACCGCCCCTTGATGCAGGTAGGTCAACAACATGGTGTAGTCTTGGCGAAGGTCGGCAAGTTCCTCCCGCAGCGACCAACAACCGGCGTAGGAGAGTTGTCCCTCAATGGCCGAGAGTGCGTCGAGCAGGCGATGTTCGCGCAAAGCGGTTTGGGCATCATCGCGCAAGGTGAGGTAGGCGGCAGAATTCATGAGCAAAGGAGGTTAGGGAGAGAGTTGCCAAAAGGGCAAGTTTGTCGTGCTCCGTTTTATCGCACGGGAGCGTAGAGGGGTAAACGAAGCTTGTCTACGCTCTCCTGTGGCAGTTGATACTTGTGGATAAGCAGACTGTCGCGGAGAGGGTTGGCCTTGCGGTTGAGTTGAACAACAGCTTGATTGTAGACCTGCACGAGGCGTTTCAACTGAGTAGCCTTACGCTGGTTCTTCTGCACACGTGAAGTGGCATAAAGCCCCAAGGGATAGCGTTGAGCGGAGGCCGTCGAGAGGAGCGTGTGTCCCGAAAGGCGAGCCAGTTCGGCATACGGCTCCGGTAAAAAAGCGGCATCGACCTGCTCATTGTCGAGCATTTGAAGACGCAGACGGAAATTATTGACTTGCGGTGTGAAAAGTTCGTCCTCTTTGAAGCGAAGGCTGTCGCGCAAGTGGGTCAAGTAGCGCTCGGAAGCGGCATGGCGTGCAATGGCGATGGTGCGCCCTTTGAGTTTGGACAGGTTGGTGATGCGGCGGCGAGAGTTGGCCAACAGACTCCAGCGCTCTTGGAGAGGCAGAATGCGCTGCAAGGAGGTGAGTTTACCTTGTGTACGGTAATACTCCAAGCGGGCGGCATCGGCCACTCCGGCATCGACGGTACGCCCCATCAAAGTGGTGTCGGCATCAAACTGGGCGGCATAGGTTTTGACCACCAAGGAGAGGTGGAACGAATCGGCCAAACCGCTTTCGGCGGCATAGTAGAAAGGCAAACAGGCCATCGTGGGCAGACAGGCAATGCGCAAAGCAAGGGTATCGGTGGGCTGTGGACGTGAAGTGTCGGCGGAGGGCGTGCGTGAGGTGCAACTACTCAACAAGAGAAGACACAGCACGATGAAAAGGGAAAAGGAACGGCGATGCATAGAAAAAACAAAAGTTATAGAGCCGCGCGGCTCGGGCTGCACGCACTCTATAACTTGAATGAGTTGAGTTTTCAGTAAGAAACGGCTATCAGCCCTTGATGGCTGCTACTCCGGGGAGTACCTTGCCTTCGATGGCTTCGAGCAATGCGCCACCACCAGTGGAGATGTACGACACTTGGTCGGCCATGCCGAACTTGTTGATGCAGGCTACTGAATCGCCACCACCAATGAGGGAGAAGCCACCGTTTTTCGTAGCCACAGCAATGGCATCGGCAATGGCGCGGCTACCGCCTTCAAAGTTGTCGAATTCGAACACACCGGCAGGACCGTTCCAAAGAATCGTCTTGGCGTTTTCGATGGCAGCGGCAAAGGCCTTACGGCTTTCGGGACCGGCATCGAGACCTTCCCAACCAGCGGGAATTTCCTTCACACTGACTACTTGGGTGTTGCAGTCGTTCTTGAAGTCGTCGCCGGCAACACAGTCGGTACCGAGCACGAGGTTGACACCCTTGGCCTTAGCCTTCTCGATAATAGAAAGAGCGAGGTCGAGCTTGTCTTCTTCGCAGATGGACTGACCTACGTTGCCACCGAGTGCACGGGCAAAGGTGTAGGTCATACCGCCACAGAGAATGAGGTTGTCTACCTTATCCATGAGGTTCTCGATGATACCGATTTTGGTCGATACCTTAGAGCCACCCATAATGGCTGTGAAAGGACGCTTGATGTTGTTGAGGATGTTGTCGACAGCTTGCACTTCTTTTTCCATGAGGTAGCCGAGCATCTTGTGGTCGGCATCGAAATAGTCGGCGATGACGGCGGTAGAAGCGTGCTTGCGGTGAGCGGTGCCGAAGGCATCCATCACGTAGCAGTCGGCATAGGAAGCGAGAGTCTTGGCAAACTCCTTTTGGCTTTCCTTCATGGCCTTCTTGGCGGCTTCGTAAGCGGGATCTTCCTTGTCGATGCCAACAGGCTTACCTTCCTCTTCGGCATAGAAACGAAGGTTTTCGAGCAACAAGACTTCACCAGGTTTGAGAGCGGCAGCGGCATCTTGTGCCTTTGCGCAGTCGGGGGCGAAAGTGACGGGTGCTTCCAATGCAGCAGCTACTGCATCCTTGATTTGTCCGAGCGAAAATTTAGGATTGACCTTGCCTTTGGGCTTTCCCATGTGGCTCATGATGATGAGTGCGCCACCATCGCTCAACACCTTCTTGAGGGTGGGGAGTGCACCACGGATGCGGGTGTCGTCGGTGATTTTACCTTCTTCGTTGAGGGGTACATTGAAGTCTACGCGTACGATAGCCTTCTTACCTGCAAAATTACAAGCGTCGATAGTCATAATAGTGATGGGTATTTGTTGAATTTTGTTTGTTTATTGTGAGTCGGTGTTCAGTGGGAAGGGCAGGAACGCCTCCAACAACGAGGTTTACCCTGTCTTCATCTCAGCGTTTGCTCTTGAATGCCCACTTATAGGGGCAAATTTACGAAAAACTTTGCAAGGGAGGATTGCTCACCTTGAAAAAAGTGGTAAAAAACTTATATTTGTGTCTGGTTTGTATGCCGCTGACTACATCTTATGAGAGAAGTTGAGGGATACCCTCATAAAAAGTATGACAAAACACTGAGCGCGGTCAGACGTACCTTCCCTCTCATGAAGTCCTTCAGCTATGAATTTGAGCCTAAAGATTGTACCCCTTGAAGTATAGAAGTCGGGCATAGGATGCGTATCATAACAAGCAAGAACGGTCATCTCAAAAAGGAGTGAGACAACCGTTCTTATATATTATACTATAGTCATATTTGTTATTGGACACACACCTACCGGCCTATGTCATGGCATTTATTCTGAGTCCCGTTTTTTACGAAAATATTCGTGGGGCGAACAATTGAAGAAGTTTTGGAAGAGGCGATAGAAAGAAGAGCGAGAAGCAAAGCCATATCGTTTGTAATCAATCTTTCCTTGTCCACCTTGCTCTGCCAGATACTGCTCAACAAAGTAGTTGATGCGATACTCCGCTAACCACAAACTAAAGTTCTTTCCAGTTTCACGATTGACCACACTTGACAAGCTGGTACGACTGCGTTCTAAGCGATCGGCCAATTTGTTGAGCGTCAAATCGGGTTCTAAGAAAATCTGCTGGCTCTCCATCAATTCTTTAGCACGTGCAAACAATAGTTTGTCCGATGCCTGTTTACGTTTTCCTTCTTTCATAGGGCGTATTGTCTAATAGGCAGCCCTTTGTTGGGGCTATAGGATAGTTCTTGTGAGGGAAAATGAAAGCTGCACGCTTCTCAAATCCAGAAACGTTTTTTATGCATTCTGATAAGGGTGCTACTCTATTTTCTTAGTGCAAAGGTACGAAAAACTCTATTTTTACACAAAGCCTTTGCACGACTTCCATCCGTATTTTTAAATAGAAAATAGCAATATCGACCAAACAACCCAAACAATCGACAAAAATACCACTCTTTACACATATCGGGAAAGTAAAAAAATGAATATTTGAGAGGGATGCTACCTATTCTTTCTAACAACATACAGAAAGGTGGCTCACAAACAAAACTCCGTCATACAACGACGTCGTGTTTATTCTTGGTTATTCCTGTTTTTATGCTACCACTGCGTAACAACAAGATGTTTGGAGAATAAGGAGCAAGCCATAAGACCTTACAAAATAGCGAAAACGAAGCCTTAAAATCAGTTGTACACACCTTCTGAAAAACAAGAAACGGCACACACGAAAATCGAAGGACGCCCTTTGCTCCTCTCTTACCCAAAGAAATTCGTGGTGAGAAGCAAAGGGCGTCCTTCAGCTCAATCCATACTATCGTCGGACGAAGTATCTTGATTGGTATCTTTGACGATGCGCGGAACACCTTGGCCGGTCAGCGGAAGGGTGATTAAGAAGGCCAACCCTCCTTCTTCATCGCCAGGGCCGTTAAGTTGTGCGCCAAACTGGAAACCATCACTTTTGACACTGCTAAACGCGATTCCTCCCAAAATTAAGTTCTTGCCCTCATCAGCATCAATCACACCTGCAAAATCTGCTTTGCAGAACAATCGCGTAGACAACATTTCGCCATCCCGCTGAATGGTGAGCTTCACTCGATTGTCAAGATAGGGGTCACCATAACGGTCCTTGACCTGAGGTAGTGAGTCGTCCGGAGTTTTATAGATATCAAAGGTGTAATGATGTCCGGCATAGTCGGCTTCTGCTGTGAGGTGACGAGCGTCATCACGTCCCGGCCCCTGTTCTACGGCCAATGGAATTTCGGTACTATCGACCTTGGCGGAGGAGGTGTTCGCCTTATTGCCACAGGCTGTGGTGAGACCGAGAGCAGCGACAAGATAAAGAGGTATGAGAAAACGTGTCATAAACGAACGTATTAGTTAAATGGGATTGAGAAAACAGGAGCGAAGTTACGAATAAAATGCAAGAGAACAAGGATAAATGAAAATAAATCGCTACTTTTGCTTTTTAAGTCAACACAAATTCCACGCTATGCGCAAATTCTCCGTTTTTCTTTTTCTACTAGGAGGTACGTTCCTCCCTTTTTTACCGATTTCCTGCACGAAATCCAACTCCTCCGACGCTTCGGAGTCTGCGCAAGAAACCACGGCAGTTCCGGAGCGTAGTGCACAAGAACGAATGCAGGACTTGGTGTTGCAGGTGCGTCGTCAGAACCGCCTCTACACCACCCAGTTTCAAGTGCACAAAGTGGTGATGATGGATGAGAAAACCCGAGTAGGAGGTAAGTTGCTGAATTTTTCTCTACCAGGCTATCGCAAAGCAGCTGTTCCAATAGATGTTACACTCAAAGCATACATTGACTTTACCCGCTTTTCAGCTATCAATGTTCACTATACGGATTCCTTTCTCATCGTCACCCTACCCGACCCTAATATAGAGGTAACCGCTTCTAAAATAAATCATGCCAAAGTGCGAGAATACGTTTCCTTGGGGCGTTCTTCCTTCTCTGATGAAGAAATCAACCGTTTGGCACAACAAGGACAAGACAGCATTATGCGCCACCTGAACAACTATGGTCTTGTCGCAGCAGCACGCGAAAGCGCAACACGCACCCTCGTCCCCCTGCTCAGCAAAATGGGTTTTCGTGAAAATCAAGTTATCATTCGTTTCCGACGCGATTATGACGATGCCGCTTTGCACCGTCTCATTACTCCCCTCCCTAAATCATGACAACTTTCTCCTCCCCCTCTTCGCCCCCCGAAATACAATCCACAGAGAAGCCCCATCGCCCCAATCGGTGGTGGCGTTTCTTCCGCTGGTGGTTTCGCCATTGGAAATTCTCCCTTTCCCTACTTACTTTATTGGGAATCGGAGCAACCTACTTTTGGTTAAAGCATTCCCTCACCACCGACACGTCGTTGCTGACTATAGAACAGACCTCGGCGATTGAAAGCACCCCCGAAGAAGTGCGCCGGCTGCGTGACATCGGCGAATGGGAGTTTCTCTCCGTTTCCACTGAGGAGATGACCGAACTTCATCGCACAGGTATCCTCCACGATGACCACCTCGTTTGTATTTATCGCGGCACCTTGCGTTTAGGCATCAACCTACGCCATGTTTCCGACAACTGGTTCCGTGCCGACAACACGACTGCTTTTCTTCAATTACCGCCCATCGAACTGTTGGATGAAGATTTCATCGATGAAACACGTACCACCACGTTTTTTGAAGAAGGAAGTTGGTCGGCCGCAGATAAGCAAAAGCTCTATCAACAAGCCCTAAAGGCGATGAAGCAACGTACGCTTACGCCCGAACACCTCCAACAAGCACAACAAAACGCCAAAGAGCAATTCTCTAAGATATTCAGCAATCTTGGCTATCACGAGGTGATTATCACCTTTGCCAAAGGTTCATCTACGGCTACACACTAATTTCATAATGACTAAAATTTCTCCTTTCCTCTTGTCGTGCGCACTCGCCATCACTCCACTCTTCTGGTCGTGTCGCGACGATGAAGACTTCCTGAGTATCGAGCGGCACCCTCGTACGGTTCTCGTCTATCAAGCCGCACAAAACTCCTTGGGAACACTACAGATGCACGTACAAGATAGCATCGAAATGGTCAAGGGTATGAAATATATCAAGCCCGGCGACCACTTGCTCCTCTTTATTGACGACCATCGTCCACCACGACTCTACGATTTGGCTTACGGCTACACCGCTCCAAAACTCCTCAAACGCTGGGAGACCGATCTCAACTCTGCCGCCCCTTCCACACTGACCGAACTTCTGCAATGGACACGCCAACATTTTCCGGCCGACGACTATGGACTGGTACTTTGGAGTCATGCCACAGGCTGGCTGCCCAGTGCAAAATCCGGCGCTGCCGTTCCCACTCAAACCTTTTCTCCCTCCTCACCTCGCCCTCTTAGTTATGGTATAGATGTCGGTCCCGATGGCAATATGTCGCGTGATTTAGCTGCTCAAGGTGCACATCCTGATGAAATAGAAACTCCTCAACTTGCGGCAGCCATCGAACGGAGCGGTGTTCCTCTGCGCTACATTTTATTCGATTGTTGCTTGATGCAGTGCATCGAAGCCGCTTATGATCTTCGCCGCACTGCCGACTATTTAGTGGCCTCTCCTATCTCCATTTCGGCTTCTGGTGGCAACTACACCGCGCTACTCCGCGATGGGCTTTTTGCCACCGATATCCGCCGTTTGGGTGAAACCTATGTAGCCCACTACCAAGAATTATACGATAAGAAAATTGATGATTTCGGTGTAGTGCTCTCCATTCTGCGCACCGACCGTCTACAAGCCGTCGCCGATGCTTTAGCCGCAGTCCTCCCGGCTCCCACCACGACCTCCTCTGGAGAGATAAACTACTGGAACCTGATGGGAACACAGCAATATGCTCCCTATGTAAGTAACTTCTTCTATCGTCCGGAGTTTTTCGATTTCAACGATGTTCTCCGCCGTCAACTCTCTCCTACCGCCTACGCCACAGTAAAAGCAGCTCTCGATGCTGCGATTGTCTACAAAGGAACAACTCCACACTTTTATTCCGGACCACTCGTTGAGAACTACATAGATGTTGACCGCGAGCACTACTGCGGAGTTTCAATGTTCGTTCCACAAGCTCACTACACGGCTTACGCCCGCTACTGCCCACAAGGCGATCTCAACCTTGCCTTCCGCCACACCGCTTGGTATCAAGCTGCAGGATGGGCTCAAAAAGGTTGGTAACTTTTACCATCTTCCCTTTATTCAACACAAGATATGCTTTCTTCTCATCGGTGAGGTTCTTCAACATCCTCACCGATTTCTTTTTCTTCTCCCCTACTCTCTCCTCCCCATCTGTTGCTGTAGCCAATTCAAGCCGCACAGCAGCTCTATATATCAT
>CAUUGL010000003.1:0-115718 GCA_963544845.1 uncultured Alloprevotella sp.
GATTAGAACCTATGAAAAAACGAATGATTTGTTGCACTTCGATTTTGAAAGTACGAAAGGGATAGGTGTTGTCCCCTCTCGGTCGGGGGCAAAGAGGAAAGGTTGGAGAGAAAAGGGAGGGGTGAAAGCCAATTATCCTTATTTTTTAGGATTACCAGTTTTCCGAAAAGACCGTACCTTTGCACCGACAAAATAATTTAGGTAGACATAACAGTTTATATTCTTATGCTCAATACCCTTTTGTGCCTTGTGGCACTGACCCCCTCGCAGGATGCTGTGGTCGATACAGCTTGTAACAACGTAGACCTTGAAGAAGTCAAGGTAGTGGATTTTAAACTCAATAAGCGCAACCTCGCCCCCTCGTCGGTGTCGGTGGTCGGGCAGCACTTCTTCCGCACTCAGGAGGTCAACAATATCAAGGAACTGACGGCGATACTCCCTAACTTCTATATGCCCGACTATGGTTCGAAGCAAAACTCTCCCATCTACATTAGAGGAGTCGGCGCCAAAGCCAAAGGCCCGACGGTGGCTTTTAACGTAGACGGAGTGCCGCATTTTGAAAATTCGGCTTTCGACCTCGATTTGGCCGATGTGAGTAGCGTGGAGGTGTTTCGTGGACCGCAGGGCACACTCTTTGGGCGCAATGCCATCGGAGGGACAATCAACGTGCATTCGCTTTCGCCGCTCCATCATCAAGGTACGCGTTTGAAACTGGGAGTGGGTAACCATAGTGATGTGAATGTGCAATTTTCCAACTATACCCGCCTATCGTCTTCGTTAGGCTTTTCGGTGTCGGGTGGTTATCATCACAACGGAGGCTATTTCCGCAACGCTACGCTCAATCGACCTGCCGATGTTCTCGATGAAGGATTCGGCCGACTGGCGCTGCTTTGGAAACCGACCGACAAATGGACATTCCGCCTCAACTCTTTCCTTGACCATTCTGATGAGGGAGGCTATCCCTATGGAAAATACGACCCTGCCACGGGCAAGACGGAGGCGGTGAACTCCAATCGCCCCGGCACGTACCGCCGTCTCATTTCTTCGTCGGGCTTCAACGCACGCTATGAAGGAGAGAACCTTTCGTTCAACAGCCAGACGGCCTTTCAATATATTGACGACCGGCAGACCATCGACCAGGATTTTACGCCGGCCGACCTTTATTTTGTCATCAACACGCTGGGACAGAAAATGCTGAGTCAGGAGTTTACACTCAAGTCCAACAATGCCGGCCGCTACCAGTGGATTGTGGGTGCGTTCGGGATGCGGCAGGCCATTGACAATACGGTAGAAACGCAGTATATCGTTCAAGACCGCGGACTGCCGGCTCACTATGAGATACCTACCACAGCCTTTGCCGTCTATCACCAATCAAGCTACAACCTTTGGCGGGGACTCTCTTTAACGGCTGGTTTGCGTTTCGACTACGAACACGCTACCGACGACTATACGCAAACGGGATACCGCCTCTCTGCTCCCGCCACGCCCAATACGCTCAGGACGTTCAGCAGCACGCTCGACTTCCACCAATTGACACCTAAGTTTGCTTTTCAATACATCACCAAGCACCGCAACCTTTACTATGCCTCGGTGACGCGCGGCTACAAAGCGGGTGGATTTAATCCGACTTTCCGCACGGACAGTGAGCGTACTTATGCTCCAGAGTACAACTGGAACTATGAAATTGGCGGTAAACTTCGTCTTCTTGACGGAAAACTGTTGGCCGACCTTGCTGTGTTTTATATCGACTGGCGTCAGCAACACGTCAGCCATACGGTGCCGGGAAAAGGCAACATTCTGCTCAATGCCGGACACTCCGACAGCAAAGGGGTGGAGGCTGCCATCACGGCGCGTCCGTTCCATTCGTTGGTGTTGCAGGCTAACTATGGTTACACTTACGCGCGCTTCATCGACTATAAGAAGAGCGCGACGCAGGATTTTTCCCACAATATGCTGCCCCTCGTGCCGCGTCACACGTTGAGCCTTAATGCCTCCTATTCCCAACACTTTGATCGTGGGTGGCTGCGTCGCCTCACTTTCGGAGCCGGTCTGACGGGAGTGGGCAAAATCTATTGGGCGGAGGACAATGCCGTGGCACAACCTTTCTACACGCTGCTCAATGCGAAAGTCAGTGCCGATTTCGGACGCCTCTCGTGGGAGGTGTGGGGGAAGAACCTCGCGAATACCCGCTACAATGTCTATGCCTTTAAGCTGTTGAGCCACTATGCTCAACTCGGACGGCCGATTACCGTGGGAACATCCATTATCTTTCACCTCTAATGTCTTTAACTCAGCGTATGTCTTTGACGAAACAGGTAATTGTGATAGGGGCAGGGTTGACAGGACTGACCACTGCCTTTTGGCTGAGGCGTGCAGGTATTGACGTCTGTGTGCTGGAAACTGCCAATCGTGTGGGGGGTCAAATCCACTCTTACCGGCATGATGGCTTTGTCTATGAAAGCGGCCCCAATACGGGGGCGATTTCTCATCCCGAAGTGGTGGAACTTTTCGAGGCTCTTTCCCCCGACTGTACGCTCATCACCGCACGTGAAGCAGCCAAAGCCCGCTGGATTTGGAAAGGCAATCGTTTTCATGCCCTCCCTTCGGGACTTCTTACGGGATTGACCACGTCTTTGTTTTCTTGGCGCGATAAGTTATGCCTGCTGGGCGAACCTTTTCGCCGTCGCGGCACTGACCCCAATGAAACGGTGGGAGCACTCACCGTCCGCCGCCTCGGTAGAACCTTCTTGCGCAATGCGGTAGATCCCTTCCTTTCGGGTGTCTACGCCGGCGACCCTATGCGACTCGTCACACGTTTTGCGCTTCCCAAACTTTATGCGCTCGAACAAGAATATGGTAGTTTTCTGCGTGGCGCTGTGAAAAAGGCACGTCAGCCGAAGACCGAACGTGAGCGTTTGGCGACAAAACAGGTGTTTTCCGCCCAAGGAGGTATGGAAAGCCTCGTCCACACTTTGGCCGACCGAGTAGGACGCGACCGCATCGTGCTTAACGCGCAGCAGGTGGTGCTCCAACCGCCCACAACGGCCGGAAACTTGTGGAGCGTTACGTTTGAGCAGGAAGGGCAACCCATCACGATGAAAGCGCAGCAGGTCATCACCACTTGTCCCGCCTATGCTTTACCCTCCCTCCTTCCTTTTGTGGAAGAGACGAAGATGCAGGCCGTTTCCTCCTTGTATTATGCCCCTATCATACAAGTGGCCGTATGCTTGAACGATACGGCTGAGAAAGCGTTTGCTGCCTTTGGCGGTTTGCTGCCTTCAGCCGAGGCGCAACCGGTGTTGGGCATTCTTTTCCCTTCCTCGTGTTTTGAAGGGCGTGCTCCGCAGGGCGGGGCGGTCTTCTCCGTTTTCATCGGTGGAGTGCGCCATGCAGAAATGCTCGACAGCAGCGATGAAGAGATGGCCGAAATCATTGACGATGTCCTCCATCGTATGCTCCGATTGCCGGCCGAGGTGAAACCTGCTCATTTGGGTATTTTCCGCCATCCGCGTGCCATTCCGCAATATGAGGCTTCGAGCGAACAACGTCTTGCTGCGGTCGAAACCCTCGAAACGGCCTATCCCGGACTGACCCTTGCCGGCAATCTGCGCGATGGCATCGGTATGGCCGACCGCATACGGCAGGGAGCGACTGTGGCACGACATGTTGCGTCGGCCTGCTTGGAGTCTTATGCAGGTGGTGTGTGAAGACCCATCTATGATTACGATATATTGCTGTCCGGTAAACTTCAAAACTACAAAAAATATCAGCCCGAATCCCTTAAAATAGGACTTCGGGCTGTCTTTTTCAAAAAGCAACCCTCCTGTTTATATATAGACATCTCACCCTCAATTCTTACCACGAAGCCTTGACTTTAACACGACTTTAACATTTCAACGCCTTCCGAATGAAGTGGGTTAATCTATCTCAGAGGTAGTTTTTTTCAGCTCCTATCTAAATCAAACTACCTCTGAGGAAAATGTTCACACTCGGCATACACACAAATTTCGTGTTTTTTCCTTCACTTCCTTCACCTCCTCGGCCATCCTCTCAAAATCACTCCTTTCGGTGAAGGATGAAGAAAAACAAAAACCTTCACCCATAAGCCCCTGTCCAACAAGAGAATAGCTTATTCGGTGAAGGAAGTGAAGGATAAAAACACATTTTGCAAGGGAATACGCGCGTGCGCGCGAGAGGATTTCCGGCCCTGATTCCATTTTTCGCGCGCCGATTCTTTCCCCAAAAAGGCCTTCCAAAAGTTAGCGTGAGGATATGATATCTTTTGAAAAACTTTTACCGGACAGCAATAAATTACGAAAAAGGGTCGGACTTCGCAAAATGAAGTCCGACCCGAATTGTTGAGAGGCCATAAGGAAACCAGGGTTGCCTACGCCACTTGATGAATGGGGGTGCCGTTGAGGAATGCGCGGAGATTGTCGGCCATGATGTTGACAATGCGGTTGCGGGCATCGCGGCTTGCCCATGCGATGTGAGGAGTCACGAAGGTGTGGGGAGTGTGGAGAAGCGGATGGGCAGGAGTGGGCGGTTCGCTGCTCAGTACGTCGCAGGCATAACAAGCCAAGCGTCCTTCGCGCAGGGCTACTGCCACGGCTTCGTCGTCAATCAGCCCACCGCGGGCGGTGTTGATGAGTACCAAACCGGGTTTGATCGCAGCCAGCAATGAGGCGTTAACAAAAGCACGATTGTCGGGGGTAAGGGGACAGTGTAGCGAAACGAAGTCGGAGGAGGCAAAGGCTTCTTCGAGCGAAACCTTTTGAATGCCGGTCGGCAATGCTTCTTGGGGTTTGGAAGAAACAACACAAACTTCGGCTTCAAGCACTTGTAGAAGTTGCGCCACCTTTTGCCCGATGTTGCCAAAGCCCACGAGCGAAACGCGCTTGCCCGTCAGTTCAACAATAGGTTCGTCCCAATAGCAGAAATCCGTGCTGGCAGCCCATTGGCCTTGTTGCGATTGTGCCGCATAATGCCCCACGCGGTTGCAATGTTCAAGCAGGAGTGCCAAAGTGTGTTGTGCCACAGCCAGTGTACTGTAAGCCGGTACGTTGCATACCGTGACACCGTACTGACGGGCAGCTGCGACATCCACCACATCATAGCCGGTAGCGGCCACGAGCACCAAGCGCAGGTGGGGTAGGGCGGCGAAGTGCTCGGCGGTGAGATGCACCTTGTTGAGGATAAGCACTTCTGCATTTTGGCTGCGTGCCACCACCTCTTCAGGGGCGGTGCGTTCATAGACTGTGAGATGCCCTTGTTGGGTAAGGGCGTCCCAACTCAAATCTCCGGGATTGAGGGCGTGGCTGTCAAGAAAAACGAGGTTTGTCATAAGGTGAGATTTTAGGTTGATGTTGTCTTGGGTAAGTTTTTAGGTGGATTTGAAGGTAATGCCGTGGCGAGAAAACGTCTGTGAAACGAACGTTTTCGTTTAGCCAAACGAGCAGTGTTCAAACGAAGGATGAGTTTTGAGTAATGCCGTGGCGAGAAAACGTCTGTGAAACGAACGTTTTCGTTTAGCCAAACGAGCAGTGTTCAAACGAAGGATGAGTTTTGAGTAATGCCGTGGCGAGAAAACGTCTGTGAAACGAAGGCTCTTTCTATACAAATCTCTTACTCATCGTGATGGAGAAAATCGGGAATCTCCACCGGAGTCCCCCCTTGCAGAGCCGAACGGCGGGAAAGTTCGCTCAGACACGACCACTCCGCAGCATCGTAGACGTCGATGTCAAGCGGAAGTCCTTGGCGCAGGCAATAGATAAATCGCTGATCCATGGCGTAGTTCATTTCGTTAGCCACGCCTTTCTGCCGTCCTTCGTGCCAAAGTTGTGCAGCGTGGTCGGTCATATACCGGTGTAGATGATTTTCGGCGGCATCACCCACCAGAGCCAACGTGCTTGAGTGGAGTGTGGGCAGGGGATATTTCTGTACAAAACCCTCTGTGCCGCTCACACCTTGGATACGGCTGTAAGGACGTGGGGTCGTGCCATCAAATTGCAAAAGAATGGTCACTCCGCGCTCGGTGGTGATAAGGGTGTGGTTGGCATGTCCCAATAGACTTTCGGCGCCGGCTGCATGCCCCGTCATCGA
The DNA here is from genome assembly GCA_963544845.1 of uncultured Alloprevotella sp. GTDB lineage: Bacteria > Bacteroidota > Bacteroidia > Bacteroidales > Bacteroidaceae > Alloprevotella. The sequence continues at coordinate 6,103 of CAUUGL010000003.1, forward strand.
AACGAGGTGGTGCATGCGGTCGCCTTTTTCTGTGCCGTCGCCACGATGAAACCGCAGCAACTGTGCGATAGGGCCGATGCCGTGGGTCGGATAAGGGTTGCCACCGTGTCGGCAGCTTTGGCTGTACCAAGCCCGTGCACTCTCGTGTCCGGTGGAGAAGAGTTCGCGCCAGTCGTGCAGATAAGCGCCTTCGCAATGAGTGATGGTGCCAAAGAAACCGGTATCCCGCAGGCGCAGCGTGGCCAGCGAAAACCAGTCATAGCAGCAGTTTTCCGTCATGAAGCAATGCCGCTGTGTGGCTTCGGCCGTACGCACCAACGCCCAACATTCTTCCACCGTAGTGGCGGCAGGTACCTCTACGGCCACGTGCTTACCGCAACGCATCGCTTCCACGGCTATGAAAGTATGGCTGCTCCAATCGGTACATATATATATAACGTCCAAATCAGGGAGTGCACAGAGTTCTCGCCAAGCATCTTTTCCGAAAAAAGTGCGCACCTGCGGTCGTTCCCCTTCTGCCAGCAAAGCATTTCCACGTTCCACCTCCTCTTCTGCCAGCGAAGCCAAAGCACAAATTTGCGCGCCTTCCACGTCGGCATAGCGACGGAGGGTTTGCAAACCGCGTTGCCCGAGACCGATAAGACCGATACGTACCAAAGGCAGGGGTGCACAGCGCAACCGAAAGACAGAAGAAGGAGGGAGCGAATAAGACATAGATTGAAAATTTCGATTACAAAAGTACGAATTTCAGTTGAGAAAACGCTGTATCTGCACTTTTTCTTCACTTTTTCTCCCGCTTTACTTGCGGGTTTCAAAAATAATACCTACTTTTGCACCGCGTTTGACAAACAAGATGTCACCCACATTAGGTAGGGAAGGATGGGTGAGTGGCTGAAACCACCAGTTTGCTAAACTGACGTACGGGCAACCGTACCGGGGGTTCGAATCCCCCTCCTTCCGCCACAAGTGCCGCACAGCAGAAGCTGTGTGGCACTTTTCTTTTTGTTCCCTCTCCTGCGTCGTTAACAGCAGTACACACGCGGATAAAAGCACGAGTATGGAAGCCCAGAGAGCATTTCTCGTAAGGCGTACTTTTGTCAAACAAATGATAGTGCAGGAGGGTGCCCCTTCCTTTCTGCACACACTTGTTGATTAGAGGTTTTCAAAGTAGATACACGAAAGCGCTTCAAAATAGATGTTTTGGAGCGCTTTTTTATGAGAAAGTAAAGAAGAGACCGTGACAAAATAAATGTTTTGACATAGTCTCTTCTCCTTTTGGTCTAAATCTCTATTGAGTAGTGTGGTTCACAAACTTACAGCCATCAATTCAGCACCGATATGATGTATCTGCTCTGTAATTTGCCTTTCACGCTCTGCAGATGGGCGTTTGTTGCCACTGATGTACTGGGCAAACAGGCTTTGCGAGATGCCCAAGCGTCGAGCAATGGCAGAAGCGTTGAGTTCGGGATGCTTCATGAAGAAGCGATATAAGGCGGTGTGCTCTTTCTTGTTGAAAAAGCCCTCAAAACTCAAATCTTCATCCAAGGCCTCCCAATGCAGACCATAAGGAAGTACTTCATAGGCGTTGCGCTCCTCTGCAGTAGCATCGCGCAAACGTGGATAATCGGCAAAGCATTCAAAACCTCGTGTTCCGTCCTCACGCTCAACCCAAATCTCGGTGTCGGTAGTCCATACTTTTACTTCCATAATCACTTACTTCCATTAAAGAACGTGTTCCAACGTTCAATGATAATTTCTTTGTTTTCTTCAACTATTGATTCTACCAATTTTAATTCAGCGGGTTTCATACCATGATTTTCTACCAACACGACATCGGGCAAAACATTGAACTTTGCGCTTGTTCCTCCTCTCACCGCATGAATATGGTCGTTTGAGTAGAACATAAACTTGAAGCCGAATAGTATAAAAAGTGTAGGCATCTTTTTAGTTTGTTTGACAGGCGTTTTATTATGTGGCAAAGATAGGTAATACATTTATTACCAGCAAACTTTCAAGGGACTTTTTGCCAAAAACGTATTATCCCTGCAATGGAAAGATTATCTCCATATATTGAAGTGAAACTCAACAAAAGCGTGGAAAATGCGGGTGCCGATGATTTCGCGCTGCCGCTTTTCTTATATGTAGAAGGAGGTGGCGTCGTTTTTTTTCGTACCTTTGTCGCTATTAACTCAGAGTCGTGGTTAGCCGCTTGTGGTCAACCGTGGCATTCACTCCCAAGGAACACCGTTTCCAACTCCATCGAACATTATGGCAGCTTTTCAACTTACCTCTCCTTACAGTCCTATGGGCGACCAGCCCGAAGCCATACGCCAACTCACCGAAGGCGTGCAGGCCGGCGAACCTGCACAAGTCCTTTTAGGGGTGACGGGCTCGGGCAAAACCTTCACCATAGCCAATGTCATTGCCAACATTGGTAAGCCCACCCTTATCCTTTCCCACAACAAAACATTGGCTGCCCAGCTTTACACCGAGATGAAGGGATTCTTTCCCAACAACGCCGTGGAGTACTATGTCTCCTACTACGACTACTATCAGCCCGAAGCCTACATCGCCTCGACCGATACCTACATTGAGAAAGACCTCGCCATCAACGACGACCTCGACAAACTCCGCTTGGCGGCCACTTCGGCTTTGCTTTCGGGACGAAAAGATGTGGTCGTGGTGTCGTCCGTGAGTTGCATCTACGGCATGGGCAATCCTTCGGCTTTCTATGAAAACGTCATCTTGCTCCGCACAGGGCAGTGCATAGCGATGAATGTCCTCTTACGGCGACTGGTCGACAGCCTCTATTCGCGCAACGATGTTGCACCACAGCGCGGCAACTTTCGCGTCAAGGGCGACACGGTGGATATCTTTTTGGCCTACTCCGACGATGTGCTGCGCATCAACTTTTGGGGAGATGAGATTGACAGCATCGAGGAGGTCGACAGTCTTTCGGGGCAACGCATCGGCACGTTCGATGAGTACAAAGTCTATCCGGCCAACCTCTTCCTCACGTCCAAGGAAACCCAAGAATTGGCCATCCGACAAATCCAAGACGACCTCGTGGAGCAGGTGCAGTGGTTCAAGGAGCAACACAAAGACCTCGAAGCCCAACGCCTTGAAGAGCGTGTGAGTTACGATATCGAGATGATACGCGAATTAGGGCATTGTTCGGGCATCGAAAACTATTCGCGCTATTTCGATGGACGCTCTCCCGGCACGCGCCCTTACTGCCTGCTTGATTTCTTTCCGGAAGACTTTCTCATCGTCATTGATGAAAGTCACGTTTCTATTCCACAAATCCGTGCCATGTATGGTGGCGACCGTTCGCGTAAAGAGTCGCTCGTGGGTCATGGTTTCCGCCTGCCCGCAGCGTTAGACAACCGCCCGCTGAAATTTGAAGAGTTTCAAGCCTTGGCACGGCAGGTCATTTACGTCAGTGCCACCCCCGACGACTACGAACTGGCGCAGGCCGGCGGCACCTTCGTTGATCAGGTCATCCGCCCCACCGGCTTGCTCGACCCGCCTATCGAAGTGCGCGACACGGATTTCCCTGTCGACGACCTGCTCGAAGAAATCCGGATTGCCGTTTCCCATGATGAGCGAACCCTCATCACCACCTTGACCAAACGCATGGCCGAAGAACTGTCGGAATATCTTCTTTCCTTCGGTATTGCCACGGCTTACATCCATTCCGACATCGATACCCTCGAGCGCGTACAAATCATGGAAGACCTCCGTGCCGGTGTCTACCAAGTGCTGGTGGGGGTCAATCTCCTACGCGAAGGGCTCGACCTCCCCGAAGTGGCACTCGTGGCTATTCTCGATGCCGACAAAGAAGGGTTTCTGCGCGACCGCCGGTCGATGACACAGACGGCAGGACGTGCCGCGCGCAATGTCAACGGCCGCGTCATCATGTATGCGAAACGCATCACGCGCTCCATGCAGCTCACCATCGACGAAACCAATCGCCGCCGTTTGCGACAAATGGAGTATAACGCGCAGCATGGTATCACCCCCACCCAAATCCGTAAGGCAAGCGCTCCGAGTCAACTCGGGCAGCTCGGCAAAGACCGTGTCGAAGCGCGTGCCACCGATTTGGCACCCCGCGCCGCCAAGAGTGGCTACACTCCGCAGGCTGAGGCGGTGCTTCAAGCGGCGGAAGCCGCTGCCGGCTATGGCGGAAAGCGGCTTCACCCCTCCCGGCTCGAAGGCAAATCCGCTCCCCCGCCCGTCCTCGATGAGGCCGACCGCCTGGCGCGCATAGAGACCCTCCGCAATGCGATGAAGGCCGCTGCTGCCGAATTGGATTTTGTCACTGCCGCTCAGCTCCGCGACGAGATGTTGAAGCTCGAAGGCGGAAAAGGGTAAAGCCGACGATTGATTTTCAACCTAACTTCATCTATATCCTACTAATGCCTACCACACCTTTATTTCAGCAAATCCCCAAAATGTGGGGACATTGCTTTGACCCTGAATGTCCACAGCGCGAACAATGTCTGCGCCATCTCACAGGGCAGAAGCTCATCGAGGCCGACCCCAAGGAGCCACCGCCCACGATGGGGATGGCGGTCTTTCCCACCGCGCGCAAGCAGGACAAATGCGTTCACTTTGTGGAGCCGCGCGTGGTACATCTGGCTCGCGGATTTTCGCACCTCTACGATGAGGTGAAACACTGCGATGCGCAAGGGCTGCGCAATGCTGTGTTGTCATTTCTTGGCAGCGAAGGCAGCTACTATCGCACAGCGCATTGCAAACGATGGCTTACTCCGGAGGAGCAAGAGGGCCTTGTTGCCCTATTTCGCGAGCGAGGCTACACTGCTCCTCTCACTTTCGATGAAGAAATAGATACTTACGACTATTCTCGATAAGTACTTTGTACATCGAGGTTGTTGTCGCCAACAAAACTTCATACTATTGGCGACGGAACGCCATACTATTGGCGACGCGACGCCATGCTATTGGCGTTTGAACGCCATGCGCATGGAGTTTTGCATAGGCGCGCTTCACAATGCACGAGGGAGGTAGCCGGAATGCGAGGAAACCGCATTCCGATTGCCGATGCCTTTGGAGGGAATTCGCCCTTTCGTCCTATTTTTCTTTTCCGACCCTATGAAACGATTTCTTCGCACCTGGATGCTTGCCATCGCCATCGTGCTGGGCGCCGCGCTCTATTTTGCTTGGATGGCGCTGCCTTTTGGTGTGCGTCTACTGCCGTCGGCACTGGGGGCGGTGAAGGCGGTGCAGCCTGTGCTCATCTTCACGATGCTTTTCGTGACCTTTTGCAAGGTCGACCCTCATCATCTCGTGCCGCGTCGTTGGCACGCGGTGCATCTTGTGGTGCAGTGTGGTGCGTTTGTGGCGTCGGCCGCGTTGCTGCGTGCCTTTCCTGCGCTTGTTCCTGCGCCCGTGGTCGAAGCGGCGATGCTTTGCTTCATCTGTCCCACGGCCACGGCAGCGGTGGTCGTGACCGGCAAACTCGGGGGCGACATCGAGGGACTCACGACCTACACCATCCTCATCAACCTTGCCGTGGCGCTCAGTGTGCCGGCCGTTGTGCCGTGGGTGGCACCGCATCCAGAGTTGGACTTTTTCACTTCGTTTTTCCTCATCATGGGGCGGATTTTCCCGATGCTCATCCTCCCTTTTTTTGCGGCGCTGCTGGTGCGCTTTCTCTTCAAACCTCTGCATCGCTGCATCCTTGGGCTGAAGGATTTCGCCTTCTACCTTTGGGCGGTGAGCCTGGCGATGGCCATCACCGTGAGCACCCATGCGCTGATGACCACGAGGGCGGCTGTGGGCACGCTGCTGGCCATCGGAGCCGTGAGTCTGGGAGCGTGCATTGTGCAGTTTGCCCTTGGGCGGATCATCGGCCGCAGCCACGGCAACCCCATTGCGGGCGGTCAGGCGCTGGGGCAGAAGAACACGGTGTTTCTCATCTGGGCGGGCTACACCTTTTTTGACCCCGTGAGCAGTATCGCGGGCGGTTTCTACAGCGTTTGGCACAACCTGTGGAACAGCTATCAACTCTCCCGCGCTGCCGCTTCTCGGGGGTAGTGCATCCGGCTTTATTCATATCTCATCCTCTTTCTTATGAAACAAATCTTTCTGACTTTTCTTCTTCTCTGCCTGGGCTGGAATGCGGCCTCGGCGCAGTGCGGCGGTACGAACACCGCCTTTTCCGACGGCGAAACACTCGACTTCGACCTCTACTTCAATTGGAGTTTCGTGTGGGTGAAGGTGGGCACGGCCAAGTGGGAAGTGAAGCAAACGACCTATGCCGGCAAACCGGCCTATCGGACTTATCTCATCACCTCGACCAATCGGCGCGCGGACAAGTTTTTCGTGATGCGCGACACCCTCACGGCCTATACGACCACGGGGCTTGTGCCGCTGGCTTTCAACAAGCACGCCCACGAAGGGTCGTACTATCGGGTGGACGACGTGCGCTACAGCTACAACGGTGGGAAGTGCACCGTGGACATGACGGTCAATAAGAACTATCGCGGCAACGAGCGTAAGCAGGCCACCTTCTCGACCTGCGTCTACGACATGGTGTCGATGATGCTCCGTGCGCGCTCCTACGACGTGACGGACTGGCGTCCCGGTACGCGGCAGTATTTCAACATTGCCGACGGCGGCGGGACTTCGCGCCAGAGCATCGTCTTCCGCGGCCGGCAGAACGTGAAGCTCGACAAGATGGGTGAGACCTACCGTTGCCTTGTCTTCTCGTTTATGGAAAAGGACGATGGCAAGGAGAAGGAAATCGTGAAGTTCTTCATCTCGGACGATGCCAACCACCTGCCCATCCGCCTTGACATGAACCTAAGTTTTGGAACGGCCAAGGCTTTTCTCAATCGTGCTGCCGGTGTGCGCAATCCGCAGTCGGCCCTGCTGCCGCGCAAGAAGTAGTCCGCTCTTTTTGCTTTCGGAAGGGGTGCAAAACTGCACCTTTTTGCGCAAAACCGCCCTTCTTTCGGAGAAAAGCACTATATTTGCACAAAATAAAAATAGATTTTCCCTTTATCCCTATCGCATGAAATTCATCTCTTGGAACGTCAACGGCTTGCGGGCTTGTCGCGAAAAAGGCTTTGAAGAAGCTTTTGCCCGGCTCGATGCCGACTGCTTCTGCCTGCAAGAAACCAAGTTGCAAGAAGGCCAAATAGACATCGCCTTTGACGGCTACGAAAGTTATTGGAATTACGCCGAAAAGAAAGGCTATTCGGGCACTTGTATCTTCACCCGCATCCGTCCGCTGAGCGTGACCTACGGCCTTGGACAGGAGGAGCACGACCACGAAGGGCGCGTCATCACCCTTGAGTTTGACGACCTTTATCTCGTCACCGTCTACACCCCCAACTCGCAGGATGAACTGCGTCGATTGGACTATCGCATGACCTGGGACAATGCTTTCCGAGAGTATATCCTTGCGCTCGATGCCCAAAAACCGGTGGTGTTTTGCGGCGACTTGAACGTGGCGCATCAGGAGATTGACTTGAAAAATCCGAAAACCAACCGTCGTAACGCCGGATTTACGGACGAGGAGCGTGAAAAATTCGGAGTGATGCTCCAAAGTGGATTTACCGATACGTTCCGCTTCTTTTATCCTGAACAAGAAGGGGCTTACTCGTGGTGGAGCTATCGCTTCAAATCCCGCGAGCGCAACACAGGGTGGCGTATTGACTATTTTGTTACTTCGAAGCGGCTCAACGAGCGCCTGCGGTCGGCTGCTATCCATCCTGAGATTTTAGGCTCCGACCATTGTCCTGTGGAACTGGTCATTGAATAAGATATTGATTGGAAATGAAAGACTTTGTAAAATATACCCTCGCCTCAATGGTAGGCGTAATGTTGGTCGGTGTTTTCACGTTTGTGATGTCGATGGTGATGATCACCGTGGTCGGTATGTTCAGTGACGACCCGACAAGCATCAAGTCGCACAGCGTGTTGCACCTCAAACTGAGCGGTACGCTCCACGACCGTGCTGAGGAGGAAAATCCCCTTGCAGAACTGATGGGCAACGATGCCCTCCAAAGTCAAGGACTTGACGATTATTTGACTGCCATCCGTGAAGCCGCCACCAATGAGGACGTTGACGGCATCTACATTGAAAGCGGTGCACTTGCTTCCGACTATGCTACGCTCCAAGCACTACGTAGGGCTTTGGTAGAGTTCAAAAAATCAAAGAAGTTTATCATCGCCTATGCTGACTCCTACACGCAAGCCGGTTATTATGTGGCTTCCGTGGCCGATAAGGTCTATATCAATCCTTCCGGTATGCTGGAATGGCGCGGTATTGCCAGTCAGCCTGTCTTCTACACAGGATTGCTCGAAAAACTCGGGGTGAAGATGCAGGTGTTTAAGGTGGGTACTTATAAGAGTGCCGTTGAGCCTTTTATCCTCAAAGGAATGAGCGACGCCAACCGCGCGCAAGTATCCTCCTTTATCTCTGATATTTGGCAGGGCGTGGCCACGGCAGTGAGCCAATCTCGTCGCTTGCCGCTCGACTCCCTCAATGCTTATGCCGACCGTTATGTCACTTTCTCCGATGCTGTGGACTATAAGCGCCTACGCTTGGTGGACGATTTGCTCTATGTGGATCAAGTGCGCGATGTGCTGCGTAAACGCGTGGGTGGGGTAGCGCCCAAACTCGTCAGCTCTGCACAATTGTCACTCACTGCCGAACCGAAACAGGCTGACGACAAAGTGGCGGTTTACTATGCTGAGGGGGCTATCGTGGATGCTGCCGGTACAGGTGGCTTGATGGGATCTTCTCAAGAAATTGTCGGTTCGAAAGTGGTGAGCGATTTAGATGCCTTGGCCAACGACAAAAAAGTGAAGGCTGTGGTGTTGCGTATCAACTCCGGAGGCGGTAGTGCCTATGCCAGTGAACAAATGTGGCGTGCCGTCCAACTGCTGAAAAAGAAAAAGCCCGTGGTTGTTTCGATGGGGGGTATGGCGGCTTCCGGCGGTTATTATATGGCATGTGGTTCCAACTATATCTTTGCCGAACCTGCCACGCTGACCGGCTCTATCGGCATCTTTGGAATGATTCCCGATGCTTCGGAACTGCTTACGCAAAAACTCGGTTTGAATTTTGACGTGGTCAAAACCAATGAAAGCGCAGACTTTTACAGCCAAGGTCGTCCTTTCAACGCCGCTGAAGGTGCGGCTTTGCAGGGCTATGTGAATCGCGGCTACAAACTTTTTATCACGCGTGTAGCCAATGGGCGTACCGCAGCCGGTAAGAAAATGAACTTGGACGATGTAGACCGTATCGGCCAAGGTCGCGTGTGGACGGGTAATCAAGCGTTGAAGAACGGCTTGGTAGACCGACTGGGTTCGCTCGAAGATGCCGTGAAATATGCGGCACGTCTTGGCAAACTCAAAGACTACGAAACGACGACCTATCCCGAAGCTCCGGGTTGGTTTGAACAGTTGGCAAGCTCCACGAAGAAAGATGATTATATGGAACGTAAGCTCCGCATGATGTTGGGAGAATATTATGCTCCGCTCTCCTTTATGGTGAATGCCAAAGAACACAATATGCTCCAAGCACGTATGTTCTTTATCCCCCATCTTCAATGAACCCATTCCTCCTTCCACTTGCTTGGATTTTCCATCTTGTAACGAGGTTGCGCAACGCACTGTTTGATCGTGGCATGCTGCCTTCCCGCTGCTTCCCGGTTCCGCTTATCGGAGTGGGTAACCTGGCTGTGGGAGGGACTGGAAAGACACCGCACACGGAGTGGATTGTGGAGCGGTTGAAAGCACATGCCGAACAAATCGGTATCTTGTCGCGAGGATATGGACGCACCACGCGCGGCTTTCGCTGGGTGACAGCGGCCTCCACTGCAACAGAGGTGGGTGACGAACCCTTGCAAATGCGCTTGCATTTCGATACTCCACAGGTGCTGTGTGCTGTGAGTGAAAATCGTTGCAAAGGCATTGAACAACTTTTAGCTGCTGCTCCCCAATTGGATGTTGTGGTGCTTGATGATGCGTTTCAACACCGCTATGTCTGTCCGGATATGAACATTCTGCTCACCGACTATCGGCGACTTTATGTGAACGACTACCTTTTGCCTGCGGGGAGGCTTCGCGAAAGCCGCAGCGGGGCAGAACGTGCACAGATCATCATTGTCACCAAGTGTCCGCCGGACTTATCGCGTGCTGAACGCAGCAGGGTGTTGCAAGCCTTAGCGCCTTTGCCTTATCAAGACGTTTATTTTACGACGTTAGACTATGAGCCTCTGCCGGAACTTTCCACGGCCTTACTCATCACCGGTATCGCACAGCCTCAACCTCTGTTGGAACACCTCGCAGCGCAAGGCATTTGCGTTGAACATCTCCACTTTGCCGATCATCACCGCTTCACAGCGACCGATTGCCAGCGCATCATTGAGAAAGCGCAGGGACATGCCACCATATTGACCACTCAAAAAGATGCGGTTCGCTTGGCAGAACTTAATCTGCCCGATACCGTCACTGCGCGCCTACACCCCATTCGTATCACACCGCGCTTCCTCTTTCATGAAGAAGACGCTTTTATAAACACCTTATATAACTATGTTAGCAAAGATTCAAGAAACAGCAGCCTGGATTAAATCACACACCACGCTGCAACCCACCACTGCTATCGTTCTCGGCACCGGCTTAGGGCGTTTGGCAGAAGAAATCGAAGTTGTTGAAACCTTTCCTTATGCCGACATTCCTAACTTTCCTGTTTCGACGGTAGAAGGTCATTCCGGATGTTTGATTTTCGGACGGCTCGGTGGAAAAGAGGTACTTGCCATGCAGGGACGCTTCCACTACTATGAAGGTTATTCGATGAAGGAGGTGACGTTCCCCATTCGTGTCATGTACGAACTCGGCATTAAAACCCTTTTTGTGTCTAATGCCTCCGGAGGAACGAATGCAAGTTTCCAAATCGGCGACATTATGTTCATCACCGATCACATCAACTTCTTCCCCGAACATCCTCTCCGTGGTAAAAACTTCCCCACTGGTCCACGCTTTCCGGACATGAGTGAAGCCTATGACCACCAATTGTTGGATTTGGCACGCACCATTGCTCAAGAGAAAGGCATCAAGCATGTTGAAGGTGTCTATGTGGGTACGTCCGGACCTACTTTTGAAACGCCTGCCGAATACAAAATGTATCATGCTTTGGGCGGTGATGCCGTCGGAATGTCGACAGTGCCCGAAGTCATCGTAGCGCGCCATTGCGGCATTCGCGTGTTCGGTATTTCCATCATCACCGACCTGGGCGTGGAAGGAAAAATCGTAGAAGTAAGTCACGAGGAAGTGCAGGAAGCGGCCAATGCCGTGCAGCCCTTGATGGCCGACATTATGCGCGAAATGATTTGTCGCAGTCACTAAAATGCTCCTTTTCCTACGTTTGCAGCCCTTGCAAACGTAGGAAAAGTTGTTTTAGAATTGCACACTTTGCAAAAAAATGCGTAACTTTGCACCATTCTTATCGAGATTTTCACCATGTCCATCAGTAAAACCCGACACAAACTCATTGAAGTAGCGCGAAAACTCTTTGCCAAGCAAGGCATTGATGGAACGACGATGAATGACATCGCTGTTGCCTCACAGAAAGGGCGACGCACGCTCTACACCTACTTCCGCAACAAAGAAGAAATCTTCCTTGCTGTGATTGAGTATGAGTTGGAGCATCTCTCGGAAGAGATGGATAAGATAGTGCAAATGCCCATCGAACCTGAACGCAAAATCCTCAATTTAGTGTATGGACACTTAAAGATGGTGACCGAAGTGGTCAAACGCAATGGTTCTTTGCGGGCGGAGTTCTTCCGCGACATCAATCTTGTGGAGCGTGCGCGTCGCAAGTTTGACTTGGAGGAAATACGTGTCATCCGCAGTATTTTGCAAGAAGGTATGGAGATGGGCACGTTTGATATTGAACACGTCAATCTCACGGCCGATGTCATTCACTATGCCGTTAAAGGCATCGAGGTACCCTTTATGTTCGACCGTTTGGGAGAAGGGCTTTCGATGGAAGATAGTGTGGCTGTGGTGGAACGCTTGATTCAACGCATTCTCGGTGTCAAAAACTAAATCAAAACATTTAACACATACAAGCATTTATGGGACTTTTATCTGGTAAAACCGCTCTCGTAACCGGTGCCGCACGCGGCATTGGTAAGGCGCTCGCTCTTCGATTTGCCGAAGAGGGCGCGAATATCGCATTCACCGACCTCGTTATTGATGAAAATGGTGAAGCTACTCGCAAAGAAATTGAGGCCAAAGGCGTGAAGTGTATGGCTTATGCTTCTAACGCTGCCGACTTTGCCGAAACTGAAGAAATCGTGAAGAAAATTCATGCAGACTTCGGTCAAATCGATATCCTCGTCAATAACGCAGGTATTACTAAAGACGGCTTGATGCTCCGCATGAGTGAAGCTCAATGGGACGCCGTAATCAATGTCAATCTGAAGTCGGCCTTCAACTTTATCCATGCTTGTCTGCCCATCATGATGCGTCAGCGCGGTGGTTCAATCATTAACATGTCGAGCGTCGTAGGTGTGCATGGCAATGCCGGTCAGGCCAACTATTCCGCTTCAAAGGCCGGTATGATTGCTTTGGCCAAGAGTGTAGCCCAAGAGATGGGTAGCCGTGGTGTGCGTGCCAATAGCATTGCTCCCGGCTTCATCGAAACGGCCATGACTCACCAACTTCCCGAAGACGTGCGCAAGGATTGGATGCAAAAGATTCCCCTTCGCCGTGGTGGACAAGCCGAAGACGTGGCCAATGTGGCCGTCTTCCTCGCTTCCGACCTCTCGGCCTATGTTACAGGTCAGGTCATCCAAGTGGATGGCGGTATGAACATGTAATAAACCCGCTTTTCATCTTCAGCGTGCCAATGTGCTTCATCTTGCAGCGCGTTGGCACGCTTTTATCTTCTCGTATTTTCCCGATTATGGAAGTTCTCTACGAAGACAACCACCTCATCATCGTCAACAAGGCCGCAGGAGAGATTGTGCAAGGCGACAAAACCGGCGATTCTACGCTGGCCGATGCTGTTAAAGCCTATCTCAAAGAGAAATATCACAAACCGGGTGAGGTGTTTCTTGGCACGGTTCATCGCTTGGATCGCCCGGTGAGTGGGGTAGTGGTCTATGCCCGCACCTCCAAGGCGCTCACCCGACTCAATGAAATGTTTCGTACCGGAAAGGTGCAGAAAACCTACCACGCCATTGTGTCGCGTCAGCCCATAGAGAGACAATCCTCTTGTGCGATTGGAGAAGAACCGATGGAGGTGGAACACTATCTCACACGCAACGAACGACAAAACAAAGCCTATGCTCACGTGAAGGAGGTGCAAGGGAGTAAACTTGCCCGCCTCTCGTTGGCACGCTTGCAACAAGGCGACCGCTTGCAATTAGTGGAAGTGCGTCTTTATACCGGCCGGCACCATCAAATTCGTTGTCAGCTTTCTGCCATTGGCTATCCGATTCGCGGTGATTTGAAGTATGGTGCGCCTCGCTCTAATCCCGATGGCAGCATCTGTCTTCATGCCCGCCATATTCGCTTTGAGCACCCTGTTTCGCATATTGAAATAGATGTAACAGCCCCCTATCCCGCTTTGCCCATTTGGCAAAAAATGGGGTGAAACTTCTCTTTTGGGCTATAAACTGCAAAAAGACAGCGCATTCCTTTGTAGAAAAATCAGAAAATCGTATCTTTGCACACGATTTAGACCAATGATGTGCGTGCCACCCACGTACACACCGCTGAGGCATTACCAAAATGGCGTATACCGTGTTCGCTCGGGATGCACATGTGCCGAAAGCGTCAGTATTCATAAACGAACAATAAACCATCAACCCACAAAATGAAAAAGGATCTTCATCCCGAAAACTATCGCCCCGTAGTCTTCAAAGATATGTCAAACGGCGATATGTTCCTCTCTCGCTCTACCTGCAAAACTTCTGAAACTATCGAGTTCGAAGGTGAAACTTATCCCTTGGTAAAGCTTGAAATCTCTTCGACTTCTCACCCCTTCTACACGGGTAAGTCCAAACTTGTCGATACCGCTGGTCGCGTAGACAAGTTCATGAGCCGCTACGGCAAGAGCCGCAAGTAATTTGCCTTGAGAGTTTTCTCAAATATAAAGCGCATCCATCTTTTAGGTGGATGCGCTTCTTTTGAGGGTGAAACTGAATCGGTAATTGATGAAAAATGACTATTGCTGTCCGGTAAACGTTTTTTAAAAGACACAATATCATCACGCTAAATTTTGGAAGATCTTTTTGTGGAAAGAATCGGCGCGGCAAATGGAATGAGGAGCGGAAATCCTCTCGCGCGCACGCGCGCGCATCTCTTGCAAAATGTGTTTTTATCCTTCACTTCCTTCACCGAATAAGTTATTCTCTTGTTGGACAGGGGCTTATGGGTGAAGGTTTTATTTTACAGAATCCTTCACCGGATGGGGGAATTTGAGAGGATGACCGAGGAGGTGAAGGAAGTGAAGGAAAAAACACGAATTTTGTGTGTATGACGCGCGCGTATACGCGTGTGTGACGAGGGCGAGCATTTTCCTCAGAGGTAGTTTTTTTCAGCTCCTACCTAAATCAAACTACCTCTGAGGTAGATTAAGCACATCGTTCGGAGGGCGTTGAAATGTTAAAGTCGTGTTAAAGTCAAGGCTTTGTGGTAAGTTTGTCTGGTGAGATGTCTATATATAAACAAAGGGCTTGCTTTCTGAAAAAGGAAGTCCGAAATCCTATTTCAAGGGTTTCGGGCTGGTATTTTTGTAATTTTGAAGTTTACCGGGTAGCAATACAAAATGATATTACAATCCAACTCAATCGATAATTTATGCAATGTTTCTTACTTCCTCCCCGAAAAAGTTTATATATTGTGCTTTTTTGCAGATGATTTATAGTATATTTTGGGGAAATGCAAAAAAATACTATATTTGCAGCCTAAATATCTTAAACCTTATCATTATCATGTGTCGAAAACTTTTACTTTTTTGTTGGGCATTTCTGGTTGCCGTAGTGAGCCATGCCGAATCCTCTTTTCCTCAGGTGAGTACCTCGCAGGAAACTTATTGGTATTTTTTGAAATTTAGTAACAGCGGTTTGGTGCTAGAAGCCAATAAAGCCGACACTGGTGCACGTTTAGCTGCAATGACCGGCGTGGATGCACAACTCTGGAAAGTGGAAGGCTCTGCTACTGCAGGCTACACGCTGACTAACAAGAAGGGGTTGCAACTTTTTGTCACTGACACCCAAGAAAAAGGTATGGTTCAAGTGGCAAAGCAACATGCCAACAATAAATTCTCTATCTTACCTTGTAAAAATACCCAATTTAGCTCTTCTTTTGAAATTCACCCCAAAGCGAATGCTTCAGTGGCCTTCAACCAATGGGGAGGAGCCGGAATCGGGCATGCCGTTGGGCTGTGGACATCAAGCAAGGATAAAGAAGGCAATAATGCGATTGTCTTTGAAACGACCAAAGTGCTTGATGTTTACAAAAACCTTCCTCCTTTAATTCCTTATCCACAGGAGATTTCACTCCGTCAAGGAGAGCAACTCGATTTGCGCAGTTTGCAAGTCATTACATTTCCTGATGATTCTTTGAAAGGGATGGTGCAGGATTTTGCAGAAGAGTTAAAAACACGCTTGTCTTTGTCGCTCTCGGTGCAACCTTCTTCTGCACTTTCTGCTGATGGAACCGTGGCTTTGATTACGGAGCGCAGCATTTTGGAAACCGAGGCATATACGCTTACGATTGCCCCTAAGCGGGTTGTCATCAAAGCCTCTCATCAAGCCGGTTTCTTCTATGCTTTGCAGACGTTGCGCCAGCTTATGCCGAAGGCCTTCTATACTGCATCTTCTTCTGAAACTGCCTTAAATATTCCTGCGTTAGACATCAAAGATAAGCCGCAGTTGGCTTATCGTGGCTATATGTTGGACGTGGCGCGTCATTTCTTTGACAAGACCGAGGTTAAACGCATTCTTGACATTATGTCGTTCTACAAAATGAATCGTTTGCACTGGCATCTCACCGACGACCAAGGATGGCGCATTGAAATTCCCGAATATCCACGACTCACTCAGGTGGGAAGTCGCCGTAAAGGCTCATTTGTGAGCGATGGTACTTCTCCCGGCTTTTTCGATGATACGGAATATGGCCGAGGTATGTATTACACGCTTGAAGATTTGCGGGAGATTGTAGCCTATGCCGCTGAGAGAAATATTGAAATTATTCCGGAGATTGATATGCCCGGACATATGGTGGCTGCTCTTGCAGCATATCCGGAATTCAGTTGCCACCCCCAGCGGACTTATAAGGTGCGCATCAATTCGGGAATTTCAAAAGATGTGTTGAATATTGGCGATGACAAGGTTATTGACTTCCTGAAAACGGTGCTGGATAATGTCGCCAAAGTTTTCCCTGGACGCTATATTCACCTTGGAGGGGACGAATGTCCCACTGACCGTTGGGCCGAAAATGCTCTTTGCAAACAGCGTATTAAAGATAACAATCTCGATGGAGTTGGCGAGTTGCAACCTTGGTTGGTGCATCAATTGGCTGTGTATCTGAAAAAGAAATACAACAAAGATATTGTGGCCTGGGATGAACTGATTGAAACGAAGACGGATAAGTATTGGCAACGTCATAAAGGCGAAGTGTCTCCTCTCATTATGGCCTGGAACTTAGGGCTTGATGGAAGTAATCGTTGGACCAACTGGACCGATGTCTTGGCAGCTTCGAAAGGTTTCCATAGTGTCATCGTTCCCTACGATGTGCTCTATCTTGACTGGATGCAGGTTGGGCCTGAACAAGCCGATGTTAATGAAGGCTATCGGGGCGGATGGGGAGACGATCACGTGAACAGTGTAGAGAAGATTTACAAGTTCGACCCCTTGGAACGCCTGCGTAAAGCCGGTAAGGTAGAGTATGGACTTGGGGTGCAGGGCAATATGTGGACGGAAACGACCAATAATAATGCCGAGTTGGAATATCAACTTTTGCCACGTTTGCTTGCGATTTCTGAAATTGGCTGGTTGCCTCATAACAAGAAGGAGTGGTTGAGTTTCTTCTATCGTCTGCAAGCTCATCGTGCGGTTTTTGAAAGTCGGAATATGACCTATGCGAAGCATTTCTTCCTTCCAGAGGATAAATCAGAACTCCAACGACTCATTGAGGAGGCAGAAACCTTATTGGGCGGCACACATGCCGATAAAGTCGGCTATGCTTCTAAAAGTACCTGCGAAGCCTTGGCAAATATCGTGGAAGCGGTGAAGAAACAGAACGGTGGCGATGAAGCACAACAAGCAGAAACTTTGAAAAAAGCACTTGAGGTCTTCAAGGCTGCTCCTATTACGCAACCTATTGCAGGAAAGGTATATCGTCTGTTCTCTGCTTCTACTTATTATAAGGCAAAATATGCCGGTGCAACACTCTATGCCGATGAAAAGAAGGCGCTCAGAGTGCACTATACCGATCAGCAAGAACCGGAAGAACTCTTTACGTTTGTTCCTGCACAGAATGGATGGATATTGAAGGCTCTCAGCAACGATCAACAGGTTACTGTAGGGGCTTATAATCAACCCTTGCGCTTCACTAAAAGTAATGGCACTCCCCTTCGGATAGATCGTGCTTCTGTCCCCGCACAACAATATGATTATGTGCCAGGAGCTGTGGTACTGTCGAAAGCAGATGGATATAGTGAAACGGCAACCGGTCATGTGAGCCGACTCTACATTAAAACTTTTGGTGGAAATAGAAACGAAGATGTTCCGGCTGAGAATAAAGTAGTGGCTTGGGATAATCCCACCTTGTGTCATCCTGGTACATGGCACATCGTGGAAGCTGATTTTCGCCAGATGCTCTCGGCTCTGTTACAGCGCTGTGGTCATATTGTTGAGGATGTTGTGCCCAATGAAGAAGGGCAGCACACACAAACTGCCATCAAGCAGTTGCAAAAAGACTTGCAGCCTGCTCGAGATTTGATTGCCAAAGAATCTTCTGTTTCACAAGAACAATATGAGGTTTATGTGAAGGCTTATCAGAAGTTTATGAATGCTCCAAAGACAACGCCGGTAGAGGCGCTTTCTTCCGATCGCTATTATATAATTCGTTCGGCACATCCCGATTTGACAGGATATGTGGCTCAACTCAAAGATGGTCATGTAGTGCCCGTTTTACAGGGAAATTCAATCGCTTTGGATGCTGATCCCTCGATTTTGTGGCAATTGGTTCGTCAAGAGAATGGAGCTTTTAATCTCTTGAATACAGCTGACAAAAAATACGCGGCAGTACAAAGTGCTACCTATGGAGGACGTGTCATAGAAAGTAAAACGCCCTATTCTTGGACAATACTTTTCCATACACAAGGAACGGTTAAGGGGTTTTTGCTTACCGCTGAAACCTCAAATTATGGTTGGGCTTTGCCATTGAAACCAACGGCCACATCGCAAATCACTTTGCAGTCGGTCAATCAATGGAATAACATATGGAAACTCGAGCCCACCTCTATATCAACAGCTTTGTTGCATCCTGTTATGCCTCATGAAGTATCAGGAAGAAGTTATGATTTGTCAGGTCGCATCGCCTCACCTACCCAGCATGGGGTCGCTATTGATACTGCAGGACATAAACACATTCAATAAATTCTTGAGCGAAAAAGCCACAGCAAAACCCAAAGATTTTGCTGTGGCTTTTCTTTAGCTTTTTCTTCGTTTTGTGTCTATTTCTTGACTCAGAAAGCCTCTTCTGTACTTTCAAGATGGAAAGGTAAGTTTTATAGTTATCTGTTGTTCCCTCCAAAACAATTTTGTAATTTTGCAGGGAACAATTAATAATTTATTCCTTTCCACTTTATGAAGCCCATCTTTATTGCCGGCCCTTGTGTTATTGAGAGTGCCGAATTGCTTGATGTCGTGGCACAACATTTGGTCAACGTGAGTCAAACGCTCGGTGTAGAGCTTATTTTCAAAGCCTCTTTCGATAAAGCCAATCGCACCTCTCTGCGTTCTTTTCGAGGACCCGGTTTGGAGAAAGGTTTGCAAATGCTGGCCGATGTCGGCGCCCGCTATGGCCTACGCCTCACTACGGATGTGCATGAGACCTATCAGGCAGAAGCAGTGGGCGAAGTAGTCGATGTGTTACAAATTCCAGCCTTCCTTTGTCGACAAACCGATCTTTTAGTGGCGGCTTCAAAGACTGGAAAGGTTGTCAATGTAAAGAAAGCACAGTTCCTTTCTGGTGAAGATATGCGCTATCCCGTGGAGAAATGTCGGGAAGCCGGTGCTTCAGAAGTTTGGCTCACCGAGCGTGGTTCGAGTTTTGGCTACAATAATCTTGTGGTCGATTTTCGTAATTTACCTGTTATGGCACAGTGGGCGGATCGTGTGATTATGGATTGCACCCACTCGGTGCAACGTCCCGGAGGTGGTGGCGGTACGACCAGTGGCGACCGTCGATTTGTACCTGCAATGGCTTTGGCTGCGAAAGCCTTTGGAGCCAACGGTTATTTCTTTGAAACCCACCCCAATCCTGATGAGGCCTTGTCGGATGGCCCCAATATGCTTTTCCTTAAAGATTTGGAGCAGGTGATAGCTTCGCTACTCTAAATGGGAGGCGTCCTTCTTTTGTTTCTTCCTTTTCTTTTAATCGACCTTTTTCTTTTTTGGATTTTATATTTACGATTATGTCTCTCTACATCGATACAGCCGTTCAGTGCCTCCGCGATGAGGCTGATGCGCTTTTGGCACTTATTCCTAAGATAGGTTCTGATTTTGAGCGGGCTGTTGAATTGATATTACACTGCACCGGCAAACTTATCGTAACCGGTGTGGGCAAGAGCGGACATATCGGAGCAAAAATTGCAGCAACACTTTCTTCAACAGGAACACCGAGTTTCTTCATCAATCCTTTAGATGCTTTTCATGGCGATTTGGGAGTGATTGAGGAAAATGATGTGGTGTTGGCCATCTCCAATTCCGGACAAACCGACGAATTGCTACGCTTTTTCCCCTATTTGATTGCCAAGAAAATTCCCGTAGTCGGTATGAGCGGCAATCCCACTTCGCTGCTCGCCCAATACAGCACGGTTCATCTGGATATAGCGGTAGACCGTGAGGCCTGTCCTATGGGGTTGGCACCGACAAGTAGCACCACCGCAACCTTGGCTTTGGGAGATGCATTGGCGTGTGCGTTGATTGTGGCACGTGACTTCAAAGCCGGCGATTTTGCACAATTTCACCCTGGTGGCACGTTGGGGCGTCGGTTGCTCACTCGCGCTCGTGATGTAATGTACACGGAAAACCTACCTGTCGTTTCCCCTTCGCTCTCAATGACGGAGGCGCTATTGGCGATGACCGGTGGTCGACTGGGACTCTGCATCGTTGTGGAGGGAGATACGATTTGCGGCATTGTGACCGATGGTGATGTGCGGCGGGGTATGGAACGCTTTGGGGATAGTTTTCTGCATCGTGCCGTGTCGGAAGTGATGACTTGCCACCCCAAAACTGTGGCTCCCGACACGAAGCTCTCTGAAATCGACAAACTCATGCAACAATATAAAATTCACTCTGTGCTGGTGGTTGATAAAGAGGCTCACTTAGTGGGTATTGTCGATTCGTTCAGCACGATGATTTAGAGTACTTCTCTCATACTTTACGCTTACTTTTATGCGTGATACCACTTTCTCGATATTCAAAGCTTTGGCTATCATTCTTGTAGTGGTGGCTCATGCCGCGGCTCCGACCTACTTGGCACGCTTTGCCTATCTCATCAATGTTCCCGTTTTCTTTGTTTTGGCGGGCTACTTTTTCAGCGTAGACAATCTACAACAGAAAACAGATTTTGTGCTGCGACGCACTCGAAGATTGTACCTCCCTTTTCTGAAGTGGAGCATCTTCTTCCTGCTGATACACAACCTACTTTTTCCTTTAGGTTTACTCTCGGAACAATACGGCAATGCTGCTGGGGGAGTCGTGCATCCCTATACAGCCCACGAGATGGCGCAAAACCTATGGAGCATCGTGTTCAATATGTCCGGCTATGATCCTTTTCTGGCAGGTGCGTTTTGGTTCTTCCGAGGGTTATTGGTGAGCAGTATCGCTTTTTTAATTCTTTTCTTCTTGTTCACGAAAGTCAGGTGGTTGACCACTTCGACACATCAAGTAGGAGTCATTGCCCTCTTGATGTTGGTACTGGCAGTTTGGCATACGTTGGAGGGTCTACGCATCACGGGGCTTGCGCAAGGCGGATATCGCGAACTGATGGGCGTGTTTTTCTTGTCGGTCGGTTTCCTGTTGCGACATTTGGAGGCTGTGCCTGAAGCCAAACCTTATCTTCATCCGCTGGTGGGGATTATCGGCGGTGGTACCATCCTTACTCTTCTTACCCTCTTTTATTCCGTTTCGATGAGTACGCGTGCTGCCGGCTTGGGCAGCGTGCCGGCTTTGGCTTTATCGGGTGTCGCCGGCTTTTTCTTGTTGCGCAATGTGTCGATTTACCTCAATCTGTTGCCTCCGCGAGTGCAACGTGTGTTGGTCTATATTGGGGATAAATCGATTTACGTGTTTGGCTTTCACCTTTTGGCTTTCAAATTGGTGAGTGCCGTAAAAGTTGGAGCTTATGGTCTGCCTTGGGGCATGGTGGGTGGTCATCCCGTGGTGCAAACCGCTACGGACGATGCGTTTTGGGTGTTGTATGTCCTTGTGGGTGTTGCGCTGCCATTACTTTGGGTCTGGGGATGGCGTACGCTCTGCGAACGCTATCATTTCAAAACCGAAACTCCTGCCGATTGGTTGCGGATTGTTGTGCGCTTGGCCGTTTTGGTCTTCCGCGGCTTTGTGTTGTTGGCACTTTTATGCTATGCGGGTTTGTGCCGTGTGTGGCGAATGTTCTGCAACTTTGTGCAAGGAATTCGAGAGATTATTGAAGACTCTCTTTCCGATGAAGACAATTAGGGAAGCGACCGATGGCGCGAAAAAGGCCAAGAGATAGGTCGTATGTCCATATAAATGCGTAAATTTGCACCTGCAAAAGTTTTAACTATGTAGGCTTTTGAAGTCTGCATCTTGGATTAGAAAATAGAAAAATAAGAAAATAGAATGGCAAAAGAACTCAAAGATTTGACCAAACGCAGTGTGGATTATTCTCGCTGGTACAATGAATTGGTGGTGAAAGCAGACCTTGCCGAACAAGCCGATGTGCGTGGCTGTATGGTGATTAAACCTTATGGTTATGCCATTTGGGAGCGCATTCAGCAGAATTTAGATGCGCGCTTTAAGGCAACAGGTGTGCAAAATGCTTACTTCCCGATGCTCATCCCAAAGAGCTATCTTTCCAAGGAAGCCGACCACGTAGAGGGATTTGCCAAAGAATGTGCAGTGGTCACTCATTATCGCCTCAAGTCTAATCCGGACGGAGACGGTGTAGTGGTGGATCCCGCTGCCAAACTCGAAGAAGAACTCATCATTCGTCCCACTTCTGAAACCACCATTTGGAATACTTTCCGAGGGTGGATACATTCGTGGCGCGACCTTCCCATCCTTTGCAATCAGTGGTGCAATGTGATGCGCTGGGAGATGCGCACCCGTTTGTTCCTCCGTACTTCTGAGTTCCTTTGGCAGGAAGGACATACCGCCCATGCAACTCGCGAAGAAGCAGAAGCACGTGCCAAGCAAATGTTGGAAGTTTATCATGACTTTGCCAAAGACATTTTGGCCATTCCGATGGTGCGCGGTGTGAAAAGCGAGACGGAACGCTTTGCCGGAGCACTCGACACTTACACGATTGAAGCGATGATGCAAGATGGTAAGGCTCTGCAAAGCGGTACTTCCCACTTCTTGGGGCAAAACTTCGGTAAGGCTTTTGATGTGAAGTTTGTCAACAAAGAAAACAAGGAAGAGTATGCTTGGGCATCTTCGTGGGGCGTTTCAACCCGCTTGATGGGTGCGCTCATTATGTCTCACTCCGACGATAATGGATTGGTGCTTCCGCCGCATGTTGCTCCTATCCAAGTGGTGCTTGTTCCCATTTTCAAAGGCGACGAAGTCGACAAGTTCAACGAAGTGTTGGGCGGATTGGCGCAACGCCTTGAAGCCAAAGGCATTCGTGTGAAATATGATAATGCCGACAACAAGCGTCCCGGCTTCAAGTTTGCAGACTATGAGCTGAAAGGGGTGCCCGTTCGTTTGGTGATGGGTGGCCGCGATTTGGAAAACGGTACTGTGGAAGTGATGCGCCGTGATACACTCGAAAAGGAAACTTGGGCATTTGAGGGCATCGAAGATAAGGTGGCCGCTTTGCTCGAAGAAATCCAAGAGAATATCTACAACAAGGCATTGAAGCATCGTGAAGAATGCACCTATACCTGCACCGACTACGAAGAGTTCAAGCAGCGCGTGAAGAAAGGTGGTTTCTTCCTCTGCGATTGGGACGGAACAGCCGAAACAGAAGCCCAAATCAAAGCCGATACCCAAGCCACTATCCGTTGTGTGCCTTATGGCGTTTCGCAAGAAAATCTGGGTGTCGATATGGTTAGTGGAAAACCAGCTGTGGCACGTGTGATCATCGCCCGTAGCTACTAATCATCGTGTGAGATATGACCACACAAGAAGAATTTAATGCAGTTTTGGCCCTCTGTCGTGACCTCTTTCTCAAAAAGATGCACGACTATGGCACGGCATGGCGCATCATGCGTCCCGAATCCATCACCGATCAACTCTATATCAAAGCCAACCGTATCCGTACGCTTCAAATGAAGGGCGTGACAATGGTGGGTGAGGGGATTATTCCTGAGTTTATAGGGCTGGTTAATTATGCCATTATGGGGCTCATCCAGTTGGAGAGGGGTGTTGTAGACGGCACGAATGAAGCTGACCTCTTCGATGCTGCGATTGTAGACGAGTACGACCAACAAGCCGCCGCGGCTTTGGCCTTGATGCTTCGCAAAAATCACGACTACGATGAAGCGTGGCGGGCTATGCGTGTCTCCTCCTATGCCGACCTCATTTTGATGAAGGTGTTCCGCACCAAGCAAATTGAAGATTTGGAAGGGGCTACGTTGGTGAGCGAAGGTATCGCAGCCAATTATATGGATATGCTCAATTATGCAGTCTTTGCACTTATCAAATTAGTCATAGAACAAGAAGATAATGTCGAAGAATAGTGTTATCAACCTAACTTTGCATCTACTCACCTGGTTAGCACAATGGTTGCTTGCCGCAACCTTCCTCTTTTCCGGATTTGCCAAAGCGCTCGATCCGATGGGGATGGAGCATAAACTCGAAGCCTATTGTGCTGCATGGGGGGTGCCCATCATGGCAGGCTCTCTCTACTTAGATGTGGCCGCTATCCTTTTAGCGTTGGTAGAGTTCAGTTTAGGTATCTACCTCCTTTTAGGAATACGTCAGCGATTGGCTGGAATTGGAACGCTTGTGTTTATGAGTGTTATGACATTGATGACGCTCTATATCTACATTTATAGTCCGGTTTCCGATTGCGGTTGCTTTGGCGATGCTCTGATTTTGACAAATGGACAAACCTTAGCCAAAAACATTGTATTATTGGCTTGTGCTATTCTGCTTGTTTGTCAACGACAGCGCTCGTTGCGCATCATCTCAGAACACAACCAGTGGCTGCTTTCACTCTACTCTGTGTTGTATATGCTCGGAGTGAGTTTCTACTCCTTGCACTATTTGCCATTGATGGACTTTACAGGCTTTGAACTCGGAGTAGACATCAGCGAAGCCATGAGTGGCGAATTTACCACGACCCTCACCTACGAAAAGAACGGAGAGAAACGTACATTTGGACTGGATGAGTTGCCCGATAGCACGTGGAAGTATGTAGATGCACAGACAGAAGTTTTGAAAGAACCTACCATCAAAGAATTCTCCATCACTGAGCGGAATGGGGATGACATTTCTGAAGAACTCTTGGCAGATACGAACTATGTGTTCATTGCCACACTGCCGAAGATTGCGATGGCCGATGCCGGATGCTCTGATGCACTCAACGACATCTACGATTACTCCACCGACCACCATTATCGTTTCCTCTGTGCCACTACAGGGTCGAACGAAGAAATCAAGACTTGGGTAGACCGTACAGGGGCTTCTTATCCCTTTGTGGAGGCCTCAAGCGAACTGCTTAAAGAAATGGTGCGTTCCAATCCTGGATTGATACTCCTTAAAGGAGGACGTATTATCGCAAAGTGGAGTCGCAACGAGATGCCTGACGAAAAAGAACTGGCACACCTCACCTCCACAACAGAAGATGTGCAACGCAATCAGCGCAACCACGCTTTTCTGTTACTCTTCCTTTGGTTTGTCGTCCCTTGTGGAGTAGTTTTCCTCCTCGACCGTATTTGGATGGGACACCGATTTTACAAAATACATCACTATTATAAATCTCAAAAAAATAACGTACCCCAATGAGAAAGCACATTGTAGCAGGCAACTGGAAAATGAACAAGAACCTGCAAGAAGGTATTGCTCTTGCCACTGAGCTCAACAACATCCTGACGGCTGAAAAGCCTAACTGCGAAGTCATCATCGGCACTCCCTTCATTCACCTCGCCAAGGTGAGCGACGTTATCGATCACAGTGTTATCGGTCTTGCTGCCGAAAACTGTGCCGACCATGCCAGCGGTGCCTATACGGGCGAAGTTTCTGCAGAAATGGTGAAGTCTACCGGTGCAGAATACGTCATCCTCGGCCACAGCGAACGTCGTGAATACTACAACGAAACTCCCGAAGTGTTGAAGGAAAAGGTAGATCTCGCTTTGGCTAACGGCTTGAAGGTAATCTTCTGCATCGGCGAAAGTCTCGCTCAGCGTGAAGCCAACGAGCAGGAGGCTGTTTGTAAGGCCGAACTCGAAGGCAGCGTATTCCACCTCACTGCAGAGCAATGGAGCAACATCGTCATTGCCTACGAACCCATTTGGGCCATCGGTACCGGTAAGACTGCCACTTCCGAACAAGCACAAGAAATCCACGCTTTCATCCGCTCTTGCGTAGCCGAAAAGTTCGGTCAGGAAGTAGCCGACAACACCTCCATCCTCTATGGTGGTTCTTGCAAAGGCTCTAACGCTCCTGAACTCTTCGCCAAGGCCGACATCGACGGTGGTCTCATCGGTGGTGCTTCGTTGAAAGCCGACGATTTCAAGGCCATTATCGACGCTTGGAAATAACTCCACTGCTCGCTTTCAACAATCATTCAGGATGGGTGCAAAATCCTTGCGCCCATCCCCCTTTTTTCATGCTATGCGTGCAAAAATACTCTTTTCTCTCCTTGTGGTGGCTTATTGCTGCATGAGCACACTCTCTGCTCAAAACCCACAGGACACTCTGCGCAGCCGTAAAAGCGTAGAGACTTCCCAATCGACAGACACAGCGGTGCATAGCCACACTATCGTGCGTAGGGTAGTGCGTTCCTCCGAATGGGGAGGATTTCCTCGCGCACGCTATAAAACCGCGGGCTATCGCATACAAGTTTACACGGGAGCCAACAACCGAACCTCAAAGCAAGAAGCATTACAGATGAAGCAGAAGGTGCAAAGTCACTTTCCGGAACTCTCTGTCTATGTCAACTTCCTTTCTCCTCGTTGGGTTTGCCGTGTGGGCGATTTTACTTCACGCGAAGAGGCGGCAGGCTATATGCAGAAACTCCGCAGCAAGCGCATTTCGGCCGAAGCCCGGATTGTATCCTGCACAGTCTTGCGGGCTGAATAGCCGGTTTATTATCGTTTTTCAACGATCTTCTTTCGAGTGCTCTTCGCAGATATCGGATTTTTTCTATTCTACTGCCAAGGCGCTCCCTTCAATATCTCTTTTGTGAGCCTTATTCAATCCGGCTCACCTCACCTTTATGACAGAACAAGAACGCTTGGAACAGCTCATGTTCCACTATAAAGAGGTGCTTCAACTGCTTGGCGAAGACCCCCAACGCGAGGGACTTCTCAAAACTCCCGAACGTGTGGCCAAAGCGATGCGCACCCTTACTCGTGGGTATGATATGGACCCCATCGCTGTGCTCAACAGCGCCAAGTTTGTCGAGGACTACAAGCAGATGGTCATTGTCAAGGACATCCAATTTTATAGTCTTTGCGAGCATCACATGCTGCCTTTCTACGGCAAAGCCCATGTAGCCTACATCCCGAACGGACACATCTGCGGATTGTCAAAGATTCCTCGTGTGGTCGATATCTTCTCCCATCGCCTGCAAGTGCAGGAGCGCCTTACGCTCCAAGTGATGGAAGCCATTCGCGAGGCGCTTGACCCCCTCGGTGTGATGGTGGTGATTGAGGGCGAACACATGTGCATGCAGATGCGCGGTGTCGAAAAACAACATTCACTCACCACAACCTCTTCTTTCTGCGGCGCTTTTGAACAAGCCAAAACCCGCGAAGAATTTCTGCAACTCATCCATCGTTCATGAAACGGGTGTGTTGTATCGGGCATCTTACGCTCGATAAAATCGTGACCCCGGCGGCCACAAACTATCTCAATGGAGGGACGGCCTACTATTTTGCTCATGGTATGGCACAACTCCCCGATGCCGATTTTCAATTGGTCACCTCCCTTGCACCCACCGAAATGGCAGCCGTCGAGGACATGCGCGCCAAAGGAATAGACGTGTGTGTCCTACCCAGTGAGAAAACCGTCTATTTTGAAAATATCTACGGCAGCAATCAAGACCACCGCACCCAGCGTGTTTTGGCCAAAGCCGACCCCTTCCGCATAGAAGATATTCTCCACATTAAGGCCGATTTCTATCATCTGGGTAGTCTGCTGGCCGACGACTTCTCGGTCGATTTTGTGCGCTATCTTTCCACCAAAGGGATTGTTTCGCTCGATGTGCAGGGATTTTTACGGCGGGTCGATGGAGAGACGGTGGTTGCCGTCGACTGGGAGGAAAAGCAGGAGTGTCTCAAGTATGTCGATATTCTCAAAGTCAACGAACATGAGATGACCGTTCTCACCGGCGAAACCGATGTGCTCACGGCAGCGCAGAAGTTGGCCGCTTGGGGCGTGCGCGAAGTCATCATCACCGAAGGCTGTTTAGGCTTGTTTATTTATGCCGAGGGACGGCTTATCGAAATTCGAGCTTATCCACCTTTGCGCATTGTCGATGCCACCGGCTGTGGCGACACCTACATGACGGGCTATCTCTACAAGCGTGCCGCAGGTGCAAGCTATCGTGAGGCCGCTTGTTTTGCCGCCGCCATGTCTACGCTCAAACTCGAAGCTTTTGGTGCTTTCAGTAAGTCTTATCAAGACATCTGTAGAGTCATCGACTTTCGAGAAGTGGATATGAAAATACAATAAGCGGGGGCGGAGTGAGTGGATATAGACCTGCTGAATGCCCCCTTTTGAATACTTACTGAACTGCGGATGAGGAGGGAGATAAACTCCTTTACTCCGGCAGCCGACCATAAGCCCGTTTTCGTTCAACCAAACGCGCAATGTCCAAACGAATAATTAGTTTTGAACAATGCCCTGGCGAGAAAACGGCTGTAAAACTAACTTTAATAGCAGGGGAATTCTGAATGCCCCTTAACCCATAGACTATAAATGATAACTCTTTCTAACATCGCTGTTCAGTTTGGTAAGCGCGTGCTTTACCAAGACGTGAACATGAAGTTTACCAACGGCAACATTTACGGCGTGATTGGAGCCAATGGTGCGGGTAAGTCCACCCTCCTTAAAGCCATCAGTGGTGAACTCGAACCTACGAAGGGAACGGTGGAACTAGGGCCTGGTGAGCGTCTTTCCGTCCTGTCGCAAGACCACTTTAAGTTTGACGATCAAACCGTGCTGGACACCGTGCTCCAAGGCCACACCGTGCTGTGGAGCGTGATGCAGGAACGCAACGAACTTTACGCCAAAGAAGATTTTACCGACGAAGACGGCATCAAGGTAGCCGAACTCGAGGATAAATTTGCCACCATCGGAGGATACACCGCTGAAAATGACGCAGCAACCCTCCTTTCCGGTCTCGGTATCAAAGACGCCCTTCATGGCAAACTCATGGGAGAACTTTCTAACAAACAGAAGGTGCGTGTCATGCTGGCGCAAGCCCTCTTCGGTGAACCAGACAACCTTCTCCTTGACGAACCGACCAACGACCTTGACCTTGAAACGGTGGAATGGCTCGAAGACTATTTGGGCAACTTTGAACACACCGTTCTTGTGGTGAGTCACGACCGCCACTTCCTCGACCAAGTCTGCACCCACACTGTCGACATCGACTTTGGCAAGGTGACCATGTTCTCCGGTAATTACTCCTTCTGGTACGAATCTTCACAGTTGGCTTTGCGTCAGGCACAGAACCAGCGTCAGAAGGCAGAGGAGAAAAAGAAAGAGTTGGAAGAATTTATTCGCCGCTTCTCGGCCAATGTGGCCAAGAGTCGCCAAACCACCTCGCGCAAGAAGATGCTCGAAAAGCTCAACGTGGAAGAAATCAAACCCTCCACCCGTCGCTATCCCGGCATCATCTTCCAAATGGAGCGTGATCCCGGCAACCAAATTCTCGAAGTGCAGGATTTGAAAGCCGTGGCCGAGGACGGAACGGTGCTCTTCGACAACGTGAGCTTCCAAGTGGAGAAAGAACAGAAGGTCGTCTTTATCAGTCACGACCCTCGTGCCATGACCGCTCTCTTTGAGATTATCAACGGCAACCAACAGCCTGCATCGGGTACCTTCTCTTGGGGTGTCACCATCACCACCGCCTATTTGCCGCTCGACAACACTGAATTCTTCGACACCGACCTCAATATGCTCGACTGGCTCTCGCAATACGGCGAAGGCAATGAGGTCTACTTTAAGGCTTTCTTGGGACGTATGCTCTTTAAGGACGAAGAAATCATGAAGAAAGTCAATGTCCTTTCGGGAGGTGAAAAGATGCGTTGTATGATTGCCCGTATGCAACTTCGCAATGCCAACTGTCTCATCTTGGACACCCCGACCAACCACTTGGATATGGAGTCCATTCAAGCCTTCAACAATAATTTGAAGAGCTTCCGCGGTAACATCCTCTTCTCTTCGCACGACCACGAATTTATCAACACCGTGGCCAACCGCGTTATCGAATTGACCCCCAATGGTATTATCGACAAACTGATGACCTACGAAGACTACATTCACGATGAACGTATCCGCGAGCAACGTGAAAGTCTGTATGGCAACCTTGAGCAGTAATCCCCCTCTGTGCTCTTTTTGTAGGTAAAGTCCCCTATTTATATATAGACATCTGCTGCTCCAAACTTACCACTCCATCTTGATTTTAACTCAACTTTAACATTTTGAGTGGTACTTCTGCTTTCATTTTCTTAGGAGCTGCGTGCATCTACCTCAGAGTTAGTGAAAACTACCTCTGAGGTTTTGAGTAGGAGAAGGGAGGAGAAAGATTTTGACTTTTTCTCCACTTCCTTTTCTCGGTGCTCGCGCGCACGCACGCGTCACACTGTGCAAAATGCGTTTTTTCCTTCACTTCCTTCACCTTTTTTT
Source organism: uncultured Alloprevotella sp. (assembly GCA_963544845.1). GTDB lineage: Bacteria > Bacteroidota > Bacteroidia > Bacteroidales > Bacteroidaceae > Alloprevotella. The sequence continues at coordinate 36,618 of CAUUGL010000003.1, forward strand.
AGGCAACTTTCTTGAAATCAGGATGTTGTGATGAAGGGTGAACGCAGGAAAATGGTGGAAATATCGCTATGGAAGGTGAAAGATTGCCTTTGGAAATGATTCATCTGTAACTCGCTTTATATTAGAGATTTAATCCGTGGGTGAAGGATGTGAAGGAAAAATGTAGCGTGTCGTAGAGAAGCGCGTGCGCGTGCGCGCGGAGACACAACGAGCACCGCACTCTTTCTACCTCGGCACACTATTTGCAGAGATAGGAGCAAACAATAATTTATACATCATGGAAGAAAAAGAACTCAATATCTCCCCCCAAGATACACAGGAAGTGGCTGCATCAACTCCCGAAGAGCAACCACAAGCCGACAACACCGCAGCTGCTGAAGGAACGGAAACTCCTGAGGCACCTGCCGAACTGTCAGATGCCGACAAATTGGCACAAGCTGAGGCAGAAATCGCAGAACTTAAAGACAAAATGCTCCGTCAGGCGGCCGATTTTGCAAACTTCCGCAAACACAGCATTGCTACACAGACCGACCTTATTCTTAATGGCGGCAAGAAGGTGATTGAAAGCCTCCTCCCCATTCTTGACGACATGGAGCGTGCCAAAGCACACATGGCAGAAAGCGAGGAAGTAGCGGCACTCCGTGAGGGCTTGGAACTGGTGCATCAGAAGTTCCTGCGTGTGCTGGAACAGCATGGCTTGAAGAAAATCGATACGACCGAAGCTGCTTTTGATACAGATTTTCATGAAGCCGTTGCCCTCGTTCCGGTGGAAGAGGAAGAGAAAAAGAACCGCATCATCGACTGCGTGCAGACGGGCTATATGCTCAACGACAAGGTAATTCGCTTTGCAAAAGTTGCCGTAGGGCAATAATCGCAGCCGGTAGGGTTGGCACCGATCGGTGGCGGCTCTGCTCAGAAACGAAAGTTCAACCTTGACGAGCAATTCGTCTTCAAACATTTTGCACAATGGCAGATCTTGATTATTACGCAATACTGGGTGTCGACAAGAGCGCAAGCGATGCCGACATCAAAAAGGCTTACCGTAAGGTGGCCATGAAATACCACCCTGACAAAAATCCAGGAAACAAAGAGGCCGAGGAGAAATTCAAAGAAGCAGCAGAAGCCTACGAAGTGCTCCGTGACCCCGAGAAACGCCAGCGTTACGATCAGTTTGGCAAGGCCGGATTGAATGGCGCAGGCGGTTTTGGCGGTGGTGGATTTACCGATATCAACGACATCTTCTCTCATTTCAGCGATATCTTCGGTGGAATGGGTGGCGGCTTTGGCGGCTTCGGTGGTTTTGGCGGCGGCAGAGGTGCTGAGGCCCAGCAATACCGAGGTGGCGACCTTCGCTTGAAAACACGACTCACTCTCGAAGAAATCAGCACGGGAGTGACGAAGAAGTTTAAGGTGAAGAAGCAGGTGGAATGTACCGAGTGTCGCGGATCTGGTAGTGAACCCGGACATACGCCCGAAACCTGCTCGCAGTGTAACGGCTCGGGTTACGTGGTGCGTCAGGCACGCAGCATTTTCGGCATGATGCAACAGCAGGTGGCTTGTCCGCACTGTCATGGTGAGGGGAAGGTTATCATGCATAAATGTAAGAAATGTCATGGCGAGGGTACCACAGCGGGAGAAGAGATTGTTGAAATCAACATCCCTGCCGGTGTGGCCGAAGGCATGGTGGTCAATGCTCCCGGTAAAGGACATGCGGCCAAGCATAATGGCGTGCCCGGCGATATTCAGGTGCTCATTGAAGAAGTGCCCCACGAGCATTTTATCCGTGACGACAACGATTTGATTTACAATCTATTGCTTACGGTGATCCAAGCCACCCTCGGTGACACCGTCGAAGTGCCTACTCTCGAAGGTAAAGCCCGTGTTACCATCAATCCCGGTACGCAACCCGGCACGCGGATGCGTCTGCGCAGCAAGGGATTACCTCCGGTTCCGGGGTACGGCTATGGACGTGGCGATATTGTCATCAATGTGAGCGTCTACATTCCCGAAAACTTGAATAAGGACGAAAAGAAGGCTTTTGAAGCTATGAAGGACAGTGACAACCTCACGCCGACAAAGAGCATCAAAGACAGAATTTTCAGTTCGTTCCGCGCTTATTTTAGTTAACAGATGAATTATCAAGAGACACTTGACTATCTCTATCACTCTGCCCCGTTGTTTCAAAACATCGGGGCAGGGGCGTATAAGGAGGGCTTGGGCACAACGGAACTGTTGGATGCTCATTTTGGACACCCTCATCGCCGTTATGCCATCATTCACGTGGGAGGGACGAATGGAAAAGGTTCGACTTCCCACACGTTGGCGGCCATCTTGCAATGTGCCGGCTATCGGGTGGGGCTGTACACTTCCCCTCATTTGGTTGATTTTCGTGAACGCATTCGTGTGAATGGAAAGCCCATCTCTCAGCAGCGGGTCATTGACTTTGTAGCCGAAGAGCGCGCATTCTTTGAACCGCTTCGTCCATCGTTTTTTGAACTAACCACCGCGCTGGCTTTCAAGTTTTTTGCAGAAGAGAAAGTGGATGTGGCGGTCATTGAAGTAGGCCTTGGCGGACGTTTGGATTGTACGAACATCATCTCCCCCTTGTTGTCAGTGATTACGAACATTTCACTGGATCACACGCAGTTTCTCGGAGATACATTGGAGAAAATTGCAGTGGAGAAAGCAGGCATTATCAAACCAGCAATACCGGTTGTCGTGGGGCAGGTGCTGCCCGAAACACGTCCGGTGTTTGTGAAAAAGGCCGAAGCCGTTCAGGCACCGTTGATTTTTGCAGAAGAAGAGGGTAGGGTGCTCACTACCGAATTGACTCCGAAGGGCGGCCGATGCTACCTCACTACTGATTTCGGGCAGATTGAAAGTGCATTGGGAGGAGCGTGTCAAGTGAAGAATACGGCAACGATTCTTTCAGCAGTAGCCCATTTGCCGGAAGCCTTCCGCTGTCGCATCACTCCCGAAGTGGTGGCGCGTGCTTTTGCCGAGGTGAATGAACTGACAGGACTGAAAGGGCGATGGCAGGTGCTGGAAAACCATCCGTTGGTGGTCTGCGACACAGGGCATAATGTTGATGCGTGGCAGTACCTCACTCCGCAGTTGAAGGCTTTGCCCTGCCATTGTCTGCACATCGTGTTTGGCGCGTGTGCTGATAAGGATGTGTCTCACATTTTACAACTGCTTCCCGCTGATGCTCACTATTATTTTGCGAAAGCGAGTGTGGAGCGTGCATTGCCGGCTGATGTGCTGCAAAAGGAAGCGGAGCAATATGGATTGCGGGGAGAAAATTACCCCACGGTGGAGGCGGCTTATCGTGCAGCCCGCTCACGGGTTGCGCCCGAAGATGCACTATTTATCGGCGGCAGTTCGTTTGTAGTGGCCGACTTTCTTGTCTCCTTCGAAAAAGGCAGGTAAAAGATATCCTCTCAATACCTATGTTTAATTGTGTTTCTTTACTTTACTTTTTTGAGTAAGGGATAAAATTAAATATAGGTGTTTTGGGGTATTTGGCTACCTACTTTGTGGATTTTTGGGAGATTTTGTTACTTGAATCCTTGGAAATAAAGTATTTTATGCTCTAATGATGCGATAAAATACCCTAAAATGGGTATTGTCGTTTTGGGAGTTTTCGATTATCTTTGCACTCAATTACAACTTTACTAAGACGCGACTTATCTGCTGGGGAGCCTACCATATCTAAAATAAGATGAATGACGCTCATCGTCTTTAATCATCTGATAAGCAGCATAAGTCTGATAATTTTGTTATGTATCATACGAGAAATATATTGCCTCTGCTTCTTGCAGCGACACCCATAAGTGTGTGTGCTCAGACGCAGCAAGACGCACAGACGGAGATTAAAAGTGCTATGACCGATTCGGTACATAGAATAACAGAGGTAGTTGTACAATCCAATCAAATGTTGGGCAGCAAGTTTGAAGCCCGTAACCGCACAGGGTCGGCTTACTATATTTCTCCGGAAGAAATAAAGAAGTTCGGCTATACCGATATCAACCGTATGCTGAAGAGCGTACCGGGGGTGAACGTATATGAAGAAGATGGTTTCGGATTGCGCCCGAATATCAGTCTGCGAGGAACGAAAGCTGAGCGAAGCGAACGTATCTCGCTGATGGAAGACGGGGTGTTGGCTGCTCCCGCACCTTATGCCGCCCCCGCCGCCTACTATTTCCCCAACGCTGGGCGTATGCATGCCATTGAAGTGTTGAAAGGAAGTAGTCAGGTGCAGTATGGCCCATTCACCACCGGTGGTGCCATCAATATGGTATCGACCCCCATACCTTCAAAATTCAGCGCCAAGCTGAACAGCTCGTATGGTAGTTACAACACCCTCAAATCTTATGCAAGCATCGGCAACCGCTTCAAATACACCGGTTTCTTGGTGGAATATCTGCGTTATCAGTCGGACGGCTTTCGTAAAGACGAACCCAATGAACGTACTGGTTTCCAACGTAATGATTTGATTGCCAAATTTGCGGTACAAACCCGTAAGGAGGAAGGCATCAATCATTTGCTCGAATTGAAATTTGGCTTTGCCAACGAAACCTCCGACGAAACCTATTTGGGATTGTCCGAGAGCGACTTTGCTACGCGTCCTTATTTCCGCTATGCCGGTGCGCAGAAAGACAACCTTAAAACCCGCCACAATCAATGGGTGGCGACCTATCTGATTAAATCGGATAGTCAGTGGAAGATCACCACCAATTTATACTACAACTACTTCTTCCGAAATTGGTATAAGTTGAACGACGTGCGTACGGGTATTACCAAGGCCGAACGTCGCTCTATCGAGGCTGTACTTGCCGATCCTGAAACCAATCAAGCCTATTTCGACATTGTCACCGGCAAGAAAGACTACATCGGTGAAGCCTTGATAATGCGTGCCAACCATCGTGTGTACCATTCGAGAGGCATACAAACGAAGGGAGAATACCGCACGATGCTAGGTGGAGGCTATTTGACCGCCGAACTGGGCATCCGCTATCACGCAGATAGCGAAGACCGTTTTCAGCAAGACGATTCCTACTCGATGAAAGATGGGCGCATGAGCCTGTTTTTAGCAGGAGTGCCCGGCAGTAATGCCAACCGCATTACGACGGCTCACGCTTGGTCGGGCTATTGGTTGGGCAAATGGTCAAAGGGATTGGTCACGCTGACCGCCGGTATGCGTTATGAAGATGTAGATTTGCTCAACCGTAATTACACCAAGGCCGACCTCCGCCGAACGGGCAAGGTGCGCATCGAAACTCCCAATCATGCACGGGCTTTGCTGCCGGGGATGGGATTTAACGTGAAGGTGCTGCCGGTTCTCTCGGCGTTCGGTGGTATTCATAAGGGATTTGCTCCGCCCAGTGCGACTCTCAACCAAAAGGCAGAGAGCAGTGTGAATGTAGAAGCCGGTTTGCGCTGGACGACGCAGAAAATGAAGTTTGAAGCCATTACCTTCAACAACAATTATGCTAATATGTTGGGAAGTGACTTGGCTGCACAAGGCGGACAAGGTACACTCGACCAGTTCAACGTAGGTAAAGCCATGGTGAAAGGTTGGGAATTGATGTTCCACTATCTGCCCCTACCGAAGCGTTGGAAGTTCCAACTCCCGATTCAACTTTCCTACACCTATACCGACACTGAAATGAGAAATAATTTTGAAAGTTCGGCTTGGGGCAATGTGGTCTATGGAGATGAGATTCCTTACATTTACAAGCACGCTTTCAACGCCCAAATCGGTATAGAGTACAAGCGGGTGGAAGCCAATTTCGGCGCACGCTACAATGGGGATATGCGCACCGCTCCCGGACAAGGAAAGATTGCCGAGCGTGAAAAAATTCCTGCTCATCTGATTTTGGACGCTTCGCTGAAAGTGCATTTCAACAAAAAGATAACCCTCACCTTGAATGCCATCAACCTGACGAACAAGAAGTATTTGGTGTCGCGCCACCCGTCAGGACTTCGGGCAGGTCACCCCTTTGGCATCTATGGCGGATTGCAATTGCAGTTGTAAGAAAACAAGCCGCCGAAATTTCAGAAGACCATCATGGGATTGCGTTTTGTTGGTTTTCGGCTAAAAGACCAACAAAGCAATTTTCAGAACCCATCTATAGAAAAAAGTAATGTACAGACTTACGAAAATCCAGAAGATACTCACCTTTGCCCTGCTGTTGTTCTCCTCCGTCCTCGCTGTATCGGCGCAAACAGCCGGCACCATTTCGGGAACGGTAAAGAGTGAACAGGGTGAAACACTCATGGGCGCTTTTGTGCAGGTGTTGGAAACGAAGGCAAAAGCCATTACCGACGTAGACGGACGCTTCACCATCAAAGCCACAGCAGGACAAACCTTGCAGACCAGCTACATCGGTATGCTGACCCAAAAGGTGAAAGTCGGCGGCACCCCGATGGATATTGTCCTGAAAATAGACAGCCGACAAATAGAAGAAGTGGTGGTGACGGGCTATCAAAACATCCGTAGTCGGGTGTACACCGGTGCTGCCACGTCGGTGAAGATGGACGACATCAAACTCGAAGGTATCGCCGACGTTTCGCGAATGTTGGAGGGACGCGTAGCCGGTCTGTCCGTGCAAAACATATCCGGTACGTTCGGAGCGGCTCCGCGCATCAATATCCGCGGCGGGGCTTCCATCATTGGCAACGTCCAACCCTTGTGGGTGATTGACGGGGCGGTGTATGAAGACCTTGTACATTTGAGTCTTGATCAATTGGCTTCGGGCGATGCCGTAACCCTCATCAGTTCTGCCATATCAGGGCTGAATCCGGCCGACATACAAGATATACAGGTATTGAAAGATGCTTCGGCCACATCGGTGTATGGCGCACGCGCTTTGAATGGAGTGATTGTGATTACCACCAAAGCGGGAAAAAGAGAAACTCCGCTGCGGGTTACCTATTCTACGGAGAATACCGTACGTTTGAAACCCCGTTACAGTGGTTTTGATTTGCTCAACTCGCAAGAGACCATGTCGCTCTACCAAGAGATGAACGACAAGGGCTACTTCGGTGTGACGAACTCGCTCTACGGAAGACGGAGCGGTATTTATTATCAGTTATATAGAGACGTGAGCACCATCAATCCGGCAACGGGCGATTACTACCTGCCCAATACACCGGAAGCAAAGATGAACTTCCTCCGCCAACGTGAGTATGCCAATACGGATTGGTTCGACCACCTTTTCACGCTGAAACCCATCACCAATCATGCCATCACCATTTCGGGAGGTGGCAAGAACACAGCTACTTATTCGTCGCTGGGTTTTTACAACGATGCGGGATGGACCATTGCCGATAAGGTACACCGATTTACGGCTAATGTGAAGAACACCTTCTACATTCACGATAAGTTCACGGCTACGATTACGGCACAAGGGAATATCCGTTCGCAGAAGGCACCCGGAACGATGCCACAGCGCAAAAACAATACGTTGGGTGTATTTGAACGCGACTTCGACATCAACCCCTTCTCTTATGCCCTCGGCACGAGTCGCACCCTGCGCCCCTACAATGAAGATGGAAGTTTGGAGTACTACCGCAATAACTGGGCTCCCTTCAACATCTTCAACGAGTATGCCAACAACAAGATGAATATCGATGTGTTGGACTTCAAAGTTCAGGGAGAAGGTACTTATCGGTTGAATGAGGATATGGCTATCAAGGCGTTGATGTCTACGCGTCAAGCCTATACCAGCACCACTCACGAAGTGCATGAAGGCTCGAATGTCGTACAGGCTTTCAGAGCCAATGAAAATCCCTTTGTCGCTCAACAGAACATCTATTTGGTGCACGACAAAGACAATCCGCAACTTCTGCCCAAAGTGGGATTGACGCACGGAGGTATTCTCAACAAAACAGAAGCCTCGTTGAAAAGTGTTTTGGCGCGTATCGCTTTTGATTTCGACAAGCGTATTGCCCGCCATGATGTAAAGGCTTTTGTCTTTACCGAGGTACGTTCGGCGGTACGCACGGTCAATCCCTTCCAAGGTTACGGCATTCAATATGATAGAGGGGATCAAGTGTACACCAATCCCTTGATTTTCAACAAATTGATTGATGAAGGCAGCAATTATTTCAACCTGCATAAGAGAAACGACCGAGGAGTCACTTTCTCTTTCAACGGCACTTATGGTTATGCCGGCAGATATGTTTTCAACACCGTAATCAACTGCGAAGGCTCGAACACTTCGGGTAAAGGCGCACGTGCGCTGTGGCTGCCTACCTGGAACGTGGGCGGTAAATGGAACATCGACCAAGAGCACTTTATGAAAGGGCACAAAACGATTTCTCGTTTGGCGCTGCGTGCCAGCTACGGTCTTACTGCTAAAATGAATGAAGAGGCCATCAATGCCAATTCTATTTATAAAAGCGGTATTGTCAATCGCCACCATTTCAACGACCGAGAAAATAAACTCAATATCCTGCACTTAGAGAACAGAGATTTGACGTGGGAGAAAATGTATGAGTTGAATCTTGGTATGGAGTTGGGCTTGTTCGACAACCGCATCAGTACAACACTGGACGTGTACCAGCGTAACACTTTTGATTTGATTGACCTTGTCCGTACTTCGGGTGTGGGGGGGCAGTACTACAAATATGCCAACTTCGGCGATATGCGTACGCGAGGCATAGAAGTGGGCATACACACCAAGAACATCGTTACCGACGGCTTCAGTTGGAGCACCAGTCTGACGTTGAGTGCGATGAACCAAAAGATTACGCGCCTGTTGAACACACCCAATGCCTTTGACATGGTGGCGGGAAGAGGTCGTGGAAACATCGTCGGCTATCCGAGAGGTTCACTTTTCTCCTTTAACTTCCAAGGACTGGACAACAACGGCCTTCCCACTTTCGACTTCGGGTTGTATCCTTCCAGCAAAGGAGAGTATTCAAACATTGCCGGTGCCGACTTCCTCGATACCCAGTATACCAAATCTTACCTCATCTATCATGGCGCGATAGAGCCGCAAGTGATTGGTGGTTTGTCGAATACACTGAAATATCAAGATTGGGAACTTTCGTTTTTCGTGACGATGCAGGCGGGCAATAAAATTCGTCTGAACCCCACCTTCGATCCCGAATTTGGCGACTTGAACGTTTTCTCCAAGTCCTACTATAATCGTTGGCTCAATCCCGGCGATGAGTATAAGACCGATGTTCCCGTACTCCCCTCTCAAGAGTTAATTGCCAAGGTGGGTAAAGAGAATATCGAACGTGCCTACAACACCTACAACTACTCGCAGAAGATGGTGGCCGACGGAAGTTTTGTGCGCATGAAGAACATATCTTTGGCTTATAATGTGCCTGAGAGATTCTTGAAACAAGTGAAACTGCACAGCATGAGTTTCCGCCTGAACGTGACCAATCCGTTCTTGATTTATTCGGATAAGAAACTCAAAGGCCAAGATCCGGAATACTACAAATCGGGCGGTGTGTCACTGCCCACGCCTAAGCAGTACACCGTAACGTTGAACATCGGTTTCTAACCAGAAGAAATATGAAAAGAAATATATCGTTGTTATTGTTTGCCGCAGTCTGGCTCTTCGTTGGCTGTAACGACTTCTTGGATAAAAGTCCTGATTCGGAGTTGGATGTCGATATCAATTCTGAAGCCAAGATTGCAGAACTGCTGACAGGGGCCTATCCCGAAGCAAGCTATATTCCCTTTTTGGAGCCTCGTACCGACAATGTGGAAGAGCGCGTCAATGGTGTGCATTCGCGGTTGAACGAATCGATGTTCTTTTGGGAAGATTATGATCAAGAAGATTTGGACACTCCTTTGAACTATTGGAACGCTTGCTACAAAGGCATTGCACAGGTCAATAAGGCTTTGGAACTGTTGAGCCGATACCCTAAGAGTGAGCAGGTGAAGGCTTTGTATGGAGAAGCCTTTCTGTTGAGGGCCTATCTGCACTTTATGTTGGTCAACATTTGGTCGGAACCTTATGGTGGAAAATCAACAAACCCAGGAATTCCTTACATCACGAAGCCGGAGAAGAATGCTTTGATAGACTATCAGCGCGGCACAGTGAATGAGGTATATGACAAGATTGAAAAAGATTTGAAGTTGGGGATTTCCTTGGTTTCGGACACCTATTACAAGCATCCCAAATTTCATTTCAACAAAAAAGCAGCCTATGCATTTGCCTCTCGTTTCTACTTGATGAAAGGGGAATGGAAGGAAGTGATTGCGTATGCCGACTACGTCCTTGGAGGAGACCCAAAGACTCAGCTACGTCCTTGGCGCAAATACGCTGATGAGTTGGAGTTCAACCATCAGAATCTTTACCGCAAATATACTGCCGCTGCCGAGCCTGCCAACCTGCTGCTGACTACCACAGAGTCGCGTTTGGCACGTAACACGCCCAATGAAAAGTATGGTTCTACCTTCAATACGGTAGACAAGATTTTTGCACAAAAAGGAATAGAAGGCGGTGGCGATTACTCCAAGATGAATTTCATCGGTACTTACCTCTTCACTTCATCGGCATCTCCGGTCACCACCGGCCGCTATTTAGCCAAATTCGATGAACTTTCCACAGCTGAAAGCACCGGAACAAAGCCCCGAGGCGTGTATGTGACGAATGTGCTTTTTACGGTCGATGAAGTACTTTTGAACCGTATGGAGGCTTATGCCATGTTGAGAAATTATCAACACGCGATTGACGACTTTTTACAATATACGCAAGGGAAGTTTGGCTTTATGCCTTCTGTAGACCGTGCAGTATATACTTCTACCAATAGCGACAATTATAATGTTTATACTCCGTTCTACGGATTGACATTGAAACAGTTGGCCATGGTGAAGCTCTTCTTAGACTTCCGGCAGAAGGAATTTTATCAAGAGGGCTTGCGCTGGTTTGATATCCGACGTTTTCATTTGGCGGTAAAGCGTACTTCGAAGAGCACCTACTACTTCCCATTGGAAAAGGAGGACCCGAGAAAAGTGCTTCAGATACCGAGCGAAGCCATCCAAAGAGGACTTGCCCCCAATCCGCGTGAACGTCAAGAGCCTCTCCGATGAAAAGCTCATCTACGTTTAATTTTGAAGATCTACTTAAAACAATGAAAGTAAAGATAAGAAAGATAGCTCTTTTGCTCTTCACAACACTCCTTCTCACAGGATGTGGTGAAGAAAAACTGAGTGACAGAAGCGTAATCGACGATGGCAAACAGCAAATAGAAACCACGCAACTGGATAAATGGATTCTTGACAATATCACTAAGCCTTACGGCATTGAAGTGGTCTATCGTTGGGAGAAGAATGCCGGTGCCACGGGTTCATTCATCTATCCTCCCAAAATAGAGAATGTGCGTGCCGTACTCGAAGTGGTGAAAGAGTTGGGGTTGGAAACCTACCGCTTGAAAGAAGTGGGTGGGGCAGATTTTTTGAAAGGACGACTTCCCATCAAACTATACCTCTACGGCGGTGGAAACCCCGATGAAAACGGCGTAGAACGGCTGCACAATCCGCAACTCACAGCCGCTGAGATGTGTCTTTACAATGTGAACAGTTTTAACCCCGGTGATGCCGATAAGGTGTTTGTATTGATGCGCAGTGTTCATCATCAGTTGGCTAAACGCTTGATTCAGCTCATGGCCTACGATCGAGATAAGTTTTTCACCATCAGCGGGCATCACTACACAGGATCTACCGAGCCGATAGCTGCTCCATGGGGCTATGCCCAAACTGCAAAAGAAAAATTCGGATTGGACGCCTATGCCAATAAGCGGGGTTTCTATACTATGCTTTCATTTCTTTCGGCCGAAGACGATTTTGCAGAAATCATCAGTGCCACGCTCACCAGTACGCCGAAAGAACTGTATGACGCTGCGGTAGCGGCAAAGACTCCTGATACCGATATTGATCCGGAAGTGAATGCACGTTACGCTAAAGAGGCAGAACAGGCTTATAAGGAGTTTACGGAAAAACAAGCCTTCGTAGACGAATATGTGCAGAAAAACTGGCACATCAACCTCAAGCAGTTGCAGGTGATCAGCGTTCGCAGAATGGCCGCCTATGTAAATCAACATTAGAAAGATGAATAACAGATATATGAAATTCTATCTGCTTTTAGTAGCCTTATTGTTCACAGCTTGCTCTTCCAACGATGATGTGTTCGATAAATCTCCATCACAACGCAGCAGCGAGAGTATCAGCAGTTTGAAAGATGAGTTGCTGAACGCTCCTTATGGTTGGCGTGTTCTCTACTTCCCGAAGACCGATTCGCTGTTGTTTTCTAATCCATCGGAACTGATTTCACAATACGGATTTAGAGGACGCTATGGTTATGGTGGCGATTGCTTCACAATGAAATTTGCGGCCGACAATACAGTAGAGATGCGCGCCGATTTCACAGAACAAACAGTGACCGAAGCAGCGAAGAGTGAATATGTTATTGGAAGAAACAGCTTTACACAATTAAGTTTCTCTACTTATAACTACATACACCATCTTGTGAACGACCGTTTTGCCGGATCTTCCGACTTCCTTTATATGGGGAAGAATGAAGACGGTGATTTGGTGTTTCGCACCGCGAATTACCTACAGCCGGCGCGCGAATATATCGTCTTCACCAAGTTGAAAAGTGCAGAAGAGACGACAGAGTTTGCACAGAAGGCCTACGACAATCGGACCTTCTTTGAGCAAATGGTTAATCCGCAGCTTCTCATCCGTAAAGGCGGACGTACCTATTTCCAGAGCGATATCTATGTCAAGCGAAATGTAGAAACCAATCAGGGTTTGCTGAAGGAAATCAAAGAAAAGAAATACTATCTTTTCCTTTTCACTCAAAAGAAAAATCCGATTCCAGGCTACCCTGCCAAGGAAATGACGGGCTTAGGTTCCGGATATGCCGGAACGGAACACGGCATTACGTTCAGAGCTGGTTTGCGTTACGACAGCAAAACCATGTTTTTTGATTTTCAACGTGAGGGCGACCGCTTCGTTGCAGAACTGGTTTCAGTCTATGATCCCCTGCTGCGTACAACTCGATTGGTGAGCAAGCATCTGCACCCTGAAGGAGAGTTCACCGGACTGAGAGCCGAAATTTGGGATGCCCCCACAGAATGATAAAAGAACCACAGACAATGAAGATCAACTTAATAAACTACGTTTTAATGGGGCTGACTCTGCTTACGATGAGTTGCTCACGCAGCAGCGAAGAGTATGTAGAAGAGGACTATGAGAAGCTATTCCCCTTTCCCGGTATCGAGAAGCCAAAGGTTTCTTACGAGGATCAGATTGTTCAGTTGGGCGATCCCGATGCCCCCGTATCCGATTATGTTTACCCGGGAGTAGAGATTACAGAGAACGTGAGAGAATATAAGGTTACGCTCACCTGTTCGTTCAACGAGGTTGATATCTTGGGGCAACTGGTAGGCAAGGACGATATTTCTTCTCGCTACACGGTTCGCTACATTACCCCCGATAAGCAGTTGCGTGTCATATCGAGCAATATCCACGAGGAAACGGCCAACGTATTTCTCACCAACAGTAAAGAACAAACCATTACGTTCACGGCCAAGTCCGGCTATCCGATGTACCTTTGTGTGAATGGAGTCGGGCCGCGTGGCTCTTCGATAAAAGCCACCATCTCAGCCATCTCTGAGGATGGATTTACGATTGTAAAACCACTCCGCGTGAACGAACATCAGAACGAAGAAGGTATTGACAAAATCAAAGCTCCGTTCTGTGGTTATATCATTCTGCCTTAGCGTAGAGGGGGAGCGAAAATCCCAACGAAATTTCATCAGATGATCATAGGGTTCTGTACAATCGTTTTTGGAAAGGTCTTCGTGCCAGTCTTATCTCAAAATCTGTCAATGTGGTTTTGACGAACCCACCACAAATAAGAAATATGAAAAAGTACATTGCAACTTATATCACACTGCTCTTGGTTTGCGGGACGTTTTTCTCGTGCGACCAATGGGAGGGCGAAACGGTAGAGTCTGCTTATCGACAACCGCTGTATCCCGACCCGGCTTATCAGTTCAAACGCAACGGCAGTAGCAGTGTGGACTATTTGGAGTGCAGTCTGTTGCGTGATCCTCTCGACTATATTTACAGCAGTTATCTTAAAATCGCGACGATTATGTATCCTGCCAATATGGAAAAGGTGCAGGACTATTTTACCAACGGCGAATTTGGATTAAAACCCAAGGAAGAAGTGGCTGCCTCTTCGCTGCACAAAGCCGATAGAGAACGCATTCTGAAAGATGTGGAAGATATCTTTACGACAACGGGTGTGCTGAGTGGATTGTCACAGACCAGTCCCGGAACCTATCGTAATCGAAGAGCAAAGCCCGGTCAAGGAGGATATGTTGGTACACATATCGGCGATGTCAATATCGCTTTTGCCAATGAGAAAGGGGTTGTTGTAGCAGAGTTGTTCAATGGCGTGGTTTGGGGAGGAATTTATTTAGATAAAATCCTCAATGTACACCTCAACGACAGTCTTTATAACGATGTACAACTCCGTCGTGAGCACGAAAGCACAAGCTTGCTTCCCGGACGAAACTACACACAACTTGAACACCACTGGGACTTGGCTTATGGCTATTATCAGTACTGGTTGCCCTTCATACAGACAAGCGGCCTTTCGGTACTTCGTGAAAGCCGCATCAAGATCTACAATGCTTTTGCACTCGGCCGGCAAGCGCTTACGGAATTTCGCTACGATGAGGTGCAGAAACAATTACTGCTCATCAGAGCCGAACTGTCGAAAGTCGCTGCCGTGCGAGCCATGAGTTTGCTGGTCGGTGAGATTACTTTGGCCAACTTAGACGAAGACATCAACAATGCCTTGGTGTTCCTTTCTAAGGGCTGCGGTGCGGTTTATGGTTTGCAATTCACCTTGCAGGCTTCTGGAAAGCCTCATCTTTCCTATGAGGAAGCGACGCGCTACATCGCGCAACTCACTGTGGGCAACGGACTTTGGGACAAACAGCGGCTGCTGGGTGCAGAAGCAACCGAAGGCTCTCTTAGAAACGTGGCAGCAGCCATCGGCCGGCACTATGGCCTGAAACTCGACGATATCAAACGCTCCAATTAACAAACATCACATAGAATGACACATAGAATCTATCTCGCTTTATTAATCCTCTTGTCGCTCCCATTAGTGGCCAAAGCACAATTAGGGAAAGAATTGATTCTCAATGGTGGATTTGAAGACTATGCCGCAGTAACGCCACCCCCTCCGGGCGAAAGTGATGAGGAAGAAGGAAGAGAGCCTGACTATTTCGACCCTTATCAAAAGCCGCTTTATTGGTACTTCAACTCTTCATTGTCTTATTCCAGAACGAAGGATGCTCACAGTGGGGTATTCGCTATAAAAGTCTACACCAATGGTGGGTCTTTCTTCTCGCGCGATGCTGAGTTTAACCCTTATCACATCGACATTCAAGCAGGTGGAGAATACAGTTTGACTTACTGGTATAAAGGTAAGGCTAAGAATCCAAATATCATTGTCACGGTAGACTGGTACAAGGGCACGAAGTCTATAAAGAAAGAAACGCGGGAGAAAGACAAAGCAAAGACATTTACGGATCAGTGGCAGAAGAAGACAATCACCTTTACTGCCCCTTCCGGAGTGAACAAAGCCGGCGTAGGACTCTATATCGAACCCGATTACGAGTCGGCAGAAGTTGATGGCTACATCCTCATTGATGACATTTCATTCGTGCAAACCAAAGAAGGAAAACCATCGGTCGCTCTCGAAGCCCCTTCCAATCTTGTGGTCAAACCGGAACAACGTGAAATGGAACTTTCGTGGAATGCGATTGCCGAGGAAGAGGTAAGTTACCAAATCATAATGAATGGCGAACTAATCGCTACCACAAAAGGAACGTCTTACACCGTGGAGCGACTGGAACCCGGGAAGTCCTATAAGTTCACCATCTGTTCAGTCAAGGATGCTGAAGTATCGAAACCTTCTGACCCTGTCACACAGCAAACCCAACGGATGAATATGGGGGTTGAAGAAGAAGGGCGTATTCCTTATTTATATACCGTGCGTGAAGTCGGAACTTGTCCGCGTACATTGCGCCTCTTCTATCATGATTTGGCCAACCCCGATGGACAAATTACCTATCGGGTAGACGGAACACCCGTCACCCCCGTTCAGAACAGTATCACTTTTGCAAGCAAAGGTCAGCACCTGTTGCAAATTGAGATTACCGAAACCCCTGAACGCAAATGGGATATAGAATACAAACTGAATGTGGATTAGAAAAATGATGAAACAACTACTTTATTTCATATTGCTGTTGATGAGCAGCATCTCCTTTGTGGCTTGTGATGACGACAGCGGACAGGGATTGAAAGACATCCGCGTAGGGGCTGACGACCTCAATGAGGTATCCATCAACAAACTCTCGACCCGCACCATCATTCTCAGTGGAGGAAACGGAAAATACACCGTCAATGTTGCCGATTCCAAAATCGCGGGTGTCAACATCAGCAAAGACACCCTGCGTATCAGCGGACTTTGGGAGGGAAACACTTATGCGACCATTATTTCTGGCGATTTCAAAAAGCGAGTGGCCATCAATGTGGTCGTTCCCGAACTCAGTATCAGTCAGTCCGAGATCCGCCTCTTTCCTCGTGATGAAAGCAAGTTTGTGAGTCTGAATGGCGGTGGCGACATCGTTGACTTAAAAATTGAAGATCCGGACAAAGTAATCAATGCAAAATGGAATGCCAAAACCAATATATTAGAAATCCAAGCCTTCTATGAAGGTGAGGCTACAATACGGATTATCTCGCAAGACAAGAAGGAGAAAACCCTAAAAGTCATTGTGCGCTGCGAAGGTACGGCAGGGCGTGTCGGGATTTACGGCACCACCTCACACAGCCTTTACGAACAGATGAACACACTGATGGCTGTACGGCGTCCCGGCGTAGGGGTTTGGCTCTGCAATGGAACACGTCCCTACTCCTCCAGAAAGGTGCTCAAAATAACACCTGCTGTGGTCAATCCCATTGCCGGCACTCAAGTTGATGTTTCATTCTCCATGCTTTATCCCGAAGAGTTTGCTAACAGCGGTTTGAAAGAAGGAACTCACAAATTGCGGGTGGAAGAAGTGAGAGAACACAACGTCGTGTTGCGTGGTAAAGGCTTCAAAATCGTCATTCCTTACGAAAAGAAGTAGAGTGCGCTTAAAAAATGGTTTGTCGCTTCCTCATATTGCAGGGTTCGTGAAAAACAGCCTTTCTCTACAACACTTTGCCCCCTGAATACAAAACAAATTTTACTAATCACAAATAAACAAAAGACTTTATGAGCATTTTTACATGCAAGAAAACTCTGGCAGCAGTGATGCTGTCCTGCTTGTGCAGTATGGCTTATGCACAGAAATCATTGACGGTAACCACCGAAGCCGGTAAACTCTCTGAGAAGGTCGTTGAGGCCGACCGCTACAACGTTACCGAACTGAAAATTTCGGGTTCCATCAATGGTTCCGACATCCTGCTCCTGAGAAAGATGGCTGGAGCTGGACAAGAGGCCAATGCAACGACCGAAGGTAAACTCTCTTCGCTCGACCTCTCTGAAGCTAATATCGTGGCAGGAGGTGACAACTACTTTTCTATTAAGCGTGGAATATCTTCAGTGTATTACAAACCCACAGAAAACGATGTTGTTGCTCCGTACATGTTCACCGGACTCACGAAGCTGACCAAACTGCAATTGCCCACTGGAACGAAGAAAATTGAAAAGTTTGCCTTGTCGGGCTGTACCGCACTTGCTGAATGTGCCATTCCTCAACAAACTACTGCTGTCAAAGAATATGCTTTCAACCAATGCAGCAAGCTCTCTTCGCTCATGATTCCTGCTACCGTTACCGAACTCGGTACGGCTGCTTTCAAAGGATGTGAAGGGCTCAGAAGTGTTGTTTTTGCTGATGGTATCGCTATTACCAGCATCGCTAAAGAACTCTTCTCCAAGAACTCCGCTTTGGCTACAATTACTTTCCCAAAATCGGTAACAGAGATTGGAGCGTCGGCTTTTGCTGACTGTGTTGCACTGAATTCAGTAACTTTCCCTGCACAACTGACCAAAATCGGTAAACAAGCTTTTGAAAACTGCATCTCCTTAGGCACTCTTTCCGAATTCCCCTCAACTTTGGAGACCATTGAGGAAAAGGCCTTTTCCAATGCTGCCGTTAAGGCTTTCACAGTAGCAGAGGGCAATGAGGTGTACTCTGCTAAAGATGGTGTGCTCTACAGTGGCGATGAAACTGCAATCGAACTCTATCCTATCGGTAGCACTGCCGCCTCGTTCACCCTCCCTGAAGGTGTGGCCTCTATCGAAGACAATGCTTTTGCTTATGCCAAGAATCTGAAGAGCATCAAAATCCCCGAAGATCTTACCAATATCGGTTCATCTGCTTTTGCTTTCTCCGGACTTACCCAACTGACGAGTCTTGCTTCCGGTCTGTCCATTGGAAAATCTGCTTTCAGCAATTGTGCAGAACTGGAAACCGTCGATTTCAAGGGAGCTGTTTCCGGAATCGAAGAACTGGCTTTCCAAAATGCGAAGAAACTCTCTGCCGTTTATTTTGCCGGAACTGGTGTACCCGAATTGAAGAAACACATCTTTACCCCCAAAGCCGTGAAACTCAAAATCTATGTTCCGACAGAGGTGGTAGAGGCATACAAGGAGGCCATCAGCAAGAGAAGCGCCGTTTTGGGAACTAACTTTGAAGTACTGGCCAATACGGCGACCAGTATTGAAACTCCTTCGTTGGAGAACGAGGGCACAGAAGTAGCTCGCTATAGCACGAGTGGTATCAGAATCAGTGCGCCTACGAAGGGACTCAATATCATTAAGCTTTCCAACGGCCGCGTCATCAAGCGTATTGAAAAATAAGTTGGTCTTTTCGTGATGGGTGTTTGTTCACGAAGCGCTCATCGTAAATGACGACTCAACAAGAATAATTTTGCTAAGACAAAGAGGAGGTGTTCTTTTTGATACCTCCTCTTTGTCGCTGTTTTTGCAGGGAATCCACACAGAAAAAGAATCTTTTCAAAAGGGACTATTGAAGGGAATTGAGATACCACACAAGATTCCTCTATCTTGAAAAGACAAGGAATTCTTATGGATGTTGATTTTACGATGAGAAAAGGTAACAATTATTTTCAAAAAATCTTCTTGTGAGATGGCGCATGTTTGCCAAGAAATGAGTAAATTTGCACGCAATTAAATTACTTCTAGCCTTATGACTGCCAATTTCATTGCCGACAAAATTGTCATGGATGGTCTTACCTACGATGACGTCCTTCTCATTCCTGCTTATTCCGACGTGCTCCCACGTACCGTCTCGCTCAGTACGAAGTTTTCGCGCAACATTGAGTTGCAGATTCCTTTCGTTACAGCAGCGATGGACACAGTGACCGAAGCCCAAATGGCCATCGCCATTGCGCGCGAAGGAGGTATTGGCGTGATTCACAAAAATATGTCGATTGAGGAACAAGCCCGCCAAGTGGCCATCGTGAAGCGTGCCGAAAATGGTATGATTTACGACCCTATCACCATCAAACGTGGAAAGACGGTGAGAGATGCACTTGCCCTGATGCAAGAATATCACATCGGAGGTATTCCTGTGGTGGACGATGAGATGAAGTTGGTGGGGATTGTGACCAACCGCGATTTGCGCTTCGAGCAAAATCTTGACAAACTCATTGATGAGGTGATGACGAGCGAGAATTTGGTAACCACCCATACACAAACAGATTTGGTGGCAGCCAGTGAGATTTTGCAGAAGAATAAAATTGAGAAACTACCAGTCGTTGACAAAAACGGTTGTCTTGTAGGGCTGATTACGTACAAAGACATTACTAAGGCTGCCGACAAACCGATGGCTTGCAAGGACGAAAAAGGTCGTTTGCGTGTGGCTGCCGGTGTGGGCGTGACCGTCGATACGATGGAACGTATCGCTGCCTTGGTGGCTGTCGGTGCCGATGCTATCGTTATTGACACTGCACATGGTCATTCGCATGGAGTGGTTGAAAAACTGCGTGAAGCCAAAGCGAAATTTCCACAAGTAGATATCGTGGTCGGCAATATCGCTACCGGTGAAGCCGCACGTATGCTTGCTGAAGCTGGTGCCGACGCCGTGAAAGTTGGTATTGGACCAGGCTCTATTTGCACCACACGTGTAGTGGCCGGTGTGGGAGTGCCTCAGCTTTCTGCCATTTACGATGTGGCCAAAGCGTTGGAAGGCACTGGAGTGCCCCTCATCGCCGATGGTGGTTTGCGTTATTCGGGCGATGTGGTGAAAGCACTTGCCGCAGGAGGATGCAGCGTGATGATAGGCTCGTTGGTAGCCGGCTGTGAGGAAAGCCCTGGCGAAACTGTACTTTTCAACGGACGTAAATTCAAAACCTATCGTGGAATGGGCTCGCTCGAAGCGATGGAAAATGGTTCTAAAGACCGCTATTTCCAAAGCGGTGTGGAGAGCGTGAAGAAGTTGGTGCCTGAAGGTATTGCCGGACGTGTGCCTTACAAAGGCAGTGTGCATGAGGTCATTTATCAGCTCGTGGGCGGTTTGCGATCGGGAATGGGCTACTGTGGAGCTTCGACTATCGAACGCCTGCATGAGGCCAAGTTTACGCGCATTACCAACGCCGGTGTACTCGAAAGTCACCCTCACGACATCACCATCACAAGCGAAGCACCTAACTATTCCCGCAGTGAATAGGCTTATGTCTAAAAAAAACGAATAAGGGTCTTCGAAGCCTTCATAGCTTTGAAGACCTTTCACCGCATTATAAAGCAGAGAGTAAAACACTCTCTCAAAACTCAAAAACAGATATCAATGAAGCGCTTTCTTTTCGGAGTCTTGTTACTTCTTGGTGCTTTGAGCGGAACCGCTCAAACTATGGACAACCCCGTTCTGCTGACCATCAATGGGAAGCCCGTGACACGGGGCGAATTTGAATATGCCTACAACAAAAACAACGGCATTGAAGGAGCGGTAGAGAAAAAAACAGTCAAGGAGTACTTGGACATGTTTATCAACTATAAACTTAAAGTTGCTGCGGCCGAAGCGCTGCGTATGGACACCTTGACCTCCTTCCGTAATGAGTTTCGCACGTATCGCGACTTGCAACTCAACGCCGGATTGCTTGATCAAGCCTTTATCGACTCTGTAGCTCGCCGCTTGTACGATGATTATGCGCGTCGTGTGGATGGAGCAGACTTGCTTACGGTAGCCCACATCCTGCTGGCTGTCCCTCAAAAGGCAACGGATGCCGAAATGCAAAAAGCAGCGCAACGCGCCGATAGTGTCTACCAAGCCATTGCGCAAGGTGCTGATTTTGCGGAACTGGCACGTAAAGTGAGTCAAGACCCCGGTACGGCCGCCAAAGGTGGGCAGCTCCCTACGATTTCTAAGGGAATGACCTATAAAGAGTTTGAAGAACAGATTTACGCTTTGCAACCCGGCCAGATGAGTCGACCTTTCTTGTCACCGGCCGGCTATCACATTGTTTGGGTGAAAGAACGTAAGCCTATTGATAGTTACGAGACGCTTTACCCCACGATTATTGAATCGCTCAAACGTCAGGGGATTGAAGAGATGTCTGCCAATCGTACGTTGGAAAAGATGATGGCTGCGGGACGCACCCGCGAAGCGGTTTTGGACAGCACATTCCAAGCAATGCAGGTGGCCAATCCCGATTTGAAGTATCTCGTACAAGAGTACCACGATGGGCTGTTGCTCTACGAAGTAGCCAAGCAAACTGTTTGGGATCGGGCTGAAAAAGATGCGGAGGGTTTAGCGCGTACCTTCAAAGCCAATAAAAAGCAATATGCTTGGAAGCAACCCCGCTTCAAAGGCTACATCATCGGTGCCACCGATGTGGACACTGCCAAGAAAGCCCAAAAACTTTTGCAGCGTCCTTTGCCTGCCGGAGAAGATTTGCAGGCCTATCTTAAGCAGCATTTCGAGGGAACCCCGATTCCCGTTGAAGCCAAAGGCCCTTATCTCGTAGAACGTGGCGAAAACAGTACTATCGACTATTTTGTCTTTGGAGATAAAAATGCGCGTATGAAGCCGCTTTCTGCTAAACGCCCCATTACAGCCGTTGCCGGCAGTATGCTGAAGCGCCCCATAAGCTACGAAGATGTGAAAAGCCAAGTGGTGGCTGACTATCAGCAGAAGTTGGAAGAAGAGTGGGTGGCGCAACTCAGAAAACACTACTCCTTCAAAGTAAATGACGAGGTCTTGAAGACCGTAAACAATCACAAATAACGCCGTAAACGATGTTACAACGTTTTTCTCTTTTACTCATCGGCCTTTTGGCGCTGGGTACTTCTTTTGCTCAGGGTCAACAAAAAAACAGAGTCGATGAGGTCATTTGGGTGGTGGGCGACCAGCCTATCCTGCTTTCAGAAGTTGAAAATTATCGTTTGGAAAGCAACTTGATGGGGCAAAGCATTGCCGACCCCTATGGCAAGATACCTGAACAATTTGCCATTCAGAAACTCTATCTCCACCAGGCGGAACTCGACTCTATCACCGTGCCTGAGGGCGATTTGCAACGTGCGGCCGACAACGAAATCAGTCGGTACACCCAGCGTGCCGGTTCGCGTGAGGCTTTGGAAAACTATTTCCACAAAACACTGCCCCAGCTGCGAGAGATGTTCAAAGAACAGGAACGCATCAAAAATCTGACTTATCGTGTACGCGATAAACTAACTTCCCATATCAAAGTGACGCCTGCCGAAGTGCGTGAGTATTTCTCCAAACTTCCCACCGACAGCCTCCCCTTGATTCCTACTCAGGTGGAAGTGCAAATCATTACGGCGCGTCCGAAGATTGCTCGTGAAGAAGTGGAACGCATCGAAGCCCGCCTGCGTGAATTTGCGCGTCGTGTGAATGAGAGGGAAACCGACTTTGCACGATTGGCCAAAATGTATTCGCAGGACGGCAGTTCGCGAAATGGGGGGGAAATGGGACTGATGGGGCGCAATATGTTGGTGCCCGAATTTGCCAATGTCGCTTTCAGTTTGAACGACCCTAAGAAGGTGTCGAAGATTGTGAAGACCGACTTTGGTTATCACATCATACAGCTCGTAGAGAAGCGCAACGATAAGGTCAATGTACGCCACATCTTGCTTCGTCCCGAAGTGACACAGCAGGAGTACGATCGCAATTTGGCACGACTCGACTCGATTGGCGATGACATCCGTACCGGTAAGTTCTCTTTTGAAGAAGCCGCACGCGAACTTTCCGACGACAAAGATACGCGCAACAATCATGGGGTCATGGTCTTCAACACGTTTGATGCAGAAGATGAAGAGAGCATCATCACTTCGCGCTTTCAGATGAAGGATCTCCCTCAGGATGTGGCCAAAGTGGTCGATAATCTCAAGGTTGGCGAAGTGAGTAAAGCCTTTCGTATGGTCGATGAAAAGACGGGGGTAGAGATTTGCGCCATCGTCAAACTCAAGAACCGCATTGAAAACCATCATGCCAATATGACCGAAGATTTTCAGACGCTCCGCAAAGTGGTTATGCAGAAGCGCAAAAATGCTGCCATTCAGAAGTGGCTGGCCGAGAAAATCAAGACGACCTATGTGCGCATCAGTCCTGAGTGGCGTAACTATAAATTCGACTATGAAGGTTGGGTGAAATAATCCCGCATCAACCTCCTCCTCGCGCGCGTATTACCCTAATAGGTGTTGAAATTATCCTTCAATCCTTCACCAGACTTCTATCTGTTTGTTTTTTAGGAGCTTACAAGTGAAAGATTTCAAATGGAAATCTTTCACCCTCCGACAAGTTGGGCTCTTCATTCTTTGTAATCTACTTTCTGTGCTAATCGATTGATAAAGAGAAGAAA
This sequence comes from uncultured Alloprevotella sp., assembly GCA_963544845.1. GTDB lineage: Bacteria > Bacteroidota > Bacteroidia > Bacteroidales > Bacteroidaceae > Alloprevotella. Next base: position 60,505 of record CAUUGL010000003.1, read on the forward strand.
AGCCGGTCAAGGTGAAGGAGGTGAAGGAAAAATACAAGACAATGCTGTGTAATACGCGCGCGTGAGAGGTTGAGGTTGAAGTTTCACAGGATGTTTGCTCCGAACCGGAGGGGAGCGCATCTACCTCAGAGGTAAATATTTTTATCTCAGAGGTAATTTGTTCTACCTCTGAACTAAATTTTTCGTTCTCTTATCTCGGTGTTTCACCGACCTCACTTTCTTACCGGTTTGAACTTTTCTTTTGCACAACATCGCACTTTATGGATTGGAGTAGGGCTTTTTGCTCTATTCCTTCTTCCGTCTTTTGCCCTCACGCTCTTGCCTGTTCGACAACGTGGCGGAGCTCGAAAGGATGGTCCTATTCAAATCCATCATGCCCGCCGCCTCTTCAAAGATGCGGCGATGACGGGAGATGGGCAGGTGCTGGTGGGCGACGTCTTCCTTTCGCATGCCGGAATGCGTCTGAAATGTGATAGTGCCGTGTTTTACGAGGCTTCCAACTCCTTTATGGCTTACGGACGCGTGAACTTTACGCAGGGAGATACGCTGTCTCTGCGTGGAGACTCCATCTACTACGATGGTACTTCACAGTTTGCTCAGGTCTTTCACAATGTCACGATGCGCCACCACAAAATGACGCTCCTCACCGATCATCTCAACTACGATCGTATCACGGGACGCGGTTTTTACGACGTGGGTGGAAAAATCATTGATGGAAAGACGGTGCTTACCTCTCAACAAGGCGACTATTTCACCACCACACGCGAAGCGCATTTCAATGAAGATGTGCTGCTGGTCAATGAGAAAAAAGATACGCTCCACACCGAGAATCTGCATTACAGCACCCTTACCAAATGGGCACACGCCACCGGAAAGACTAATTTGTTCAGCGGAGGCAGTCACATCTACACCACCGATGGATTTTACAATACGCAAAGTGGTCAGGCGCGTCTTTCCCAACGTCCGCAACTTTTCAATAAAGGCCGTAAACTGGTGGGCGACAGTATAGCCTACGATAAGAAGACGGGCTTTTCAGAAGCCTTCAAAAATGTGGTCTTCACCGATTCGACCGACCAAAACAATAAGAATATCCTAATGGGTGATTATGGTTGGTATGACGATTTGAAAGGTGAAGCCATGGCAACGGAGCGGGCTTTGGCCAAGAACTTTTCGCGCAATGCCGACACCCTCTATGTGCATGCCGACACGCTGCGTCTTTTTTCCTACAATCTCAAGACCGACTCTGCCTACCGCGTACTGCACGGCTATTTCCATGTGCGTGCTTATCGCACCGATGTGCAGGCGGTTTGCGATTCGTTGGTGTTCAACTCGCGTCAGAAAAAACTCACCCTCTATCGCGACCCTATCGCTTGGAGCGATGATCGTCAAATCCTGGGGGAAGAAATCAATGTCTTTGCCAACGACTCCACCGTCGATTCGATCTATGTGGATCGGCAGGCGCTGATTGTGCAGGCACTGCCCGACAGTACGCTCTTCAACCAAGTGGCGGGGAATGTGATGCAGGCTTATTTTCACAAAGGGGAGATTTATCAAGCCCGAGTGGACGGCAATGCGATCGTGGTGAACTATCCGATGGAGAAAGACACGACGTTCCTCTATCAAAACTATTGCGAGGCTTCCAAAATGCGGGTCGACATTTCGCAACGCAGAATGCAAAGGTTTTGGGCGGCTCCCAATCCCACCGGCAAAACTTACCCCATAGGTATGGCACCCCCGGAACATACAAAATTGGCAAATTTTGCTTGGTTCGACTATGTGCGTCCGCAGTCGCCGGACGACTTGTTTGAGTGGCGACCAAAGCATGCCGCCGAAAAACTTAAAGTAAAACCGCGACGCAAGGCACCGTTGCAAACGCTGCAAACGACAGAAAAAACACAGGCTGCTGTTCCAACCGCGAAAAGCGAGAAGACGGCACTGCCTTAACCTCTCTAATCGCTTTCCTTTTATGTCTGATATCATTCATCTTCTTCCCGATTCTGTGGCCAACCAAATAGCTGCCGGTGAAGTGATTCAACGTCCGGCTTCTATCATCAAAGAACTGGTGGAGAACTCTATCGATGCCGGTGCTACTCGTGTTCAGGTGGTAGTGACCGATGCCGGAAAAACCTGTGTGCAGGTGATTGACAACGGTAAGGGTATGAGCGAAACAGACGCCCGCTTGTCGTTTGAGCGGCATGCCACCTCAAAAATCACCCAAGCCTCCGACTTGTTTGCCCTGTCGACCATGGGGTTTCGCGGTGAAGCCCTCGCTTCGATTGCAGCCGTGGCGCAGGTGGAACTGCGCACGCGAACAGCAGATGAAGAACTTGGGGTGAGTATTCAAATTGAAGGCTCAAAATTCCAGCAGCAAGAACCGATTGCTTGTCCGGTGGGGGCAAACTTCTTGGTGCGCAATCTCTTCTTCAATGTCCCGGCTCGGCGGAAGTTTCTGAAAAGTAACAATACGGAGTTGTCTAATATCAATGTCGAGTTTGAACGTATTGCGTTGGCACATCCTGACATCGCCTTTTCTCTCGCGACTCCCGATAAAGTTTTGATGGATTTGCCGATTGGCAACTTTCGCCAACGCATTGTCAATATCTTCGGTCGTAATCTTGAGAAGCATTTAATTCCTGTACAGGTCGAAACTTCGGTAGTGCAGTTGGTCGGCTTTGTAGGTACTCCCGAAAGCTCAAAGAAGAAAGGGGCGCACCAGTTCTTCTTTACCAATGGTCGCTTCATGCGTCATCCGTTTTTTGCCAAAGCAGTTCAAACGGCTTTCGACCGCCTCATTCCGGAAGGCGAACAAGTTCCTTTCTTCCTGCAATTGGTGGTAGACCCTTCGAAGATAGATGTCAATATCCATCCTACGAAAACGGAAATCAAATTTGAAGACGAACAGGCGATTTGGCAAATCCTCCGTGCCGCCGTGCGCGAATCCTTGGCCAAGTTCAATGCGATTCCTACCATAGATTTCGATACCGAAAATCGTCCGGATATTCCCGCCTTTGATGCCGGAAGGGAAGTGGCGATGCCCGAAGTGAGTTTTGACCCGAACTATAATCCTTTTGAGATGTCGGGGGGGCAGATCCGAACGCATCAGGCGTATACCCCTTCAACTTCTGTCTCTCCCAAGGGCTGGGAAGATATGTTTCCTTCTTTTTCCGATGAGGAGGAAGTGGGCGTTAAACCCGATTTTGAAGACTTCTATGCACCGCCTGTACCCGCCGAAGAGCAACCCTCGTCTTCGCTTTATGACAATTTGAAGCAAGAGGAACAACAAACTTGGGAAATGGGTGCCGCTCATTTTCTCCAATACCGTGGGCGTTACTTGATGTCGCCCACCGAAGAGGGGCTGTTGGTGATAGACCAACATCGGGCACATGTTCGTATTTTGTTTGAGGAGTATCTGACGCGTTCCAACGATGGGCAGCAACTTTCGCAAGGGCTGTTGTTTCCACAAATGGTAGACTTCACCCCCTCGCAGGTGACCCTACTGCAATCGTTTGAGGAGAACTTGGCACACATTGGTTTTGAGTTGTCTTATTTGGGTGGAGGAACTTTCTCCATCTTGGGTGTTCCCACGGGAGTAGACGGAATCGATCCCGGGAAATTACTGCAAAGCATTGTGGATGAGGCTTTGGTCAATCATACACGAGTGGAAGAGGAAATCGTGAAAAAGATATCCTTGGCTTTGGCTAAGAAAGCCGCGATACCGGTGGGACAGGAACTTTCTGAAAGTGAAATGCGTGATTTGGCCGTCCGATTGTTTGCGCTGCCCAATCCTACACTCACTCCTGATGGGAAAACCATTCTCAGCGTATTGCCCCATAATGTTCTGACCAGCCGTTTTAATTAGTCGTGTTATTATATGTCTGATGGAAATTTTAATCGTAGCCTTTTACCTGCCAATAGTTACCGAAGCGGCTATCGGGCGGGAGAGGTGCAGACGAAGCAAAAAATCAAGAACATTCTCTCGCAAGTGCTAAAAGATTTTGAGGGGGAGGTGCTTACTCCTATGCTGAAAGTAGAGATTTTGGCAAAAATGGAATGTGAACTTGCTAAAAATGCGAGGTGAAAAGGCGATTTTCTTTCAAAATCCATAAGGAGCGTCTTTTTTTTGCTAAAAGAAATTGGAGGGTTCAACCATTCTTTGTACCTTTGCCCTAAGTTAGGTTGTGTAAATTTACTCTTATGAGATGGATTCAAAGCCTATGTTCCCAGTGTTAACCCAGCAGCCCATGTGTATATGACCAGGGTATTCCGTATATTAGGTAGCCTTTTTCTGTCATTTTTGTTGACGTTCCACGTTGCAAAAGCACAGCGCCTCATTGGTACCACAGGATTGATGAACATTCCGACCGCAGAGATGAAACCCGCTGCCACCTTTGATGGAGGTATTCGGTATCTTGACAAAAATGTGACAGGTGGTGTTTATCATTTTAATACAGGACTCTATTATGTGAGTTTTACGCCCTTCGATTTTATCGAATTGACATTCCGTGAGACCCTCCTGAAAACCCAACATTCAGTAACAAAACGCTGGGGATACTACCAACAAGACCGCTCTACGAGTATTCGTGTGCGTCCTCTTGCTGAGCGAGAGAATGAATGGTGGCCGAGTCTTGTAGTGGGTGTAAATGACCTCTATTCGGCCTATGGAGACAGCCCTTATACCTCTGTGTATGGCGTGGTTACCAAACATCTCGATTTCTTGCGGGTAGATGGCGTGGCACTTACGTTAGGATATGCCGCCCCTTTCAAAGGAGGCAAAATGTACGACGGAGTGTTTGCCGGTATTGACTATCGACCTTTACAAAAGTACGACTTGCATCTCACTGCCGAATACGACACCTATGGAGTCAATCTCGGTCTCAAAGGTTGTTTGTGGAAAAGTCTTAACTTTTTCGCTTATACGCAAGAGTTCAAAGGTGTAGCTTTGGGCGTGAGTTATCAGCACACCATCAAATTCTGAACGTTATGAATAGAGCATCTCTTCTGAATTTCTTCGTTACAGAATTGCGTGTGTGGGTGGGGTTGATATGTGGGTTCCTGTCTGTGACCTTGCAAGCACAGAACGAATATGTACATTGTTTGCAAAAGTCGGGTTTTGAAAATGTTACCGCATACGCTTCGCATGATACGCTCACTGCAGCCATAGAAAATACAAATTATCGTGGCAACTATCGTGGTATAGGTCAAGTGATAAAGAGCCTTTCCGCTTGTGATGCGCAGATAAATGTTTTTCGCATTCTTGTTTTGGAATATCAGAAGCCGCAGGTTGTTGTTTTGGTCACTCGTCATTCAGGACTTTGGTCGGTGCAGGTGGACTACGATACGCAGCCACTGGAACAGCAAATTCTCGCAAACGCTTCGGCTTCTACTGCAAGAGAGGCAATGAGCACTTCGACAACGAGAAAGATTGATGTGGTTTTACATCCCATCTTCTCGTTTGACAACCACAAATTAGATAAACTTGCTGAGGGGTGCTTCTTCTTAGCTCCCTCGGTGGAAACAACGCTGTGGCGTGGCAATCGCATCTATTTGCAGCCTGTAATTCCCATCGCGCATAACTTGACGAAACGAAATCCTGATCGAAGAGTGCAGCTCGGTGTGTTGGCCATACGCCAAGAATGGCTCAATCAAAAGCGTTGGTATCTATCGACCACCTTAGGCTCGTTTCTTTACAACCGTTATGGTGTAAATGCGGAATTGGCCTATCATTATAACCGCCAATTAGATTTTGGTGTGCGTTTGGGGCTCACCGGTGAGCAGTTATTGCTTCCCAATAAGTGGCAGGCCACTGCGCCTAGCAAGTTTCACGGTATGGTGAATGTCAATTTTTACCATCCCGCTACTTCGCTTCAAGCTAAACTTTCAGCCGGAAGTTTTGTCTATGGAGATTTGGGTGTTCGAGCTGATTTGGTGCGACATTTTGGAGAATTTACGGTAGGTGTCTATGGTATCTATACCGATGGGGAGAAGAATGCAGGTTTCAACTTTGCTTTGCCTCTTTCTACCCGCCGACAGCTTCGTAGAGGTCGTGTGCGTATCCGTTTCCCGCAATACTTCACCTGGGAGTATAGTATGCTCAACTACTATCGGTATGCGTTTGAACATATGGGGCAAGATTACAAAGAACGCCCTGATAAGAGTTTCACCACGCACTATTGGCAGGCTGCTTATCTTCAGCAATATATCACGCGCTTCTTAAATGGCGTGATACGCTAAATGTGATTATCTACATATATGTTTTATTAATAAAATCATTTCACTTATGAACAAGTATCTCAAATTTTTCCTTGGTGCAGTAGTACTTTGCGCCATCTCTGTTTCTACAGTTTCTTGCCAAGACGAAGAGGACCACGTAGTTCCTCCCACGGCACACAATGGCGGTAGTGGTAAATAATCTTATACGCTAAATGAATCAAGAGGGTGTATCCAAAATGGATGCACCCTCTTTTTGGCTTTCGGAAGTTGTGGGGCAGAGCGTTGCTAAGGAGTGGAAAAGAGAGAATGACTTCTGTCCATCTCAAAATAAAAAGCCATAAGTTCTTGAGAACTTATGGCAATCGTTGGCGGTGCGTACGAGACTCGAACTCGTGACCCCATGCGTGACAGGCATGTATTCTAACCAACTGAACTAACGCACCGTGGCCCATCTTAATTTTGAAATCCCTGATGAGAAGAGATTGAGCGGTGCGTACGAGACTCGAACTCGTGACCCCATGCGTGACAGGCATGTATTCTAACCAACTGAACTAACGCACCGTGTTAGTTTGCGAGTGCAAAAGTAAGCGATTTTTTTGTTTTGACCAAACTTTCAGAGCCTTTTTTGCCACAGAAGAGCATTTTTGTAGGCATTGGCATAGAGGAACCAGTCTTGTAAAGTGGCGGTGTGCTCAAAACCGCATCCGGAGAACAGCCGATGAGAGGGGAAGTTCTCTTCTGCAACGTAAGCATAAAGCTGGTGTAGAGAGAGGGTGTCGTGGGCATATTGGCAGAGTAGCAGGAGAGCTTCGTGAGCATAGCCCTTCCGGCGGTGTTCGGGAAGAATGGTGATGCCCACTTCGGCACGACGATGCGCAGGGTCGAACTCACAGAGGTCTACGATGCCCACGGCTTCTCGTGTCGGGGAACTGACTTCCGCGATGAGGCGCAGTTGTCCCAGTTCGAAAATGTTGGAAGTGGCCGCACGAATAATAAACTCCTGCAACGCATAGCGAGAGTAGGGAGCGAGGGTCGAGGAACAAGGCCAAAGCGTAGGGTCGTTTTCCAAGGTGGAAAGTAAGTCAAGGTCGTCGTTCTCCAATGCGCGAAGCCGTAAGCGGGTGTTCAACATGAAAGGTAGGTATTTTCGGGTGTGTTTACTTGGCTGTTCTCTGCCTTCGCTCCTCATTCGGTGGGATGTGGCGTAAGCTGACCAACGCTATGGCTTCAGAGAGTGGCAAGGCTGCCCAGCCGTTGTTCAGGAAAAAGCCCATCGTTAGAGGTCAATGATAAATGGCATTACCCACAATCAGTGTTCCTGTAGCAGGAAAATATGTGCCGATGTGAGCGCGATGATCCGAGGTCTTGAAATGGTGAAGAATGTTGGCGTACCGATAATCTTCGGTTGAAAAGGCCAAAATCGTGGCCGAGCAATCGGTAGGTACGCTTGTAGAGCAAGTCAAACGAACTCCCCACGTTTCCGCTTTTTCCTGTATTTTTGCAAAGGAATGTTCCGCTCCGACGTAGTGCAGAGTGATGGGGTGCCTGTAGCGGTTGGGAGAAAGATAATGGGCAAAGGCGATGAGGTTCTGCCGTATCAAGGTGAGAATGGCCTGTCCGTAGATGGCACCATGGACGGGAATGGTGAGCGCTATCGACGAAGCAGGGAAATGCTTGCGGAAGAAGATGAGCATCGCTTGATAGAAAACGTGAACGTAGCGGTAGGAGTTTTTATGCGTGCTTTCGCCCTTGTAGTGGAGAATAGACGTGGGAACGTAGCGATTTCGGAAACCCGCTTTAAGAAAACGATAGGAGAGATCGATGTCTTCACCGTACATAAAGAAGGTTTCGTCAAATCCTCCGCATTGGTTGAGGGCTTCTTGGGAGCAGAACATAAAAGCACCGCTCACAATCTCTATGTCAGCCGTTTCTGCGGGGTCGAGGTAGCGCATATAATAGCGTCCTACGCAGTGGCTTTTGGGAAACAAACTCGCCAGACCGCTCATCTTGCAAAAAGCCGTCCAAGGCGTGGGCAGTCCGCGACGACTTTCAAAGGCGAAGCGTCCGTTCGTGCGCAACATCTCTACGCCTATGGCACCGAGGCGGTCGCATTGCTGCGCTTCGCGTAGGCAGTCGGACAACGTGTCTTCGCCCAAAATGGTGTCCGGGTTGAGAAAAAGCACGTAGTCGCCTTTGCACTTGCGCAACGCTTGGTTGTTGGCACGACCAAACCCCACGTTGCAGTCGTTGGCAATGAGGGTGAGGCGGGCTTCGGGGTGCTTGTTACACACATAGTCGCGGAAGACACGGCGCAGATAGTGCACCGTACCGTCTACGGAGTGATTGTCGACCACAAAAACCTCCACGTCAATCTGTGCACTCTTAGCCGAGCGCCAAACACTGTCGAGACATTGGCGGAGGTAGTGTCTGACATTATAGGATACGATAATAATGGAAAGCAACATACGCTTATAACGAAAAAACAGGTGCAAAATTATATAATTCCACGAAGAATTCGTATATTTGCGCCTATGAAAATTGACCAATATCCCTCAAAACACCTCGAACGTGCGGTTTCCGAAATGGCAAAACTTCCCGGTGTGGGACGAAAAACGGCTTTGCGTTTGGTGCTCCATTTGCTCCGTAAAGAGGCCGCCACGACCCACGCTTTGGCCGATGCACTGATGCGCCTGCGCGATGAAGTGATGTTTTGTAAGCATTGTCACAATATCAGCGACACCGACGAGTGCGACATCTGCTGTGATGCGCGACGCGACCGCAGTCTTGTGTGTGTGGTGGAAAATGTGCAGAACGTGATGGCCATCGAAGCCACGGGGCAATACCATGGGCTTTACCATGTTTTGGGCGGTGTTATCAGCCCGATGGACGGAGTGGGACCCGGCGACCTCAACATTGCCTCGCTCGTCGAAAGAGTGGCACGCGGTGAGGTGAAAGAGGTGATTTTTGCCCTCAATCCCACGATGGAGGGTGATACGACCAACTTCTACATTTCCCGCCAACTCGCCGCTCTGCCCACACCGGAGGCTCCCGTAGAACTGAGTGTGTTGGCACGAGGCGTGAGCGTGGGCGACGATTTGGAGTATGCCGATGAAGTGACGCTCGGTCGCTCGCTGGTGGATCGCGTCGAATTCAAACAATAATACGCATCATTAACCCATCTACTTATCTATGAAACCCATTTCTCAACGTTTGCTCTACGTCAGTTACGCACTGGCTTTCGTCGGAGCAGCACTGATTTACGTTGCCCTCAACGGCATCGATTTACTTGGGCGCAATCCTAAATCCCTCTATTTTATCAATGTGCTGAGCATTGCTCTGACCTTGTCGGGCTGCTATTTGGCGGTGAGTTTCGACCGCTTTGGATTCATTAAACGCCGTTTGAACAGTGAAAAGGAGGAGGTGCGCAATCATGCCCGCCGCTTAGTTCCTTTTGTGAAAATTGAAATCTTTGCCTTCCTGCTTTACTACAATACGGCGCTCTACTGCCTTGCCGCATACGCACAGAGCACATTAAAATACTGCTTACTCATCTCGCTCGCACTCGGTGTTCTTGTCTTTCCGCGGGTCGACTCCACCCAAACCCCTCAATCATGATTATCAAATCTGCCGATTTCTTTATTTCCTCCGGACGCGCCGACCAGTGCCCTGCCGACAGCACACGCCCTGAATATGCTTTTATCGGACGTAGTAATGTCGGAAAAAGTTCGCTCATCAATATGCTCACGGGGCGAAAAGGGTTGGCTATGACCTCGTCCACACCGGGAAAAACCCTTCTCATCAACCACTTCCTCATCAACGACGAGTGGTTTTTGGTCGACCTTCCCGGCTATGGTTATGCCAAGCGGGGTAAAAAGGCGATGGAGAAGCTGCGTAACCTCATAGAGTACTATGTTTTGGAGCGCCAACAACTCACCTGCCTTTTTGTGCTCATCGATTCGCGCCTGCCGCCTCAGACCATCGACCTTGAGTTCATCGAATGGCTCGGTGAGGAGGGCATTCCTTTCGGCATCATCTTCACCAAAGCCGATAAGAACAAACGCAACGAATTGAAGAAAAACGTTGACGGCTTCCTCAATGCCCTCCGCGCGCATTGGGACGAACTGCCGCCCCACTTTGTGACCAGTTCGGAAAAGGGGACGGGGCGCAACGAAGTGTTAGACTACATTGAGCAAATCAACCATGATTTGGGCCAATAGCATTCGCCGGGTCAAGTTTGCCCTTGTCGGAACGGCCGTTCTGATAGCAGCGACTTCGCTGCTCATTTCTCATCGTCTCATCCACGACCTCAAGGCAGAAGAAGTTGCCAAAATGGAGGTGTGGGCAGAGGCGATGCGTTCGTTGATGTCGGCCGATGAAACCACCGACCTCAATCTTGTGCTCAAGGTCATCAACAGCAACAACACCATTCCCCTTCTTGTCGTTGACAACCACGGCCGCGTGACCACCTGTCGCAATCTCGCCATCAACGCCCGTTCCGAAGCCGATTCGATTGCCCAAATGGCGGCTGTCGCTCAAACCATGCAAGGCAGTGGCCAGCGGATGAAGATGTGGCTCACTCCCGATGAAGGAGCGGGCATTGCCCGAGGCGACTATATCCTCATTTATTATCGTGAGTCAGTCATGCTCCGCCGCCTCACCGCTTTCCCTTACGTTCAACTGGGGGTGGTTTCGCTCTTTATTGCCATTGCTGTTTTTGCTCTCCTCTCCTCCAAACGTGCCGAACAGAACAAGGTTTGGGTCGGTCTTTCGAAGGAAACGGCTCACCAGTTGGGCACCCCCATTTCCTCCCTGATGGCATGGACGGAAGTGCTGAAAGAAACCTATCCCGACGACCCCTTGTTGGGAGAGATGGAAACCGATGTGCAGCGCTTGGAGATGATTGCCGAGCGTTTCTCGAAAATCGGTTCGGCACCCGAACTTAAATACACGCCTATCCTGCCGCTCATCGAGAAAGCGTTAGACTATGTGCGCCGGCGTGTTTCCAACCAAGTGACCATCACCTGCCAAGGCGCCGCGCCCGACCTTGCCGCGCCCCTATGTGCACCGCTCTTGGAGTGGGTGATAGAAGTGATTTGTAAAAATGCCGTCGATGCCATGTCGGGTGCAGGCAGCATAATGATCGTTCCTTTACAAAGTGCCGATAGGGTAGTGGTGGAAATCACCGATACCGGAAAGGGGATTGCACGCAAAGATTTCAAGACGGTTTTCCAACCAGGCTATACCACCAAACAACGAGGTTGGGGGCTGGGGTTGTCGCTGGCCAAACGTATTGTGGAAGAGTATCATCACGGCCGCATCTACGTGAAAAGTTCCGAGTTGGGACAAGGCACTACTTTTCGCATAGAACTACCGGCACCACGCCTTTGATGCCGAACAATACGCATCGCGAAACTCTGCTTTTGGCGAAATACAGCGACTTTTTCGCATCGACTGAAAAAAGATTTTATGGCTTCGGATGAGGCAGAGGTCGCTGTTAGCTTCAATTACATCACGACTAAAACTTTTTATCTCACTTGTAATTTCAAAAATCTCAGAACTAAAATTGCTTAGTTCTGAGATTTTTTGTGCCTTTTCCCCTCCATTTTTTCCTTTTTCCCTTGTTTTTTGAAAGGAGAGCCTGCCGGAAATGATGCCAATGGCTTGGTTTACAACTTTTTCTGTGGTGGCCGCTCCTGCTGATTTTAGCGAGATGCTGCCTTACCGTTGCCCTTATCCTATCGAAGAGGGCTGTTTTCACTTCTTGTCAGGGCGAAAAGCGATTACATTTGAGCCACGACGCTATGTGAATGCCGAGGAAGGCAGTTGTGCATATATTCTTTTTGGAAGATGAGTGGCGGATGGTAGAAAAGGACGAAAGCTCTCCGTTTTCGGGGAGAAAGCGTTTTCTTAAATTCTTTGAAATACCTGGATTTTTTACTTCATTCTGCTATCTCAACTTCAAAAAATAAAGGAAGTGACTCCTTTATTTTTTGATAATCTGCTAAAATGTTTTGTTTCAATCTATATTTTTCTGCGTAGGTTGAAGATACAATTTATTGATAAATAGTATTTTATAAAAATAATGTAAGACTATTTTTTATATTTTGAAGAAATCACTACCTTTGTAAGCCCTAATGGCGTATTTTTGCATAGTGAACTTGTCTATTTCCATACTTTCGCGTTTGCAATCGAACAATCTCCGCGGTGGCATTCTCAGAAAAGTCAGATGGATAGAAAAAAACTCTCATGATGTAAATAATACAATTCGTATGCAATTATTCTCTCGTCACCCAAAGTTGTCTGCCACCGCAGCCCTGTTCGCTTTTGCACTCGTTGGAGTGGCACAAAGTGTGAAATCGCCCAACGGCGAATTGGAACTGAAATTTTCGCTGGATGCTCAGGGACGTCCCACTTATACGCTCGCGTTGAAAGGCAAAACCCTTATTGCTCCTTCTCATTTGGGCTATCAACTCAAAAAGCCCGGAAAGAAACCCACCGACTTTGAGTGGACGAAGACCGAGACCACCACAGAGATGCAGAAGCAGAAGGCCGATTTGACGACAGGCTTCGTACTCTTTGACCACAAAACCACGACTTTCGACGAAACTTGGAAGCCCGTTTGGGGCGAAGAAAGCAGCATTCGCAATCATTATAATGAATTGTGGGTGAGTCTTGACCAAAGTCAAAACATGCGGAAACTCAATCTTCGCTTCCGTCTCTTTGATGACGGCTTGGGCTTCCGCTACGAATTTCCCGACCAGCCTTCGTTCACCTATTTCACCGTGGCTGAAGAATTGACAGAGTTTGCTATGACGGGCGACCACACGGCTTGGTGGGTGGCCGGTGACTACGACACGCAGGAGTACGAATATCAAACCACACGCCTATCGGGAATTCGCGAGCGTATGCCGCGCGCCATCAGTGAAAATTCTTCTTCAACACCAGCAGGCCCCACGACAGTGCAGACGGCTTTGCAGTTGCGCACCGACGACGGCATTTACCTCAACCTCCATGAAGCGGCTTGTATTGACTACCCCACGATGCACCTCACTTGGGACGAGGCAAACCGCACCTTTGTGAGTCACCTTACTCCCGATGCACAGGGCGACAAGGGACACCTACAGACCCCCTGCACCTCACCTTGGCGCACCGTGATTGTGGGGCAGAAGGCCACCGATATTTTGGCCAGTCGCATCACGCTCAATCTCAATGAGCCTTGCAAACTGAAAGACGTTTCGTGGATACGCCCCATTAAATATGTCGGTGTTTGGTGGGATATGATCAGCGGACGCAGTTCGTGGGCTTATACCGACGAGTTTTCCAGTGTGAGACTGGGAGAAACGAACTATAAAAAGGCGAAGCCCAACGGCCGCCACGCCGCCAACACCGACAACGTGAAGAAATACATCGACTTTGCTGCAGCCAACGGTATGGATGCCGTGCTTGTGGAAGGTTGGAACGAAGGTTGGGAGGATTGGTTCGGTCATCAAAAAGACGATGTTTTCGACTTCGTGACTCCTTATCCCGATTTTGATGTGAAAGGCCTGTGCCAATATGCGCAAGAACGTGGCGTGAAGATTATAATGCACCATGAAACTTCCTCCTCCGTGCGCAACTATGAGCGCCACTTGGATGCCGCTTATCAGTTTATGGTCGACAACGGCTACAATGCAGTGAAAAGTGGTTATGTAGGCGATATCGTCCCGCGGGGCGAACACCATTACGGTCAGTGGATGAACAACCACTACTTCTATTGCATCACCAAGGCTGCTGACTATAAAATCATGGTCAACGCCCACGAAGCCACCCGTCCCACCGGCCTTTGCCGCACCTATCCCAACTGGATTGCTAACGAAAGTGCGCGCGGCACGGAGTATGAAGCTTTTGGCGGAAATCCCGTCAACCACACCACCATCCTGCCCTTCACCCGCTGCATCGGCGGCCCAATGGACTACACGCCCGGCATCTTCTCGATGGATCTCTCCAAGATGTCCCGCAGCAATAACAGTCGCGTACGTTCCACCTTGGCACGACAACTCGCTCTTTATGTTACGCTCTACAGTCCTTTGCAGATGGCTGCCGACGTCATTGAACACTATGAACCGAAGATGGACGCGTTCCAATTTATCAAGGATGTGCCCGTCGATTGGGACAAGAGCCTTTATCTCGAAGCCGAGCCGGGAGAATATGTGGTGACGGCGCGCAAAGCCAAAGGCCAAGATCAATGGTTTGTGGGTTGCACCGCCGGCGACAACGCTCATGTAAGCCACTTGAAACTTGATTTCCTTACCCCTGGAAAAACCTATACCGCCACCATCTATGCCGATGCGAAAGGCACGGCTTGGAACAAGAATCCCGAAAGCTATGTCATCACGCGCAAGACGGTGACCTCGAAGAGTGAACTGAAAAACCTTGTGGCCGGTGCAGGTGGTGGTTTTGCCATCTCAATTATGTAAAACGTCTGTAAAACAAAAAACAAACAAATAATTCAACGATATGTATAAACGTTTTAAGTCTGTCAGCCTTATGATGCTGCTGATGTCGCTCCCTCTCGGCGCGGCCTTTGCCAACCCAACTTCTGCGGAAGTGTTGAGCGTGCAGCAAAACAACGTGCTCAAAGGCGTTGTGAAAGATGAAACAGGCATGTCGCTCATCGGCGCGTCTGTGCAAGTGAAAGGTACAACCAATGGTGTCATCGTCATGAACGATGATGGTAGCTTTGTACTCAAGAATGTTAAGCCCGGTGCCACGCTCCGCATTTCCTACATCGGTTATGAAAGCCAAGAGGTGAAGTGGGACGGCCAACCCTTGGAGATTGTATTGAAAGAACTGGACAGCTCGCTCGGTGAGGCCGTGGTCATTGGCTATGGCGTGGCCAAGAAAAGCGATATGACCGGTTCGGTGACGGCCATTAAGCCCGACGAAAAGAATAAGGGCGTTGTGGTGAATGCACAAGACATGATTCAAGGTAAGATTGCCGGTGTGAACGTAACGACCAACGGCGGTAGCCCCGGTGCCGGTGCGAGCATCCGCATCCGTGGTGGCTCGTCGCTCAACGCTTCCAACGACCCACTCATCGTTATCGATGGTTTGGCGATGGACAACAACGGGGTGAAAGGTCTTTCCAACCCGCTCTCCATGGTCAACCCTGCCGATATTGAAAGTTTTACGGTGCTGAAAGATGCTTCGGCCACAGCCATCTACGGTAGTCGTGGTTCAAACGGTGTCATCATCATCACCACCAAGAAAGGCCGTGCGGGCATGAAGACCAAGGTGACCTATAACGGCAACGTCACCATGAGCCAAAAGCACAAGACCATCGAGGTGATGGACGGCAATGCTTTCCGTGAATTTGTGAAGGCCAACTACGGTGAAGCCTCCGATGCTTACAAGGCTTTGGGTACCGCTAATACGAATTGGCAGGAGCAAATCTACCGTACGGCGATGGCTTACGACCATAACGTAACGCTTGCCGGTGGTATCGGTACAATGCCTTATCGCCTCAGTTTGGGTTACACCGGACAGCAAGGTATTCTGAAAACCTCCAACTTCCAGCGCTATACGGCCAGTTTGAACCTCAATCCCTCCTTTTTCCAGGATCACCTCAAGGTGAACATGAGTGCCAAGTATATGTTGGCCAAAACGCGCTACGCCAATACCGAAGCGGTGAATGCTGCTGTCTACATGGATCCCACCAAGCCCGTAAAGAGTGATGACCCCATGTACAAAAACTTTGGCGGCTACTACCAGTGGACACAGGAAGGCAAGGCTCTCGAAGACAATAACTGGCCACTCACCCACAATAACCTCGCTACGAAAAACCCTGTTTCGCTCCTTGATCTCAAGGACGATCGGGCCAATTCGCGATCGGCGGTGGGTAACCTCGAATTCGACTATAAGGTGCATGGCTTTGAAGACCTTCGCCTGCACATGAACTTAGGTGCCGACTATTCTACCGGTAAACAAGAAACTTGGACCGATACAGCAAGCCCTGAAGCTACCTACTACGGTTGGCAAGGTTGGGAAAAGATAGACAAGTATAATCTTTCTTTTAATGCCTATGCCCAATACTTTAAGGACTTCAACGAAGCCAACCACTTCGACATCATGGCGGGTTATGAATGGCAGCACTTCCATCGTGACACCAAGAGAGATGGTTCGGGTTTCTACCAGTCCGGCTATAACCCTGCTCCTAAGGCTGGTGTGACACCTGCTAAACCCGGCGATCGCGCTAATGTCAGCATCGGGCATGAGAAAACCGAAAACTATCTCGTATCCTTCTTTGGCCGCGCCAACTATAGTTTGCTGGATCGCTACTTGCTCACAGCCACTTTCCGCTATGATGGATCGAGCCGCTTTGAAAAGCACTGGGCTCTCTTCCCCTCTTTTGCTTTGGGTTGGAAAATCAAGAACGAATCGTTCCTCAAAGACAATGAAACCCTTAGTGACCTCAAACTCCGTTTGGGTTATGGTCAAACCGGTCAGCAAGAAGGCATCGGCGACTACAACTATTTCGCTTCTTACAATACGAATCAGTCTCCCGACTCCTACTATCCCCTCGTTGGAAAAGGAAATCTTGACCGCCCCAATGCTTACAATCGTAAGCTGACTTGGGAAACGACTACGACTTACAACATCGGTTTGGACTTTGGATTCTTCAACCAACGCCTCACAGGTAGTGTGGACTACTACTACCGTAAGACTACCGACCTCCTCAATACGGTCTATGTGGAAGCCGGATCAAACTTCCGCAATCAGGTGTCGAGCAACATCGGTTCGCTCTCTAACAAAGGTGTTGAAGTCGCTCTCTCTTGGAAGGCTTTGCAGCAGAAGGACTGGTTCTGGGATTTGGGTGTGAACGCCACCTACAATAAGAATGAAATCACGGAACTCATCGGTGACAAGACTTACAAGGTGCCAACGGGCGGTATTTCGTCAGGTACGGGCAACTATGTGCAGGCACATGCCGTAGGACATCCTGCCGGCAGTTTCTATGTCTACCAGCAGGTTTATGACAAGAACGGACGTCCCCTCGAAGGCGTTTACGTCGATCGCAATGGTGATGGTAAAATTACCACCGACGACAAGTATTTCTACAAGAGCCCCATGGCACCTTGGACAGCCGGTTTCACCTCTCGTCTTCAATACAAGAGCTGGGACTTTGGTTTCAACTTCCGCGGTTCGCTGGGCAACTATGTGTATAACGACCTCGAAGCCGGTGCATCCAACACGGCCACCGTTTGGAGTCACAACTATCTTGGCAACCGTCCGACCAACGTGATTGAAAAGGGCTGGCGCAGCTGGGACAACGTCCTCTCCGACCACTTTGTTCAGAACGCTTCTTTCTTGAAGTGCGAAAATATCACGTTGGGTTACTCCTTTGAAAACCTTTTCAAGGACAATCACTATGAAGGTGTGAATGGTCGCGTTTATGTGACGGCCGGTAATGTCTTTACTCTCACCAAATATAAGGGTATCGACCCCGAAGTGTTCGGTGGCATTGACAACAGCATTTATCCACGTCCTTTCTCTATTGTGGCGGGTGTAACGCTCAATTTCTAATCCTAATTGCTTTCAAATCATGAAATCATATATCAAATCTCTCGTTCCTGCTGCTGCGCTTGCGCTTAGCTTCGGCTTGTCTTCGTGTGTGAACGATCTCGATGTGAAACCCATCGACCCCAGCACCAATATGCAGGTCACTCCCGAGAACCTCTTTAATAAATGCTATGCCTTGATGGCGATGGCGGGCAACGGTGGTGCCAATGGCGATAGCGACGTTGATGGTATTGACGGCGGTACTTCGGGCTTTGTGCGCCAACTGGTCAATTCTCAATCAGTCACTTCCGACGAAACCCACTGCCTTTGGGGCGATGAAGGGGTCGCTGCTTTTTCTAACGACACTTGGTCGGCAAGCCATCCCATGTTGCGCGGCTTCTATTATCGTCTTTTCTTTGGCGTGACCATGTGCAACCACTATCTCGAAGTGGCTGCCGATAAGGACGCACAAATGACAGCCGAAGTGCGCTTCCTCCGTGCCCTTTATTACTATTACCTGATGGATGGTTGGGGCAACGTGGTGCTGCGTACCAATATGGATCCCGGCAAGGGAGTGCAAAAGAGTCGTGCCGAAATCTACGCTTGGATTGAAAAGGAACTGCTCGAAATTGAACCGCAGATGGCTGCTGCCAAACCCGAAAAGGAAGGGGAGGCAGGTTATGGTCGTGCCGATAAAGCCGCGGCTTGGTTGCTGCTTTCGCGTCTTTACCTCAACGCAGAGGTCTACACGGGCAAAGCAGAGTGGGCAAAGGCCAAAGAATACGCCAAGAAGGTGATGGATTCGCCTTTCCAACTCCATACTGCCGCTACGCAGAACAACTGGACGGCCTACCAGCAGCTCTTTATGGGCGACAACGGCACGAATGGTGCATCGGTAGAAGCGGTGCTGTCGCTCATGCAAGATGGTCTTACCACCACTTCTTGGGGTACCTCCCTCTTCTTGATGGCCAGTTGCTACAACGACAAAATGACGGATACGCAGTTTACCGCCGGCAATGGTACGGTCGGAAACTGGGCGGGTATTCGTGCGTTGCCCAACCTCGTGGCTAAGTTCTTCCCTGCCAACAATGCGCCGCAAACCACAACTGCCGGTATGCAGGCCGCTGCCGGTGATGATCGTGCCCTGTTCTGGGGTAAGGACCACACGCTCAGCATTGATGATCCCAGCAAGTTTAATAACGGCTACGCCATCACGAAGTACAACAACTACTATTTGGCTGGTGGTAAGGGTAAGCACTCCCAATTCCCCGACACTGATTTCTTCTTGATGCGTTCGGCCGAAGCTTATTTGAACTTCGCCGAAGCCGATGCACGCCTCAATGGCGGAGCGACCACCGCTGAAGGTACAGCCGCAGCTAACGCGCTCCGCGCTCGTGCCCACGCCACTACGCTCCCTGGTTTCGACCTCAATCAGTTGCTCAACGAGTACGCACGTGAGTTCTACTTTGAAGGTCGTCGCCGCACCGATCTCATCCGTCATGGCAAGTTTGCCGGAAACAACAATTACAGTTGGCAATGGAAGGGTGGTGCAAAGGCTGGTGTCAACATCAGTGCGCACTACAACCTTTTCCCCATTCCCGACACCGATTTGAATGCACACGGTGCTCTTCAACAAAACACCGGTTACTAATCTTCAAAACGAACAGAATATGAAAAAGATATTTTTCTGTGCCGGTCTGCTGCTTGCTGCCACCGGCCTCTTCACGGCTTGCGAAGACGACCGTGATTCTAATCCCACGTTGGTGGAAAATCCTGCGGAGATTGTTCTCAATACACCCGCCTTTTCTACACAGCGTTATGACTTGGAGCACGCCAAGACTATCAACATCACTTGGTCGCAGCCCAAACTGACAGACAATGATGCGCCTCTCGCTATGAATGGCAGTGGTCTTTATACCGTGCAAATTTCCAAGGATGGTAATTTCAAAACCAGCTTTGCGGAGGCACAAGCGGATAAGACGGGGGCTACCATCGCCGACTATGTTCAGATGGAAGAAACCTACAACGAATGTCGCGCTTCCCTCAATGCCGCCGCCGTTGCGAAGGCTTTGATGCAGCTCTACCAGTGGGAAGATGGCAAAGTACCTGCTTCCGCACCGCTTTATGTGCGTGTTGTAGCTACCGTGCGCGGACTGAACGGCACCGCAGCACCGGGTACAACCACAGTGTCCAATGTCCTCAAACTCGATGTCGTACCTTATTATGTCAAGTTGCGTGATGCCGCTATCGAATTGGCTTACGTCGTGGGTAATGCTTTTGGCGACGCTTCTTGGAGTAATACCATTTTGGGTATGGGTGTGGGTAATGTGCCGATGTTCCCCATCGAAGGTTTTGACTATGATAAGAAAACCGGTAAGGGAACTATCTCCTACACCGACTACTTCGACACCACCACCGAGTTCAAGGTGCTTTCTCACAATCTCGATCCCGCAGATGCCAACAAGATTCAGTGGGAATATGCCTATGTGGCCGATGGCGTGGGTAAAGCCAAATGGCGTGCCGGTGGCGATGATGGCGGCAACCTCACCGTAGCGGCCGCAGGCTACTACACCGTGGTGGTCGATAACGTCAAGCATACTTGCACCATCAAAGAAGCAACGCCCGACAATACACAGACTTTCTCTTCGATGGGTTTGATTGGTATCGACGGCGATTGGGACAATGATGTACCCATGAAGGCGGTGAATATCAAAGCGGCCAACAACCACCTGTGGACGTGCAACATCACCCTGAAGAATGACACCGAAGCCAAGTTCCGTGCCGAAGGCAAGTGGGACAACAACTGGGGTAAGGCGGCCTTCCCCTATGGTAAGGGAACACAAGGCGGCCCCAACATCAAGCTCACGAAGGGTAATTACAAAGTATTCTTCAACGACTTGACCGGCGAATACCACTTCATTTACGTCGAATAAGTTCTCATTCAATGCTCTCGTAGGGCAGACCGCACAAACACTGCGTTCGTGCTTGTCTGCCCACGAGGGAAATTTCAATCTCCAAAGCAAAACCATTATGTATAAACACATATTTCTCGGTCTGGCACTTGCTGCCACGCTGACTGCTTGCGATAAAGACGACTTCAAGGATTGGGCAAAACCCCAGCAGAATCCCACCGAAGCTGCGCAAAGCATGAAGATGACGCTCTCCTCCGTAGAGACCATCATTTTCGACAATCTTCCTGCCGGCACAACGGCTGTGAAACTCTTTGATGCCAAGTTTGAAGCCACACAAGCCCCCAAGGCCACCTATACCGTTACGCTCACGCGCCCCGACGGTGTAGGCACTCCTCAAGTGCTTGAGGCCAACGATACCTGCGGTGTTGTGCTTGAGAAGTTGCAAACGGCTGTCGAGACCCTCTATGGCAAAGCCTCTGAGGTACGCACCCTCAATGCTGCCGTAGTGGCACACGCAGTTCTGGGCGAACAAGCCTTCCAATACACCGGCACTTGTGAGGTGAAGGCTCAACTTGCCAAGAAAGCCTATGTGGAATATATTTACGTTCCCGGCAATCACCAAAGCTGGAGTCCTGCTACTGCCCCCGCGCTTCACAGTCCCGACCTCGATGGCATCTACACCGGTTTCTCAACGCTCAATGGTGGCTTCAAGTTTGTCCAAGGGCGTGACTGGAGTGCCGCCCAGTACAACTTTGCCGACTTCACCACATTCGATGGCATCAAGACGACCACCGATGGCGACAAAAACCTTTATTCCACAGCCAACGGCCTGCACTACATCACGGTCGATGTGACGAAGCAAAGCATCACGGCCAAGCTCCTCAATACCGTTGGAGTGATTGGTAACTTCAATGGCTGGGCAGCCGATGTACCCCTCACTTACAATGCCACCGACGACAGCTTCGATGGTGATGTTACGCTCGACGGCGATGGCTTCAAGTTCCGTTTCGATGGAAAGTGGGATCTCGACCTCGGTGGAAGCGTCGACAATCTGGTGGTTAAAGGCGGCGACCTCAAGTTGCCGGCCGGCACTTATGCCGTGAAGCTCTATCTCTCGCGCAGCAAGAGCGACAAAATCTACTGCACGATGACCAAGAAGTAGACGCATCACCCTCTTTTTTGAAACACAATGGCGAGAGAGAAGGATTTTGGCTTCTCTCTCGCTTTATCTTCTTTTTTCAAACATGAAATATCTCTGTTCTTTTCTTTTTGCCCTACTTTCCTCCCTCGGCCTTTCCGCACAAGGATGGCCTTCGGCCTATGAGGGCGTGATGCTCCAAGGTTTTTACTGGGATTCCTTTGTCGATTCCCGTTGGAGCAATCTCGAAAAACAAAGTAGCGAACTCTCACGCTATTTCAACCTCATTTGGGTACCGCAAAGCGGCAACTGCAACACGGGGCACAACAATATGGGCTACACTCCCGTCTACCTCTTCGATCACAACAGCTCTTTCGGCACCGAGGCACAACTGCGCGCCATGATTGCTGCCTTCAAAGCCAAAGGAGTGGGTGTGATTGCCGATGTCGTCATCAATCACCGCAACAACCTCGGTGTGGGAGGTTCTTGGGTGGACTATCCTGCGGAAACTTATGCCGGAAAGACCTACCAAATGACGGCGGCAGACATCTGCGCCAACGATGACGGTGGGGCGACCGCCAACTGGGCAACCAAACAAGGCATCTCCCTCAGTCCGAATGCCGATACCGGCGACGACTGGTCGGGTTGTCGCGACATCGACCACAAAAGCGAAAATGTGCGTGCAACTTATAAGGATTACCTCCGCTTCCTACTTACCGATTTGGGCTATACCGGTTTTCGCTATGACATGGTCAAAGGCTATGCCCCCAACTTCATTGCCGAATACAACACCGCCGTGCAACCTGCTTTCAGCGTAGGGGAATACTGGGACGGCAGCACTGCCATTCGCTCGTGGATCGACCGCACGCGGCACGGTGGGGTACCCACTTCGGCCGCTTTCGACTTCCCCTTCCGCTACTCCGTGCGCGATGCCGTCAATAACGGCAACTGGTCGGCATTGAGCGGCGCGAGCCAAAATCCACTCATCAACAACGACGCCTATCGCCGTTATGCGGTGACGTTTGTGGAAAACCACGATACGCAATACCGCTCGGCCACGGAACAATTGGATCCCATTCGCCGCGACACCCTCGCTGCCAACGCCTTTATGCTCACCCTACCCGGCACACCTTGCGTGTTCTATCGCCATTGGCTCGACCACAAGCAGGCACTCAAAGCGATGATTGACGTGCGGCACGCAGCCGGCATTACCAACACGAGCGACTTTATCAACTTTGCCTCTGCCAACGACCATTATGCCGTACGCACCACAGGCACTCGTGCTCAGTTGGTTTGCGTGGTGGGTAGCCGTCCCGACAAGTACGTGCCCAACGCCTCGTTTGTCCGCGTACTTTCCGGCAAAGGCTATGACTTCTATCTCTCCCGCTCTGCAGCCACCGCATGGGTCGATGCCGCTTCGGGGGAATACGATGCTGCTTTCTCCCTTCGTGCCACCGCAGTTGCTCCTGAGGGCACGCAGTTGGTCTACACGCTTGATGGTTCTACTCCGACCGCTGCATCAGCCAAGGTGGGGGCAGACGGCCGAATTGCCATCAGTGCTTCCTGCACCCTCCGCGTGGGATTGCTCATGGGAGGTACCGTTTCGGGCATCATTGAGCGCGACTATCTCATCAAGCCTTTCACGCCCCACAAGGCCACGGTTTATGTGCGCAACGAGAATGCCTGGTCTTCCACCAATTTCTATCTTTGGGACAGCAAGGGCGGTACGCAGCTCAACGGCAACTGGCCGGGCAAGACCATCACTGATACGCGCCACATCGATGGTCATGATTGGCACTACCAAGAAGTGGACATCACGGCCAAGGACTACTATTTCAGTCTTGTGGTGAACACTGCCGGTGGTTCGATTCAGACGGTCGACATTCCCCAAATCTCTTCCGACCGCTACTTTGTGATTTCCACGTCAAAAGTTGGAGGAAAGCACACCGTAACCGATGTAACGTCCACCATTACCAGTATCGCTCCGCTTCGTCCTGATGAGGCAACCGATGCCTGTGCCCACCATTACTACGACCTCTCCGGCCGACGCGTTTTCGCGCCTCAATCCGGAAGCATCTATATCAATGGACTTGGCCGCAAGGTGATGTTCTAACCGCCCTTTTCTCCCCATGCACTTCCTCTGTGAGGTGCACGGGGAGATTTTATTTTTCGGCAAAGTTTCTGCTTGCCATCGTCGTGAGTGAAAAGTAAGGGAGATAAAAAGAAAGTGGCTTTTTCGTGTTATCCAACATCCTCCGCAGATAACCACAAGTAAAGGATAAAAAATAAGCACTTGAAAAAATCAAGTGCTTATTGGTAAGTTGCGGAGGTCCGACTCGAACGGGCGACCTCCAGGTTATGAGCCTGGCGAGCTACCAACTGCTCCACTCCGCGATATTCAATCGTTGTTCCCGATTGCGATGCAAAGGTACGTACTCTTTAGAGAATACACAAGTATTTTGTCAAGAAAGTAACAAAAAAAGTGCAATTGCTCAATATCTGTATAGTCGGCATGGCAAAGCTGTCGTTATTGCTTGCGTAAGACAAGGCCAATCTGCAAACCGGCATACGCTTTAAGAAGGCCGATGAGGGATTGGGCAGAGGAGCCTGCGGTGGCGCTCACTGAGCCCAACGACTGCATCAAACTCAAAAAACGCTCGGCTTTGACCACGATTTGCAATTCATGTCCGTCGCGGGAAACATTAGTCTGAATGATTTCGTGCCCCATTGTATCGTTTAGGATGAGGGTCGCTCCTTTCACTTTATAAGTACCCTCCTGTGTTTCATCGTGGATAGTCACTTGATAGCGTCCGTCGGATTTGAAAGTGAGTAGCATCTTTTGTGGAGCAATGCCCACCTTAGCATAGCAGGTCGACATCTTTTCTTTCAATTCTCCGGAAGCCATGGCTGCTCCTAATTGACTGGCCAAATTGGTATTCTCAAACACGATGACGGGGTCGGCATAAGCCCAAGTTCCCAAAAGTTGTGCCACAGATACCGGTTTGGTTCCTAATTTGGCGGGCGAAAAGCCTTCGCGCGCCGTCTCTCGCAAAGCACTGAAGAAATCGCCCAACTGGGCGTGTCCTAAACCGGGAAGTCCAAACTGCAAGAGCAGGAGAAATAATAGTCTATGTAGTCTTTTGTGCATATTAAAATCTTTGTTTTACAAACGTTTTCTCACCACGGCATTCCGCAAAAGTCATACTTTGCTTTTGCACTGCTCGTTGGGCTGAACGATTGAGATAGAGCAGAAAACAACTTTGTCGGCTTTTGTTCTGTATTCCACTCAAAAGCCGACAAAGCGTCACCCTGTTGTCATCTTCTGAAATTTCGTGAGGAGGATGGTGAGTTATATCTTCTGTTTCTGTGGAGGCATCACCGTATGATGACTTTCCGCCCCTGTTGTAAATAAAGTCCCGCAGGAGCATTGTGCAATTTGACGCGACGACCATCTAAGGTGAAGGCGTCCTCGGCATGCTCCGAAGCGGTGAAGGCATTGATGCCGGTCGGAGTGGGGTGTAAGAAGGAGAAAGCAACGTGTCCGGTACTTTCTTCTTGAATGTCGTAAAGGGGGCGTTCTGCTCCACCGGAGTACCAACTCATCGCAGGAGTACCACCTGCCGACAGTTCTGTAATACCTTTCAGTCCGGGGAAGAAGTCGCCTTGGAAATCGGCTGCTTTAGCCCCCTTGTGATGCTGCCAAGCGTTGTCGGCCGGAACAACCACACAGCGCAGGTGGGTAGGCGAGGTGTTCACCATATTGGACGACCACGCATTGACATCGTAGTGAATATGATAGACCAGCATCCCATGTCCCAGTACACCGGCAAACCATGTGCCGGGCTGCCGGTTCTCAAGAATGTAATACTCTTTGCTGTCGGCTGTGCTACGGATGAGATAGGCTTGTGGGGCAGTGGGGAGAGTGTCGTGGAGGGCTGCGAGCGAGTGCCGACCGGCATCGGCATCGGTGAGTTCGCATAGGTTCAACCAGCCCATATAGCTGCGTTCGTAGGCCGAATAGCCCAAAGGCCGATAGCCCTCGTTGCCATACTGGGCGTAGTCCATGATGTCGTGAAAATCAGGCGTCTTCTGAACCTCATTCGTACTGTAAAAGTCGGGTAATCCCAGTGCGTGCCCCATCTCGTGGCAGAACACCCCGATTCCTTCCAAATCGGCGCTTTCCACAATCGGCAGCCCAGATTGGTCCAGTTTGGGGCGCTTTGTTGCAGGGTCTTGCACATAACTTTGCATCAGTTCGCACCCCACAAAATAACTGTCGAAACGCAGACCACCGCTCGTCAGCGTGCTTTCTGCGAAATGTGCCCAAGGGTACTCCTCTCTGCCGGCTTCAAAGGAGTCGTGTTCTCCGGGGCCGGCATGGAACAAGACGGTGAGCGGAATGCGGCCTCCTGCCACAAACGGTGAAAAGTCAGCCCCTTGCTGCTGTGCCAATGCGATGGATTCACGGTAGAGTTCGCGGATGTTGATGTTTTTGCTCCATGTACTGTTGGCGCCGTAATAGGCTCGATTTTTTGAAACCCGCACTTTCGCCACCACTTTGAAATGCGGCACAAACCTGCCATAGCTTTGGGCACGGAAATAGTCGCGCACACTCCCCTTGGCACGCCGATTAATGGCACAGTTTTCGCCACTGAAAAGGCTGTCGATGCGCTCGGGTGTCGTGGTGGGTTGGAAAGCGACATCGCTAAACTCGACCATGACGACGGGAATTAAAGGCTCGCCTAAACTGGGAAGAATTCCCTGCGAGGGGAAACCCAACCTGCCCAATCCATCTGCCGAACTCGTACCGAAAGCGCGTGAAGCACGATTGCGCTGTGAGAAGCGGGAAGGGCAACCCTCATCATTTCTCAGTTCCTCGGGAAGCGGAACGCTCACCGTGGTGCCATCGGCTTGTTGCAGGCGGAGAGTACGGATGGGACGTGTAGCCGGCAAGTTATCGAAAGTCGTGCAAACCAAACACAGAAGGAGAATAAAGCGAATCATGAGTTTCGGATTTGAGCGTGGAACACTAAGCGCAGATAGAGAGCAAAAAACTGCACCATAAACATTCCTAAAAAGGAAAAAAGCATCAGTGCCATCCAACTCCAAACCGGAACATGAAGCACCTCTTCCATCATGCTGGAGAGGGCACTCGCGGCGAACGACAGGCCAAACACTAAGAACGGCAGGAAGAGTATGGAAAGCAATATAATGCCCAAAATGATGGAAAGTGTGATGAGTGCCGTCTTCTTACTGGAGGTGGGGGCGGCCGGTGTTGCTTTCTGCGAAAGGAGGAGGGAGACTTCCGCCATCACCCTTATCGTCTGCTTATGGGCACGAAAGGCGGCAATGCCCCAAAGCACCGGCCCGACAAAGGTTAGACCGAGGCCGAAAGCATCTATCGACACCAGCGATACGAGGGCTTTCCAAGGCAGCCCCTCGCCGTGCAATATCAGCGCCGGCATCAGCACATAATAGAAAAGGCGTGCCAGTCCCAAGGCCGAAACAGCCATCGCAGCGGCCGAAATCGAGTAGGAGCACCAAAGCTTTCGCACCAAAGTGCGCAGGTTTCCTTCCATAAAGCGGAGGGCGCATTCAAATTCTTCCATGGCAATATCATGTGGAGACCCAACGTCTCTCTGTTGTTTTCTAACAAGAAAGCCTCCAAAAAAGAGGCTTTCAACGCTGCAAAGTTAAATAAAAATATCGTATCTTTGCCGTATGCTTGCTGAAAATATCATTAAATGGGGCTTCATCGGCTGCGGTGAAGCCACCGAAAAGAAGTTTCTTCCGGCCTTCTCTGAACTGGAACACACAAAGGTTACGGCAGTTATGGGGCGTAATGCCGAAAAAACACGAGCCTTTGCACAGCGCCACCACATCGGGCGTTGGTATACCGATGCGCAAAATCTCGTGACCGATCCCGATGTAGACATCGTCTATATCGCCACACCGCCTTCCACTCACGTCACCTTCACCATCATGGCGCTGAATGCCCGAAAGGCCGTGTTGGTCGAGAAGCCGCTCACCACGCTCTACGACGACTGCCTGCGCATCAACCGCATCTCTACAGCACTGCACACGCCTTGCTTCGTGGCTTACTACCGCCGCTATCTGCCCTACTTCCAAAAAGTGCAGAACCTCATTCAGTCGGGAGTCATCGGGCAACCGCTCAGTGCCCAAATCCGTTTTGCAGTTCCACCGCGCGACCTTGACTACAACTCCCGCCACCTCCCTTGGCGGCTTCAGCCCGATATTGCTGGGGGAGGATACTTCTACGATCTCGCTCCGCATCAAATCGATTTTCTCCAAATCCTTTTCGGTCCCATCATCGAAGCACACGGCATCACCGCCAATCGGGGGGGGCTTTACCCCACCGAAGATTCCGTGAGCGCCGCTTTTCGGTTTGCCAATGGTATGCCGGCCTCCGGCACTTGGTGTTTCGTGGCCCACGAGAGTGCAAAAGAAGACCGCATCATCATCAACGGTGATCGTGGGCAAATCTCATTTTCAGTCTTCACTTACGCGCCCATTCACCTGCAAACCGAAGACCGCGATGAAGCATTTGTCGTGGACAATCCCCAACACAAGCACGTACCGCTCTTGCGCGATATTGTCGACCACCTTCGCGGAAACTCCATCTGTGCCTGCAACTCGGTGAGCGCCACGCCCACCAACTGGGTCATCGACCGTATTTTAGGAAAAATCTAATCCTGCTTTCTACTCCATTTCTGAGCAAGCGATATGAAAAGGTCGCCGTGGACACCTCCTCCACGGCGACCTTTCTTATATTTTTACGGAAGCCTTTCTTGTTGAAAGCGGGGCGTCGGACGAAAAGCTGCTTTATCAGTATTTCTTCGCAGGCTGTGGCGAAGGGTGGGGTGTAGAACTAAGAATTGTCCTTACATGTAAAAACATTTTTCCTTACATGTAAGGACATTCTTCCTTACATGTAAGGACGTTTTTCCGTACACGTAAGGAATGTTCTTGTGAAAGAGGAAAATGAAAGCAGAACAAGAGGAAACACCACTGTCCCACTTTGCGGAAATATCGGCAGCCGGAGCGGAATTTCGGAAAAAGTCTACTTTCCTGTGTAAAAATGCAGAAACATAGGTTGGGCGTATGCCGATTTAATTGTATCTTTGCGCTTAGAAAAAATCTAATTCTCATTCTCTTATGACCCTCAAATCTTCTCTTCTTTCCGCGCTTTTAGTGGGAGTGACGCTCACAGCATCGGCACACGATCGCACACGTTATGTCGACCCTTTCATCGGCACTGCCGCCACCGGACATACTTTTCCGGGGGCTACCGTACCTTTCGGTCTTGTACAGCCCGGCCCTGCATCGGGTGTGGCGGGCTGGAAATACTGTTCGGGCTACATCCACAGCGATGCCAAACTCTGGGGCTTTGCACAAACCCACCTCAACGGAACGGGGTGTACCGATTTGGGCGATTTGCTCATCATGCCCGTTTCTCAACAATATGCACAGCTGACCGATACGGCCGGTGTGGCGCAGAGTAATGAAAAAGTAAACCTTTTCGGCAGCCGAAAAGGGAAGGAAACTGCCCGCCCTGGCTACTATGCCGTAGACCTCATCGATGCCGGAGTGTACACGGAGGCCACAGCCACACCCCACGTGGCCTACTATCGCCACACCTTCCGGCCTGACGCTCGGCGCTCGATTTACATCGATTTGCAGCATGGCCCCACATGGTCGTGGGAAGGCTACCACAAACGCATCAAAGAGTGCGAATTTACTTGGGACGACGACCAAACCCTTTCGGGACACGTACGCAGTGAAGTGTGGGTGGACAAGGATGTTTATTTTGTCATCACGTTTTCACAACCGATGCAGCGATTTGCTTCGCTCAATCCGCTGTCCGGCTTTAAGGGCAGCCGCCTTTTGGTCGATTTTCCCAACTCGGGAGTGCTTGAAATGAAGGTGGCACTTTCGACCCACAGCATCGAAGGAGCGAAGCGCAACCTTGCCGCCGAACTTCCCGCTTGGCAGCAGTTTGACCAGACGGCCGAAGCCGCCGATGCTGCTTGGGAACAGTATCTCTCCCGTATCGACATGGCCGGAACGCCCGATCAGATGAAGATGTTCTACACTTCGTTCTATCACGCACTCATCCAGCCCAATAACATTGCCGATGTCGACGGCAGTTACCGCAACACCCGCCGTGAGTCGGCGAAGGCCATCGGTGGCACAGAGATGTATTCGACCCTCTCCCTGTGGGACACTTACCGTGCAGCACACCCTCTCTACACGCTCGTTACACCCGAAAAAGTGGGTCCTTTCATCAACTCGATGATTGCACATGGCGAAGATCAGGGTTTTCTCCCGATTTGGGCGTTGTGGGGCAAAGAGACACAGACGATGATTGGTAATCATGCTGTGAGCGTTTTGGCCGAAGCCTATGCCAAAGGTATCAAGGGCTTTGACGCTGAGCGGGCTTATGCGATGGTGCGCAAGACTCTCATGGAGAGTCATCCTGCCAAATCGAATTGGGAGGTTTACAACCGCTACGGCTACTATCCTTACGACCTCATTCCCCTGGAGAGCGTTTCGCAAACCTTGGAGTTCTGTTATGACGATTATGCTGCGGCCGACTTTGCCCGCCGCCTCGGAAAGAAGGACGATGCAAAGTTTTTTGCTGCCCGCGCCGACAACTTCAAGCATCTTTTCGACCCGACCACGGGCTTTATGCGTCCTAAGGACAGTAACGGCCGTTGGCGCACGCCTTTCCATCCCGATGCCATCGGACATGCCGAGAGCGGTACGGGCGATTACACCGAGGGAAATGCTTGGCAATACACTTGGCACGTGCAGCACGATGTGCCGGGACTCATCAAATTGATGGGAGGACGCGAACGCTTTCTCAATAAACTGGATAGTCTTTTTGTGGTTGAATTGAAGAACTCTAATCTGCCTGACGTGACAGGTCTGATTGGTCAGTATGCCCACGGCAACGAACCTTCACACCACGTGGCTTATCTCTATGCGCTCGCCGGTCGGCCGGCTCGTACGCAAGAGTTGGTACGAGAGATTTGCGAAACGCAGTATCACTCCACACCCGAAGGTCTTTGCGGCAATGACGACTGCGGACAGATGTCGGCTTGGTATATGTTTTCGGCAATGGGCTTCTATCCCGTTGACCCCGTGAGCGGGCAGTACGTTTTCGGCGCTCCACAAATTCCTTCCGCCACGCTCCGCCTGGCCGATGGAAAGCAGTTTGTCATCGAAGCGCGCAATCTCTCGAAAGAAAATCTTTACGTTAAGGAGGTTTGGCTCAACGGCAAGCGCTATACGAAACCCACACTTTCACACGCAGACATCGTACGCGGTGGTAAACTGGTCTTTGTGATGGGCGGAAAGTAGAACCGTGATTTTCTTGCTTCGTTCTTTGGATACAAAAAGAGGATGTACCGCTATGGGTACATCCTCTTTTTGTAGCATGTGTATTTTCGCTTATCGCGTCACAAGTTCGAGTGTATCGGTGGCAATGAGCAGTTCCTCGTCGGTGGGTACGACCAGCACTTTTACACGGCTGTCGGGAGCAGAGACGATTTCCTCTTCGCCGAAGTTGGCCTTGTTCTTCTCGTAGTCCATCTTCAAACCGAGGAATTCGAGTTCCTTGCAAGACTCCCAGCGTACGTCCCATTGGTGCTCGCCAACGCCGGCAGTGAAGACCACAGCGTCGAGACCGCCCATGGCTGCGGCATAGGCTCCGATATACTTCTTGAGGCGGTAGGTGTATATCTCAAGAGCAAGGATTGCACGGTCGTTGCCTTCGGCCACAGCCTTTTCAATGTCACGCATATCGCTGCCTACGCCCGAAACGCCTTTCACGCCCGACTCCTTATTGAGGAGGTAGCGCATTTCGGCGGGGCTGAGGTTGTCGCTCTCCATGATGCTGAGTACTACGGAGGCATCGAGGTCGCCCGAACGAGTGCCCATCATCAATCCTTCCAGCGGAGTGAGACCCATAGAGGTGTCTACGCATTTGCCGTCGACAATGGCCGATACCGATGCACCGTTGCCCACGTGGCAAACGATGATTTTCTGTCCTTCGGGCTTCACACCAAGCACTTCGCAGGCACGTTTGGAAACAAAGCGGTGGCTCGTGCCGTGAGCACCCCAACGGCGGATGTTGTTGTTTTCGTAATACTTGTAGGGAACGGCATACATATAGGCCTTGCGGGGCATGGTCTGATGGAAAGCGGTGTCGAACACAAAGACGTTGGGCTTTGTGGGGAGCATTTGTTTCACTGCCTCGTAGCCTTTGAGGTGGCCGGGATTGTGTTCGGGAGCCAAGTCCATGTAGGTCACCCATTCTTCCATCATTTTTTCATCGACAAGGCAGCTCTCGGTGAAGCGACCGCCGGCCACGATGCGGTGGCCGATGGCTGCGATTTCATCAAGGCTCTTGATGGCACCGTATTCGGCGTGGGTGAGAGTGTCGAACACCATCTTCATTCCCTCCGTGTGGGTGGGGCAGTCGAAGGCAATCTTTTGATTTTCGCCGTTGAGTGTTGCTTTTAAGAAAGCGTCTTGTTGCCCGATGCGTTCGATGCCGCCAGAGGCCAGAACGCTCTTGTCGTCCATTTCGTAGAGTTTATATTTTATGGAGCTGGATCCGCAGTTGATAACGAGGATTTTCATTGGGATAATAGTGTTGAGTTTAGTTTTGTTCTTTGGCCGCAATAGCTTGTACGGCGGTGATGACAATCATTTTGTAAATATCTTCTACGCAGCAACCGCGTGAAAGATCGTTGACGGGGCGGGCGATACCTTGGAGGATGGGACCGATGGCTTCGGCATGTCCGAGGCGTTCCACGAGTTTGTAACCGATGTTGCCCACTTCCAAGCGAGGCACAACGAGCACGTTGGCTTGTCCGGCCACAGGGCTGGTAGGTGCTTTAAGTTGGCCTACCGTGGGCACGAGTGCTGCATCAGCCTGCAACTCACCATCAATCATCAGTTCGGGATGCATCTCTTTGGCGAGGTGTAAGGCTTCCACCACTTTGTCTACATCTTCGTGTTTGGCAGAGCCGTAAGTGGAGAAGGAAAGCATGGCCACACGAGGCTCTACGTCGGCAACGGCACGTGCAGTATCGGCCGAGCACACGGCAATCTGTGCCAGTTGGTTGGCATCGGGCACGGGGGTGACGGCCACGTCGCCCATCACCACCACACCGTCCGAACCATATTCGTGCGCTTGAGTGATGAGAATCATAGCTCCGCTCACGCAGGTGATGCCGGGCTGGGTCTTGATGATTTGGAGGGCAGGACGGAGCACGTCGCCCGTGGTGTTGCGCGCACCGGCCAACTGTCCATCAGCATCGCCGCTCTTGATGATGAGGCTGCCCAAATAAAGAGGGTTTTCTACGATGCTGCGTGCGCTTTCGATGGTGACTCCTTTCTTGGCACGAAGTTGTGCGAGCAACTGGGCATACTCTTCTTTTTTGCCGTGGTTGCGAGGGTCGATGATGGTGGCCTTTGCGATGTGTTGAAGGTCGTTCTTGGTAGCGAGTTCTTTGATTTCTTCGGGGTCGCCTAAGAGAATGAGGTCGGCAATGCCCTCGGCGAGGACACGGTCGGCAGCTTTTAGGGTGCGTTCTTCCGTGCCTTCGGGGAGAACGATGCGTTGCTTGTTTGATTTTGCTTTTGCAACGAGTTGTTCAATCAATGCCATAAATCTATTTTAGGGTTTTGAAAATAAAAAGCGAATGGGAGAGTCGGTCTAAGGCTCTCACTGCGAAATTACAAAAAAAAACGTTGCCGCGTATCAATCACGTGCGACTTTTTGGTAGGAAACGATATTTATCAGGGGGATTTTATAGAGATGGGTGTTAAAAACAACTTTGTCGACCTTTGAACGCTATTCAGTTCAAAGGTCGACAAAATGAAACTCTTTCCTTTTCTGCTACATTCTGCACGAAGGTTAAGCATCCGCTTAGAGAGTGTAACAGGAAAAACTCAATCGAAATCGGCAAGATCGACAAACTTGCCTCTGCGGCGACGCTCCTCAATGAGATGGTTCAAGTGCTTGCGACGAGTGGAGGCTATCCAGCGGCGGGCGAAAATGTTGGGAATAGCTACACCAATCGAGATGCACAGCACGATGAGGGCGGCATTGACTAAAAAATCAAACGAGCGCAGGAAGCCTTCCATCTCGTTACCCATGCGTACAAAACCAAAAATACCACGATACATCAAGATGCCGGGTACCATCGGAATGACACTCGGAATGCTCAATACGTGGTTGGGGCTCCGCGTGGGTTGCACCAAGCGCACGGCTATCAGTGAAACGAGGGAAGCGCCGACCAAAGAGCCGAGTACCAAGCCTTGCCCCAGTTCAAAACCGATGAAGTTGCGGGTGAACATGGCCAAAATACCCAAGATGGCTACGGCGGGAAGCGAACGACGCGGGACGTTGAAAATCATACCAAATCCCATAGCCGAAATCCCTGTGGCGATAGCAGCTTCCCAATAACTGATTTCGGGCGCCATGCTCAAGGTGGTCAGAAAGTTGGTCACTCCACATACGCTCACCGCCAACACAATCCCGAAACTCATAGAGGCAATCTGTACCATGGCATTGGAAAAGCGCGCCACACCCATCAGTAGATAGTTGTCGAGCATATCATCAAGAAAATTGATGAGTGCCACACCGGGCACAAGGAAAAGGGCGCACGAGAGGAATGGGTGATAAGGATGGTCGGTAAATCCGGAAGGAAGCAGATGCATCATACCCCAAACGGTGAGCGTGGCTAAAAAGGCCGATAAAGCTGTGACCATATAGACATTGAAGCTGCGCATCAGCAGTTCTCTACGCACTGAGAAGCCTACCCATCCGGCTACCATGGCCGGCAAGAAAGAAGGCCAGTCACCGCCGAACAATACGCAAAATCCTCCACATCCCATGGCCGCACCTAAGGTGACGAGCCACGTGGGGTAGTCGGCACGTGAGCGGGCAATGCGATTGACCACGCGCTCAAACCGCGTCACGGTGTAGTCTTCTTGGATGGCACGCCACGAGAGCTGGCTCATTGCTGCCAGCGCTTTCATATTGATGGTATAGCGGTCGGAATGAACAAAGCGGCTGAATGAGTGGTTTTCATCGCTGTAATTCACTTTGAGCGTTCCGTAGAGTACGTCGATGTGCAGATACCGCTCGTCGAGGCCAAGGAAAGCGGCTATGCGCTTCATGTTACGGACGATGCGGTTGGTATCGGCGGCACTCTCCATCAACACCATACCGGCACGAAGCAAAATGGTGAGTTTTCGGTGCACGCGACGTGCATTTTCGTTAAGAGTTTCGGGAGATAGTGGCATAAAAGCAAGGGGTTGAGACGATGGAACAAAATTACGACTTTTTTTCGACCTTTCCAAATGCGGCTGGCAAAACTCCCCCTCCTGCTCAACCTTTCTTGAGCAATGCGAACAGAATGTCTGAGTCGATTTTGTGATATTGCTGTCCGGTAAACTTCAAAACCGTAAAAATACCAGTCTGAAGCCCTTAAAATAGGACTTCGGGCTTGCTTTTGAAAAAGAAAGCCCTCTGTTTATATATAGACATCTCACCGGCCAAACTGACCACGAAGCCTCGACTTTAACACGACTTTAACATTTCAGCGCTCTCCGAACGAAGTGGGTCAATCTACCTCAGAGGTAGTTTTTCTCAGCTCCTATCTCAATCAATCTACCTCTGAGGAAAATGCTCGCACTCGGCATACGCGCATACGCGCGCGTCATACACACAAAATTCGTGTTTTTTCCTTCACTTCCTTCATCTCCTCAGCCATCCTCTCAAAATGCCCCTACTTGGTGAAGGATTTATTTTTCAAAATCCTTCACCCATAAACTGCTGTTTGACAGGGTGATAGACTATTCGGTGAAGGAGGTGAAGGAAAAAAATACATTTTGCAAGGGATGCGCGCGCGTGCGCGCGATAGGAATTTCGCTCCCTGATTTCATTTGGTGCGCGCCGCTCCTTTCTATAAAAAAGTCTTCCAAAATTTAGAGCGATGATATTGTATCTTTTGAAAAATGTTTACCGGACAGCAATAATTTTTTGAAAACTATTACCAACCTCTTTTCTCAAATATCGGCCTATAAAAATCCCCACATCGGTTGTCGCCAACCAATGTGGGGAAAATAATATGCTTAAAGAGGAGGCTTATTCGCCTTTTTCCATCTTAGCTTTGAGTGCGGCAAGTGCATCGAGATCACCGAGGGACGTCGAAGCAACTTGGTTTTGAATCGTTACGGCATCTTCCTTGCGAGTTGCACGAGGAGCGCGCTTCTTGTCGGTGCGTGCTTCGTGGGCAGGACCTTCTTCGAAAGTGCGGGTGTGCGAAAGGATGATACGCTTGGTGTCCTTGTTGAATTCAAGTATACGGAACTCGAGCTTTTCACCTTGCTGTGCCTTAGAGCCGTCTTGCTTGGTGAGGTGCTTGGGAGTAGCAAAGCCTTCAACACCGTATTGGAGTTGAACAACAGCGCCCTTGTCGTGGAGTTCGGTGATGGTACCTTCGTGGATGGAACCTTCGGTGAATACCGTTTCAAATACGTCCCAAGGATTTTCTTCGAGTTGCTTGTGGCCGAGGCTGAGGCGACGGTTGTCCTTGTCGATGTCGAGCACCTTTACTTCGATTTGTGCACCGATTTGCGTAAATTCGCTGGGGTGCTTCACCTTCTTCGTCCAAGAGAGGTCGGAGATGTGAATGAGACCGTCAACACCTTCTTCGAGTTCAACAAACACACCGAAGTTGGTGAAATTGCGAACACGTGCGCTGTGTTGTGAAGCAACGGGATACTTTTCTTCGATGTCAGCCCAAGGATCTGCCTTGAGTTGCTTGATGCCGAGGCTCATCTTGCGGTCTTCGCGGTCGAGTGTGAGAATCACAGCTTCGATTTCGTCGCCTACCTTCAAGAAGTCTTGTGCAGAGCGGAGGTGTTGACTCCAAGACATTTCAGAAACGTGGATGAGACCTTCAACGCCGGGAGCGATTTCAACGAATGCACCATAGTCGGCCATCACGACAACCTTACCCTTAACCTTGTCGCCCACTTTGAGATTTTCGTCGAGGGCATCCCAGGGATGGGGAGTGAGTTGCTTGATACCGAGGGCAATGCGCTTCTTCTCTTCATCGAAGTCGAGGATAACGACATTGAGCTTCTGGTCGTCTTGTACCACTTCGCGAGGATTGCTCACGCGACCCCAAGAGAGATCGGTGATGTGAACGAGACCATCTACGCCGCCGAGGTCGATGAACACACCATAGTTGGTGATGTTCTTCACCGTACCTTCCAGCACTTGACCCTTTTCGAGCTTGCTGATGATTTCTTGCTTTTGAGCTTCGAGTTCAGCTTCGATGAGTGCCTTGTGACTTACGACCACGTTCTTGTATTCTTGGTTGATTTTCACAACTTGGAACTCCATGGTCTTACCCACGAACACGTCGTAGTCGCGGATGGGTTTCACGTCGATTTGAGAACCGGGGAGGAAGGCTTCGATGCCGAATACGTCGACAATCATACCACCCTTCGTACGGCACTTGATGAAACCCTTGATGATTTCCTTGTTTTCGAGAGCTTCGTTGACACGCTCCCAAGACTTGCTGGCGCGAGCCTTCTTGTGGGAGAGAACGAGCTGACCCTTTTTGTCTTCGAGGTTTTCGATGTAAACCTCAACGGTGTCGCCAATGGCGAGTTCGGGGTTGTAGCGGAATTCGCTAACGGGGATGATACCGTCGCTCTTAGAACCGATGCGCACGACAACTTCACGCTTGGTGATGTTGGTGACAACGCCTTCTGCTACTTCGTGTTCATGCACGTTGTTGAGGGTTTTGTCGTAGGCAGCAACGAGGTTTTCGTGGCTTTCGCCGGAGGCTACAGAGCCGTTTTCAAATGCATCCCAGTCGAAATCAGCCAGGGGAGCAACGTTTTTAAAATTCTCCATTTAATGTTAGGTGAGTTAATAAAATGAATAAAAAAGTTGAGACCGTCGTCCATCGCAATCGTGGTGTCCCATATTGGAGAAATGAGGGCTGCGCCTCGTTCACGATAGACGGGGACATGGCAGTTTGACACGAGGCCAAATACCACGGCTGCAAAAGTACGTACTTTTTCCGAAACAACCCCGTTTTTTATTTACAAAATGAAGCTAAGCATCTGATTTTCGCCAGGATTGCATCCGAGAGTGGCATTTTTTACGTAATTTCGCTGCACAAAATCATTTTATATCGCATCATGAAACGTATCTTCCCTTTTCTTTTTTTGTTGCTCTTGTTCATCACTGGTTGTCACAAAAAGACTGAAACGCCTACTGAAGACAAAACGACCTCATCCTCTTCTGCCCCGAAACATTCTCATGTGCAGGAGGCTGATACAACGTTATACGGAATGGCTTCCAACGACTTCGGAATGAGTACTTTTGCCCTCATCACTGAACGCGGCGACACGCTGAGCTTCATGCGCAGCCATGAGGATGGCAGCGATGCAGTCTTCTATGGCGATGTGGTGCCCGGTCACAGCTATGCGCTCACCGCTACCGATGGCGGCAACAGTGTGGCAGAAGCCATCAACCTCACACAGCTTGAAGCGATTACGAAAGACTATGCCATCCATAACGCTCACCTTATTCTGCATCCCGACACACAGCCTGACACGGTGGTGATTGAGCGGCTGGACGATAAACAGCTTGTGGCATGTGGTAAGCAAACTTATCGCCTCAGTGTGCGCCGTTGATATGCGCACTTTTCGTTTTCGGAATTTTTCCCTTTTTCTATTATGGACATAAAGCCTATCCATATTTATAAAGCTTCAGCAGGTGCAGGAAAGACTTTTACGCTTGCTGCGGAATTTATAGCCAATCTCATCAACGACTACCGTCTGACCGACCAACCTCACCGCCACCAGTTGGCCATTACTTTCACGCGGAAAGCAACGACCGAGATGAAAGAGCGCATCTTGCAATCGCTCTATGCCATTGCTCACTCCTCTGATGCTTCCGATGGCTTTTTTCAGGCGGTACGGCAGCGGGTCGATGGGCGCATCCCGGACGAGCAAATCCGCAGTTATGCCGGTGCGGCATTGGTGCAAATTCTACATGGCTACGACCGCTTTCACGTCACCACCATCGACTCTTTCTTTCAATCCCTCCTCACCAATTTGGCTCATGAGTTGGGATTGTCGGCAGGTTTTAAGGTCGATCTTAACGATAAGAATGTGTTGAGCAAGGCCGTAGATCACCTTTTGCAAAACCTCCAGCCCAATAGCGATTTGTTGCAGTGGATTACCGCCTACATCGAAGAGCAAATCGACGAGGATAAATCGTGGAATGTGTCGAAACATATCAAACGATTAGGAAACGAGTTGCTTAAAGAACCGTACTTGATGGAGGGGGAACGTTTGCGTCAAGTGGAGGGCGTTGGGTTGACCAACCAAGTGGTGAAAAGTTATCGCGACACGCTCAACAAAAAAAAGGAGATGTTGAAAGTGAAAATAAAAGCTACGGCTACCGAGTTGGATTATTTCATTCTACAGACGGAAGGCTATGAAAACATTTCGCGTGGCAAGAACGTGGCGAATAAAATGGAGAAATTGCGTGACTGGAATTTCAAAAGCCTGACCAAAGAACTCCCCTTCTCTGAGACCCTCAGCGCCTGCACCACCGATCCGCTTCGTCTGCTGACTAAACCTAATCAGAAAAAGGAACACCTTGTGGCTTGGGCGGAGGAGGTGAGTAAGCGTTTGGAAACACTCAAACCGCTCACCGACGATGCCCTGCCCATCATCAATTCCTGCGAATTGAGCATACAGCATCTCAACACGCTGCGGCTATTGGATGAAATCGACAAGCAAGTGCACGCACTCAATCACGAGAATAATGCCTTTATGCTGGCCCACACCCCCATTCTTTTCCATAAGATGGTGAAGGGGGCAGAAGCATCCTTTGTTTTTGAGCGAGCCGGCCTACAGTTCCGACACATTATGATTGATGAGTTTCAGGACACCTCCTCGCTGCAATGGAGCAACCTGCAACACCTTTTTGTTGAAAACATCGCGCAAGGCAACAGCTGTATGCTTGTGGGCGATGTCAAACAAGGTATCTACCGTTGGCGTGGTGGTGACTGGACAGCATTGGCTGCTTTGCAAAACAACGAAACGACGCAGATTGAACAGCTGGATAGCAACTTCCGCAGTGGGCGTAACATCGTCGATTTTAATAACTGCCTTTTTGTAGAGGCAGCCAAAGTGCTTCAAGCCTTGGAAAACCATCCGGAAGAGGTGAGCAAAGGACAGGATATCGGCACTCTTTATGCCGACACCGAAGTGGCACAACGCCCCCGTAACAAAGGAGGCTTTGTGCGCATCCAAATTGAAGTGGCAGCCACGAAGGAGAATGAAAAGGACAATGAGGCGGAGGAAATGGTTGAGGGAGAAACATTCTGTCCGGAAAATGAACTGGGCGAACAAATCCTGCGCCTCAACGAAGCCGGAGTCCCTTTTGAAAAAATGGCCATTTTGGTGCGTAAAAAGGAGGAAATCAACAAAGTAATTAAGCATTTTGAAAGCTGTGACACCTTTCAGCACATCCCGATTGTTTCTGATGAGGCTTTTCTGCTCGAAGCTTCACCGGCAGTGCAAACAATCATTCACGCCTTGCGCTACATTTGTCTCAACAGCGATGGGGTAGCTGAGGCTTATTTGCGTAGGCAAGCCTCCAAACAACAAGAAAAACTCATCTTTGAGCAATTGTGCCGATGGCGGGAGCGCTATCAATTATCACAGCGCGACCTGCCTTTTTATCATCTCGTGCAGCAAATCATCACCCTTTTTGCTTTGGACAAGGAGGGGGAGGGACATTCCGGACAGTCGCCCTACCTCTACGCATTTCTCGATGCCGTTTTGCAGTTTCTTGATAATAATGTGCCCAACCTCAAAGCCTTTTTGCAACATTGGGACGAAAAACTCCATGAGCAGAGCATCCCCTCGACCGTGGTCAAAGGAGTGCGTATCCTCACCATTCATAAGTCAAAAGGGCTGGCATTCCATTCGGTCTTTATACCTTATTGTCATTGGCACACCGAGAAAAATCGCAACGACGATTTGCTTTGGATGAAGCCGGCCACTGCCCCCTACAATTTGCTGCCTCTTCTTCCCATTTCCGTGTCCAATAAAACCGAGCAGAGCATTTATGCCCCTGACTATCGGAATGAGCATCGCAATCGCCGCATCGAAAATCTCAACCTTATGTACGTGGCGTTCACGCGGGCGCGGCAGAACCTAATCATTTGTGCTCCGTGCAATAAAGCCCCCGGCGACAGTATGCGAGATGTCCTTTATCAAGCTTTGTTCAGCCGGGAGAAACAGTTGCGCATTGCTCTCGTTGATGAGCAGCAACAGCCTCCTCAGATTTTTTTTGAAGACTCACGGTTGACCCTTGAAATCGGGCAACCTTCGGTACTGGAATGCACACCGCTATCGGCGAAGCCCACAAAGTCCGAAACGTACAATCCGCTGCAAATCGACCCTGTGGCTGAACCCCTTCACTTCCGTCTTTATGCCGGCAAAGCGCAGTTTCGGCAGTCGAACAATGCGGCGCAGTTTGCCCAAACACTTTTGGACGGAGAGTCCGCATCGGGGTCGTCCTCTCCCTTGGCGGCACAACAAGGCCAACTGTTGCATCAGATGATGGAGCACATTGAAACGGCCGATGACGTGGAGCGTGTGGTGGGGCAGTTTCTGCGATTGGGCAGGATTGTCGATTCGGAACAAACGCCCCAACTCACCGACCTCTTGCGCCGTGCTGTGACACATCCGGTAGCACAATCTTGGTTTGACGGTTCGTGGCGTCTCTATCGAGAGTGCAACATCTTGATTCGAGATGCGCAAGGGCATTTCACTCGTCAACGTCCCGACCGCGTGATGATGCGTGGCAACGAAACCATTATTATCGATTATAAGTTTGGTAAAACGCGTCCCGCCTACCACAAGCAGGTACAGCAATATGCCGACCTCCTTCGCCGAATGGGGCGTACTCAACTTCGAGGCTACCTCTGGTATGTCCATCGAGGTGAAATCGAAGAGGTAGAGTTGAGTTAGTAGAAGAATGCACCTCCGTGCAGCGTTTGGAGATTTTAGCGAAGACCATCAACTTTTTCTCCGTTTGCCCTCTTGGACATCATCTTCGAAGACCTCCCTTTTTCATTGATGCTTCGTCATCCATAATGATAGGTCTAATAAACTGCGCCCCCGACTTGTTCCTTAGTGTCGGGGGCGCAGTGCTGTATGCCCCTATAAGAGAAGAGACAAACTCTTAAACAAAATTATTGCGGTCTGGTTTTGGTGTGAAAAATAAGGCTGGATAGTGTTCTAAGCTTGTGTGTAAGCTCCAAAGTCCTTATTTTTTGAACCATATCTGTTCTGCATGAAGTTGAAAAAACCTAAGCTGTCGTTAGAATGTCTGCCCATTGCAACTACATTGTGTTACCATATTTTTGTTCCTAAGCTACTGTTATTTTTTAGTGAGATAATCAACGTCCTTACATGTACGGACGATAAATGAGTAACGAGGGGGCAGAAACCGTAGAAAGAAAAGTATTGCTGTCTGGTAAAAGTTTGTTTGGATGTAAAAATAAGGCTGAAACCCTCTTGCAGGATTTCAGCCTATTTTGTCATATTGCTGTCCGGTAAAGTTCAAAATTATAGAAACCGAAAGAGAATCAGCCATTCATCGTGCTGAGGAATTCTTCGTTGGAGAGTGTGTTGCCAATACGCTTATGTACGAAATCCATTGCTTCAAAACTGCTCATGTCGGCCATGAATTTGCGGAGGATGTACATGCGGTTGAGTGTCATTTCATCCAGAAGGAGATCATCGCGACGTGTAGAACTTTGAATGAGGTTGATGGCCGGGAACATACGTTTGTTGGCCAAACCACGGTCAAGTTGCAATTCCATATTGCCGGTACCCTTGAACTCTTCAAAAATCACTTCGTCCATCTTCGACCCGGTGTCGATGAGGGCAGTGGCAATAATGGTGAGCGAACCGCCGTTTTCGATGTTGCGGGCAGCACCAAAGAAACGTTTGGGGCGTTGAAGAGCGGTGGCATCGACACCACCGGTGAGGATTTTGCCGGAAGTAGGGGCCACCGTGTTGAAAGCGCGGGCGAGGCGGGTGATTGAGTCGAGGAAGATAACGACATCGTGCCCGCATTCGACCATACGTTTGGCTTTTTCAAGCACCATTTGAGCTACGCGGACATGGCGGGAGGCGGGTTCGTCAAAGGTGGAAGCAATGACCTCGGCATTGACCGTGCGTTCCATGTCGGTCACTTCTTCGGGACGCTCGTCGATGAGCAGCATCATAAGGTAGGTGTCCGGATAATTGGCCGCGATGGCATTGGCAATTTGCTTCATCAGAATGGTCTTACCGGTCTTAGGCTGTGCCACGATGAGGGCGCGCTGGCCTTTTCCGATGGGCGAGAAGAGGTCGACCATACGGCAGGCAAGGGGGGTCTTTCCTCCATTAGAGAGCTTGAACTGCTCGTTGGGAAAGAGTGGGGTGAGATGCTCAAAGGAGGTGCGGTCGCGTAGTTGTTCAGGGGTAAGACCGTTGATGCGCTCGGCGCTGATGAGAACGTAATACTGCTCGCCGGGGCGTGGTACCCGCACTTTGGCTTCTATGACATCGCCTGTTTTGAGCATGTAGTGGCGCACTTGAGCCGGAGACACGTAGACATCATCGGGCGATGGCATATAGTGGTAGTCGGCCGAGCGAAGAAAACCCACACCTTGCTGGTCAAGTTCAAGCACACCTGTGGCCTCAAGTACAATGTCCTGCTGTGCGGTAGAGGGAGGAGTCAATTCCGCTGTTTCGTTGCTGCGGCGGGCTTGTAGCACCATATCATCTTTGAAGCGGCGGAAACGTGCAAGAGAAGATTCTCCGTAAGAGCTGTTGTCGTTGGTCGGAGCATCGGAAAGCGTTTCGAAGGTTGTGCTGACCACCGGCACATCTTTCACAATGATGAAGTCGGCACCTTGGGCTGCCAATTCTGCGGCTTCGTTACGCCGACTTTTTGTATCTTGTTGAGAAGCCTTCCGTTCTTCGTTGCGTTGTCGGTAGACCTGTGCCAGCTGATTGAGATCGGGCGTTTTCGTTTCCTTTGTGGAGATTTCGGCCGCCGCTTGCGATTGTTGCATTTGTGCTAAAATGAAAGCGGGCAACTCCTCTTCAGTTTCGTTGGTGGAGGACGGTGCTGCGGCTTCTGGTGCTGTTTTCGCTTGTTCTTTCATCATGGGGGCATCCGGCAGCGCAACTACCTCTTCTTCCTGAGGTGTGGCCGTTGCCTCCTCAGGGGTTGTTTTTTTGCTTTGTGCTTCTGCAATGATGCTCTGTGCCGCTTCAAGCGCTTTTCGTGCGGCCAGGTCTTCCTTGGAAGGACGACCGCGCTTTCGCTTGGGCGTATCCACAACACCCCCTAAATCCAGCAGCGCCTGTGTGGCCAGAGCATCTGCTTCTTTGGCTTTGGCGGCCACTGCACGTTTGGCAGCACGCTCGTCGCGGCTGTTGTCGAAACGCTCACTCTCGCCGGAAGTTGAAGCCGAATAGATGTGGTCGGAGGCTTTGATGGCGATGCGACGACGTCGTGGTGTGGCCTCAACAACGGGAGCTGTCGAGGTGGCTGCTTCGGCTTGTGCATCCAAAATGTCATAGATGAAGTCATCTAAGCTCGTGCGCGAACGCTCGGGCAAATTCATTTCGGAGGCAATGCTGCGAAGCTCGTTTTCGTCCTTATTGAGCAATTGCTCTTTGGTATACTGATTGGAAATCATCAGATTGGCGTAAAGTTTTAACGTAAAAACAGCCATGCACACACTTTGTGCAGGGATGTATTCTCTGTTTAGTCGAAAAATGGGGATTTGAAATGCCATCAAAAGGCTCATCAACGAAAATCATACTACTTTCTGATTTTCACGTTGCAAATTTAGAACAAATCTCTGGAACGGACGAATTTACTGCCGTTTTTTTTGTAATTTCGCTGCACAAAACGATAAAAATGGCAATTCCGTATTTAGATATTCAACATTTAA
This sequence comes from uncultured Alloprevotella sp., assembly GCA_963544845.1. GTDB lineage: Bacteria > Bacteroidota > Bacteroidia > Bacteroidales > Bacteroidaceae > Alloprevotella. Next base: position 105,414 of record CAUUGL010000003.1, read on the forward strand.
CAAAGTGCATCGGTGACTTGGTGCTTTTTGAAGACATTTCGTTCAGTGTGGCCGAAGGGCAGCACGTAGGGCTCATCGCCCGCAATGGGGCAGGAAAATCAACCTTGCTCGGTCTTATTGCCGGTAAAGATGGAGCGGATGGTGGAGAGATTGTTTTTCAAAAAGGGCTTCGCATCGGGATGCTCGAACAGACTCCGGACTTCGACCCTTCGATGACGGTATGCGAAGCCGTGAGTGCACGTTTGCAGTCGGAACTCTCCTCCCTGCTTATTTCGGAAGAGGGGACCACTCTACAAACGCATACCGAAACTTTTGATGCCGATGAGGAATGGGCAGAGGTGCAACTGCGCGCTACGCAAATCCTCACGCAACTCAAAATTGCCAATCTTGACAAACCTGTCGGATTGCTATCGGGAGGACAGCAGAAACGTGTGGCTTTGGCCTCTGTGCTCATTGCCAATCCCGACCTTCTGATTCTTGATGAACCCACCAACCATCTCGACCTTGAGATGATTGAATGGCTTGAGAAGTACTTGCAACGTAACACGAAAGCCCTTCTCTTGGTGACTCACGACCGTTATTTCTTGGATCGAGTGTGTGGTACCATCGTGGAGCTGGACGAGCAAACGGCTTATACCTATCGGGGCAACTATGCCTACTATCTCGAAAAGCGGGATGAACGCATTGCCGCTACTGCGGCCAATATCGATCGTGCCCGTAATCTTTACCGCAAGGAACTGGATTGGATGCGTCGGCAGCCTCAAGCCAGAGGCCACAAAAGCAAGTCGCGCAAGGAGGCCTTCTACGAACTTGAGCAGCAGGCACGCCGTCGCACCGAAGAACGCGCAGCACGCCTCAACGTGAAAGCGAGTTATATCGGGTCGAAAATTTTTGAAGCCGAATATGTTTCCAAAACCTTTGAGGACGGCGTCGTTATTCTCAAAGATTTTTACTACAACTTCTCACGTTTTGAGAAGATGGGCATTGTGGGCAACAACGGTACTGGTAAGAGTACTTTCATCAAAATGCTCCTCGGACAGGTACCCCCCACCAGTGGACGGTTTGTGCTGGGCGAAACCGTCCGTTTCGGCTATTTCTCACAAGAAGGTATGCCGCTCGATCAACAGAAAAAGGTGATTGATGTGGTGCGTGAAGTGGCCGAGGTGGTCGATTTGGGCGGAGGGCGTCGCATGACTGCGATGCAGTTTCTCACCCACTTCCTTTTTCCACCGGCGCGTCAGCAAGACCTCGTCTATAAACTGTCGGGTGGGGAGCGTCGTCGCCTTCAACTATGCCTGGTACTTATGCAGGCTCCCAACTTTCTCATTCTTGACGAACCAACCAATGATCTCGACATCGCCACTCTCCAACGCCTTGAAGAGTATTTGGCCGATTTTCAAGGCTGCGTCATCGTGGTGAGCCATGACCGCTATTTTATGGACAAAGTGGTGGATCATCTGCTTGTGTTTCGCGGACAAGGTGAAGTGGACGACTTCCCCGGCAACTACTCACAATTCCGCGACTATGAGGCACTCAAAATCAAGGAGGAGGTGCGCGAGAAAAAAGATGCCCTTCCTTCGGCCAATACCCGTAAACCGGTGCATGAAGGTAGTGACCGTAAGCGACGACTGACCTTCAAAGAGCGACAAGAATTTGAGCGCTTGGAAAAGGAAGTGGCCACCCTTGAAGCCGAAAAGGAACAAATCCACACCGATTTGGCTTCCGGTACCCTCGATGTGGAGTGTATCACAACCCTCTCGAAACGACTTCCCGAACTCGAGGAGGAATTGGATGAAAAGTCAATGCGCTGGCTTGAACTTTCGGAGTTTGCCTAAAAACAACACTGTTTTTCTCGCGTTTTCTCGCGCGCGTGTTACACACATTGTTCGTGTTTTTATCCTTCAATCCTTCACCACGCTCCCAATGTGTTGATTTCCTTGTATTTATGGGTGAAGGATTGGGTTTTGTAAATCCTTCACCGCATCAAGGTTGAGGACTATGCTACGGATTCTTCTTTTGCTTCTATTCTTTGAGGTGAGCGGCTGGGCTGCTCATTCCTAAAAAATCCTTCACCGTAAGGGCTTTATTTCCAGCGGTTTGCTTGTGTAGTGAAGGAATTGAAGGTAAAAAACAAACTTTGCATGTAATGCGCGCGTGTGAGAGTAGTTGAGAAAAATGTGAGAAGTTGTGTCGCCTACTTCAGAGGTAGTTTTTTTCGGCTCTGAGATAATTCAAACTACTTCTGAGGTAGAATACAGAAGATGGGTGAGCGGTGCAGATGGTTGCCAAAATTGCAAAATCGTTTTTGAAATCCGCCTTAAAAAACTTTATGGGATGGTAATAATTCCGAGAATATCCCCTTTTTCCTGCTCTGGCAGATGAGGTTTTGAACATTGCCCTTCGGCCTCTCTGAAAAAAGTAGTATTTTTGCACGAAAATAGGTACAAACCGCCCTTTTCGAAATGAATAGCAATCCAAAAGTACTCTTAGGACTTAGTTTAGACGAACTTACTCAAGTGGCTCTCGACCTCGGTCTACCCAAATTTGTGGGCAGACAGATGGCCGATTGGCTTTACAAAAAGCAGGTGCGCTCTATCGAAGAGATGACCAATCTCTCAAAAGTGGCTCGTCAACGCTTGTCGGAAACCTATCAAATAGGTATTTCCACACCCGTGGAGAGCGTGGAGTCAAAGGACGGCACCATCAAATACCTCTATCGCACGGTAGAGGGACACTATATCGAAACCGTCTTTATTCCCGATGGCGACCGTGCCACCCTTTGCGTCTCTTCGCAGGTGGGGTGCAAAATGGGGTGCCGCTTCTGCATGACAGGACGACAAGGATTTATGGCGCAACTCACGGCAGCCGACATTCTCAACCAAATCTATTCGCTGCCTGAACGTGAACGACTCACCAACGTGGTCTTTATGGGGCAGGGCGAACCTTTTGACAACCTTGACAATGTGCTACGCGCCACCACAGCTCTTACCGCAGCGTGGGGATGGGCTTGGAGTCCGAAGCGCATCACGGTGTCGACCGTAGGATTGGCCAAAGGGCTGGTGCGTTTTCTCGAAGAGAGCACATGTAGTTTGGCCATTTCGCTCCATCATCCCATTGCGGCCGAGCGCGGTAAGTTCATGCCGGCCGAGCAGGCATTTAGCATTGAAGACATGGTGGGGGTGTTGAAACAATATGACTTCTGTAGAAAAACGAACGAGGACTACGCCGAAGGTGTCAAGCAGCGCCGATTGACGTTTGAGTACATCGTGTTTCGCGGTTTGAATGACAGCGATGCTCATGCCGATGCCTTGGTGAAACTGCTTGCTCCCTTGGATTGCCGTATCAACTTGATACGATTTCATCAAATTCCCGACACGCCTTTTAACGGTACCGATGATGCCGGTATGGTGCATTTCCGCGACTATCTCACGCAGCGTGGCATCACCACCACCATTCGAGCCTCGCGAGGGCAGGACATTTATGCTGCCTGTGGTATGCTCACCACCAAAAAGATGATGGAAGAGCGTGCGTAAGGCTTTGAGGAGTTGATATGCGGATGTTTTTATAATAAATCTACCCTTCTACTTATGACAACCAAAATACGTGTGGGTATCACCCACGGCGATACGAATGGAATAGGCTATGAACTCATTCTGAAAGCCTTTGAAAATATAGATATCTTTGAACTGTTCACGCCCATTGTGTACGGAAGCAACAAAGTGGCTTCCTATCATCGTAAGGCTTTGGAACTGAACACGGGTTGGCACACGATTGCCCACGCCGATGAGGCCAAAGATGGTCAGCTCAATTTGGTAGACGTGATGGGTCGTGAAGAAGTGAAAATCGAAATGGGACAATCCTCACCCGAAGCGGGACGGATGGCACGATTGGCTTTGGAGGCCGCAGTGGCCGATGCCCAAACCGGAAAGATTGATGTGCTGGTGACTTGTCCCATCAACAAGGCCGGCATACAGAGCCGTGACTTTCAGTTTCTCGGTCACACTGAATATCTGCAAAATGCCTATCAGCAAGAGGGCTTGATGATTTTGATGAATGATACGATGCGTGTGGCGTTGGTCACCACTCATTTGCCCATTGGTGAAGTGGCACAACGCATCACTCCGGCGCTCGTTGAAGCCAAGTTGCGCCAACTTCACTTGAGCCTCAAACGCGATTTTTGCTTGACAGCACCACGCATTGCCGTGCTGAGCCTCAATCCTCATTGTGGTGATGAAGGTTTGCTGGGCAGTGAAGAACAGGAGGTTATTCGTCCTTTGCTGAGAAAGATGAATGAGGAGGGAATGCCTTGCTTCGGGCCTTATAGTGCTGATGGCTTTTTTGGCGCAGGGATGTATCGTCACTTCGATGCCGTTTTGGCCATGTATCACGACCAAGGCTTAGCCCCTTTCAAAGCCCTCTCTATGGACGATGGTGTGAACTTTACTGCCGGATTGGATTTGGTGCGCACTTCACCCGACCACGGAACCGCCTACGATATTGCCGGAAAGGGAAAGGCTTCGGTAGCCTCTTTCCTGCAAGCCATCTATACGGCTATTGATGTGTGCCGTCATCGAAAATCCTACGATGAAGCCCATGCCAACCCTTTACCTCTTGGAAGCCCCGATCGTCGACGTCGTGAGACGAACTAACCGCTTCCTAACAGCCCACTACTATATCTCGAGAATCTTATTATGAAGAGAATACTACTTCTATTCATTCTTCTTTGCGGAGGTGTGCACGCCGTTGTGGCGCAGCGCATCTCCGGACGTGTCTATGATGCCAAAACCGGAGAAAGTCTGCCTTTCGTCAATGTCTTCTACGAGGGTGGGAAAGGAGGAATACAGACCGATCTCGAAGGACGTTTCAACCTGACGTTTCGCCACAATGCCCGATTGATGGTGTCGAGTGTGGGGTATGAAACCTTTGCCGTACGCTTAAAATCGACCGACAGCCTGATAGTGAAGCTCAAGCCTGCCGATATGGGATTGGGAGAGGCTATGGTGAAAGGCTCACGCAGCAAATACTCCCGCAAAAACAATCCTGCTGTCATCTTGATGGAGAAAGTGATTGCCGCCAAAAAGGCAAGCCATCTCCGTCAGCATGATTTTTACAGTGTAGACAAGTACGACAAAATCTCTTTTGCCCTGAGTGATGTGACTCCCAAAGTGTTTGAGGAAGGAGCGTTCAAAAAGTTTGCCTTCCTCAAAGAACATGTGGAGCGCTCTCCTGAAACGGGAAAACTCATTCTTCCGCTTTCGGTGGACGAAACAGTTTCGCAGGAAATCTATCGTAAAGACAAGGACGAGAAGAAAACCATTGTGCACGGTCAGCGCACAACAGGAATGAACGAACTCATCGACACGGGCGACATCCTCACCTCGATGCTGCAAGACATCTTCACAGAGGTCAATATCTATGAAGATGACATCCGCTTTGTGCAATCTCAGTTTCTCAGCCCAATTGCCGGCAAAAGCGCAATTGCTTTCTATCGCTATTTCATTGAAGATACTACTTATGTGGCAGGGGTCAAGTGCATTCAAGTATCGTTCGGCCCGAACAACCCACGCGACTTTGGATTTACAGGCTCGCTCTATGTCCATGCCGACAGTACTTACCGCATTGCCCGTGCCGATATCAGTATCCCGATTAAGTCGACCGTCAATTATGTGAAGCGCATCAACATCGCACAAGAGTTTACGCAACTCCCTTCCGGCGAACAGGTGATGACGAAGAACGATATGTTTGTCGTACTCGAAGCTGCCAAGTTCTTGAAGACGATGGAGGTGAAACATTACACAGAGTACACCAACTTCACGTTCGATCCGCTGCCAGCCAAGCTGTTTAAGTTTCGTGGAGATACGAAAATCGACCCTGATGCGCGGATGCAGCCTGAGAAGTTCTGGAGTGAGCATCGTACCGAACAGCTGACAAAGACCGAAAGCGGGATGTCGCTCTTTGTGAACCGCTTGCTCAACGCTCCGGGGTTAAAACCTGTGATTTGGGTTGGAAAGTCGCTGATTGAGAACTATGTTCCAACATCGCTCGATGAAAATAATCCTTCCAAGTTCGATGTCGGACCGATTAACACCATCGTGACCACCAATCCCGTGGACGGCGTGCGTCTGCGTGCATCGATGCAAACGACAGCCAATTTCAGCCCTCATATGTTTTGGGGAGGATATATCGCCTATGGTTTCCGCGACCGTCGTTGGAAAGGTATGAGTGAACTGACCTATTCTTTCCGTCGCAAGTCGTATCTGCCGATGGAATTCCCCGTGTCGAACCTCACGCTCAATTACTCTTATGACGTGATGACACCTTCCGACCAGTTCCTCTCCACCGACAAAGACAATATCTTTGTAGCACTCAAGTGGGCACCTACGAAGCATATGATGTACAACCGTAGTTTCAAACTCTACTACGACCAAGAATGGAGCAACGGTATGCAGTGGAAAACCCAACTGCGTCACGAGACCACCGAGCCTACTTATCAGCTCTTCTACCAGCCCGTGGCCTATGGTACCCACTATGATGCTGTCGGGCGTTTCAATCCACAACCCCAAGGAGTGTTTGGCGGGACGCATGGTGGAGGACACAACATTCGTTTGTTCAATACCACCGATTTCTCGGTGATGCTCAAATATCAGCCGGGTGTTGCTTACATCAACACCAAGCAGCGTCGCATTTTGGTCAATAAGGAAGCCCCCATCTTCCGCCTGTCCCATACCATCGGGGTGAAAGGGTGGGGTAGTGACTACTCTTACAACATCACGGAGGTGGGGGTGCGTAAACGCATTTGGCTGCGTTCGTGGGGAAGTATGGACTTTGATATGGCAGCCGGCGCACAATGGAATCAAGTGCCTTTCCCGCTCCTCTGTATGCCGCGCACCAACCTCTCCTATGTCTACGAGGACAAGATGTTTTACCTCATCAACAACATGGAGTTTCTCAACGACCGTTATGCACAAGTCCTTTTCAACTGGAACATGCACGGCAAGATTTTCAACCGCATTCCATTGCTCCAGAAGTTGAAATGGCGCGAACACATCGGGGTCAATGTGCTGTGGGGAAAACTTACCGACAAGAACAATCCCACCCTTGAAAGCAACCGCAATCGTACCGACCTCTTCTTCTTTCCGGGCGTGTTTGAGCGTGATGGCTCGTTTCGTACCACCACTCAACTCATGAACCCCAACCGTCCTTATGTCGAGGCTGCATTTGGAGTGCACAATATCTTCAAAATCCTCCATGTCGATTACGTACGACGCTTCAGCTACCTCAACGATCCCAAGACGACAAAATGGGGAATACGCTTCATTTTCCGTGTCATCTTCTAACTTTTTCTGAAATGATAAGTACAGTACCTCTTTTTTAGGGGTGCTGTACTCCATGTTTATCTCAGTCTATGAAATTTGCCATTATTGCAGCAGGTGAAGGCTCACGCCTTGCCCAAGAAGGAGTGGCGCTGCCCAAACCGCTTGTTCGCTTGAACGGCGAACCCATGATAGAGCGTTTGCTCCGTATCTTCTTTGAAAACGAAGCCGAAGAAGTGGCTGTGGTGGTCAATCAACTCCATCCGCAAACCGAAACCTTTGTACGCCGACTCATGGCCGAACATCCGGAGTGGCACATCCGTCTTGTGGTGCAGTCTACACCCTCATCGATGCATAGTTTTGCACTGCTTGCTCCCTACCTCAACGATTCGCCTTTTTGTTTGACTACGGTCGACACCATCTTCCGTGAACAAGACTTTCGCAATTATATCACCGCTTTTCAGGCAGCACTGTCCGAAGGTTTCGATGGGGCGATGGCCGTAACTGATTTTATCGACGACGAAAGTCCGCTTTATATCGGTACGGATGAAGCCATGAACATCGATGGTTTTTACGATATCCGCGAACCACGTTTTCGCTTCATTTCGGGAGGTATCTACGCTCTCACGCCTCGTGCCCTCAACACGCTTACGCGCTGTATGGCCGAGGGGCAGAGCCGTATGCGCAACTTTCAGCGGGGACTCATTGCCGATGGGTTGCACCTCAAAGCTCATCTTTTCACGAAAATTCTGGATGTCGACCACGCTGCCGATATTGAGAAAGCCAAAGCATTCCTCCGCTCATGATTTACCTTATTTCCCGTGCCGCACGTTTTTCGCCCAATAGTGTGGAGCGCGATGAAGCCATCTTCAAAACCCTCTTGATGGAACTGGCTTTGCAGGGGCGTGCCGTGCGTGCTGTCGATGAAGATGCCTTGCCCGAAGTGCTGGCCGATGCCGACATCGTGGTGTCGATGGGGCGCGATGCAGTGACGCTCCACCGCCTGGCCGAACTTGAAGCGAAGGGCATACCGGTGCTCAATTCGCCCACGGCTTTACTGCGCAACACCCGTTCGCATCTCAACGCTTTGATAGGCAAAAAAGGTGTTGGTATGCGTTCGGTATACAACACCGACAACATCGCTTACATTGAGCAGGAAGTGGGCTATCCTCTTTGGCTTAAACGGGGGGATGCGGCTGCACAGGCGGCGGGCGATGTGCGCTTTGTCGAAAATCGAGAACAACTCACCGAGGGACTGCACTTTTTTTCTGAAAACGGCTATACCGACTTTTTAGCCATGGAGCATGTGCCGGGAGACCTCATCAAATTTTATGGTGTGGCCGATACTGCTTTTTTTTATTATACGCAGCCCACCCTCTCCGGTGGTTTTTCAAAATTCGGCCTTGAAGTTCATAATGGAAACCCGCAAGGGTATCCCTGCAATCCCGAAGTGCTCAAGAATATCGCCGATTGCATTGCGCAGGAGTGCAGCATGCCCATCTACGGAGGCGACGCCATCGTCCGCCAAGATGGTTCGTTTGCCATAATCGATTTCAACGACTTTCCTTCTTTCGGTAGTTGTATGCAAACCGCTGCACAGGCTGTTGCCGAGCGGGTAGCTGCCCTCGCAGACCGGCGTTGAGAGAGAAGTTCTAAAAGTCGACACCTTCTTTTCTGCACAATTCACACAGCATCAATCGCTTCAGTCTTTTTACTTTCTCTACCCTCAAAACCTCTCTATTATGTCAACTGACAATTCTCTTCAATCCACTTTCAAGAGTTCGGACACCGAAGAAACGATTGACATTTACTTCACCCGCCCCATCGGTTTGGCATGGGCGAAATTCTTCAATCTTTTCGGTACTCATCCCAATGTCATTACCATCCTCAGTATTCTTCTCGGTGCAGCAGCAGGGGGCTTTATGGCTTTCGGCGAAGGTTCGTGGAGGAACACTCTTGTGGGTATCGCCCTGCTGATGTGGGCGAATTTTTACGACTCTGCCGATGGACAGCTGGCGCGCATGACAGGCAAGAAAACCCTTTGGGGGCGCATTCTCGATGGGTTTGCGGGCGATGTTTGGTTTGTGAGCATTTATGCCGCCTTGGGCTATAGACTGATGACGCAACCCATCCTCCCTTTCCGGGACGACAGCCCCGTGTGGAGTTGGTGGATTTTCCCTGTGCTCTACTACGTCGGCTTCCATGCTCATGCCGTGCAAAGTCGATTGGCCGACTACTATCGCAATGTACACCTCTATTTCATCAAAGGAGTTGCGGGCAGCGAACTCGATAGTGCCGAAAAACTTCGTGCGGAATATGCAACCCTCCGATGGAATAAGCGCTTTGCTTGGAAACTATTTCTTCACTTCTATTGCAATTACACCGCAGGACAGGAGCGGGATACTCCCCGATTTCAAGCCTTTAAGCACGCACTTGACGCCAAATACGGTCGTAATCTTCCTGCTAATCTCGTTGAAGCATTTCGCGATGGGAGTCTGCCGCTTATGAAGTGGACTAATGTGCTTACCTTCAACTGGCGTGCCATCATCCTTTACCTCACGCTGCTTGGGGGAGTCATCGCACCAGGGGTGGTGATTGTTTATCCTCTGGTTGAACTAACGATTTTCAACGCAATCTATCTTTATATGCGGCGGAGACACGAAGCGCTTTCTACCCGACTGCTTGCAACCCTTTGAATGGACGAAGTTTTGCTTTCTCTCATGATGGGTTGAGGATTGTTTCCCTACTTTATGCCGTAAGGTGTTGGGGTGCTTTCATCAGTTCGAGTTTCATCGTGACGGTAAGTAGTTATATTCCCACCATGGTGAGACAAACGTCCCACCGCGGTGGGACTGAATTCTCTCCACGGTGGGACAAATGTCCCACCGCGGTGGGACGAAGATTGGGTTAGATGAAATTTCCATTCTCCGAGAATAGTTTTTGGTTCATCCGACATTTGGAGTGATACGGCAATCATGTAGAGCATATAATC
>CAUUGL010000004.1:0-113945 GCA_963544845.1 uncultured Alloprevotella sp.
ATTATATGCTCTACATGATTGCCGTATCACTCCAAATGTCGGATGAACCTAAAATTTTACAGGACAGCATCATCTCAAAATAAATTTGTACTTTTGCAACAGACAACACGGCGGTAATAATCGTTCATGCAAAACCCGTGATGAGAAAGGGGCATGTTTAGTCTGCAGAGCAGCGTTTAGGTTGGAACTCATCAACAACAAGGAAGTCTTCAAAAGGCTTCCTTCTTGCTTTTACAAGCCGACTTCTCTTTGACTTCATCTTCAGTGTATGTGCGATTTAGATAGGAGATAGTTTCACCGCCCTCAGAGGTAGAAAAAACTAAGTCTGAGGTAGGTAAATCGGGAAAGGACGGAAATGCAGAAAAACACGCTCTCGTCATTTTTGTTTTTTATGGGGCACCATCCTCGGAATTTCTCGCGCGCGCGTACGCGCACGTTACTGCAAATTTGTGTTTTTATCCTTCACTTCCTTCACCGAGGAATACAAGCCACTGACTTTCAATGTAATAAAGGTGAAGGATTTTTGAGGCTCTTTTTGCAGGAAAAAGAGGGGAAGCAATAGTGGGTGAAGGATGGCAAAAACAAAATCCTTCACCCGAAAAGCGTTGATAATCTATGGGTTAAAAGGGGGGGTGAAGGATTGAAGGATAATGACGCACAACATAGGAAGGGATATACGCGCGCGAGGAGGAAAGTGTTAAATTCGTGTTAAAGTCGGGGACGAGTGGTAAGTTTCGGCTTCGAGATGTCTATATATAGATAACCCACCTTGGCTGCCGCCGTGCGAAAAGCACAAGGCTGCCTTTCGTAAAAATCCGTGTTTCTTTTTAACCCTTGAGAAGACTTGTGGGGAAAAATAGGTTTTTTCTTCACATTTTATTGCCCCATTCGCTGCATTGTCGTAAATTTGTAGGCAAAAGGCGGGAAGCCTGTTGTTTGCGTTCCTGCCACCAACTTCTCACTCATTTTCATCGCCTTATGACCTGCCGATCTCTTACCAGCCGACTGGTGCTGATGTTGCTCTTGTCGGGCATCGTGCTGACCGCCGGCGCACAAGCCAACTATCAGCGCGACTATCGCGAACGCGTGATGACACAAAAACTGCCGCTGCCGCTCGATGCGCGCAGTTTGGACAAACGGCCCGATGTGGCCGCAGCGCTCGAGTTTCTCTATGCCTATATGGTACTGCCCGACTTGACCGACCATTCGCGCGCCTTTTATGCCCGCGAGGTGAGCACAACGCTGCGCGCCCGTCGGGAGATGCCTTGGGGAGGTCAAGTGCCCGAACGCGAATGGTTGCACTTCGTGCTGCCGCTGCGCGTCAACAACGAGCGCATCGACTCCTTCCGCAGTGTACGCTACGAAGAACTGAAAGCCCGTGTGGCCGGATTGACGATGGTAGAAGCGGTGTTGGCGGTGAATCACTGGTGTCACGAATACGTGACCTACAAGCCCTCCGATGCTCGCACCTCATCGCCACTGGCTTCGATGCGCACAGCCACCGGACGTTGCGGCGAAGAGTCTACGTTTACCGTGGCCGCGCTGCGTGCGGTGGGCATTCCTGCCCGTCAGGTCTACACGCCCCGCTGGGCGCACACCGACGACAATCATGCGTGGGTGGAAGCATGGGTGGACGGAAAGTGGCATTTTCTGGGTGCGTGCGAACCGGAACCGGTGCTCGATTTGGGCTGGTTTAATGCCCCCGCGAGCCGCGGTATGCTCATGCACACCAAAGCCTTCGGACGCTATGCCGGAGCAGAGGATCGGATGAAGTCCACCCACTGCTACACGGAAATCAATGTGACCGAAAATTATGCCGAAACGGCGCGTACCACAGCGTTGGTGGTCGATGAGGCCGGACGGCCTGTGCCCGATGCCGACATTTGGTTTAAGCTCTACAATTATGCCGAGTTCTATACTGTCTATCGAGGACTGACAGATGCGGCAGGGCGTGCCTCCATCACTTCGGGGTTGGGCGATCTCGTGGCTTGGGCTTCCAAAGGCGGCCGCTATGGTTTTCAGAAGTTTAGTGTGGGGCGTGATAGTGTGGTGACCGTCGTGCTCCGCCATCGGCAGGGCGACCGCGTGCAGGTCGACCTCAACATCGTTCCTCCCAAGGGGCGCAACAATCTGCCCTATGTCTCGCCCGAAGCCGCCGCGCAAAACGAAAAGCGCAAAGCGCATGAAGACAGTATCCGCCACAGTTATGTGGCCGCTTTTCCGGACTCGGTGGCAACGGCCGCTTTCTGCCGAAAGGAGGGTTACGACTATGCCGCCGTCCGCCCATTGGTTGAGAAGAGCCGCGGCAATTCGGCTGCCCTCTTCCGTCTCCTGCGCGATTTCAAACATTGTGATGTGGTGGCGGTACTCAAAAGTTTGAGCGAAAAGGATTTGTCCGATTTTGATTACGACATCTTGGCCGACCATCTCCGCGCAGGACGGGTGCCGAAGCAGGTAGATGCTTTTGCGGCGGCCTACATCTACTCCCCGCGCATCGCCTACGAACCGCTGTCGCCTTGGCGCAGTGTGTTGCAACGCAGTTTTTCTCAAAAACAGCAAGAAGCCTTCCGCCGAAATCCTCTTGAATTGGCACGCTGGATTGCTGCCAACGTGAAAGCCGACAACACGTGGAACCCGCTCTACCAAAGCCACAATCCGGAAAATGCCCTCCGTCAGGGCACGACCGATTCTTACTCACGTCAGCGCTTGTTTGTGGCCGCTGCTCGTTCGATGGGCATTGCTGCCGGCATCGATCCCGTCACGGAAAAAATGCGTTATGCACTTTCGCCCGATGCGTGGGTGGAAGTGGATTTCGACCAACTGAAGCAGACGCCGCCGGCTGCCGGAGAAGCAACGGCACCGACACAGCTGCGACTCACTTATACGCCGCGAGAGTATTTGTTCGATCCGGCCTACTATACGCACTTCTCCCTCTCGGCCTTGCAGAATGGTGCTCCCGTTTTGCAAAATTATGACGGGACGTGGAAGGAACTTTTTGAAATGCCGCGCACCATCGCCGCCGGCGACTATCTGCTGGTGAGTGGGACGCGTATGGCCGATGGTTCGGTGTTGGCACATCTCGAAATTTTCCCTGTGGAGAAAGGGCGTTGCACCGACATCCCCTTGGTGATGCGACAAGACAGCACACAGGTGCAGGTGATTGGCAATTTCAATGCCGAAAATCTCTATCACGATCCGCTTTCGGGCGAAACGAAGTTGCTCCTCTCCACAACAGGACGTGGCTATTACGTGGTGGGATTGGTGCGCCCCAATCACGAACCGACCAACCACATCCTTCACGACCTTTCGGCACTCAAAAGCGAATTGGAAGCGTGGGGACGTCCCATCTTGCTGCTCTTCCAAAGTGAAGAAGACTGGCAGCGTTTCCAGAAGAATCGCGCCGAATATGTCAATCTCCCCTCTACGCTCCACTTCGGCATCGACAGCCGGAAGCAGGTGGCGGACGACCTGCGCAACTCGGGTCTGATGAACGGCGACGACCTGCCGCTGGTGGTCATTGCCGATACGTTCAACCGCGTGGTGTTCCGCTCGCAGGGCTACACCATCGGATTGGGCGAACAAATTAAAACTATCGTTGGAAAAATCAACTCATCTCAATGAAGCAACATCTTATTCTCATTTTCTCTTTCCTCTTGGCGCTGAACATCGCAGCGCAAAACCCCTTTGAAGGCCCGAAGCGCGAAATGCGCGGTGCATGGATACAATGTGTCAATGGGCAGTTTTCAGGGATGTCGCGCGAACAAATGCAGGCCAACTTGACAAATCAACTCAATCTGCTTCAAGCGGTGGGCATCAATACGATTATGTTTCAAGTGCGTGCCGAAGCCGATGCGCTTTACGAAAGTCCTTATGAGCCTTGGAGTCGCTTCCTCACCGGTCGGCAAGGGCAGCATCCGGGTTGGGATCCTTTGGCGTGGATGGTGGAAGAGTGCCACCGTCGCGGTATGGAGTTGCACGCGTGGATCAATCCTTTTCGTGCCAAAACGAAAACGACCAACGAGTTGGCCGCCAACCACCCTTATTTTCAAAATCCCGACCGCTTTTTTAAGTATGATGGGCTGATGCTCTTCGATCCCGGTCTGTTGGAAAATCAAAACTACATCTGCCGTGTGGCGGCCGATATTGTGCGCCGTTATGACGTGGATGGATTGCACATCGACGACTACTTTTATCCTTATCCCGCCAATGGACTGCCCATTCCCGACGAGGCCACTTTCCGTACGCACAGCAATGGTATCAATGATGTGGCCGAGTGGCGTCGCTACAATGTGAACAACTTCATCAAGATGCTCTACAACACGGTTTACACCACCAAACCCTGGGTGAAGTTTGGTGTGTCGCCTTTCGGTATCTATCACAACGCCAAGCCCGGCGATACCGTCCCCGGTAGCGAAACGCGCGGTTTGCAAAACTATGACAACCTCTATGCTGACGTGCTTTACTGGGTGAATGAGGGCTGGGTGGACTATGTCGTGCCGCAGTTGTATTGGGAGATTGGGCATAAGAGTGCCGATTATGAAACGCTCGTCCGCTGGTGGTCGCGCCACTGTTCCAACCGTCCGCTCATCATCGGGCAGGATGTGGAACGCACGGTCAATGCACGTGATATCAATAATCCGACGGTCAATCAGATGGCGGCGAAATTTGAACTTCAACGCAATCTTCCCAATATTGCCGGTTCGTGTTTGTGGTACTCGGCGGCCGTGGTGCGCAATGTGGGCAATTATGCCTATGAACTGCAAAACAACTATCACCTCACTCCCTCGCTCCAGCCTTTGATGCCGTTTATCGACGATAAAGCACCCAACAAACCGCGTAAGGTGAAAGCCTTGTGGATGCCCGATGGATATTATTTGTTCTGGACGGCGCCCAAAGCCCGTTCCGAAATGGATGCTGTGCGGCAATATGTGATTTATAGTTTTGAACGCGGAGAGAAGATCGACTTGTCTTCTTCAACACACATTATGGCCGTCACCAGCGATATGATGTACAAACTGCCTTACAACATGGGGCAGGAAAAATATACCTATGTTGTTACCGCCTTGGATCGATTGCAAAATGAATCGAAAGGCGTGAAAGTAAAAGTCAAACTTTAATTTCGTAACCGATTTCATAAGTCGGTGGGCAATGTCTACTCTTGATGTTGCACACCGACTTTCTTACTTATCCGAATATGAAAGTGTTGAAATTTGGGGGAACGTCGGTGGGTACTTCCAAAAGCCTTTTGTGCGTAAAGCGCATTGTTGAAACTGCCGAAACACCCATCATCGTGGTGGTTTCGGCCTTGGGAGGAGTGACCGACCAACTCATCCGCCTTTCGCAAGAAGCCCAAACCGGCCACCTCGCTTATGTCGAACAGTTGGAGGCGCTACGTCAACGCCACGAAGAGATCGTGAATGCACTCATCGCTCCCGCCCAACGGCTTGAACTTCTTCGACAGGTACAGGCGCATTTTGTCGAACTGGGCAGCATTCTGCACGGGGTGAGTCTGATTCAAGACCTCACGCGCAAAACTGCTGATGCCATTGTGGCGTATGGTGAGCGCATTTCTTCGCTCATCGTGGCCGCCCTCATCGACGGTGCACGCCATCTTGATTCGCGCGACCTCATCACCACCGTGCAGCAGGAAGGCAAAAACGTGGTCGATTTTGAAACCACCAACGCCCATATTCGCAACGCTTTCGCCACGCTGCCGGCCGTCACGGTGATGGGCGGTTTCATTTCCCGCGATGGAGAAACGCAGCGCACCACCAATTTGGGACGGGGCGGCTCCGACTATACCGCTGCCATCTTGGCTGCTGCCTTGGAGGCCGAAGTGTTGGAGATTTGGACGGACGTGGACGGCTTTATGACGGCCGACCCTCGTGTGATTCCGACCGCCTTTACCATCGACGAACTCTCCTATGCCGAAGCAACGGAGTTGTGCAATTTTGGGGCAAAAGTCGTTTATCCGCCCACCATCTACCCCGTTTGCGCCAAAGAAATTCCAATTCTGATTCGCAACACGTTCAATCCTGCGGGAAAGCAGTCCATCATCAAAAAGGAGGCCGCCAAGAGCGACCGCCTGATTCGAGGTATCTCCTCTGTCAACGACACCGCGCTGGTCACGGTGAGCGGTATGGCAATGGTGGGTGTGGTCGGGGTGAACCACCGCATCTTTTCCGCATTGGCCAAAGAGGGTGTGAGCGTGTTTATGGTGGCACAAACGGCTTCCGAAACCTCCACCTCCCTTTGCGTTACTCCCAATGATGTGGAGCGGGCAGCGCAACTGCTCGACGAAGAGTTTGCACAAGAAATTGCGGCCGGCGCGATGAACCCTGCCGAATGGCGTGTGGGTTTGGCCACCGTGGCCGTGGTGGGCGAAAATCTGCGCCAACACACCGGTACCGTAGGCAAATTGTTCTCCGTACTGGGGCGCAACGGCATTGGCGTTTGCGCTGTAGCGTTGGGCGCTTTGGAAACCAGCGTCTCGTTTGTCGTGGCGCGCGACCAACTCAAAAAAGCCCTCAACGTCCTTCACGACTCCTTCTTCTTGGCCGACTACGAAGAACTCAATCTCTTCCTCTGCGGCACCGGCACGGTGGGCGGACAACTCTTGGAGCAACTGGCTGCGCAGGCCGACCATCTCCGTGAGCAACACGGCTTGAAAATCAACTTGGTCGGGCTTACGGGGCAGCGGCACGCCCTCTATGATGCCGAGGGAATCGACCTCGCCAACTGCCGCACTCAACTGGCGGCTTCTGCCACACCCGGAGGCGTGGAGCGGATGATGGACGAAATCATCAAGATGAACATCTTCAACTCCGTCTTTGTCGACTGCACCGCTTCGGCCGATGTGTCCGCCCACTACGAACGCCTGCTGGCGCAAAACGTCAATATCGTGACCGCCAACAAACTCGCGGCATCCGGAGAGTACGACATTTATCGGCGCTTGAAAGTCATGGCGCGCGATCGAGGTGTGAAATTTCACTTTGAAACCAATGTAGGAGCCGGACTCCCCATCATCAATACCATCAACGACCTCACCGCTTCGGGCGACCGCGTGCTGAGCATTGAAGCGGTGCTTTCCGGTACGCTCAACTACGTCTTCAGCACCCTTTCCGCCGACGTACCGCTTTCGCAGGCCGTACGCCTCGCACAAGAGAACGGATACAGTGAGCCCGACCCCCGCATCGACCTTTGCGGTATGGACGTGGTGCGCAAACTCACCATCTTAGCCCGCGAAAGCGGTTATCGTGTCGATACCACCGACATTGAGCAGCAACTCTTCCTTCCCGCAGCGATGTTTGAAGGTTCGCTCGACGATTTTTGGGCACAGCTCCCCAACTTCGATGCCGACTTTGAAGCACGCCGCAGTCGTCTTGCCGCTGAAGGCAAATGTTGGCGCTTTGTGGCCGAATGGCGCAACGGCAAGGGGCGTGTCGGACTGAAAGAGATTGCTCAAGGGCATCCGCTCTACAACCTCGAAGGCTCGAACAATATCGTCTGCCTCACCACCGAACGCTATGATGCGCCCATGCTCATTCAAGGCTATGGTGCCGGTGCCGAAGTGACCGCTGCAGGAGTGTTCGCCGACATTATGCGCGTTGCCAACATCTAAGGGCAGACTTCACACGATCATCACAACAAAACATCAGCCGAAAACGAGGCCTTACCTTCGTTTTCGGCTGATGTTTTGTTTGTATTCTATGCAGAGGGTGGATCATTCAAAATAGAAAGTGAGCACCACCATATTGGCTGAAGCACGCTCCAAACTTTGCGTGTACACCCGCTGTCCGGCATCGGTCAGGTCGGGGCGGTTGTGTTGCAACACGTCACCCACACCGAAGCAAAATTTTAGTTCGGGAACGAGTTTGAAAAACGGCATATAAAAGTCGCAACCCAGTCCCACCTGCAGATAGGTTTGGAAAGGAGTAGTGCGGATGTAGCCCCCTTTGGTTGAGGTCATGTCGCACATTTCCGTGGCGCCCATCAGCACATAAGGCCGATAGTTGTTGAAGCGCGGTGCCGACACCTTCAGTTCCACCGGCAGCGCGATGTAGCTCGACTTGATGTTTTGTGTCACCTCACGTCCCGTCAGCAGGTTGTGGAACGTCACGTGCTTCGAACCGAAATGCAGTCCCGGTGTCAGGCGTAGGGAAAGGTGGCGCGAAAGTCGCCAGTTGCCCAAGATGCCTACTGAAAAACCAAAATTCTGATAGTCGTTCTCGGCCAACCATTGAGTGCCCGTGTTGGGATCCACCCAGCCGTTGCTCGTGAGTTTCAGTCCTTGGTCGTGCAGTCCCACATAGAAGCCGTAGTGCCAAGGGCGTTCGTCGATGAAAGGCTTGTTTTGCAGTTGCCGTTGCTGTGCCATAAGACCCGCTGCGGCCAACCACCATCCGATGCAGAGAAGCAACCAACGATAGCGCATTTTTTTGAGATTAGAAATTGGAGAGGAGAAGAGAAAACGGAGCGACCTTTGTCGGTGGACAACGGACGTAAAGCACCACTTTGTGCATTTGTGCAACGGTGGTTGGCAAGTGAGCCAACGGCGGTATGGCAGGAGAAACCGTTGTGGATGCCCGAACAGTGCAACCCTTAGTGTCGAACCCAGGACGGCGTGAGCGAAACACCGACGTCGGAAATGCCCGGTATCACCTCTTTGAGCATCAAGTGGCGCACCACGATGCGGCCTTCTGCACCGCGGGGGAGGGTGAGGGGCGGCAGGGTGAAGGTATATTGCGCGAGCGAAACACCGCCCGCCATCAAGTCGCCCCCTGCCGTCATAAACCGGCAAACCACCGTGTCGGTGCGCTCCAGCAGCAGGCGGCTGCGGCGGCTGCGCTGCACCTGTGGACGCTCTTGGGGCAGCGGCACCAAGTAGGTGCGTTTGTTCGACTTGGGTTTCCGGCGCTGCTGCACTTCGGGCAGCACCCAGCGCTGCCGTACTTCGAGGGTCAGACTCTGATAGGGGTAGTCGCCGGCCACCACCTTGCGCACCAAGAGGTCGGGCACATAGTCGGCACTCTCGGGAAGGGAATCGACGCGGAAATCAAGTTTTTCTGTTTTGTCCCATCCCGCAATGTCGGTCGGCACAAAGTGCAGATAGGTTTCCTTGCGGCCACAAGCACACAGCAGACACAACCCACACAGCAGAGTGCCGATGGCACGACCGAGGCTCCAACGATTATTTTTGTGCATTTTCTTCATTTTGAGCGCCGCGTCCGCCGGTCGGGTTTCCGCTTTTCTGACTGCCGCGAGGTTCGCTTTGCGGGCGCGAGGCCGCAGTTGCGCTCTCCTTGCGTTCGGCACGTCCCTCTTCAGTTTGAGCATCTTGCTCTTTGCGAGGGGCAGAACGGCGAGAGTTCGGTTTCTTTTTCCGCTTTTTCGCTTTGTCAAATCGGGTCAAATCGTCCTGTTCGGCCAAGTCGATGGGCTTCTTCGGTGCAGGTTTGGCTTCGGTGTCCAGCTCTTCGGGGTGCTGCCCCGCACGGTTCATTTTGATGACCTCCCAAGCCCTTTCGGCCGAGAGGGTAACGAGGTTGGCCGCCATGCGCTTGTCGGTCGAGTAGGTGATGCGGCCGCTCAGGATGTCCGTTTTGAAATGATAGTAAGTGCCTTCGGCCGTTTCGAGCGTAATGTTGCGTTCGGGCAGCACCTTGTGCGCCTCGTTGTAGATGTCCAGTTCGAAATTGAGGCAGCATTTGAGTTTACCGCACTGTCCGGCCAACTTCTGCGGATTGGGCGAAATGTCTTGCGTTCGGGCGGCTCCGGTCGATACCGTCTGAAAGTTTTTTACCCAAGTGGAGCAACACAGTTCGCGACCGCAAGGCCCGATACCGCCGATGCGTCCCGCTTCCTGACGCGCTCCGATTTGTCGCATTTCGATGCGCACGTGAAACGTATCGGCCAGCACCTTGATGAGGCGGCGAAAGTCGACGCGTGCATCGGCAATGTAGTAGAAAATCGCCTTGTTGCAGTCGCCTTGATACTCCACATCGCCGATTTTCATGTTCAGTTCCAATTCTTTGGCAATCTGTCGACTTTGGATCATCGTGTCGTTTTCGCGACCACGTGCCTCCTCCCATTTTTCAAGGTCGGCAGGTCGCGCTTTGCGGTAGATGCGCTTGACGTCGGCCGTACCTTTGATTTGCGCTTTTTTCATTTGTAGCGGCACGAGCGAACCAGTGAGCGTCACGGTGCCGATGTCGTGCCCCGGCGAGGCTTCCACGGCCACCACGTCGCCTTTCACAAGGTCGAGATGGTTGTCGTTGCGGTAGTAGCCCTTGCGAGTGTTCTTAAACTGCACTTCGACAAGGTCGGAGATTTCGTTGTTGCCCGGCACGTCGCTCAGGTAGTCCGAGAGGTTGAGTTGCTGCTTGGCGCAACCACAACCGCAGGCCGCAAAACCGCGCAATGCTGGGTCGGGAATGATGGTTTCTGACATGTTGGAGTCTTATCGTTGAGGGATGCGGCGCTCGGCTTTTGAAGACCGACACCCATCCTCGGGAAGGTGAAAAAGGGGATGAAAATAAAAATTTTGCCGATGTGCTCTCCGCCTTGTTGGTTGTGGTGAGAACGGCTGCGTGCCCACTCTGCACAAGCCTCACTCTTGGGGAGGTTGCGAAAAAGTGCGAATGCACGCAATTTACCCTGCAAATATAGCAATTTCTGCCGATTGTTCCAAATTTTCGCCGAGAGGATGTGATGCCTGTCCTGCTTTTCGCAGTTCGATTTCTTTGCCGATTTTTGACCCTTCTCTGTTTCTGTCCTCTTGGCTTTTCAATGCCCCCTATTGATATATAGACATCTCGAAGCCGAAACTTACCACTCACCCCCGACTTTAACACGAATTTAACATTTTCCTCCTCGCGCGCGTCTATCCCTCCTATGTTGTGCGTTATTATCCTTCAATCCTTCACCACCTCTTTTAATCCGCAGACTATCAACGCTTTTCGGGTGAAGAATTTTGTTTTCGCCATCCTTCACCCACTATTGCTTCCCCTCTTTTTCCTGCAAAAAGACTCTCAAAAATCCTTCACCTTTATTGCCCTGAAAATCAACACCTATTATTCCTCGGTGAAGGAAGTGAAGGATAAAAACACAAATTTGCAGTAACGTGCGCGTACGCGCGCGAGAGAATTTCCGAGGATGGTGCACCATAAAAGACAAAAATGACGAGAGCGTGTTTTTCTGCATTTCCCTCCTTTCCCGATTTACCTACCTCAGACTTAATTTTTTCTACCTCTGAGGGCGGTGAAACTACCTCCTATCTAAATCGCACATACAACTGAAGATGAAGTCAAAGAGAAGCCGGCTTGTAAAAGCAACAAGGAAGCCTTTTGAAGGCTTCCTTGTTGTTGATGAGTTCCGACCTAAACGCTGCTCTGCAGCCTAAACACGCCCCTTTCTCATCACGGGTTTTGCATGAACGATTATTACCGCCGTGTTGTCTGCTGCAAAAGTACAAATTTATTTTGAGATGATGCTGTCCTGTAAAATTTTATTTCAAAGGGCGGTGTCTTAATCTATGCTTTAATGGAAGATGGTCTCGGACACGAGGGAGAATCAAGTCCTCACCCCTTATCTCTGTTTTAATCCTTGTTTTAATGGAAGATGGTCTCGAACCCTATTTTCCGTATTTTACTGATATTCTGCACGTTAATATGTAAAAGAATTTCGTTTTTCGGAATTTTGCTCAAAAAAAAGTGCATTTTGCGGTTCGAGACTGAGACCAATGTATCAGTAATACACGCTGCAAAGATAGCAAAAGTGAGAAAGTCTGCCAAACTTTTTGCGAAGAAAAAATCAGGTGGAGTGAGGGGATTTTGTTCGATGGAAGAGGAAGTGTTGAGTAAAATGCGAGTCGAGTTGTTAAGAAGAAAGCGTTTTGAAATGAGAGGCGAGTTGCTGCACATAGAGGAGGTGGGTGGCACGCGAACGGTTTAATCCATCGATTAGAATGACTTCGTCGAGATAGTCGTTCATCGACTGCACAATCATGCGTCGGCCAAGCCCCTCCAACCAGCAAGCCCCATCGCTACGGAAAGAGTAGAACTCCTCGCCGATGGCACCTTGTGTGAGTAGAGAAATCACGACATAATCGGCCCAAACCCGATAGCGCTCAATGATGTCGTAGACGAGGACAGGGCGGTTGTATTCATCGCGATGGAGCAATGTGCCGTAGGTGTCGAGAATGATGTTGAATGCTCACTTAGGGGTGTGCACAAAGATGAAATTTTCATTTCACCTTTCATTATTGTTTTCTAAACTTTTTTGAAAAAACTGTATGGAACTTGGTTGATGAATGGGGAATAAAGGAGGGAAAATGAGGGCGATTATAAAAGTTTTTCTCTTCATTCTTAGGCTTTTTTTGAAACAGATGATTTTCCATACTAACAGAGGATGGAGATAAAGAGTAAGCAAAAAGATTTCCGGTTTTCTTGGCGGGTTTTCAAAAATAACATATCTTTGCTTTCGATGAATAATTGTTACTATGAAGCATACACATATCACTTTTGTCGGCGGTCAGTCTCTCCCTGTCTATCTCGGCATAAAAAACAAAACCGAAATCTACCCAGTCTTGAAGATATTATCAAAAACGACCTTGATGGTCAAAATCCACGTTAAATTTGGAGACAACTATGGCAAGAAAAGTTTTTATATCTGTTCTCGGTGCAACCCCCTATAGAAAGTGTCGATATCAATCCGAAGGTTTTACCTCTTCGTCTACACGCTTCGTCCAAATGGCTACGTTGGAAAAGATTGGAGCAAAGGATTGGAACAAAGACGATGTGGTATATATCCTCCTCACGGAACAAGCGCGTCAAGTCAATTGGACACCGGAAAAGGAGATGCGTTTGAATAATGCGACCCAAAAGGAAGAAACCTACTATGGCTTAGAGAAAGATATTAAAAAGATGGCTCTTCCTTGCAGGGTTGAGGATATCCACATTGAGGATGGTGCCAACGAAGAGCAAATATGGAAGATTTTCAACACTATCTATGGGTTGCTGCAAAAGGGGGATGAGTTGTATTTCGACTTGACTCATGGTTTCCGCTTCCTACCAATGCTGGTGTTGGTGATGAGCAACTATGCGCACTTTCTCAAAAACACGCAAGTGAAAGAGGTTGTGTATGGTAATTATGAAGCACGTGATAGTGAAACGAATATTGCCCCTATCATTGACCTTCTCCCTTTGGTGAGTCTGCAAGAGTGGAGCTATGCCGCCGGACAATATCTGGACAGCGGGAATGCGAAGGCACTTGAGAATATTAGTAGACCGATACTAAACTCTATTGTGAAAGCAACGCAAGGAGGGGATAAGGTCGTAAAAAATACATCGACTCTGATAAAATATTTAGGCCCTGTTGTTGATGAAATGCGGAACTCTCGCGGTAGGGCACTCTATGAAGGCGAGAGTATTCGTGTATTAAAAGAGCGTTTTGAAGACTTGTCTGAACCTCTACGAGCGTTAAATCCGATTTTGGAGCGTGTGAAACGTGATTTTGATAAATTTGAGAGAAATGGTGCCATTGTTAATGGTTATGCTGCTGCCCTATGGTGCTATGAAAAAGGACTGTATCAACAGGCAATCACATTTTTGCAGGAAACTATTATCACGCTCTTTTGTTGTCGCCATAACTACCCCATCTATAAAGTAAAGAAAGAGGAACCGGACTATCGTGATTTGATAAGCAAAACCTTCAATATCTTTTCGGGACAGCATGAACTTACAGACAAGTATCGCGAAACTTATGAGGTGCTCCGACAAGATAAGTGGTGCACAACAGAGTTTGCCAATCAGTTTTATGCTCTGGGAGAAGACCGAAACGACTATAACCATGCAGGGATGAGGGTACAACAAAGTCAGAGTAAAGACTTGGTACAGCGTCTTGGGGCAAAGCTTAAATTCTTCCATCCCTATTTTTATTCTACCGATGCTGTTCCACCTGTCCCGCCTGTACAAGATAAACTCTTCCTCAACCTTTCCAATCACCCCCACCACACATGGAACGAGCAGCAACTGGAAGCCGCTCGGGCGTTGGGAGAGCTGCAAGATATGTCTTTCCCTGCGATTGCTCCCGAAGCAACAGAGGAAGAGATAGCAGCACTGGCGGAGGAGTATGTACAGAAAATCCTAGCCGATGCGGAAGGAAAGCAAGTCACCGTGCACCTGATGGGCGAGTTGACTTTTTGCTTTGCACTGGTTCGGCGTTTGGAGGAAGTGGGCATCACTTGTGTGGCTTCGTGCAGTCGGCGTGATGTTGAAGAATTGCCCGATGGTCGCAAACAATCTGCTTTCCACTTCACTCGTTTTAGACGTTACGTGATCTGATGCTTACAGAAATTCCTTATCTCGAACTCCTTTTTGACCTCCCGCTGTCTCGGACAGAACTCCCGGCATTTCGAGGAGCTATCCATACGCTGATACCTCAAGAGTGTTCCTGTTTCCACAATCATGAGGGAGAGGGACTGCATTATGCCTACCCCTTGATACAATACCGCTTGCGAAAGGGAAAGGCGAGCATTGTCGGGCTGGGTCGCGGGGTGGAACAATTGGAGGTGTTGCTGCGCACCACGGCTCAAACTTTGTGTATCGGCCGGCGAGAAGTGCCTTTAGAACTGCTCTCTTACCAATCGGCGATGGTGCCTATTAGGGTGGGAAACCAATTGTACACTTACCGTATGGAAGGTTGGCTGCCGCTCAACGGACGTAACTATTCACTCTACCAGTCAATGGCTTCGCTACGCGATCGCATTGCTTTGCTTGATGCGGTCTTGGTGGGCAACCTGTTGAGTTGCTTCAAAGGCTTGGGAATTGTGGCCGCGGAAGAAATCGTGGCTTATCTCACGCAGATAGAGAACATACGGACCATATCTTCCAAGAAGACGCAGATGATGGCCTTTGATGTTGCTTTCGAGAGCAACGTCCTGCTTCCTCCCCACATCGGATTGGGCAAAAGTGTGAGTCGAGGCTTTGGTGTGCTCCTTTAAGGTTGTGCTTAGGGGAGCTTCTTCTCCGACTTGCGATGCCGATGATTACCTTAGAATAAAAAATCTATTTGAAAACCATGACAAAATATCTATTTGGGTCTGCCGTGCAAGGCATCCAGAACTTTATTTTTCAAACCAACAAACTCAGAGAGATTGTGGGCGCGAGCGACTTGGTGAGCGAGGTGTGTACCTCCCTCTTTCGGCAAGTGCTGGAAGAAGTCGCCACTTTCGATGAAAAGTGCAGTATTATTGCCGCTGCCGGAAATGTGAAGTATGTCTTCGATAGCGAAACGGATTGTGCACAAGTGGTGCGTGAATGGCCGCGTCGCGTGGAACATTTTGCTCCCGGTGTCACGGTGAGTCAAGCCGTGGTGAAATGGGATGAAGAGAAGGAAGATTTTGCCCAAGTCGTTACCCGTCTCGAACAGAACTTGCGCACGCAGCGCAGCCGCCCTACACGTCCTCTTCACCTCGGATTGGCCTCAACACAGCGCAGCCGCAGCACGGGGCAGGTGGTGGTGCGACAACTCAAAGATAACTATCTGGATGCGGCTACCTTAGCCAAATTGCATGAGCTCAAGGACAAGGAACTGAAGGAGCGAAAAACGACCAATCGCTTATGTGTAAGGGCTTTTGGAAAAGATTTTGTACATGACTGCGAAGTGGCCTACGATATTGAAGATTTGGAAGGAGCAAACAGTTGGATTGCCATCATCCATGCCGATGGTAACGGATTGGGGCAGGTGGTGCAACGCATCGGAAACCAACGTGACAAGTTCCAACAGTTTTCAAAGAAATTGGACGAGGCGACTTTGTGTGCCGCTCAGCGGGCGTATGCTGAGATTACTCCGAAAGAAGGCTGGGGAGAAGGGAAACGCATCCCTTTGCGTCCCATCGTTTTGGGGGGCGACGACCTGACCATTATCTGTCGTGGTGATCTTGCTGTGCGTTATACGAAAGCATTTTTGGAAGCCTTTGAAAAAGAAACGCACGAGAAACTGGGCGATATGCTTGAAGGGGTATTTACCGAAGGAGCAGTGCGCGATCGCTTGACGGCTTGTGCTGGAATTGCCTTTGTAAAATCGTCATTCCCCTTCTATTACGGCTATCATTTGGCAGAGGAACTCTGTGGGGCTGCCAAGAGCAATGCAAAGCGAAAAGATGTCCCCGACAGTCCGGAAGCACTGGGTAAGGCTTTACCGCCCTCGTGCTTGATGTTCCACAAAGTGCAGGATAGTTTTGTGAAGAAGTATGAAGATATGGTCGGACGCGAACTCACTCCTCAACAAGGCACATCTTGGCAGGCCGGTCCTTACTATCTGACGGAAGACGCGGCCGATTGTCGCCATCGCACCACCTGCGATCAACTACAAGCTTGGGTGGATGAACTGGCCGGCGAAGGAGAATCTGAAGCCAAAGAGGCGAACGCGGTGAAGTCGCACTTGAGACGATGGCTTTTGGAAATGCACGAGAATGAAGAATATGCGCATCAGCATATGGCGCGCGTGCAGAAATTGCTTTCATCCCCTTCGCTTAAAAAGTTGACTTCTGTTTTAACTTCCCCTATCAGCAAAGGTGAAGAGGGCGCAACATTGCGTTATCCGCTTTATGATGTGCTGGCTCTGCACTCCATTTGCTATCTACAAACTCAACGATAAGTTTTACCTATGTATACCTTATACTATCAAATAGAATTTCACTCTGACTGGCATTGTGGATCGGGTTTAAGCAGTGGTGCAGAGTTGGACGCCCGTGTGATTCGCGATGCCGATGGGCTTCCCTTCCTACCGGGACGTACAGTCAAAGGTTTGCTACGCGATGCTGTGTTGGTGCTCTTTCCCGAACAACAAAAAACAGAAGCCTTTAAGCGCACTTTTGGCATTTCGGCAGATAAAGACGATCGAGTCGCAGCCCACACCTTTTTCAGTAATGCACGTATGTTTGCCGAAGAGAGAAAGGCAATACTTGAAGAACATGGATTACTCCCTCATTTGTTTAAGGCGGTTTCTCGCACTGCCATCGACGACCATGGCATCGCTTTGGAACACAGTTTGCGCCGCATGGAGGTGGTTGTGCCTTGCCAATTGGAAGGCGAGATTTTGCACGTCGAGGCAGAGATGGTGGATGTACTGGCTGATGCGATGGCCTACATCAAACGCCTGGGCACCGGTCGCCACCGTGGGCTTGGACGCTGTACGTTAAGTGTAACTAAAAAAGAAGAGGAACGATGATTACATTACAATTTCGCTGTACCCTGCTGTCGGATGTTATTCTTAACGAAAAGGCAGCGACCGAAAGTCCCAATAGTTCGCTCGACTACATTCCGGGCAGTTGCTTCTTGGGCATTGTGGCTCGTCGATATGATGAGTTTGTGCAAAAAGGTTGGGCACACACCCTGTTTCATGAGGGACGTGTGCAGTTTGGCGATGCTCACCCAGGTGTTCAGAAAGAAGAAAGAAAATGGCTGCGCGGACTGCGTACGCCGGCGGCTTTTTTCTATCCCAAACTCTCTTCTCTCAAAGAAAAGTGCTATGTACATCACGCTATTCCCAACCTGCAAGACGATGTGGTTCGTCGATTGCAGTTGAAGCAGGCACGAGGTGATTTTTATGCTTTTCATGGTAGAGAAGCCATAAAATTGGTCACGGCAAAGCAGTTTTCTATTAAGTCGGCCTACGACCACGAAAAGCGGCGTGCCAAAGATGAACAACTCTTTGGCTATGAGGCACTGGCTGAAGGATTGCACCTCTTGTTTAGTGTGCGCATTGACGATGCTGCACCGCAGGTAGAGGCTTTGAAGGAAACTGTGAAAAAAGCCCTTGTGGGTACGCATCACATCGGGCGTTCGCGTTCAGCACAATATGGCTGTGTGCGCATCGAACTTTGCGACTTCAACGAGGACGTGGCATCTACCCCTTCGGCTTTGGAAGGCGTTGCCGTCTATGCCGAAAGCCGCTTGTGCTTTTTTGATGAATTCGGTATGCCGACCCTCCGCCCCACTGCCGAGCAACTGGGGTTCTCAGCCGATAGCGAGGTGGTGTGGGAGCGTTCGCAAATTCGCACCTTCCAATATGCACCATGGAACGGTAAACGAAACTCTTTCGATGCCGACCGTTGGGGTATTGAGAAGGGAAGTGTGATGGTGGTACGCACAAAAGGGGAAACTCCCCAAATTTGTGCCGTTGGTGCGTTCCGTAGTGAAGGTTTTGGCTGTGTGCGCTACAATCCCGAATTTTTACAAGCGGACGCAGAAGGTCAGTCGGTGTTCCAATTTGTTGAGCTCCCCAAAGAGAGACCTTCGTTGCCTCCTAAGACGTGCGATACACCTCTGATGAACTACTTGCGACGTAAACAAAAAGAAGAAACGTTGAACTTTGAAATTTACCAACGTGTCAACGAATGGGTGGGAAAGAATAAGCATCTTTTCAATAGTAAATCTGATGGGAAAACTTTTGCTGCACAGTGGGGCACCATTCGCTCTTTGGCAATGCAATATCCTGAGAGCAAGCAATTGTGTGATAAAGTGTTGAAATTGGATGTCAATTTGAAACTGCATATCACGCAAGAAGAAAAGGAAAAGTACTCCGATGTCTATCTTCTTCATGGGGTTGCTGCTGAAAAATGGAAAGAGAGTGGGCGCAATCTTCGTTTACAAGAATTCATGAAGGATATCTGTAACCACGAAAGGTTATCTGATATTCCTCTCCTTTCGCAAGCATTGATTAACCTGGCCTCTGAAATGGGCAAAGAATGTAAGAAATAATATGGAAACTTCATATACCTCTTTGACGCACCGCTATTTAGCACGTGTCGTTTTAGAAGCCGTTTCGCCCCTTGCGTTAGGCACTGGTGAGCGAGATATCACCACCGATGCACTGGTGGCGACCGATACCAATGGGTTGCCTTATCTTCCCGGCTCGTCTATTGCCGGAGTGCTGCGTCATCTTGCCGAAGACAATATGGAAGGTGAGCGTGTGAAGCATTTGTTTGGTTACCAAGAGGGTAAAAAAGGCGAAGGGTCGCGTCTTATTCTGACTGAGGGCAAACTGCTCGATGAGCAAAGTAAGGTGTGCGATGGCCTGTGTGAGGTATCGTCCGACAAGGATTTCCTTATGCGCTTTTTACACCTTCCCATTCGCCAACATGTGCGTATCAACGATCAAGGTGTGGCGAGCAACGGTGGAAAGTTTGATCAACAGATTGTTTTTGCCGGCTCGCGCTTTTGTTTTGAAATAGAATTGCTGGGAGATGGTACGGAGCAAACCGACTTTCAGAATCTCCTTTCTTTGCTTCATCACACCAAGTTTTGTCTGGGTTCCGGCACGCGTTCCGGATTTGGTGTGCTGAAAGTCGTTGCTCTCCAAACCAGTATCCTTGATTTGTCGGAGAAAAACGAAGCACAATTATATTTGCAGAAATCTTCACAACTGGCAGCCTCGGCAGACTGGGTGGGATGGCAATCGGCTGCGCCCTTTGTTGATGAGTCGGAAGCCTCACTTGTCAGCTATGAGGTGCAACTCTCTCCCGACAACTTCTTTCTGTTTGCTTCAGGATTAGGTGATGAGGATTCCGACATCACTCCGGTCAGTGAACCACGTGTGCAATGGAAGGATGATAAAGAGGGGTATTTCTCAACCCCTACACATTTCATCCCCGCCACCTCTTTGAAAGGAGCTTTAGCGCATCGCACCGCCTTCCACTTCAACCGCCTTTCGGGTATTTTTGCCGATGAATTGAGTGAGGAAGAACTCAAAAAACATAAGAAGGAGAATGCCGGGGTTACAGCTCTTTTCGGTAGTGAGGACACGGCACACCAACTGCGAGGTTGCCTACTGCTGAGCGATGCGTGGAGCGAAAACACTCAAGAACAAGTGTTGCAACATGTCGCCATCGACCGTTTCACCGGAGGAGCGATAAGCGGGGCGTTGTTCGCCGAAAAGGTGAGCGTACGTGGACGGCAACCTTTCCAACTCAAAATTTGGATTGACTCAAAAGCACTGAAACACAATCTTAAGGTAAAAGAGTTGAATGAACAAGAAGACCTTGTTGTTCAGAGTTTTGAAGCGTCATTGCGTGATTTGGTCAACGGACGTTTGGCCTTAGGCGGTGCCTCGAGCCGTGGACATGGTCTTTTCAGTGGAACAATTTCTAAAAACGGACAGCCCTTATGATACAGCCTGAATTTCAACTTCCCGAAGCGCAGTATGACGGCTTCGTTCGGATGAGCGATGCAGATGCGCCTCAAATCTATAATCATCAACTTTGCGCCCCAGCTTTTAAGGCGACCGATACGCCTTTTTTGCTCGAAGCCGAATTTTACAACCCTGACGATAACATTGCTTACAGCATCCGTTATCGCGAGGGGAATTTTCAAGTGGTAGAGCATAAAATACAGCCTGACGACTTTAATTCAAAAGACGTAGACCACCTTTATCAGATGCCTTTACCACGTGGTGAAGCCAAGGCTCTGGGTGGTAAAATGCTCCACTTTTTGCAATACTGGATAGAGCAAGAAGATGCTCTCTGTGAAAATATGCCCGTACTCGTTCCTGCTCAACGTGTATTCATTGGATTTTCAGAACCTAAACATCTACCCTCATGCCTATAAGTTCTCCCTATAATTTTGTACCCCTGAATGAACATGTGTTCATTCCCGAATGGGGCAAGCAAGTGAGCCATGACCTTCCGTTTCGGGAAGGTGAAAGTGGTGTCATCGATGTCGAGTTTCGCAACATCACCCCTCTTTTTGTGCGCGGAGCTGCAAAAGGCCAAGAGAAAACCGATCAACCTGCTTCTTTCATAGACGAGAATGGAAACAAACGCTATTTCATTCCCGGCAGCTCACTTCGTGGTATGCTGCGTTCGGTGATGGAGATACTGAGTTTTGGACGCTTGAGTCAAATCAATAAAGGGCATTTTGGTTATCGAGACTTCAGAAATAATGATTATAAGCAAGCCTTACAATGTGTGCACGCAGGATGGCTCAGAAAAGATAAGGATGATAAATTAAAGCTTACCCCATGCTTGGGAGAATTTACCGAAGATAAGCAAAACTGCACGAATTATGGTTTCAAAACTGTCACTCATAAGGAAATTAGAAAGCGTTATCATAATTTTTCCAGTAGAGCGAATGCACAAAGTAAACTGGATGAAATTGGTGATTATGTAGATTGGGGGAACTCATCTTTCCAGCTTGTGTGTACGGGGTCGATGGAAAATCGAGATCCTAAAAAAAGTAAAAAGATAGAGTACCTCTTTTCAAAAAAACGAGGTAAACAAATCACACTTTCCGACGTAGTGAAAGAACAGTTCTTAGAGGTACAGAAGACACATCCCCTTTTCGATAGTTTCTTTAAAAAACGACTTGAGGAAAGAAAGGAAATCCCTGTATTTTACTCTACTGATAGTAGAGGAGAGGTGATTCATGTAGGACTAACTCGCTATTATAGAATACCTTTCCCACAAGGTGTGAAAGATGGTGTTCGACAGTTACCTAATGCATCTCCTGACCTTTGCGACCTTATTTTTGGATACGTTTCCCCTGATAAAGACGCAATGAAAGGACGAGTTGTCGTGGGGCATGCGCTTACAACCCAGGTGGAAAAAGAGCTTGTTAGGGTATCAGGTGTCTTGGGTGAGCCACGTGCTTCTTTCTACCCTTATTATTTGGCACAGAATGGCAAAAAGTACAGCACTTACAGCACATCTTCTTTCACTCTTGCGGGTCGCAAACGCTATCGTATCCATAAAAAAGATTCGACTATGCCACTTCCACAAGGAAATAATAACGACAAAGTAAAAACGACCCTTTATGCGCTCCCTCCAAATATAAAATTCCGCTTCCGCATTATGGTGCACAATCTCTTACCACAAGAGCTGGGTGCCCTACTTTCTGCGCTTACGCTCCACCAACAAGAGGGGGTGTATCATAATCTCGGTATGGCCAAAGGCTATGGCTATGGAAAACTTACCGCCCCAGAAGTATCCTTGAAGGGCTTTAAGCACGATAAGGTAAAGCACTATCTCGAAGTATTTGAAGAGGAAATGAGTGATTTTACTTTAGAAAAATATCATAAGTCGTTTACGAAAACTCAGCAAGTAAGAGCTCTTCTTAAAATTGCTACGGAGCATGACAAGGAAGAGGTTCGTATGATGGAGTTAAAAGAGTATGGTCAAGTGAGGAAAGAGCAGGGAAGACTATCTTTGGAGGAGTATGATGTGGTTGGCAAAGTCGGAGAAGAAACTTTGCTGGCACGTTTTGAACAAAAAAGAAAAGAGCGCATGGGCCAATCGTGAAAGCGCCTTCTGGAAGTACTTGACAGAAGTACTTGGAGAGAGCAAGACAAACGAGTGGTTCAGCCGCTACAATCCGCAATAGAGCACATTCTCGCGCCATTTTGCCCTATCAAAAAGGCCGTGTCCCATAAGAGAAGGGACACGGCCTTTTATCGTAAAGATAAGCCATTTCTGCCGGAACAACAAAGCTACTCGTCGTATTCGTCGTAAGTGGAAGTACCTGCGGGGGTATCGGCCTCTGTGGAGGACTGAGGAGAACCCGAGGGAGTGGAAGATGGCGCCACCTCGTCTTCGTAGATTTGTTGAGGGTGATCTTCCGCCGCCGGTTCGTATTCGAGAGGCAGTTCGGGATTGATGTCGAGCGGTGCAAAATGCTTGTCGAAGAACTTGCGGTAGTCATCGAAAGAGAAGAGTGTACCGAGCAAGCGGAGGTTGCTTTCGCTGATGAGTTCGATGCGCGCACGACGGAGCAGACGAGCCAGATTCTTCTCACGGAAAAGCCGT
Source organism: uncultured Alloprevotella sp. (assembly GCA_963544845.1). Lineage (GTDB taxonomy): Bacteria > Bacteroidota > Bacteroidia > Bacteroidales > Bacteroidaceae > Alloprevotella. Next base: position 22,802 of record CAUUGL010000004.1, read on the forward strand.
TGTGCATAATAGTGCACATCATCGTAAGACGTGAAGCCCGACACACGGAATTGGGTCAAGGGGTTGTTGCGCTCCTTGCCGATGTCAAAGCCTCTTGCCACGAAGGACGAGAAGTTGAAGCGTGCCAAAGCATAGAGCAGACTGTCGTCGTTGAGGCTGTCGGTGGGGTAAGCAATGAGGAAGACAAACGGCACTTCTTTCTCATCCGACAATTTGCGACTTTCTCCTTCTGTGGCCGCAGCTGCATTGTTTTCGGTGATGCGTCGCGTCCAAAGGCTGCCCAAATCGAAGGAGGCAGGCGTGAGGTTGCGCCCCATCTCGATACCGCGCACAATCATAGCCGCCATTTCGGCCACATCGCTTTTAGGATAATCCGTAGCGAGGGTGCGCAGTTCGGCGGCGATGGTGTCGCGCGGGACAGAAGCCAGGCGAGAGAGCGCATGTACCAAAATGAACTTCGGACGATTGGCACCTTTGGGATAAGTGGCCGTGGAACGTGCAAAGTTGGCAGCCACCGTCGCGCCGTCGCCTATGCGATAGGCGTTGTAGGTTGAGGCATAGAGCGAATCTTCCAATTCACGCGCATAGCGACTGTTGCGGTCGAAATCCGGATCATTGACCACAGGCGTGAGTTCGTAATTGGGATAGTAAGTAGCGAGCGTTTGTCGGTGGCGGTCGGCAGCGGCCGTGTCACCCTTACGTTTCGCCAATAGGAAGAGATGATAATAAGCCTCGTTGAGACGGTCGAAATCCGGATAGTGCCGGATGAGGCGGTTGAGCGTAGATTCAGCCAGCGCATAGTCGCCCAGTTTGTCCTTTTCGATGATGCCGGCTTCAATGAGCGCATCGCGGATGAGTTGATGCGCCTCCTTTTGCTGCTCGGCAGTAAAGGGGATTTTCGCTAAATAATACTCTCGTTGCAGCGGATCGGTAGCAGGGCCGGTGGTGGCAGCCGATTGAGTGGTGTCGGGCTGTTCGGTCGTAGCGGCCAAACGGCGGTCAATCTCCTCCGCACTCAACCCTTGCGCCGCCAAACTATCGCGCTGAGCCTGCTGGGCAGCATCGGTCGAGGCAGGTACCTCCGGTTCGGTGGCGGAAAGCATACTGCGGTTGGCGCGCCGCCAGTCGTCCTCGTTCTTGCGGCGTCCCCATTGTCGGGCAAACGATTGCTTTCCTTGTTGCACCAACTGCGGATTGTAGAAATACCACGACTTATCCCCCTTGTTCACCAAAGGCTGTTGCGGCATATCCCGCCCGCCGAAGCGCTGATCGAAATCGCTCTCACCGTCCTCTTGTTGCAGGCGGCGCAGACTGTCGGCTTTGTTACGACGTGCCTCCTCTTGCTGTTTTTTGTAAAGCGCAATGGCACGATCCACCACGGCGTTGCGGTCTTTTTCCGACATTTGTGCCAATGCCAGCAGAGAGTCCTGCTCAAAAATCACCGTTGTGTGCGGCACGAGTTCGTCGAGCACTTTTGAGCGGCGTTTGAGTTCGGCATAGTCAGCACGTTGGCGGTCGAGCAGGCCGATGGCTTCGGTGTAGCAGGGTTGTGCTTTGTCAAAGCGTTGGCTGTCCCAGTAAAGGCCGCCCAGTCGTAGGAGCAACAAGCCTTTTTCGGGAGTGGCTTGTGTCGATTGGGCACGTCCCGTTTCGTAGGACGCGATGGCCGAGGTAGTATCTTTCAGCGCCAAATGAATGTTGCCAATGGCGTAGTAGAGCTGATCGAGATAATCCTTGTTGTTGCTGTCTCGCGTCATCTTTTGCAGGCGCGCAATCATCTTCAGCCCACTTTGCGGTGTGGTGAGGGCTTCGGTTTGGAGGATGCGGGCGTGGAGCATCATCTCGTAGTTGGGGCTGCGGTTGATGCACTGCTGCAAAGCGGCATAGGCTTCCGCTTTGCGGTCGAGTGCCATATAGACCTGTCCGAGCAAGTAAGACAATCGTGCGCGGTGGTGGCTTCCGGAAGCGTTGCGGGCGGCACGTTGCAGGTAAGGCACCGCTTCTTCCAGCCGTTCTTGGCGAATGAGGAAATCGGCCATCGTCAGGTCGCGCTCCCGATTGAGGGAACGTGAGAGTTTCGGCGTACCGGCTTGGTCGAGGCGTTGGAGGGCATCTTCGGCATCGTAATACCATTCGAGTTCGGCATAACAACGTGCCAGCCAGATACGGGCTTCGGCTGCGACGATGGGTTCGGCGGCATAAAATCGGGTGATATAGGCAAAGGTCGAAGCGGCCGCGACAAATTCGCCCTGTTGGAATTGTGCGCGTCCCATCAGTAGCCAGGCGTTTTTCAGAAAGGGATTGAACTCCTTGCGCGACAAATAAGCCTTCTCGCGTTCCGTCTTACTGCGGTTGAGGTTGGTTTTGGGTTTGGCCTTGATGCTGTGGAGCTGAATGGCTTTTTCACACTTCGTGATGGCCGTGGCGAAATCGTTGCGTCCCAACTGCCGCATCTTCTCATAGCCCACCCCGAACACCGGCAGGCGATCGGTGTAGTTCTCGCGCAGGCCGTTTCGCTGCGCCTCTTCTCCGGTGGCATAGGCTTGGGAGGCGTTGTAGTACACGTTGTAGCGGGTGACAAAAGCCTGCCACCTGCGAGAAGCTGCGGTGTTCTCCTTAGGTGAACAAGCCGTGAGCAGCCCTACGATGAGGATGAAAAAGAGAAAAGCGTGTTTGATAAGCAATGAAAACAGGGAGGGATAAGGTGGGCAACTCCCTTATCGAGAATAACGAGTGAGGAGCTGTTTTATTGTGCCGGCCGCAAAGTACACTCCCACACTCACCACGATGATGGCGGCTCCCGAAGGTACGTTGAGCAGATAGGAAAGGGTCAGTCCGCCCACACAATCGGCCAGCCCAATGCCCATCGCCAAAAGGGCGGTACGACGGAAAGTGTGTACGAAAAGTGCGGCTGTGAGTTGGGGAATGGAGAGAAGAGAAATGACCATCACGATGCCCACCATGCGCAGGCAACCCACGATGGTGAGCGCCGTGAGCAGAATGAGCAGGCGCTCGAGGGTGCGCACCGGCAGCCCTTGCGTGAAGGCGAAATCGCGGTCGTAGGCCACGGCCACAATGCTGCGTTCCATCAACAGGAAAAACAGCAGTGCCACGAGCGTCAAAACGCCCATGCCCAGCAGGTCGGCACGCGAGATACTGAGGATGTCGCCAAAAAGGTAGGCCGGCAGGTCGGTCATAAATCCCGGAGCGAGATAGGCAAAAAGGATACCGATGCTCATGCCCAGTGTCCAAATCATCGCCACCGCACTATCTTCGCGCACCGCGCGCCGACGGCTCAGCCAGTCGATGCCCAGTCCGCTACCTAAGGCGAAGAGGGTGGCACCCAGCAGGGGAGAAAATCCGAAAAAGGCGCCGATGCCCACACCGCCGAGCGAAGCGTGCGCCATACCGCCGCCGGCAATGACCAGCCGCCGCGTCACGACGTACGTGCCCACGAGACCGCAAAGGATACTGGTGAGCACAGCGCCCAGCAGGGCGTTTTGAAAAAAGGCGTAAGTGAAAATGGAGGGCATGGTCTGTAAAATCAGCGGGATGAAGTAGAGGAAGCCAAAGAGGTAGGCGGCATTAGGCCGACGGATGCGTGCGGCGTTCGCCCACGAGCAGGATAATGTCGTCTTTCAATTCGTCGGGCAGCGCCACCCCACGCAGTTGGAGCGAACGCACCCAGCCCGCCACCTCTTCCGAACGCAGGGTGGTGAGCACATCGGTAAACTCCTCGATGGCAGCGGCATCATAGCCCGATGAGGGGTGTCCGCGAAAGCGGTCCAACTCCTCGTCTTCGTAGTACTCGATGCCTTTGCTCACAGCAGCCAGCAAACTGTCTTTTTCGCACGTTTCGTGCTGACCGCAGCAAGCGGCTTCAACGCTTTGGCGCACTTCGGGCAGTTGCTCGATTTTGCCGGAACGCAACTGCCGGCCGTACCACCATTGGCGCACCAGACCGGCCACGGCGGCCACGATGCCGAGAGCGATGAGGGAGAGAATGAGCGAGAGCATAAAGAATAATCTTGAAGAAGAGAGGAATCAGCGGTGGTCGAAGTGGGCAAGGTCTTCCCAAAACGAGGGATAGGATTTCGACACCACTTCGGGATTTTGAAGGTGCACCTTGCGGCAGCAATAGGCCGTGGGCGCAAAGGCGAGCGCCATGCGGTGGTCGTCGTAGGTGGCAATGTCCACATCGACTTCTTCCCATGCGGGTGGGGGCGTGGTGGGCGCAAAGGCCAGTTCGCCGGCTGCCGGTTCGGTCGTCACCACTCCGTATTTGGCCAGTTCGGCCGTGAGCGCCGCAATGCGGTCGGTCTCTTTGATTTTGAGGGTGTGCAGACCGGTGAAGTGGAAGGGGCGGTGCTGCATGGCGCAGGTCACTACGAGGGTCTGTGCCAAGTCGGGGCAGTCGGCCAAATCAGCGCGGAACACGCCTTCGGAAGGGGTGGTGCGCTCCAGCCAAAGCCCTTCGGCCGAGGGGGTGGTCTTTACCCCCAACGCAGCAAACCAATGGGCGCAAACCCGATCGCCCTGCACGCTGTCGAGCGACAGTCCGCGCAGGCAAAGGCGGGCATCGGTTTCGGGCGTGAGGGCGAGCAGTTCGTACCAGTAGGAGGCCGCGCTCCAATCCGGTTCGACGGTGTAGTCGGTCGGAGGACGGTAGTCGGCTTGCGGCACGACGATGGTGCGGGTGTCGGCCTCCCAACGGCTTTCAATGCCGAACTCCCGCATCAGCCGCAGCGTCATCCGAATGTAGGGAATGGAGGTGGGCACACCTTTCAGGCGCAGTTGCAAACCTCCTTCGAGGGTGGGGGCAATCATCAGCAAGGCGGAGACATACTGCGAACTCCAGTTGGCCGGAAGTTCCAGTGTGCCGCCGGTCAATTTTCGCCCCATGATGCGCAGCGGTGGGCGACCTTCTTTGCCCAAATAAGTGATGTCGGCTCCCAAATTCCGCAGCGCTTCCACCAACACCCCGATGGGACGTTGCTGCATGCGCTCCGTGCCGGTGAGCACGTGGGGTTCGCCCACGCGGGTGGCGTAGAAGGCGGTGAGAAAACGCATGGCCGTCCCTGCCGCTCCGATATCGATCACTTCGGGATGGGAGCGCAGGGCGTTCACCACGGCGCGGGTGTCGTCGCAGTCCGAAAGGTGATGCAGCCGTATCGGTTGTGCCGACAGTGCACGGAGCACCAGCGCGCGGGCGGAGATGCTTTTGCTCGGTGGCAGGGGCACGGTGCCGTTCAAAGAGGAGGGAAGCGAAACGAGCATACGTCAAGGAGTTTTTGAATGGAGGTAAATCGTTGTTCTGCGCATCAAGGTTGTGCACTTTTCTTTTTCTTCTGCGTGCGCACCACCATCACTACAAGAATCAAAATCACCACCGCCGCCAGTCCGTAGCCGATGAGGTGGCTGTATTCCTTGGCTGTGTTCACCACTTGTTCGCGGGTGGTGAGTCCCGGCACGCGGGAGAGGGCAAACCCGATGGCGGCCAGCACGCTGTTCCACGCTCCGGCACCCAAAGTGGTGTAGAGTAGAAATTTGCCCAAGTGCATCCGTGCCAATCCTGCCGGAATACTGATGAGCTGCCGCACTGCCGGAATCAGACGCCCCACGAGGGTCGAGGTCACGCCGTGGCGGTTGAAGTAATCCTCCGCATGCGCCACCTTCTCTGCGTCAAGCAGCAAGAGGTGTCCCCATCGGCTGTCGGCCAAACGATAGACGAGCGGTCGTCCCAACCAGCGGGCAAGATAATAGTTGATCAGTGCACCGATGTCGGCACCGAGGGTGGCAAAGACCACCACGAGCACGATGTTGAGATGCCCATCGCCCGTTGAGGCCAACCAAGCAGCAGGCGGCACTATCACTTCGGAGGGGAAGGGAATAAACGAACTTTCGATGGCCATAAAGAGGGTGATGACCCAATAGTTGAGATGATTGAGCACCCACGAGATAAGGACTTCCATTGCGTAACAATAAGTTTTTGTGGCTTTTATTCGTGCAAAGTTACGAAAAAGAATGCGCTTTGCAAAATGGCTTTCGTTTTACTATTTTCTTTCTGCTACCATAGGGTATAAAGTGTAGTGTTTTTTTGCATTTATAGTTTTGTGTCAAAAGGCTTATTTTTTCTCCATCTAAATTTGTTTAACTTCTCTTCTTTTATTATCTTTGCAGCGTGTATTACTCATACATTGGTCTCAGTCTCGAACCGTAAAATGCACATTTTTTTGAGCAAAATTCCGAAAAGCGAAATTCTTTTACATATTAACGTGCAGAATATCAGCAAAATATGGAAAATACTGTCCGAGACCATCTTCCATTACAACAAGGATTAAGACGGGAAGAATCGTTTTACAGACTCTTCTTCAGTAGTCCGAGACCATCTTCCATTAAAACAAGGATTAAGACCGCAGTTGCAGGACGCGTGAAGCTTTGATTTGTGTTCGAGACCATCTTCCATTAAAGCAGAGATTAAGAATAAAATTTTACCGGACAGCAATCATCTCAAAATAAATTTCTACTTTTGCGGTGTGCAAGGAATGTCGGGTAATGGTCACTCGTCGGGAGAAGAAACCCAAGCTTAGGCTGAGAAAGACAGCGGTATCCTTGTGAACCCGAAGAAATAGGAAGACCATAAAGGCTTCCTATTTTTTTGTCTGCCTTCGGTGACAGCAACAGGTTCGCGCTGTATTTTAGATAGGAGGTAGTTTCACCGCCCTCAGAGGTAGAAAAAACTACGTCTGAGGTAGGTAGATGGGATACAGAGAAAAACACTTTGTCGTGATTCTCATTTTTTTCGGGGCGTCAGCATTCGGAATTTGTTCACGCGTATGCTCGTATACGCGCACGCATTACAGGTAAAACCATGTTTTTATCCTTCACCTCCTTCGCCCCGTAGGCTAACTCGTTGACCATAAGGGGGAAAGCGGTGAAGGATTTTTTGAGAATATCGAGATTGGAGTAGGGAGGGAAGGTTGTGCGGTGAAGGATGGTGAAGGATGGCGAAAACGAAATCCTTCACCCGAAAAGTGCTGATAGTCTGTGGTCTAAGGGTGTTGGTGAAGGAGTGAAGGCTAAATACGCATACTATAAGGGATATACGTGCGCGCGTGAAAAGCGGGTAGGGTGGGGAGAACGGAAAGAGAAGAGGGGGTGTTTGCGCTTAAATTTATGGGGAGCGTGGGCGACCTTATGCCCTGTTTCGTGAGGTGGGACGAAGCGCCCAAAAATCGTGCCTGCGATTTTTTGAACCCACGAAAAATAAAAAGCACGAAAATTTGGAAGATAAGCCAAAAGAGCGTATCTTTGCTTTTGCAACAAATTTTTGGTTTATGAAAGCAACCCTGCGACTTCTTCTCGGTTTGTGGCTGTTGCCCCTTTGGGTGATGGCGCAAACGGCGGTGTCGACTGTGCAGCCGGCGCCTGTCGATTCGTTGCAGGCAAGCCTGCTGACGTGCGCCCCGGGACATCAGATACACCGCCTCTACGGACACACCGCACTGCGCTTTCAAGAAGCTGCTCGCCCCAAGACCGACTGGACGTACAACTTCGGTTGGTTCTCGTTTGATACCCCCAATTTTGTGATGAAATTTGTGTTGGGATTGACCGACTATTCGATGTGTCAAGAGAACACCGCCTTGTTTCTCTCCGGACAGATTGCCGACGATATGCCCGTGACGGAGCAGGTGCTCAACCTGACCCCCCAAGAGGCGCGCTCCCTGCAAACGGCGATGCAGCGCATTCTTTCTCGGAAGGGAAGCCAACGCCGTGATTTTGAGGTGGAAGGGCTTTCCGGTCTCGACACCCTCTCGCTGATTACCCCCGATTGGACCTACCGCTACAACTTCCTCTACGACAACTGCACCACACGCGCCGTGCAGGCCGTTGTCAAGGCTGTTGAAGAAAATGGTGAGCAGGTGGTTTATCCCACTTTGAAAGGGAGCCGTCAGCAGCTCACCCAGCGCGAAATGATACATGAGTTTACGCGCCAAAGTCCGTGGTATCAATTCGGACAAGACCTCCTCCTCGGGCCGGAGGTCGACCAAAAGCACAGTGTGCAGGAGATGACGCGTTTGAACTTCCTGCCCACCTATGCGCAAAACTTTTTTGCCGTGGCAAAAATTAAAGATGCACAAGGCCGTTTGCGCCCTTTGGTGCGCCACACGCAACCCCTCTTTCCGCTCACCCCGCAGCCCAAGAAGCCCGCTTTGCCTTTCGGCCCCGACCTCGTGTTGTGGAGCTGGTTGGGCTTGGGCATTTTGCTGACTTTTGGTGAATACCGCTCGCGGCGCTCCGGTGAACCGACCCAACGCGCTTGGCGGATTTGGAGCGGCACGTTCGACACCTTGAGCCTCACGCTCATGGGTTTGGTCGGGCTGTTTCTGACCCTTATGGTCGGTTGGAGCGAACATCCGGCCGTAGGCACCAACTGGCTGTTGAGCCTTTTCCACCCCCTCCTGTTGCCCTATGTAGGTTACTACTGGTGGTGCCGAAGCCAAGGCCGTCGCGATGTCCTTGCGCTTGGGCTAATCCTCGGGTCGGTGGTCTATTTTGGAGTCAAAATAGCAGGCGTGCAGGTATTCCCCACGGCAACAGACGCTTTGGCATGGATGTTGCTGATGAGAGGTGTCTTTCTCTTTCTGCGCCCCGCTTTGAAGCGCCCTTCTTCCCATTAAGCACAGTTATCCTCCGCTGACGATATGCAAAAAAATCATCTGCTTTTCTCGCTCTTGACGCTGCTCTCGCTCTTGACTTCGACCGAAGTGAAGGGCGAAGGTGTTGTGTCGAGCCGTCAGCAGCAGGGGACACCGTGCTTGATTGTAAACATTTTGGTCGATCAGTTGCAGACCGACTATTTAGATGCCTTTGCCCCGCTCTACGGCAGTGACGGATTGCAGTTGCTCTTGCAGAAAGGCCGCGTCTATGCACAGGTGGAATATCCCTTTGCCGTGCGCGACAAAGCCTCGGCTGCCGCAACTTTAGCCACCGGAACAGCCCCTATCGAACACGGCATCGTAGGCCTGCAATGGCTCGATCGTGAGGTGTTGCGCCCCCGCCGTGCGGTGGACGACCGCACCACGAAAGGGCTGCACACCGCTGCGGCCTGCTCGCCCCGCCAACTTGAGGTGAGCACCGTGGGTGATGAACTGAAAGTGAGCACCGGCGGTCGGGCATGGGTGGTGAGTATCGCCCCCGATGCGGAAAGTGCTCTCTTTCAAGGGGGGCACGCCGCCGATCAGGTGGTGTGGATTGATGACAACACCGGCAACTGGGCTTCTTCGTCCTATTACGGCGACTTCCCTAAATGGGCAGACTACCGCAACGTCTATCAGAATTTAGACTACCGCCTGCAATCCCTCCAATGGCAGCCCCTCGCAGCCAACACGCCTTTCTATTGGACAACCACACAGCGCACCTCGACCTTTGCCCATCGGTTTAAGGGGGCATCTCGATTTGCAGCCTTCAAAACTTCGGCGCTCATCAACAGCGAAGTGGTGGCTGCAGTAGGAGGAGCGTTGCAAGGCACTTATTTGGGTAGCGACGCCACGCCCGACTATTTGGCCGTCACGCTCTATGCGGGTACTTTCAACGGAAAAACACCCCTCAACGCTACCGCCGAACTGCAAGACACCTATGCACGGCTGGATCGTGCGGTGGCCGAAATCATTACCGCTGTCCACAAGAAAGTGGGGGAGGGCAATGCTTTGTTTTCCCTGACCTCTACGGGCTACTGCACCGAAAACGAAGAGGACGAACGCGCTAAATACCGCCTGCCTGTCGGGCAGTTGGATATGCGCCGCACGGTGAACCTGCTGGGGATGTACTTGGTAGCGCTCTATGGTCAAGGCAACTATATTGCCGCCACCATGGACAATCAAATCTACCTCAACCACCGTTTGCTCGATGAGCGACAAATCAACGTGCCGGAACTGCACCAGCGCGTGCAGGAGTTTCTGCAAGGTCTGACCGGTGTGAAAGAAGTGGTGAGCGCTCACCGCTTGCAGAACGGTGCTTGGTCGCCCGAGGTGGAGCGTGTGAAAAACGATTTCTATCCCCAACGGTCGGGTGATTTCATCTTGCTGCTCCGTCCGGGGTGGCGTGCGGTGAATGCCGACTATAAGGCTACACCTTTGACGCAGGCCGCCTTTGCCCATTTTCCCTTAATGCTCTATGGCACGGGAATTGCTCCGCAAAAGGTGGAAACGCCCGTCACCATAGATCGCATAGCGCCCACCCTCTCGAAGGCTTTGCGCATCCGCGCTCCCAGTGCTTGTCGACAACTGCCGCTCTTTTGAGCCCCACATTTTTCAACAAGCATTTCATTCCTCATCAACAGAAAATAGATACAACACAAATGGATATCAATAAAATCCTCTCAAAAATCTTTGGTAGTAAGGCCACACGCGACATGAAAGAAATTCAGCCGTGGGTAGAAAAAATCAAGGCCGCAACTCCTCAGATTCAAGCGCTCGACAATGATGCCTTGCGTGCCAAAACACGTGAGTTGCAACAAATGATACAAGGTGCGGCAGAGACCGCCAACAGCAAAATCGCTGAAATCAAGGGCAAGATTGAAGAAACGCCCATCGAAGACCGCGAACCCCTCTTTGCACAAATCGACAAACTCGAAAAGGAGGCGCTCGAATGTATGGACGTAGCGCTGGAAGAGGCGCTTCCCGAAGCCTTTGCCATCGTCAAAGAAACCGCACGCCGTTTTGCCGAAAACGAAACGCTTAGGGTGACGGCCACCGATTACGACCGTGAACTGGCCGTGACGCGCGACTTCGTGGAGATGGACGAAGACGGCGTGCATGCCATCTATCATAACCACTGGTTGGCCGGTGGCAACGACTTGAAGTGGGAGATGGTGCACTATGACGTGCAGCTGTTTGGCGGCGTGGTGCTCACCCAAGGTAAAATTGCCGAAATGGCCACGGGTGAAGGTAAAACCCTCGTGGCAACCTGTCCCGTGTTCCTCCGTGCCCTCTCCGGCCGTGGTGTACACGTGGTGACGGTCAATGACTATCTGGCCAAGCGTGACTCCGAATGGATGGGTCCGCTCTATCAGTTCCACGGATTGAGTGTAGACTGCATTGACAAGCACCAGCCCAACAGCGAAGCCCGCCGCCGTGCATACAATGCCGACATCACCTTTGGTACGAACAACGAATTTGGCTTTGACTACCTGCGCGACAATATGGCCATGAAGCCTTCCGACCTCGTGCAGCGTAAGCACTATTACGCCATTGTCGATGAGGTGGACTCCGTGCTTATCGACGATGCCCGTACGCCGCTCATCATCTCCGGCCCCGTGGAAAAGGGAGAAGACCAGATGTACGAGCAGTATCAACCCCTCGTGGAACAGCTGGTGGCCGTACAACGCAAATATGCCACCGAACTGCTCACCGAAGCCAAACGTCTCATTCCCAGCGATGACAAGGAAGAGCGCGAAAAGGGCTATTTGGCGCTTTATCGTTCTCACAAGGCGCTGCCGAAGAACGGGCCGCTCATCAAATATCTCTCTGAACCCGGCATTAAGGCCGGTATGTTGAAGACGGAAGAGATTTACATGGAGAACAACAACCGCCGTATGCCTGAAGCGGTGGAACCCCTCTACTTTGTGGTCGATGAAAAGCAGCGTTCCTGCGACCTCACCGATAAGGGTACGGCTTGGTTGGCGGCACAGGTGCAAAACGATGATCTTTTTGTATTGCCCGATATTGCCGGCCAGTTGTCCGATCTGGAAGCACAAAACCTCCCCAATGAGGAGCGTGTGGCCAAGAAGGACGAACTGCTCTCCGAATATGCCATAAAAGCCGACCGTGTACACACTTTGCAGCAGTTGCTCAAAGCCTACTCGATGTTTACGCTCAACGATGATTACGTCATTCAAGACGGACAAGTGAAGATTGTCGATGAGTCGACAGGTCGTATCATGGAAGGCCGCCGTTGGAGCGATGGCTTGCACCAAGCCGTAGAAGCCAAAGAGCACGTGAAGGTGGAGGCAGCGACCCAAACTTTCGCTACCATCACTCTGCAAAACTACTTCCGCATGTACCACAAGTTGGCCGGTATGACTGGTACGGCCATCACCGAAGCGGGAGAGTTCTGGAACATCTATAAGCTCGACGTGGTGGAAATTCCCACCAACCGCCCCATCCAACGTAATGACATGAACGACCGTGTCTACAAGACGCAGCGTGAGAAGTACAATGCCGTGATTGACGAGGTGGAACGTATGCGCAATGCCGGCCGTCCTGTGCTGGTGGGTACGAGTTCGGTGGATATTTCCGAATTGTTGAGCCGTCTGCTGAACTTGCGCCACATTCCTCATCAGGTGCTTAATGCCAAACTCCACCAAAAGGAAGCTGACATCGTGGCTTTGGCCGGACAGAGCACACCGGGCACCATCGTGGAAATCGATGAAGAGGGCAACAAAACCGAACGTGAAGGTTTGTTGGGTGCCGTGACGATTGCTACCAATATGGCCGGTCGTGGTACGGACATCAAACTCTCGGAAGAGGTGCGTGCCGCCGGCGGTTTGGCCATCATCGGTACGGAACGCCACGACAGCCGCCGTGTAGACCGCCAGCTCCGTGGTCGTGCCGGTCGTCAGGGCGATGTGGGTAGTTCGGTGTTCTACGTTTCGCTGGAAGACAAACTCATGCGCCTTTTCGCCTCCGAACGCATCGCCTCCATCATGGACAAACTCGGCTTTAAGGAAGGTGAGATGATTGAATCGTCGATGATTAGCAAGAGTATCGAACGTGCGCAGAAGAAGGTGGAAGAAAACAACTTCGGTACGCGTAAGCACCTCTTGGAGTATGACGATGTGATGAACAAACAGCGCACCGTCATTTACGAGAAGCGTCGCCATGCGCTGATGGGCGAACGTATCGGTATGGACATCTCCAATATGGTGTGGGATCGTGTCATCGACATCATCAATCGCTGCGATTATCCCGGCTGTGTGGATCGATTTATCGAAATTTTTGCCATGCAGGTGCCTTTCACCGAAGAAGAGTACAACTCGGCAAAGCGCGACGACCTTTACGAAAAGGCCTTTGAAGCGGCGATGGAAGCCTTCAACCGCAAAATGGAAACTTTGCGTGCCGTGGCTGTGCCCGTCATCAACCAAGTGTACGAAACGCAGGCAGAACAATTTGACAATATCCTCGTGCCCATCACCGACGGACGTTTGGTCTACAACATACGCGTCAACCTTAAAGAAGCGTATGAAACCGAATGTAAGAATGTGGTGAAAGAGTTTGAAAAGGCCATCCTCCTCCACAATATCGACGATTCGTGGAAAGAAAACCTCCGCCTGCTCGATGAACTCAAACACTCGGTGCGCAACGTGTCGTACGAACAGAAAGATCCCCTTGTGGTGTTCAAAATCGAAAGTGTGAAACTCTTCGATGATATGGTGAACGACATCAACGACAACTCTGTTTCCACGCTGATGCGTGCCCGTATCCCCATGGGCGGACCGGAAGAAGTGCAGGAAGCGGCTCCCGAACAAATGGAGTCGGGTAAGCGCTACACCGAGTCAAAACAAGACTTGGATGCAGCGGGCGACGTGGTGGAACACGACCCCAACATGATGGCTGCCGCTGCGCACGACACCCGCGCGCAGCAACCGCAACAGCCCATCGTGAAGGATAAACTTCCCGGCCGTAACGAACCTTGCCCTTGTGGCTCCGGCAAGAAGTTTAAGAATTGCCATGGTCGCGGACTGGTTTAAGCGACTTCGTTCTACCTGTACGTTATCGACGTTAGTTAATAGCTATGAATAGAAACACAGTATAAACAGCCTAAAAGGTCTTGGACTACATTGACTATCCAATGTGGCCCAAGACCTTTTGAGCTTTTGCGTTCTCTATAACTTGAAAACACAACTCTTTTATTATTTACCTATCAAACCTTTCTCTATTATGAAAAAGATCAATTTCGGAGCAGGCCCCTCCATCCTTCCACAAGAAGTCATTAAGGCCACCGCAGAAGCATGTGTTGATTTTGACAACATGGGGCTTTCCCTAATGGAAATCAGTCACCGCACCAAGAACTTCCAAGCCGTTATGGACGAGGCAGTAGCCCTCGTGAAGGAGTTGCTGAATGTCCCTGAGGGGTACAGCGTCCTCTTCGTCGGCGGTGGTGCTTCTACGCAGTTTTGCTACGTGCCCTTCAATCTGCTCGAAAAGAAAGCCGCTTATTTGAACACCGGCGTGTGGGCAAAGAAGGCGCAGAAAGAAGCAAAAATCTTTGGTGAAGTGGTAGAGGTGGCTTCGAGTGCCGATGCGAATTATACCTTTATCCCCAAAGGATACGAAATTCCTGCCGATGCCGACTACTTCCACGTGACGACCAACAACACCATCTATGGCACGGAGTTGCACGAAGACATCGACAGCCCTGTTCCCGTGGTGGCCGATATGTCGAGCGACATCTTCTCCCGCGTGATTGATGTGAAGAAATACGGCTTGATTTACGGCGGTGCCCAGAAGAACTTGTCTATGGCCGGAGTCACCTTCGTGATTGTTCGTGAAGATTTGCTCGGTAAGGTGTCGCGTGCTCTTCCCACGATGATTGACTATCGCACCCACATCAGCAAAGGCAGTATGTTCAACACGCCTCCCGTGCTCCCCATTTTCACCTGCCTCCAAACCCTGCGTTGGATTAAAGCGCAAGGCGGTGTGCCGGCGATGGAAAAGTTGGCCAAAGAGCGTGCTGAACTGCTTTACAACGAAATTGACCGTAACCCCTTCTTCCAAGGCACCGTGACCTGCAAGGAAGACCGCAGTTATATGAACATCTGCTTTGTGATGGCCGACGACAAGAAAGACTTTGAAGACGAATTCCGCGAATTTGCCACTGCTCGTGGTATGCACGGCATCAAGGGACACCGTGATGTGGGCGGATTCCGCGCTTCGACTTACAACGCTATGCCCATCGAAGGGGTGAAAGCGCTGGTGGAAACGATGCAGGAATTTGAACGCTTGCACAGCTAAGTACAGAGTCGGTGATGCCCATACAGTTTTTACAAACGGAGTTGTCCACAAGGAAAATTCTTTGACAGAAGCGACGGACTCCGAGGTGAAAAACTGTATGGGGCATCAAGACTTTTATTGCTTTTTTGAGTGAGTAGGTGCCCGAATATGGTGAGGCGACCTACTGAATCGGAAGTTGAATCTTGAACATTTACTTGTTAAAAACACCTTACTTGTTATGAAAATCCTCGTTGCTACAGAAAAACCTTTTGCAAAAGTTGCTGTCGAAGGTATCCGTCAAATTATCGAAGAAGCGGGTCACGAATGCGTAACGCTCGAAAACTACACCGAAAAAGCACAACTGCTGGCTGCTGTAGCCGATGCCAACGCCATCATCATTCGTAGTGATGTGATTGATGCCGAAGTGATGGCAGCCGCTCCAGAACTGAAAATTATTGTTCGGGCAGGTGCCGGTTATGACAATGTAGATTTGGCAGCAGCCACAGCACGCAACATCGTTGTGATGAACACGCCCGGACAGAACTCCAATGCCGTGGCCGAACTTGTGTTTGGTATGCTCTTGTTCAACGCCCGCCACCGCTTTAACGGCAAGTCGGGCAGCGAACTCAAAGGTAAAAAAATCGGTATCGTGGCCTATGGTCAAGTGGGCAAAAACGTGGCGCGCATCGCCAAAGGTATGGGTATGGAAGTGGCGGCTTACGACTTCTTCAACCGTATCGAGCGCATCGAAGTTGACAACGTCTACGCTTACCAAAATCTCAACGACCTTGTGGCGGGATGCGACGTGGTCAGTCTGCACATGCCGGCCACTCCCCAAACGACGAAAATCGTAAACCGCGAAATGCTCGAGCGCATGAAGCCCGGTGCGGTGCTCATCAATACCGCCCGAAAGGAAGTTGTGGATGAGGCCGAACTGCTCGAACTCTTCAAAGAGCGCACCGACCTCACTTATCTCAGCGACCTTCGCCCTGCTCTGCACGATGAATTTGTAGAGGCACTCGGCGACCGCTACTTCTCACCTCCGAAGAAAATGGGCGCCCAAACCGCAGAAGCCAATATCAATGCCGGTCTTGCCGCTGCACGTCAGATT
This sequence comes from uncultured Alloprevotella sp., assembly GCA_963544845.1. Lineage (GTDB taxonomy): Bacteria > Bacteroidota > Bacteroidia > Bacteroidales > Bacteroidaceae > Alloprevotella. The sequence goes on from CAUUGL010000004.1 coordinate 38,906, forward strand.
TGCGGCTTCTTTGCCGATGGCTGCACGAAGTTCCAAGTCAATTAACCTTTGTCTAAACTTTTACGATTATGCCACGCATCAAACCTTTCCGCGGTATTCGTCCGCCCCAACATCTCGTTGCTCAGGTGGCTTCCCGCCCTTACGATGTGCTCAACTCCGAAGAAGCGCGCCTTAAAGCCGGCGACAACGAGAAGTCGCTCTATCATATCATCAAACCCGAAATTAACTTCCCACCCGGCACCGACGAACACGATGAGCGTGTTTATGATGCCGCACGTGCCCAACTGGATCATTTCATCGAACAAGGTTGGTTGGTGCAAGATGAGGAGGAACATTATTACCTCTACGCCCAGACCATGGATGGGCACACCCAATATGGATTTGTGGTGTGTGCCCATATCGACGACTATGCCAAGGGGATTATCAAAAAGCATGAACTCACGCGCCGTGCCAAGGAAGACGACCGCATGCGTCACATCAACACCACCAATGCGCACATCGGTTCTGCCTTTTTGGCTTTCCGCCATAACGCCACGCTCTTGGCGCTCATCGAAAAGGTGGCCAAAACACAGCCCGAATACGACTTTGTAGCACCCGAAGATGGGTTCCGCCACACATTGTGGGTGATTGACGATGCCACCGATTTAGATACCATCACGCACGAATTTGACGAGATGGATTGCCTCTACATTGCCGACGGACACCATCGTAGTGCCGCGGCAGCACGTGTGGGGCAAGAGCGGGCAGCGGCCAATCCCAACAACACCGGCCGCGAAGAGTACAACTTCTATTTGGCCGTTTGTTTCCCTGCCGACCAGCTCACCATTCTCGACTACAACCGCGTGGTGACCGATCTCAACGGGCTTACGGCACAGGAGTTCTTAACGGCACTTTCGCTCAATTTTGAGGTGAAAGACCGTGGCGTAACGGCTTTCCGTCCGCAACACCCCCACCAGTTCTCGCTCTATTTGGAAGGGCGTTGGTACAGTTTGGATGCCCATCCCGGCAGTTTTGATCCCAACGACCCCATCGGCGATTTGGATGTAGACATCTCTTCTCGCCTCATTCTGCAAGACATCTTGGAAATCGGCGATTTACGCTCATCTCAACGCATTGATTTTGTGGGCGGACTTCGCGGGCTTGAAGAGCTCAAACGTCGTGTAGACAGCGGAGAGATGAAAGCCGCCCTTGCCCTCTATCCCGTTTCGATGGAACAAGTGATGCGCATTGCCGACACCGGCAACATCATGCCACCCAAAGCGACATGGTTTGAACCCAAACTCCGTTCCGGTGTAGTCATCCACTCGCTGGAATAGGCTGCTTTCTCGGCTGCTTCTGAACGTATGCACTGCGTGTGTCGTGCGTTCGGAAGCAGCTGTTCCACCGCCCGATTTTCTTGAGAACGAAACAGAAGGCAAAGAACATATAACAGAAATATATCCTATCCTCACAAAAGGGAGAGTTATCACTCCCTTTCTTCCTAAAAACTTTTTTCGATGAAACGTATCCTTTTGTTGCTTTTGATGGGCCTCCTGCTGATAGGCTGCCAAACCATTGAACTTCCCGACAATCCCACCCCTAAAAAGCCTACGAAGCCCAATGTCAGTATTGTTGCACGATCCACTTCACAAGCCGCCTTGTCTTATCCCTTATCGGTGTATGCCTTTGACGAGGGCGGAAAGTGTGTGGCTCGGCAAACGATTGCTTCTGCTGAGGAGCCCTTGAATTTGGCACTGGCTAAGGGCAGTTATCGTATTGTGGCCATGAGTGGGCAGAATGGCTATACGCTTTCATCGAATGAGGTGGCTACCACTACGCGTTTGTCCATGACCGCAACGGAAAATTATGCCACCATCCCCCTCCAACGTGGAGAGGCTTTGGTCAAAGTGGGCAAAACGAAAGCCAATGTCACGCTGATGATGAATTATGCCGTGGCCGGTGTCACGCTCGTGCTTCATCACGTTCCAGCGGTCGTAACATCGGTCTCGGCTCGTATCAGCGACCTCTATCGGGAGATGGACTGGAACGGCTCTTATTTCTCTACTGCGGCCGTTGACATCCCTTGCACGCGACAAACCGATGGCACGTGGACGACGCCTGCCGTCTACGTCTTCCCTGGATCAAAAGCTTCCACTTCCGTAACCGTTACGCTCACCGATGCCGAACAAGCACGCCATTATAGTGCCATCATGAACCAACCCATTGCCGCTGCCACTCCCTATCGTTTTGAGGGCAGTTATTCTGGCACGGACGAGTCGGGCACGATGTCGCTCACCGGCACTTTGTTGGCGAACGGCTGGCAGGCGCAGGTCGATAAAAAATTTGCTTTCGGCCCCACCGCACCGACCCAGCCCGACACTTCGCCCGAAAATCCCGCAACGCCCCCTTCTACGGGCGAAGTGACCGTTGCCGCCCTTCCGAATCCCGGCACCTTGTGGCAGGACAAATATGTGGTGGCACTGGTGGAAAACAAAACCGACAAAGCGGCCGATATACTGCTGATTTCCACTGCCGACTGGGACAATCTCTACTCCGCTCTTTCCGCTGCCGACCCTACCGGAGCTACTGAAATTGCGGCTTCCTATGTGGAGAACGGACTCACCGGCTGGAGCATTCCCACCACCCGCGAAGCCAAAGCTTTGGCTGAGGCCTACAATGGAGCGACGCTCAACGTGCTCAACCAACTCATTCGTAAGGCCGGCGGCCAAGATATTGAAGTGGAGTCGGGCAACAAACGCGTGCGTTACCTTTGTGAGAATGCCACCGCCACCTATACGTTTCATTCCGACAATAGAGTGCTTTCGGCCGGAGAAAAGGTGAAAAACTATCACCTCCGTTTGGTCAAACGCTTGCACCTCACGGTGAAGGATTAACTGCTCTTGTCATTTCAAAACCTGTTTTTATGTTCAAATCATTTCTTTATCTCTTTCCCATGTTCTTTTCTTCTCTCTTTTCTTGTCAGAGTTCCACCGAAATAGAGTCTGTTTCTCCCACGGCTTTTTCTAAAATCATTACTGCCGACCCCGCCATGGTGCGCTTGGATGTGCGCACTCCCGAAGAATATGCCGATGGACATATCGCCGGCAGCATCAATGTCGATGTCAGGTCGGCCGACTTCACCCAACGCGTACTCCAACAAGTTCCCAAAGAGAAAACCATCGCTCTCTATTGCCGCAGCGGACGACGCAGCAAGATGGCGGCCAATCTGTTGGTTAAACAAGGCTATAAAATTGTAGAACTGGAAAGCGGCATCCTCGGCTGGATGTCTCAACAACTGCCCTTGACCAAAGACTAATCTGCCCTATGTCGCTTTACGAGAAATCTACTGCCATCGCGCAGATGAACCAATGGGGAAAGGCCGAAAAGCCTTTCCTCTTTCTTGTCAACTATCGCCAAACCGAAACTCTCTTGCTCCCTCTCGACGAGGTAGATGACGATCGATTGCTTTATGACTTTTCGGGGGTGACCAATGCCGAAGAAGCACCCACCGCCTTGTCCGTTCCTTTGCAGTGGCGCCTTACGCCCCCCTCGCCCGCCACCTATGCCGATGCTTTCCATAAGGTGGTGCACCACCTTCGGCGCGGTGATAGTTTTTTGACCAATCTGACCTGCCGCTTGCCGCTCACCACCAATCTGTCGTTGCTCCAAATGTTCCACCACACTTCCGCCCGCTACCGCCTTTGGTGGAAAGACCGTTTGGTATGCTTCTCTCCCGAAATTTTTGTGCAAATCGTCGATGGCAAAATTCATGCTTTCCCCATGAAGGGAACTATCGATGCCCACCTCCCCGATGCTCGTACCCTCCTCTTGGACAATCCCAAAGAAGCGGCCGAACACGCCACCATTGTCGATCTCATTCGAAATGACCTCAGCACCATTGCCACCGAAGTGCACGTGGCACGCTATCGCTACCTCGACACCATCGCCACCCACCAAGGGGCGCTACTTCAAACCAGTTCCGAGATTCTCGGCACGCTCCCATCGAACTATGCCGAACAGCTCGGCACGCTCTTTTTTCGCCTCCTTCCTGCCGGAAGCATCACGGGCGCGCCCAAACACAAAACGATGGACATTATTGCCGCTGCCGAAACCTACGAGCGCGATTTCTACACGGGCGTGATGGGCATTTTCGATGGTAAAAACTTAGATAGTGCTGTCATGATTCGCTTTGTCGACCAACAGCCGGATGGTACGCTCGCCTTCAAAGCCGGAGGCGGCATCACCTGCCAAAGTCATCTGGAGAGTGAATATGCCGAAATGTGCCAAAAGGGCGTACTCCCTTTGACCGCTGTGTGAGTGCTACTTTCTCCTTTTCCTCCTCTTCCCTATGCCGCACCTCCTCGAAACCCTCTGCCTGCTCCATCGCGTGCCGCAGCGATGTGAACTGCATCGCGCCCGTATGGCTGTCACACTCGCGGCCTTAAACGCACCTTCCCATCGCGCCCTTTCGGCACTCGATGCTCCTTTGCGTGAATTTCTGCGCACCGCCCCTCCTCCCGCGGCCGAACGCGAACGGCTGCGCCTCGTTTACGACACGGAGGGCAACTACGATTGGACGCTCCACCCCTACACGCCGCGCACTTTCCGCACCTTGCAACTGTTGTCTGTCGACCGACCGGACTACGCTTACAAATGGGCAGACCGCAGTGCCCTTGAAGCCTGCTTTGCCCAACGCGGCAGTGCTGATGATGTGCTGCTGGTGTGCAATGGTCAGATCACCGACACCACGATTGCCAACATCGCTTTGTGGGATGGCCGGCAATGGTGCACTCCGGCTGCACCGCTGCTCTGTGGCACGCATCGCGCTGATTTATTGGCGCGGAGGCTCATCGTGGAGCAGGACATCTCCCTCGACAACCTTACGCATTTCTCTCGCCTACGGCTTTTTAACGCCCTGCTCGCTTGGGGGGAAATCGACCTGCCCATTTCGGCACTGAAGCATTGAATGTCCGCACAGACTGAGTCGGAATAGTGCGAATGAGTGTGAGAAGATTTTGTGCGATTGGGTCATTAGGGTAGCACCCTTTTAGGGTGCATCGCAGGAGGGCGTGAGCTACCCGGGGTAAGTTCTCCTTCGCTTACCCCGGGTAGTAATCGCACCACAAATAGGTACCCCAACGGGGTACAACAACTTTGGCATATTTTTTTCGTTTGATATGAGTTATACCCATCTACTTTACCACATCGTGTTTCGCACCAAACGCAGTCAAAAGGTGATTGTAGAAGAACATGAGCGCGAGCTTTACAGATATATGTATGGTTTCATCCGCGGAAAGGGTTGCCTGCTTTATCGCATCAACGGCATGCCCGACCACATCCACCTACTGGTGAGTTTACCGCCTACCTTTTGTGTGGCGGAGTTTGTCAAAGGGCTAAAACTCTCTTCTCATCATTATCTGAAAGAGCACAAATCACTTTTTCCTCACTTTGAAGATTGGGCGGTGGGTTATTGCGCTTTGACTTATAGTGCGAATGAGTGTGAGAAGATTCGGCAATATATCATTAAGCAGAAAGAACACCATCGTGTGCATTCCTTTGCCGAAGAATTAGCTTCTTTACTCAAAGAGCAGGGGGTAGATTACGATACGACCTACTTTCTGCGCGATTGAGCCATTAGGTTAGCACCCTTTTAGGGTGCATGGCAGGAGAGCGTGATCCACCCGGGGTAAGTTCTCCTTCACTTACCCCGGGTTACTGAACTTAGAGCCTTCCAGGCTCACCTGCGCAATATGCTTTCTGCGTGATTGACCCATTAGGGTAGCACCCTTTTGGGGTGCATCGCAAGAGAGCGTGAGCTACCCGGGGTAAGTTCTCCTTCGCTTACTCCGGGTTACTGAACTTAGAGCCTTTTAGGCTCACCTGTGCAATATGTCGTTGGTCTCATTTTCCCTTGCCCATTCGAGGCTGGGTAAACGTGTTCAGTAAGACGCTTTTCCACAAGTTTCCATGTGCAAACAAGGTACTCTTGATTGTGTCCGGCGTAAGTTGAAGCACCTCTCCACAAGATAGCCTGAAAGGCTCGTCATTTACTAACGGAGTGATGCTCTGTTTGCTCGTCTTGACTCTGCAAGAGAGCCTGAAAGTCTCGTCCTTTACTAACGGAATGATTGCTCTGTCCAGTAAAAGTTTTTCTTTGCTTTCTGGAGTTGCAACAGGTTCGCGCTGTATTTTAGATAGGAGGTAGTTTCACCGCCCTCAGAGGTAGAAAAAACTACGTCTGAGATAGGCAGATGGGGTACAGAGAAAAACACCTTATCATGATTTCCGATTTTTTCGGGGCGTCAGCATTCGGAATTTTGTTCACGCGTATGCGCGTATACGCGCGCGCATTACAGGTAAAACCATGTTTTTATCCTTCACCTCCTTCACCCCGTAGGCTAACTCGTTGATCATAAGGGTGAAAGTGGTGAAGGATTTTTTGAGAATGTCGAGGTCGGAGCAGGGATAGAAGGCAGTGCGGTGAAGGATGGAGAAAACGAAATCCTTCACCCAAAAAGTGTTGATAGTCTGTGGATTAAGGTCGTTGGTGAAGGAGTGAAGGATAAAAACACAACCTATAAGGGTATACGCGCGCGAAGAAGAACCCGATGGGGCAAAATCATACCTTCGATGCGGAGGCAGGACTTCCCTTGAATGTCGTGATAAAAACTGATCGCTGGGAGGCACATTCTTTTTTCGGGATGGAGTTGATTGTCAAAAAACAATGTGCAAAAAAATCATCCTCTTTTGGGGCTTTTGTTGAAACTGTTTTTAGGGGGAAATAAGGAAAGGATAGTCCTGAATTGTACCAAATTTAGGGGCGTAGAAACTCTGTTGGAAAAGTGTTTGCAGCATTGGATTTTATTGCCTATCTTTGGTCTTTCTATTTTTCAAGTTGAACGCTTATTTATGTTTTTAAGAATTATTTTGCTGCTCTCCCTATTGTTGGGAGGGCTTCCCTTGATGGCTCAAGAAGGGGTGGTCAAAGGTCGCGTGCTGAATGTGCGCAACAATGAACCTCTGGTGGGGGGCTGTCGTCAAACTGGAAAGTCGGCCGGACGCTGTTTTGACGGACTCTGCCGGAAACTATCAAATCAGGCAGGTGCAGCCGGGTTTTTACCACCTCACGGTGAGCCTCTTGGGCTTTGAGAAAAAGCGCACGCAAGAGTTGCAGGTGTTGGGCAATGAAACCTCTTTCTTGGATATTGAGATGTACGAAAGCGAGGTTTCGCTCACCGAGGCCGTCATCAAACCCAAGGTGCAGGAAACGCGTGCCGAAAGTCCTCTTTCTGTGCAAACGCTCGAAGTGCAGCAGATTGAGAAGAGTGCGGGCGTGAACCGCGACGTTTCAAAACTCGTGCAGACTTTGCCCGGTGTAGCCTCTACGGCTGCCAATCGCAACGACCTCTTGGTAAGAGGAGGTGGGCCGGCAGAGAATGTCTTCTATTTAGACGGCATCGAACTGCCCGTCATCAACCATTTCTCAACACAAGGTTCGGCCGGTGGTGCTGTGGGGATTCTCAATCCCGACTAGGTGAGTGCCGTCGATTTCTATTCGGGTGCTTTCCCCGCCAATCGTCCCAATGCACTGAGTTCAGTGCTGGATATTCGCATGAAGGAGGGAAGCCGTGACCGTGTGCATACGAAAATCTCGTTGGGGGCTTCCGATGCTTCTTTGACACTCAACGGGCCTCTCAACTCCCGCTCCACCTTCATTGCTTCGGTGCGTCAATCCTACTTGCAAATGCTCTTAGTGGCTTGATCTCCCCTTCCTTCCTACTTACAACGATTTCCAATTCAAATACGACTATCGTATCAGCGACCGACGCAATCTTTCTATCATTGCTTTGGCTTCGCTGGACAAGATGCGGTTGAACACGGATTTGGATGCCGATGCCAACGAAGGGCGCCGCTTTTTGCTGAACTTTTTGCCCATTTACGACCAATGGCACTACACGATAGGTGCGGTCTATAAGGTGTTGGGGGCTAAGCACACCGATCGCTGGGTGTTGAGCCGAAACATGTTGGACAATGGGAGTTATAAACACATCGGCAACCAACCCACCCAACCCAAGCTCTTTGACTACCAATCGCAGGAGTCAGAAAACAAACTGCGTTTTGAGCGCATTTTTTGGGGCTTGCCTTTCAAACTCAATCTGGGGGCGGGTATTCAACACGCTCACTACTCCAACCGCACGGAGCGTCGCCGCATCGTGGCGGGTGTGCCCACCACCGACAATTACGACAGCAGCATCGACCTCTTTGCCTATTCCGCTTTTGCACAAGCTTCTAAGGAGTGGTGGGGCAGTCGACTGAAATTTTCGCTCGGTTTGAGTGTTTTGGGAAACACTTACAACGCCGCTATGCGCAACCCCTTGTCTCAAATTTCGCCCCGTGCATCGCTGACCTATGCTCTGGATGAAAATACGGATGTGAGTGCCAACGTGGGGCGCTATGCCAAACTGCCTTCCTACACCTCGTTAGGTTATAAAAACGCCGCAGGAAGTTATGCCAATCGAAATACACTGAAGTATATCATGGCCAATCACTGGGTGGTAGGGGTGAGCCATCGTCCCACCGACGGGCTGTCGCTGGTGGTCGAAGCCTTTTACAAAAACTACGAAAACTATCCCATTTCCCTTTTGGAAGGGGTGAGTTTGGCCAGTAAGGGAGCAGAGTTTACAGCACTGGGCGATGAAGCAGTTGCTTCCTCGGGCTTGGGTCGTGCTTATGGGGCAGAAGCCGTGGTGCGCCTCAATCTTCCTCAAGGCATCACCTGCTCTGCCACTTATACCCTCTTCCGCAGCGAGTTTACCAATTTGGCAGGGCAGTATCAACCCTCTTCGTGGGACACGGGGCATATCCTCAATGTTTTGGCGAGCTGGAAACTGCCTTGCTATTGGACGGTGTCTGCTCGTTGGCGCTGGCTGGGTGGCGCACCTTACAGTCCAATCGACTATGCGCTTTCGTCTCAAAAAGAGGCGTGGAACATTCGCAATAAGGCTTATTTGGATTATTCGCGTTTCAACTCCCTTCGCTTGGCGTCGGCTCATCAGCTTGATGTACGTGTCGATAAAGAATTTTATTTCCGCAAATGGATGTTGAACCTTTATTTTGATGTGCAAAACGCCTACAAGGCGAACAATCCGGTCGAGCCTCTCTACACCAACCTTGATACACAAGGCCGACCTATGACCGACGCTTCCAATCCCAACCGCTATGTGTTGCGCCAAATCCCCGGCATCGGGGGGACGCTTTTACCCACGGTGGGCATGATGATAAAATTCTAAACTTGGTTTCCTTCCGCTTCCCCTTTTCGTGGGGATGCAGGAGGCGGGATTGAGGAATGCCGCTGCTTTCCTACTCAATAGACAAAAAACAACCGCTATCATTGAGTTTGTTCTCTTTGATAGCGGTTGTGCTGTATAGAAGATGGTTGTGCGTTGAAGAGAATGGTTTTGACGCCCTCTTCAATGCGGAAACCCTCTTTGCAGTCGAGAAAAGTGCAGATTATCGAATGAAGAGGAGTTCGCGGTATTTGGGGAGCGTCCACATTTCGTCCTCCACAATGAGTTCGAGTTTGTCGATGTGTTTGCGAATGGAGGCGAGGAAGGGAGCCACGCGGTCGTGGTAAGCAATGGCCAGTTCGCGGATGTCTTCCATCTTATTGACAGTCTTTCGGGTTTCGACCATATCCTCCACCGCATTGACGATGAAGTCGGTGTGCTTGTTGATTTTCTCAATGAGCGTGATGTTGTAGGCCGAAAGGCGGGCGGCTTGCTCCGCAGGGAAAGCAGCTTGGATTTTGCTCACGTTGTCGAGCAGGACGGTCTGGTAGCGTGTGGCGACGGGAATGATGTGGTTCATGCAGAGGTCGCCCAGCACACGACTTTCGATTTGCACCTTTTTGAAGTAGGTTTCCCACTTGATTTCGTTGCGCGCACGAAGTTCATCGCTGCGCATGACGTTCATCTGCTCAAACATCCGAATGCTTTCGGGGTCGAGATAGCGGTCGAAGATAATGGGGCAACTGGTTTCGCAGTCAAGGCCGCGGCGCTCGGCTTCGGCTCGCCATTCTGCGCTGTAGCCGTTGCCGTCGAAGTGGACGGGGCGGCTGGTGCGGATGTCGTCGCGGAGGATTTCGAGTAGTGCACTCATCTTGTCGCGACCGCTCCGGATGAGGGCATCGACACGGCGCTTGAAGTCGGTGAGGGCTTCGGCCACGGCGGTGTTGAGCACAATCATCGCGCTGGCACAGTTGGCAGAAGAGCCGATGGCACGGAACTCAAAGCGGTTGCCGGTGAAAGCGAAGGGCGAGGTGCGGTTGCGGTCGGTGTTGTCGACCATAATTTCCGGAATTTCGGGAATGTCGAGGCGCACCCCTTGTTTGCCGGCGAGATAGAAGCGCTCATCGGCGGTGGAATGTTCTACTTTGTCGAGAAATTCGCTCAGCTGTTTGCCTAAGAAGGAAGAAATGATGGCGGGCGGGGCTTCGTTGCCGCCGAGACGGTGCTCGTTGGTGGCGCTCACGATGGAGGCTTTGAAGAGTCCGTTGTGGCGATAGACCGCCATAAGGGTTTCGACCACGAAGGTGAGGAAGCGGAGGTTTTCCTCAGGGGTCTTACCGGGGGCGTGGAGGATGATGCCCGTGTCGGTGGTGAGCGACCAGTTGTTGTGCTTACCACTGCCGTTGATGCCGGCAAAGGGTTTTTCGTGGAGGAGGCAGCGGAAACCGTGTTTGCGCGCCACGTTGCGCATAAGCGAAACCAAGAGCATATTGTGGTCGACGGCGAGGTTGCACTCCTCATAAATCGGAGCGAGCTCGAACTGGTTGGGCGCAACCTCGTTGTGGCGGGTTTTGCAAGGGATGCCCAGTTCGAGGGCTTGGATTTCGAGGTCCTTCATAAACTCCGCCACGCGTTCGGGAATGGCGCCGAAATAGTGGTCGTCCATCTGCTGATTTTTGGCACTGTCGTGTCCCATCAGGGTGCGGCCGGTGAGGAGCAGGTCGGGGCGTGCAGCATAGAGTCCTTCGTCGACGAGGAAGTATTCTTGTTCCCAACCGAGGTTGGTTTGTACCTTCCGCACATCGTCGTAGAAGTATTGGCACACCTCAAGAGCGGCTTTATTGACGGCAGCGAGCGATTTTTTGAGCGGGGCTTTGTAGTCGAGCGCTTCACCGGTGTAGGAGATGAAAACGGTGGGAATCATCAGGGTGTCGCCGATGAGGAAGACGGGGCTTGCCGGATCCCAAGCAGAGTAGCCGCGCGCCTCGAAAGTGGAGCGGATGCCGCCGTTGGGGAAGGAGGACGCATCGGGCTCTTGCTGCACGAGGAGTTTGCCCGAAAGTTCTTCGATCATACCGCCTTTGCCATCGTGCTCCACGAAAGCGTCGTGCTTCTCGGCGGTGCCTTCGGTGAGCGGCTGAAACCAGTGTGTACAATGAGTGGCACCCATCTCGATGGCCCACTGCTTCATACCTTGGGCGATGAGGTCGGCAGTTGGGAGATCAAGCGGAGTGCCACTATCGAGGGTTGCGCAATAGCGCTGATAGGCTTCGAGAGGGAGATACTTGCGCATCTTCTCGTGGTTGAACACGTACTTGGCATAGTAGTGGGAGGGGCGTTCGTTGGGAGTTGCGGCTGGGATGGGGCGCTTCTTGAAAGCCTCTTCCACGACTTTAAATCTCAGTCTGCTCATAAGAAAAAGGGTATTGAAAGTGGGTTTTGAAATCTGCGCGCAAAGTTACGAAGAAAAAGAAAAATAGGCCGTCCGAAAGGCAGAAAAAATAGATGCTGTTTTGAGGTGTGGCGATGTATGCAACGATGGAGCGGCTTTACACCATGGGGAGTTGCTGCCCGTTGATTTTGCGATAGAGATCAAGCGCATAGACATCGGTCATGCCCGAAAGGTAGTCGAGCACGGCCATAATTCGGGTGGAGATTTCGGGCGAGTTGAGTTCGTATTGCGAAGACACTTGGCGGAGGAGAAGCTGAGAGTACTGTTTTTCGGGCGACTGAACGGCCTCTGTCATCAAGTCGAGGAGGGTGTAGATGATGTGGTAACCCGAAAGTTCGATGTCGGCCACTTCCTTCGACGAGTAAATGCAGCTTTTGGCCACGGCTTCGCAGGCGCGGTAGGCTTGGTTGAGCCGTTCGGGCAGGCGGCGGATGAGTGTGCCTTCGAAGGTGCCGTTGAGAATGTCCTGCTCATGCTCCACGAACACTTGAACGCAAGCCCGCTCCAGCGCATTGATGACGCAGGAACGGAAGTAGACAATTTGGTCGCCGATGTCCGTATTTTCGGGATAGGCCTCTTGTAATGCTTTCTGTTCCTCGGGAGCGAAAAAGTTGAGGAAGAGCTGTATGGTTTGTTCGTCGGTGAGGATGCGCAGTTTGTGGGCATCCTCGATGTCCATGATTTCGTAGCAGATGTCGTCGGCGGCTTCCACGAGATAAACTAAGGGATGCCGAGCGTAGCGCAGTGGTTCGCCTTCCTGCGAAAGGCGTTTCACTCCGAGTTCGTCAAAGATTTGGGCGAATTTATCCCGCTCGCTGTCGAAAAAGCCGAATTTGGGTTTGGTTGTAGCCGAATGGGAGGAGTAGGGGTATTTGACCACGGCGGCCAAAGTGGAATAGGTCATCACAAATCCACCCCGCCGGCGACCGTTGAACTGGTGGGTGAGCAGGCGGAAGGTGTTGGCGTTGCCGTCAAATCGGGTGATGTCTTCCCAAACGGCTTGGGGGAGGTCTTCTTTTTCTTTTAAGCGGAGGCCTTTTCCTTCCTTAAAAAAAGAGCGGATGGCAGCTTCGCCCGAATGGCCGAAAGGGGGGTTGCCCATGTCGTGTGCTAAACAGGCGGCGCTGACAATGGCGCTGATGCTTTCGGCAAATGTGGGGGGAAGGTCGACGGGATGGCGCGTCATCAGCTCCCGTCCGACATCGGCACCCAGCGAACGCCCCACACTCGACACTTCCAGCGAGTGGGTGAGGCGGTTGTGGACGAAGATGCTGCCCGGAAGCGGGAACACCTGCGTCTTGTTTTGCATACGTCGGAAAGGTGAGGAGAAGATGAGGCGATCGAAGTCGCGTTGAAATTCGGTGCGCTGCTCGGTGGCGAGCTTTGCGTTGCGCTCTTTGCCGAGGCGGAGAGAGGAAATAAGTTGTGACCAGTTCATACTGCAAAAATAATCGTTTTAAGGAAAAACAAGGGCAAAATCTCTGATAATCTGCACATTTTTCTGTAATTTTGCCTTTCAATAGGGTGTTCTGAAGAGCTGCCCCTACATATTGCCCCATTTTTCGACTTCTCCCGCTTATGAAGATTTCTATTGTCAATCATTCCCATCACCCCCTCCCTGAGTACGCCACTCCCCTGAGTGCCGGCGTAGATTTGCGCGCCAATTTGGAGCAACCTCTCACGCTGAATCCTTTGGAGCGTGCCGTGATTCCCACCGGATTACACATTGCGCTGCCCCACGGCTATGAGGTACAAGTGCGCCCCCGCTCCGGACTGGCGGCACGTCACGGACTGACCCTGCTCAACAGTCCGGGGACGATTGATGCCGACTATCGTGGTGAAATCGGTGTAATTCTCGTCAATCTGAGTCGCGAACCCTTTGTGGTGAACGACGGAGAACGCATCGCCCAACTCGTCGTGGCGCGTTATGAGCAGGTGGAGTGGTCGCTTGTTGAACAACTTGATACCACCCAACGGGGCGAAGGTGGATTTGGACATTCCGGCGTGGAGTAGGGGACAGGTGTTATGCAGAAAAATGTCTATTCTCTCTTCGCCGTCTTGGGCGTGCTGTGGTTGGTACTCACACTGACCGGCTGCCGCGACTATGCGCGCCATTTCCGTCCGCCGGTGGTGGAGGCGGGTACGTTTCGAGCGCGCGCACTGCTCACCGTAGAGCAACGTCGTGCCTTCGACAAATTCTATTTGGAAGCGCTTCGTCAAAAACTGAAAGGCAATGATGATGCGGCGTTTGAGTTGTTCAACCAGGCCTTGGCCATCAACCCCAACGCCTCTGAGGCACTCTATGAGCAAAGTCGGATACTCTTGCAGTTGGACTTGCCGCAAGACAGCGATTTGGTGGCCAAAGGCGATGCTATGCTGCTCAAGGCTTATCAACTCGAACCGGAAAACCCCTTTATTCGCAAATCGCTGGCGATGCGTTGGATTACGCAAAAAAAATATGCTCGTGCAGCACATATTTACGAGGAAATCACCGCTAAAAATCCACAGTTGGCCGATCTCAACCTCCTCGTCAATCTGCATGCCGCAGCCAACAATTATCCTGCCGCCCTCGTCATCCTCGACCGTCTTGCTGCCCTCGAAGGCAACACGATTGAGATTGGATTGCAGCGCTTCAATCTCTACGATGCCATGGACGACAAGACCCGTGCTTACCAGTCCATCATCCAACTCTGTGAGGAGCATCCCGATGATTTGTCGTTTCGCGTCATGCTCGGCGACCTCTATCTCAAAAACGGCTATGCCGAACCTGCTTTGGCTGTTTATCGTGATGTGCTGACCACCGAACCGAACAATGTGGAAGCCCGCCTTTCGCTGTTGGAGTACGACTACAAAATGGGCGCCGATTCGCTGACGCAACATTTCTCGCGACTGATGCGCGATACCACTATACCGGTGGCCGATAAAGCAAAAGTGCTTCAATCTTTTGCCAAAGAAGCGTTGCAAGGCCGTTTCGACAAAAAGCGCTTGTTCCAGCATTTCCGCGAAGCCCTCTCTTCCCCACAGGACGAGCCTGATTTGGGTGAATTGGCCATTGCCTATGCCCAAAGTATAGGGTTGCCCAACGATTCGCTCGAAGTACCCCTTCGTGCCGTTCTCGAGGCAGACCCTGAGCGAGAGCAAGCACGCTTGCAAGTGCTGCGTTTTGCGCTCCTTCACCGCAACATTGAGGAGGCGTTGCAACTTTGTCAAGAGGGTATCGCCCTGCATCCTCAGCAGGTGGTGTTCTACTATTATGGCGGGATTGCCTTGGTTTCACAAGGACGACCGGTCGAAGCCATTGCGCTTTTACAGCAGGGGGCGCAACACCTCACTTCGGAAAGTGATACCGAAATCGCCTCCGAACTGTATGCCGCTCTTGGCGATGTCCTCTACCAAGAGGGACAGCACCGCCAAGCCTTTGCTGCGCTGGATAGTGCCCTTGTCTACAATCCGCAAAACGTGAATTGTCTCAACAACTTTGCCTACTATCTTTCACTTGATCGCATCCACCTTGCCAAGGCGGCAACGATGAGCGGCAAAGCCATTGAGATTGCGCCCGACAATCCCACCTATCTCGACACGCATGCCTGGGTACTTTATCAGCAGCGCCGCTATGCCGAAGCCAAACGATATATTGATCAGGTGCTTGACGCGATTGAAGCCGAAGGTGCTCCGGAACCCGAAGATGCAAATCTTTACGACCATGCCGGCGACATTTATTTTCGCTTAAAAAAGCGCCGTGAGGCCGTGGAACTTTGGCGCACGGCACAAGACCTCACCCAAGATGCCAAACTTCTCCGAACCCTACGACGAAAAATCAAGAACAAGCGAATCTAAAAAACGCTTTGATTGAACCTTGAGAAAATAAATCACTCCGTAAAATTTTAGAACACCCACTTGAATTCTTGGTGAGGATTTAGAACTTACTTTTAATTTAAGACTTTCCGTATGAAAAAACTTCTTTTCCTCCTTCTCCTTCCGCTTCTGCTCGTCAGTTGCGGCACAATGCGTGGCACCAGCGATGCCTATCGCCCCAATGAACCGCTTAGTATCACGGCTAAACTTTCGGCCAAAGTGGGCACCGATGAGGCCGGCCAAAGTGTGGGAGGCATGCTCCGTATGCTCCGCGACCACGTCATCCAACTTTCTCTGACCAAATTTGGTATCGAAGGAGCACGGGTGATTTTTACTCCCGACAGTCTCATTGTGCTCGACCGCCTTCATAAGCGCTATGCTGCCAACACCTACGCTGCCTTTGTAGGAATTCTCCCCGACGCCCGACCACTGACCTTCCAAGACTTTCAAACTTTCTTTTGGAACGACCGCAACCGCAGTAACGAAGAAGTGAGTACTACGATCGGACTAATTTTCCCTCTCGAAATGCGCATTAAACGCAGCAAAATCAAAAACATCCAAGGGCACAAGATTCCGCAGAATACCCATGTCGATCTCAATATCTTCGATAAAGAAGTCGATTTGGATCTCCAACTTTCTAAAGTTAAAATCAATTACAACTGGAACGCCCGCACCACCATTCCCGAAGGCTATACTCCCATTGATACCGCCACGCTGGGCAAACTGCTCCGTAAAGCCCTCCAATAAACTCCTTTCTCATGCGCCTATTGCTCTCCCTTCTTCTCCTGCTTTTTTGTTCTTCGAGTACACTCGTAGGACAGTCGCGTCAGCCCCAAAAGAAAGCGCGAACGACACAAAGTGCGCGCAAAACAGAGGTGGCTAAATCGCGCAAAACGCCGGCTACGCCCTCCCGAAAGGGGAAAAAGAACAAAGGAAAAACGGCAGAACAAACAACGCCGACCACGGCCGGTATCCGCAAGTTGCAGACCGAGCAAGCGCAGCTCAAAAAGCAAATCGAGGCTTCCAAGTCGGAATTGACCACGACCCGAAAGGATGTCCGTTCCCAACTTGCCAACCTTCAGATGCTCAACGGGCAAATCTCCGATCAGCAACGCGTGGTGGCAGGCATACAGATGGAAGTCGACACGCTGACTAACAGTATCGGGCAGAAAGAGACCGAACTCTGCGCTCTCGAAGCCGACTTGCAGGTGTGCCAACGCAATTATGCCCGCGGCATTCTTTATATGCACAAGAACCGCCTTGTACACAACAAACTCATGTTTGTTTTTGCGGCACCGACCTTCCGCCAAATGTACAAGCGTCTGCGCTATATTCGTGCCTACACCCGCTATCAGCGCGCCCTTGGCACGCTGCTCCAAGAAAAGGAGGCCGCCGTGCGTAACAAACGCAATGAATTGGCTTCGGCGCGCTCCTCTAAGAACGTGCTGCTCGAACGGGGCAAGGTACAGCAGGCACAGCTCCAGACTCGGCAGAAGGAACAGCAGGGGGTGGTCAATCAACTCAATCAGCGACAGCGCGAACTGCAAGCGACCATTGCCAAACAACAGCAGCAGTACAACGCTCTTAATGCAAAAATCGATCAGCTCATTCAAGCGGAGATTTTGGCAGCCGAACGTCGCCGAAAGGCCGAAGAGGAGCGCCGACGCAAGGAGGAACAGCGGCGATTGGAAGCAGAGCGTGCCCGTGCAGCCGAGCAGGCCGCTCGAAAGGCGGAAAAAGAGCGCACGCGTCAGGAGTCGGCACGCAATACTAAAAAAACGACCCGTGAGCGCCATGTTGCCACTACGTCGGAACCACGTCAAGAAACGGCGCGTGCCGCAACCCCTGCCACGCCGCACTTCAATGCTCCCGACAATGCCGATCGACGCCTTTCGGCCAACTTTGCCGCCAACCAAGGCCGTCTTCCTGTGCCCATCACCGGCAGCTACACCATCTCCTGTCATTTTGGAGCTTACAACGTCGATGGACTCAATGGTGTGCGTCTTGACAATAAGGGCATCAACCTTACCGCTCCTGCCGGTGCGCAAGCCCGCTGTATCTTTGACGGTGAGGTCACGGCCATCTTCCCCATGGGCGGCATGAGCAACATCATTGTGCGCCATGGATCTTATATCTCTGTCTACTGCAACCTTGCCGGTGTTTCTGTGCGCCGTGGACAACAAGTGAGCACGCGTCAAATTCTCGGCACGGTGGCGCGCGATGCCTCAGGACACAGCACCCTTCATTTTCAGTTGCGTCACGAAACGACCAAACTCAATCCTGAGCGCTGGATTGGTCGATAGGGATTGGCTCTTCCTGCATAAAAAGTGTTCGGTGTGAAACGTAAAGTTCATGCCGAACACTTCTTTTTGGGAGGAAGGAGGAGTGTGTGGTCATAACGCTGACCTTCTGCTGACTCAGAACGGAAATTTTGCATATCCCGCTTTGACATCCTCTTCAAAATATACAATTTGAAATTACGTTTTTTAAGATTAAAAAAGGAGGAATGGGGAGAAAACGTGGATTGTTTCAGAAGAAAATACAATTTCTTCGTATATAAAATTTTGTATGTAAGAAAAAAATAGTATTTTTGCAACGTATAAAACCACAATTCTACGAATATGAAATCAAGAAGTGACCGCATGGAGGTGCTCCGCCTCATTCTGACCAACACCGAAATCGGTAGCCAAGAAGCCTTGCTCAAAGAATTGGCGGCTGAGGGCTACAAAGTGACACAAGCCACGCTCTCTCGTGACTTGCAAAAACTCAAAGCCGCTAAGGTGGCCAGTATGAGCGGCTATCGCTACATTCTACCTGAAAACCCCCTCTACCGTCGCAAAATCTCGGCCGATGTACCCGAATTTTTGCGCAACACCGGCTTTTTGGGATTGGAGTTTTCGGGTAATATCGTTGTGATGCACACCCGTCCCGGTTATGCTGCGGGTATCACCACCGAAATCGATACGCACCGATTTGAAACCATCTGCGGTACTTTGGCCGGTGACGACACCATTTTGGCCATTATGCGTGAAGGCGTGGACCGTCAGCAGGTGATTGACGAACTTGCCGTTGTAATTCCTGCGGTCAAGAGTATTCTGCTTTAAGCCCGGCTTAAATACGGCTCTCACGCACCGATGAGATTGGCCATATTTGTGGTAATCGTTCAGCATACGTAGAGGGGAATCTGATTTTTCCTCTACGTATGCTGAATGCTTTTTCGGGTGTTTCCGCAGGGGAGTATTTTCTTCTATTGATCAGAGAGCATTTACCTCAGAGGTAGTTTTTTCTATCTCTGATTTGCGTAAATTTATCTCTGAGGTAGTTGCTGCGGCAACCCTTTGCCGCTTCCGTTCTTTCTCAATCCGTTCGAGAGATAGAAATTCGTTTCATAGACGTTTTCTTCCCCTTATTTTCTCCTCGCGCGTACGCGCGCGCATTACATGCAATTCTTGTATTTTTCCTTCACTTCCTTCACCGATACGCTTATGTTATTGATTTCCAGCTTGCTGTGGGTGAAGGATGCTTCTCTCTGCTGCAATGTAGATGAGGGTATTTCGACAAGGTAGATGATCTCCGGTGAAGGATTTGAAAAATGAAAACCTTCACCTGAAAAGGCTTGAAAATCAGATAGTTTACCCCAGTGGTGAAGGATTGAAGGATAAAAACATACCCTATGTGTGTATACGCGCGCGCGAGTAGCGTGCAGTGTTTACTCCTATTCTCTTTTTGGCTTATGTCTTCCCCACAACTTTTTTCTTCCTTTGAACATCGCCTCACACTGTTGCAAATTAAGCAAACTTGTGCTTTGCTCAAATCGGACGGCAATGACGAGTTATGGAAGTCTTGGCAGGAACTCCTGTTGACAGGTGAGGGATGGGCAACCATCAATGCGGCTTGGGTGGCTTCTCATCTGAAAGGGGCAGTGCTTCTGCGCTTGCTGCCGAAACTTGACGCACTGACCACACGAGCCATGCTCACTTGCGACGTTACACTGCGCCGCCTCTTACTCACCACGGTGCTACATCTGTTGGAACTCCTCCTACCGCGCACTCTTTTCGCGGAGCAAGCGGAAGCCCGTCTTTCGCCCACGCTCATGGAGTTGCTTGACTTCTGCTTGTTGCGCATCGAACCGGTGGAGGAAGGCGGACATTTACCCTCACTCTGCATCAAACTGGCAGTAGTGCTTACGCGCCATTTTCCCGAAGTGCAGAACGAGGTAAAGACGCTCCTGCATCTGCTTGATGGTGCCCCATGTTCGCCGGCTCTTGCTGCGGCCAAACGTAATGCGCTGCGCGACATGGAAAGACGGCAGCGCTCATAAGCGGACGGTATGGCCGTTTCGTCATTGCCCACCTCAAAACTTTTCGACACATGAACATTCTCTTTATCTGTTTAGGCAATATCTGCCGCTCACCTTTGGCTGAAGAAGTGTTTCGCCAAAAGGTGAAACAGGCACATCTCGACACTCAATTTCCCACCATCGATTCAGCAGGGATGATTGACTATCACGAAGGTGAACCATCCGATGGACGTATGCGCTCTGCGGCTGCCGGACATGGGTTGCACCTCACGCACCTCTCCCGCCCAATGCTTCCGGCAGACTTCCACCGTTTCGACTTGATTGTGGCCATGGATGCCGACAACCTGCGCCGCTTGCGCCAGATGGCACCCCGACCTGAATGTATGGAGCGGGTGGTGTTGCTCTCCGACTACCTCACTCGCCACCCTGGCTACGAGTCCATTCCCGATCCTTACTATGGCGATGCTCGTGACTTTGAATTGGTCATCGACCTTTGTGACGATGCTTGTGGACATTTGCTGGAAACCCTTCGGTCTACTATTGAAAAGTAGTTTTAATATCGGTAGAGAGCAACCCCGTTTTTTGTAAACAAATCTCTACGCCTGCATATAAAACTCAAAAAGAAAAAGTTTGTCGTTGGTTTGTTTGGAGATTTGAGCAAAAAGAAATAATTTTGTAGCGGATACGACTATTTCGCATCTTGAATAACCCCAAAAATTACCAATATGAAACTTAACATGATTAAGAGTCTCCTCCTCGTGGGTCTGCTCTCTTTTAGTGTCAGTGCTATGGCACAAGCTCCCCAGGAACAGAAAAAAGAAGAAAAGGCTTGTTGCCAAAAAAAGAAGGCTTGTGACAAGGCTGCTGCTAAGCAATGTGAAGGTAAGAAGGCCTGTGATAAGACTGCTGCTAAGCAATGTGACGGCAAGAAGGCCTGTGATAAGGCTGCTGCTAAGCAATGTGAAGGTAAGAAGGCTTGCGACAAGGCTGCTAAGCAATGCGACGGTAAGAAGGCTTGTGACAAGGCTGCTAAGCAATGCGACGGCAAGAAAGCCGCTGATAAAAAGTGCTGCAAGGGCGAGAAGAAGTAAACGACTCTTTCCTCAGTCATATATGAAAAAAACTGTGCTCCATCCGGAAAAGATGGAGCACAGTTTTGTTTTGGGGAAGAAACAATCGGGTAGGACCCACTACTTTTCTGATTTGTTGAGGGCGGCAGGTAGACGGAAGGCGGTGTAGAGTTGCAGGAGGGCTGCAATCGCCAGTGTGAGTTTCCATTCATCGCCGCGCAGCGGGCCGAGGTGAAACCATTTCATCAACATCAAGCACGCCGAGATGAGCAGGAGAAATGCCCCCACAATCTGTTGCCGACGCAGGCGGCGGACAGTGATGTCGCGCCCTTCGTAGCGCTGTTGTAACTGCATGGTGGAGAACATCAGGCAGCCCGTAGTGAAAACGTAGGGCGCAAAGGTGGTGAAGGAGGGGACGAGGGGGAGGATAGCACCTACAATGAGCAGGATGCCGCCCAACTGATAGATGAGATTTTGGAAGGGGGTGAGCGGTTTCACGAGCGGTGGAATTATGCTTCTGGAGTTATTCTTCGACAACGACGTAGACATCTTCGTTGTCGTTCTTCATGAGGAGATTGACGCGCGCCACTTTCTCCACGGCTTCTTCCGAAGTGTCAAGCAGGCGGAGGGCTTTGCTGTCGTCGGCGTATTGCTGTGCGTAATGTGCTATCTCGTCTTTGAGTTCGCTGTTTTTCTGCAATAAAAAGAAGAGGTTGAGAAAACTGTTCTGATCGAGAAAGCCGACCACCACTACGAAGAAAATCGTGACCAGCCAACTGCGGCCGGACCAGAGAACGTTGATGAGACGAAAGAAGCGCTGCATGGGTTAGGGCTTAGAGGTCGTGTTGTTGCAAACGATATTCGGCGAGCTTTTCAAACTTGGTGCCGGGGCGGCCGTAGTTGGCATAGGGGAAGATGCTGATGCCGCCGCGTGGGGTGAACAGACCGGTCACTTCAATGTATTTGGGATCCATGAGGCGGATGAGGTCTTTCATGATGATGTTGACGCAGTCTTCGTGGAAGTCACCATGATTGCGGAAGGAGAAGAGGTAGAGTTTGAGACTTTTGCTCTCTACCATACGGACATCGGGGATGTAGGCGATGCGGATTTCGGCGTAGTCGGGCTGTCCGGTGATGGGGCAGAGCGACGTGAATTCGGGGCAGTTGAAGCGCACCCAATAGTCGTTGTCGGGGTGCTTATTGATGAATGATTCGAGCAGTTCGGGAGCGTAGTCGGTAGGGTATTTTGTACCTTGGCTGCCCAGATGCTGCAAGCCTTCAGTTTCGCGTTGTGACATGATGTTGGTTGTAGTTGTTGGTTTGCTGTTGTTGCGTTTTCTCGCCACGACACGGCTCAAAACTTATGCTTCGCTTCGTTTGAGCACTGCGCGTTGGGTTTGGCGGAAACGCTGAGGTATTGTTGTAATCCCGCTTGACGGAGTTTGCAGGCGGGACATTCTCCGCAGCCGTCGCCCACGATGCCGTTGTAGCAAGTGAGGGTACGATATCGGATGAGGTTGAGCACACCGAGCTCATCGGCCAGTGCCCAAGTTTGTGCTTTGTCGAGCCACATGAGGGGCGTGTGAATGCAGAACTGCTCGTCCATCGCAAGATTGAGCGTGACGTTGAGGCTCTTGATGAAGGCATCGCGGCAGTCGGGGTAGCCCGAGAAGTCGGTTTGTCCCACTCCCGTGATGAGGTCGAAGATACCGTGTTCGCGGGCATGGACGGCGGCGATGCTCAAGAAGAAGAGGTTGCGGCCGGGTACGAAGGTGTTTGGGGGGCTGTCGGCAGGTTTTTCCGTGTCCATCTCCAAAGAAATGTCGGTCAGGGAGTTGCGGCCGAGTTGTCCGATGAGGGGAATGTCCATCACCTCAAAAGGTACGTTCTGCTCTTGGCAGATGGCGCGAGCGATTTCGACTTCTTGGGCGTGCTTCTGCCCATAAGTGAAGGCGAGGGCGTGTACCTCTTCAAAGTGGCGAAGCGCCCAAAAGAGGCAAGTGGTAGAATCTTGTCCGCCCGAGAGGACGACAAGGGTTTTGGTTCTTTTCATGCAGTGCTGGTGAGTTGGGAGAAAAACTATTCTTCGGCATCCACGCCTTTACTGTTGAGGTCGTTGCCCCAATGCTGCGAGGCGAGTCGCGCTTGGCGGTCTACAACCTCTTTGGCTTTGCGGGCGTAGACGATGAAGCGCAGCGATTGAGCGTAGGAGAAATAGTTCCACACCCAGTTGAAGAGAACGATGCTCTTGTTGCGAATGCCGAGAATGGAGCGCAGGTGCACTACGAGCCACATAATCCACGCCCAAAATCCGGCCATCTTCATACTGCTGAACTCGGCTACTGCGCGGTTGCGACCCACTGTGGCCATCGCACCGAGGTTGCGGTAGCGGAAGGCTTTGAGCGACTTTCCTCGTTCCATCGCTTTGAAATTGCGCGCCAAAAGTCGGCCTTGCTGAATGGCCACTTGTGCCAACTGTGGATGCCCACCGGGGTAGTTGGGATCGCCTTCGGGCATGATACATTGGTCGCCGATGGAGAAAATGTTATCAAAACCCTTCACGCGGTTGTGTTCGTCCACGATGATGCGTGCGCCTCGTCCGAGGTGTTCGCCGTCGAGGTTGGTGATCTTTTCTGCGGCCACACCGCTCACCCAGAT
This sequence comes from uncultured Alloprevotella sp., assembly GCA_963544845.1. Lineage (GTDB taxonomy): Bacteria > Bacteroidota > Bacteroidia > Bacteroidales > Bacteroidaceae > Alloprevotella. The sequence continues at coordinate 62,507 of CAUUGL010000004.1, forward strand.
AAAGGTGCGTGTGGCAATCTGGCTGCCGTCTTTGAGAATGACGCGGTGGTGATCGTAGTCCGTCACCATCTTGTTGAGCAACACGTTCACACCCATCTTGCGGAGATAGTTGAGCACATGCTGCGAGGTCTGTTCGCTCATGGCTGGGAGCAAACGCGTTCCTGCCTCGATGAGGTAAATGTTCATCAGGCTCGACGGCATGTCGGGATAGTCCTTCGGCAGGACATGGTTTTTCATCTCCGAGAGCGCACCGGCCACTTCCACCCCTGTGGCGCCACCGCCCACGATGACCACGTTGAGCAACTCCTGACGTTCCGTGTCGGAAGCGCAGGTGAGAGCACGTTCAAAGTTTTCGAGCAACGCATTGCGCAATCCCATCGCCTCGCTCACGTTCTTCATCGGAATGGCGTGCTCTTCGACATTTTTGTTGCCGAAAAAGTTGGTGGTGGTTCCTGCTGCGAAGACAAGGTAATCGTAGCGTACCTTTCCGATTGAAGTTTGGAGAATGTTCTGTTCCGGAAAGACGCTGCGCACTTCCGCCATACGGAAGAAGAAGTTGCTGCGCTTTTGGAAGATTTTGCGGAAAGGGAAAGAGATGCTGCTCGGCTCGATACCGGCCGAGGCAATTTGGTAGATGAGTGGGGGAAACTGGTGATAGTTGTTGCGGTCTACCAAAACTACTTGGAAGTCCGAATTGCGGAGCTTATTGGCCAGTTTGAGACCGCCAAAGCCACCGCCTACGATGACCACGCGCTTTTTATTGGTTTCAGGGAGGTTGAAAGCCATGTTTGAAGTTAAGTCTGTTTGAAGTTCTGTTGTGAAGTGGGAGTAAAATGGAATGTTCGCTTTATTCGTCCTGCGGTGAGGGAAGGAGCATTCGCGTCGAACCTCTGTTTATCTCAAAGAGTCGGTGAGGAGTTTGATTTCGATGGTGGGCGAAATGCGCTCGTAGAGGATGTTGTAGACCGCATCGAGGATGGGCATATTGACGTGGTAATGACGGTTGATGCTCTTCATACACTTCACACCGTAATAACCTTCGGCAATCATTTCCATCTCCATTTGCGCACTCTTCACGCTGTAGCCTTTACCAATCATCTGCCCAAACACACGGTTGCGCGAAAAGTTGGAGTAGGCCGTCACGAGGAGGTCGCCCAAGTACGCGCTGTCGTAGACATTGCGCTCAATGGGGTGGACGGCGCGCAAGAAGCGGTGCATCTCCTGTACGGCACTTGAGAGCAGTACCGAAAGGAAGTTGTCGCCATACTTCAAACCCGCACAGATGCCGGCGGCAATGGCATAGACATTCTTCAGAACGGCGGCATATTCGATGCCGATGACATCGCCGGAGGTCGACGTCTTGACATAGTGGTTGGCCAGTAGGTTAGCTAGTACGCGGGCGCGCTCCACATTGCTGCACCCCACCGTAAGGTAGGTGAGGCGGTCGAGTGCCACCTCTTCGGCGTGGCTCGGGCCGCCCAACACCATCAGTTGATCTTCGGGCACACCATATTGCGTGCGGAAGTATTCGGTACACACCACGTTTTCATCGGGCACAATACCCTTGATGGCCGTCATGATGTACTTGTTGTGGAGCTTCACCTTCAAGCGTTTGAGTTGCGCTTTGAGGTAGGGCGAAGGGGTAATGAAAATGAGTGTGTCGGCCTCGCGCACCACTTCGTTGATGTCCGAAGAGAAGTGAATACGGTCGATGGGAAACTTTACCGTGGTGAGGTAGGACGGATTGTGTTCCATCCGCTTAAACTCCTCAATCGTCTCTTCACGGCGCACATACCACCAAATTTCCGGCACACTCTCCAATACGATTTTGGCGACAGCAGTTGCCCACGAACCACTGCCGATGATGGCAATGGCTCCCGGAAACTCTGAGGGCTGATGGCTCTCGCCGGACGAGTTGCCAAAGCCGAAAAATGAGCTAAAACTGGGCATTACGTTAGCGGGTTAGGAATGGGGAATGTTGGCAGAAAGAAACGACAAAAGGTCGTGTGTCGCATAAGGAAGAACTTATTGCGCCGCCTTATCGATGGCTTCCACCCACGCCGCGATGTCGGCCACGGAGGGCTTTTCGATGTCGAGCTTGAACTTCTTGATCACCTCACCAATCTGCTGCTGAACCTTCTGCGGATTGGCACCGCTGAGGTCTTGCACGAGATAGTAGCCCACCTTTTGAAGCACAGGGACAATATCAGCGGCGATGCCGTAAGGAGCGTAGGCTTCGGGCTTGTCTTTGGCAGCGAGCTTTTCGGGCTTCATTTGCGGGAAGAAGAGCACTTCTTGAATGGCGGTGTTGCCCGTGAGGAGCATGACGAGGCGGTCGATGCCGATGCCGATGCCCGAAGTGGGGGGCATACCGTATTGGAGGGCACGCAGGAAATCTTGGTCGATGAGCATCGCCTCGTCATCGCCCTTGTCAGCAAGGCGCATTTGTTCTACAAAACGCTCTTCTTGGTCGATGGGGTCGTTGAGCTCGGAATAGGCATTGGCCAATTCCTTACCGTTGACCATCAGTTCGAAGCGTTCCGTCAGACCGGGTTTGCTGCGGTGCATCTTCGTTAGGGGCGACATCTCAACGGGGTAGTCGGTGATGAAAGTGGGCTGAATGAACGTGCCTTCGCAGGTTTCGCCGAAAATCTCATCAATGAGCTTACCCTTGCCCATCGTGTCATCCACTTCGATGCCCAGTTTTTCAGCCACGGAGCGCATCTCTTCTTCGCTCATGCCGTTAAGGTCGTAGCCGGTTTGTTCCTTGATGGCGTCGAGGATGGGGAGTCGGCGATAAGGAGCTTTGAAACTGATGGTCTTGCCATCCACCACCGTTTCGGTAGTGCCGTTCACCGCGATGCAGATTTTCTCAAGCATCTGCTCGGTGAAGTCCATCATCCAGTTGTAGTCTTTATACTGAACGTAGAGCTCCATGCAGGTGAACTCGGGATTGTGGGTGCGGTCCATACCCTCGTTGCGGAAGTTTTTGCCGATTTCGTACACACCTTCAAAACCGCCCACGATGAGACGCTTGAGATAAAGTTCGGTGGCGATGCGGCAATACATCTGCTGATTGAGCGCGTTGAAGTGCGTGATGAAGGGACGTGCCGAAGCACCGCCGGGAATGTTTTGCAGCGTGGGGGTTTCCACCTCCGTGTATCCTGCTTCGTCGAGGATGCTGCGGAGGGTGGTGATGGCTTTTGCACGCTTGTAGAAGGTGTCCTTCACCTGCGGATTGACCACAAGGTCGATGTAGCGACGGCGGTAGCGCAGTTCCGGATCGGAGAATGCGTCGAACACTTCACCGTCCTTCTCCTTAGGCATAGGGAGCGGTTTGAGGCTCTTGGAGAGGAGGGTGATTTCGCGGGCGTGAACAGAGATTTCGCCTGTTTTCGTGCGGAACACGTAGCCTTTGACACCGACAAAATCGCCAAGGTCGAGCAGTTTTTTGACAAGCGAGTTGTAAATGGTCTTGTCCTCTTCGGGGCAAATCTCATCGCGGCTGATGTAGATTTGGATGCGTCCACGAGAGTCGAGCAGTTCGAGGAAAGTGGCTTTACCCATCACGCGGCGCCCCATCATACGGCCGGCCATGCACACTTCGCGAGGCGTTTCTTCCTCATCGCGGAAGTTGGCGAGGATGTCGTCGCTGAAAGCGTTGGTGGGATATTCGGCAGCAGGGTAGGGGTCGATACCCAAAGCGCGGATTTCGTTGAGGGAGTTGCGGCGTGCAATTTCTTGTTCGCTGAGTTCGAGGATATTCATATCGGTGAATGTCTGAGTTTGAGCCACCGCACCCAAGCCGTCTCTGATGGAGAGACAGCTTGGGGTGGTGTGATGATTTTAGTATTTGTGGCAAATTTACGAATTTCTTTTTGAAGAAATCCGCCTGCCTCTCATTTATTTTTGAACCTCTGCTCTCGAGAAGTCGATTTTGCTCACCCTCTTGGAAAGAATGACGCGATTTCCATTCGGCAGTAAACCATTGCCTCATCGCTGCCGTCTTGTTGCCTACATTTCGGAAAGAGGTTTGACAAGTAAAGGTCACATTCCCTCGCGCGCGTATATCCCCTATAGTGCTTGTTTTTATCCTTCATTCCTTCACCGAGCGAGTAACGGTTTGAAAAACAGGAGGATGCGGGTGAAGGTTCTCAGAAGGTAAATCCTTCACCTGACAGGCGTTTTTTCACTATGGTAGCGCTCAAATTTAGGTCTCGAGTGAACACTGTTTATTATTCTCTCATAAGAATTTGACAGACATCAAAAAATCCTTCACCATAAAGCGCTTATTTTCAAAACAATGGATGATAGGTGAAGGAAGTGAAGGAAAAAAACAGAATATCAGAGTAGTACGTACGCGCGCGACCTCTGTTTGAGAAAGAGGGAAGCCGTTGCATTTATCTCAGAGGTAGTTTTTTCCGGCTCTGAGATAAATGAAATGCTCTCTGAGTAAAACGAGGGTGATGTCAAAGTGTTGAACGGCTTCTCCTACCCTTTGGGAATTTTCCGAAAGGTTAAAGTTGTGTTAAAGTCGGCAGGGAGTGGTAAGAATGGGGAGCGAGATGTCTATATATAAATAGAAACCGCCCTGACAACTACCGTCTTTTTTCGGGTACGAGGGCTTTCCTTCAAATGGGGAAGTTGAACCGCTTGATACTGTTGTGGGGAAACAAGGTTTCATTGCTAAGCGGCTGTTGTGGAGGCTCACCAAACTCCTGTGAGCGGAGCACCCCAGCGTCCTAATCTCGACAAGAGGGCGAAGAGCAGCAGACAGAGAGCGGTGGTGAGGAAAGGAAGCAAAAAATAGTGGGTGGCGCCCCATATGCCTTGGATGGAAGGCAGGAGGTTGCGGAGCCACAGATCCATCTGCCGCAACACCCCTACGGTGTGGGCGGCATAAATGAGAAAACTACTCTGTGCCAACCAGCGTGTAGCCGGGGAGAGCCGGAGGTTGCGACGCTCCCATTCGCCGGCAATCAGCAGGAGGGCAGGAATGCCGATAAGGGTGGAAAGAGGAGCGGTGTAGGGAAGTACGGACGCAGCTACCGTTCCCCGCAGGAAGAGCGGCAGCAGCAATAACGTCGCCGCCAAAATCCACAAACCTCGACGATAGGGGCGGAAGGTGAGGAGCAGATCGCGCCGATGAATGGAGAACGCAGCACCCACGGCAAAAAGGAAGGGGGCGGTGAGCGACAAGTGCCACGGATGCGGCCAAATGCCGAGCACGTAGCACAGGCCGGCGCAGACAAGAACTACCACTCCCACCCATTGCTGACGCAGGAGAGCGTAAAGCACGGGGGCGAGCAGTATGGTGAGCATCAAATCGCGCAGAAACCACAGCGGCACATCGATGGGAGCGGACAAATGTCCCATCGGCATTCCCCAGATGTTAGTGTGGTCGCGACCGATGGTGTGGCAGCCCCAAAAGATGTTGAAGCCGCCCTCGCGCATCCAGCGCAAAGACAAACTGCCTCCGCCTGTGTCAAACCAACGCCAAAGGAAGGCCACTGCATTCCACGTGAGGTAGGGAAGCAGGAGGGTTGAAACACGCCTCCGCCATTTGGTTTTGAAAAACGTCCCCACCTCTTCTGCCTCCGAAATGCCTAAGAAGAAGAGGTAGCCGGAGAGAACGAAAAAGGTGGGGACGGCCAGTCCGGCCAAGGTTTGCGAGAAAAGCCACTTGCACGCATCGAGCAGGGAGAGGTCTGTCGCGTGCTGCCACCGTGGAGCAGCGCCCATGGCGTGGATGAACACCACGGCCAGGGCGAGCGGAAAGCGCAACCTTGTGACGTAGGCAAGAGAAGGATGCGGCACGATGAGGTTAGTCTTTAAGATAGTATTCGATGGTGGTCACCACGCGCACATTCTTGATGTGTGAGGTGTTTTGGTCGCGATCTTCGATGCTGAACTGTCCTTGTGAAGCGGTTTTGATTTTTCCTAAACGGCTGTCGGAGTCTTTGGCAAACTTTTCGGCCGTGGCGCGGGCGTTCTTGGTGGCTTCTTCAATCATTCGGGGCTTGATGCTGTTGAGTTGGGTGTACTCGTAGGTGGTGCTGCCCGACTCGTAGTCGCCGCCGGTGAGGGCGATGCCGTATTTCATCAGTTCGCTTTGACGCTGCATGAGGCTGCGCACCGTGTCCAAACTGTTGGACGTGACGGTGATGACGCTGGTGGCCACGTAGCGCGTGGTGATGCCGTCGTCGCTGCCATAAGCGTGGGCTTTACGGTCGGAGATTTCGGGAGGGTTGATGCTGATTTCGTCCTTCCGGATGCCATATTGCGTGAGGAAGCTCACAATTTGCGCATTTTTGGCCGAGATGTTGGCATACATCTCGCTGGGGGTGTTGCCCAACTCTTTGTAGGTGAGCGGCCAAATCACTTTGTCGGCTTTGACCTCCATTTCGGCCAACCCTTTGACGGTGACAGTGCGATCTTTGTCGATGAAGTTGTCGACAGCGGAGTGGAATAAGCAACCCAATCCGAGGATGGCCACGGCGATGATGGCCGCTTCTTTGATGAGATTTTTCATAAAGGTAGAAATTAAAAGGTAAACGTGTTGCTGATTGATGAGAAAGATTATTCTCAAATTCCTATCGGATGAGTGATGTCAATACGTAAGCCAAGAGCATTTACCAAACGGAAGAACAGCCCCACACCTGGTTCTATCATTCCATTTTCAATTTTAGAGATATAGGATTTTGTAGTGCCGACACGTTGCGCAAGTTCGCTCTGTGTAATTTTGGCCTCCTTGCGTGCCTGCAAAAGCAGCTGGGCTGCATAGAACGCTTTGGCAGCCTCTTCGTGCTTGGATCTTTCAGGGCTGCCTTCTTTACCGAATTTGGCATCTAATACCAAGTCATAGTCTTTTATTTGATGATTGTTTGTCTGCATAATATGCCTCCTTTATTTTTAATGCTTTCTCTATTTCGGTATTGGGCGTCTTCTGTGTTTTCTTCTGAAAGCCATTGAATAAAACGACTATTTGGCCATCATCGAAGATAAAAACACACGATAGATATTGCCATTGAACTCCGTGCGTAACTCAAAAAGCCCATCACGGACAGCCTTTACAAATTTCGTAGAGATACGATTTTGAGTTTTAAGCAAAAGTAAACCATACTGTATTTTCTCTTGTACCTTAGCTTCAAGTTCCGCCATAAACGCCTCGAAGTAACCACCGTATGTTTTTATCTTTCAGTTCATATTGCAAAGGTAGAAAAAGTTTCCATATAAGGCAACTTCTGAGTTGCTTTTTTGAGGCAGTTTTCAAGAACTTGTCTACTCACCCCCATCGCGCACGTAGTCGATGGCGCGGTTGATGTAGTCGAGGAACGGCTTGGCAGTCTGAAAAAGGGCGGCGACACGTTCAGGCAATTGCGGAGCCAGGAAGAAAGCATCGTCTACGGCCATACCCAAACAGAAGAATTTCAAGCGCAGATATTCCGACCATGGTGCGTCTTTGTCGAAACCTTTGGGATTGCGTTTGAGCGAGCTGGTGGTGAGCAACGAAAAACCGGCATCGGGGACTTCGCGCACCAAGCGATCGAAATCGCCATCGCCGTGGACGATGTCCTCTCGCAACACTTGCAGCACGCGAGGTTCGACACAATAGTGCCCGGGAGCAAGGATGTTTTGCGTTTCCCAATGTAGGTCGCCGAAATGCGCCCCGTTTTGCTCCACACCCACTTGCAGATAGTAGCCGGCATAGCCCGACTTCTTACCGCCTCTACAGATGAAAGCCCCCATATGGGTTTTGTAAGGCGTTTTGTCTTTGGAAAATCGGGTGTCGCGATAGATGCGGTAGGTGATGTCGCGCGCGGTAAGTCCGGCCACAGAAGGGTCGAACTTGGCAATTTCGCCTACGAGCGCTTCGGCAAAGGTGTTGAAACGCGCTTGGGCGGCTTTGTATTCGTCGCGATGTTCGGCAAACCACTCGCGGTTGTTATTGGCTTGAAGTTGTCGGAGAAAATCGATGATTTGTTGCATAGGAGTAGAGGGTGGAGATTAACCAATGGCTTCGTATTTGTAGCCCAAGCGTTTCAGCTCTACAGCAATGCCCACTTCGTAGAGTGCACGAAGGCTCCGCACATAGATGTGAAAGGCTTCGGGGCTTTGAGGCTCGATTTGTTCGCGGCGGATGCGGTCGAGGGCGCATTGGGCACAAGCGCGCACCAAATCCTCACACTCCCGATAGGCTGTGCCGTCGCGTTCAAAACCTAAAACGCCTTCGCGCACTTCTTCGTCGAGGCAGTCGAAACCGCGTGGGTCGCGGAGCAGCGCGTAGAGATCGGTATGAGTGGCGATACGCTCCCATTCACTATCCCAAAGATGGGCCAATCCCATGCCTACATACATCATCCAGCCCAAGGCAACGTGTGGATATTGTGCAATTTCGGGTACTGCATCGGCCAGATAGGGGGCGGCCACATCGTTCCAGCGCTCCACAAGGTCGGGCGTGCTAAGCAGTTGTCCGCTCAAAGCGTGAGCGTTGGTGCAGAGGCGTAAAAGTTGGTCGGTGAGTTGCGCTTGGTAGTGCTCGAGAAAAGGTGTTTGTTCCATTGGTGGAAAGGAGTTGGGTGAAGGTGGGTTCTACAAAAAAGAGAGGGCGCATCGTCTTGCCGTCATTGCCAACGGCAAGCGGAATACAAGACGATGCGCCAAAAAGGAAAATAAAGAGAGAAAGACGATTAGTAGTTGGTCTTCATCACTTCAAAATAGGCTTGCGGATGGAGGCAGGCGGGGCACTTGATGGGAGCTTTTTCGCCTTCGTAGACGAAACCGCAGTTGCGGCATTGCCAGAAAGTCTTGCCATCTTTTTTGAACATGGTGTATTCTTCCAAGTTCTTAATCATGGCTTTGTAGCGGTCTTCGTGTGCCTTTTCGGCTACGGCGATGTTGCGGTACATAGCTGCAATTTCGGGAAAGCCTTCTTGGGCAGCGACTTCGGCAAAATGGGGATAGTCCTTCGTCCATTCTTCGTTTTCACCGGCAGCAGCAGCGCGCAGGTTGTCGAGCGTTTCGCCAATCACACCGGCGGGGAAAGAGCAGGCCACTTCGACCATACCGCCTTCGAGATACTTGAACATACGCTTGGCGTGTTCCTTCTCTTGGTCGGCAGTTTCAGTGAAGATGGCAGCAATCTGTTCGTAGCCTTCTTTCTTGGCAGCACTGGCAAAATAGGTGTAACGCATGCGGGCTTGTGATTCGCCGGCAAAACTGGTCATCAGATTCTTTTCGGTCTGAGTACCTTTGATGCTTTTTGTTGTCATTGTGGTAAGAATTAAAAATGTAGTGATGTGTTTATGTCACTGCAAAGTTAATGAATTGCGCGCATATCTACATCGTTTTTTACATTTTTCTTCAAACCAAAATGCTGCGTTTTGATTTCTGAGTGCCAAGGTCTCACCTTACGCTCCTATTCCTCTTTTTCGACAGAGGGGTCAATGCTTTTACGATATTCGGTGGGGGTGATGCCGCAGACGCTTTTGAAGGTGCGGGGAAAAGTTGGAATAAACGTCGAATCCACAGCGTGCAGCCACTTCATTGAGACTGAGGGGCGGTTTTCGCTCCAAGAGTCGCTTTGCCCGCTTAATCTTGAATTGTTGGATGTAGGCGGTGGGGGTGTAGCCCGTAAGCGCGAGTAGTTTGCGGTAGAGCTGGCTGTTGCTCATGCATACCGATGCGGCCAAAGTTGTGACGCTGATGTCTTCGCTGCGGTTGAGGTGGAGGTAGACAGTGTCGGTCACTTTTGCCAAAAAGAGGTTGTCGGCATCTTCGGTATCTTCGTCCTCCGAGGAAGTGTCGTCTTCCTCTGAGTCCGTAAGAGATTGCATAAATTTTTCACGCATCAGACGACGCACGTCGAGCAATTTCTCCACGCGGGTGCGGAGCTCATCGCTGTTGAAAGGTTTGGCGAGGTAGGCATCGGCACCAGCTTCGAGGCCGGCGACACGCTCTTCCTCTGAAACTTTGGCCGTCACCATAATGACAGGGATATGGTTGAGTATTTCATTGGCTCGTATCCGTCTGCACACCTCAAGGCCGTCGAGACCGGGCATCATGAGGTCGGTGATGATGAGATCGGGTACGAGTAATAAGGCTTTCTCCAACCCCTCCGTGCCATTGCCGGCGTAGGAGATGGCGTAGCCTTGGGTGAAGTGGCTTCCAATGTAGGCCGCGATGTCAGCGTTATCCTCGATGATGAGCAGGCGGCAGGCGTTATCCTCACTGGTGGAGTCGATGGGGAAATCTTTGTTCTGCGGCAGGAGTTCCAGTGAGGGGAGAGAGGGAAGGGGCTCTGCAACGAGGGGTTTGGCGTTGTGGTTGTAGATGGGCAGGCTGATGTGGAAAGTCGTGCCCTGTCCAGGTTGGCTTTCGGCTGTGATGCTACCTTCTACGGCATCTACGATTTGCTTCACCAGCGCCAAACCTACTCCGGTGCCGATGTTCTTGCCATCGCTCTCACCTTGGTAGAACGCTTCGAAAACGTGTGACAGCACTTCCGGACTCATTCCCGCTCCGGTGTCGGAAACCGTGACGCACAGGTGACGACCTTCTCTACGCACCAACACGCTGATGCTGCCGTGAGCAGGGGTAAATTTGAAGGCGTTGGAGAGCAGGTTGTTCATCGTCTTGGAGACATAGTCGGGCACAAAGTCCATCTCTATTTTTTCTTCTGCGGAGAAGGTGAGGTTGATGTTGCGCGTATGAGCAAACTCATGGTAGCTTTCGACAATCATAGCCAGATAGGCCACAATGTTGCCGCGCTGCCAGTCGGGGGCACCTACAGCCGACTTGATTTTAGAAATGTCAAGGAGCTGGTTGATGAGTGTAAGAAGGCCGTTTCCTTGGCGTTCGATGGTGTGCATCTTCTCTTGTATCTCCGCTGTGCTGTGTTCGCCCTGTTTCAAGTCGTGGGTCAGCCCGAGAATGATGGTCAGCGGTGTACGGAATTCGTGAGTGATATTGGTGAAGAAGTTTTCCCGTAATGCTGCCATACGCTTCAAAGCCAAGTGGCTGCGTCGGCGCACGCGGTTGGTGTAGAGCATCGTGGTGACCCAAGCGGCCAAAATGAGCATCACCAGGCCGAAAAGGGTGAAGCCGACATAGCGGGTGCTGCGCTCTTGCTCCAATTTGTGGCGCGCTTCGCTCATCTGCTGATGTTGGCGATTTCGCTCAATGGTCAGGCTCGTGTTTTGGATGCGATTCATCTTCTCTAAGTCTACCACACTGTCTTGTAAAGTGATGGCCTTTTCGAAGGCTTTCAACGCCTCGTTACACCGACCTTGATGCTTGTAGAGCTTATAATATAATGTGTAAATCTCTGCCAAATGCTCGGGCGACTTGATGCTCTCTGCTACCTGCCGGGCTTTATCAAGGTAGTTCACCGCTTGCGGAGTTTGCCCCGTGGTGATGTGTATTCCGGCCAAGGCGGTGAGCGAATTGAGAGCATGCCATTCGTCTTTCGACGACTGCATCATCTTATAAGCCGTTTCATACTCCAAAGTGGCACTATCGTAGTCCTTTGCCTTCTCGTGGAGCATTCCAAAATAGGTGTGACAGAGAGAAATTCCTAACTCATTGCCGGCCTCGGTGTTGAGAATCATAGACCGACGATAGTAGACCCACGCTGAGTCGAACTGTTGGTGACGGGCGTAAATCGAACCGAGATTGGCGTAGTTGATGGCCTGCCCTACGAGACTGTTCAACTGCTGTTCTCCCTTCAGTGCTCGCCGCAATGCACTATCGGCTCGTTCATAGTTGCCCAATGCCATATAGATATTTCCCAAACCATTGAGGGACATGACACGATTTTTTTGGGCTTGAAAAGCAGTGTCGGCACACTCTTCGCTCAGTTTCCAAGCGTTGTAGTGATATTCTTGTGCAACATCCAGTATGCCCATACGACGATAGTCGGTGCCGATGTTATTCAGGGCTTGTACCCACTCAATGGTATCACCGATGGCTTCTGCTTCAGAAAGACCTTGACTGTGCACGCGCAACGCTTCCTCAAATCGACTTTCGTTACGCAATAGTTTTCCCCATTCGCGTAGGGCAACGATGCTACCCAAGCGATCGCCTGCATCAGCCAATCGCTGTTGCAGCTGTGCGATCGAATCTACTCCACGGGTGGCGCGCACCACACTGTCGGCAGCTTGTCGCTCTTCATTACTGAAGGTTATCGGTCTTTTGCCGCAAGCCATAAATAGCGACAAAACTATCATCAATATCACCACTACCCCTAAACTCCCCAATCGGGGACGTTTTGCAGTGCCGTTCAACGGAAAATAGTTAATTAAGGAAGAAAGGTATTGCATTTATGGAATAGGGTTAGCGAGGTTTTATCAAATTAAAATACGGTGAATCTAAAGGATAGAAAAAACAAAGTTATTCAGCTTTCCCTTTTGCGCAAAGGTACACCTTTGCCTCTAAACAACAAAACTTTCTTTCACATTTTTTGATAATGGATTGAAAAACGTCTGTACTTCGATATAAAAACAACTTTGCCACAGTGTAGAACCGATATTCTGCTGTGAACTATCAATCACCAAAAGAGAAGATGCAAGATTTTGATAACAATTTGCACGATAATGATAAGAGTTTTTTTGCCCTTCTGTTATATCTTTACCCCAGAAAAACTCAACGATGCATCACCCGAAGAAATAAGGTAAAGGTGAAAGAAGATGGAAAGCAAAAGAGGATGTGCCGCTTTATCAGAGCGACACATCCTCTTGAAAGGATTTTCAGAATAGGATTAAATCAGTTCGACCGAACGCTTCACGAACGCGTTGAGCGCTTCCCCACGAAGGAGACCATTTTGCAAGAGTGCCAAGTCGATGAGCTGCGGCACCAGTTTGTTGGTGCGTGCATAGTCGGCAAGAGCCTCTTCGCGGAGTTTTTCTTGTGCGGCAATGTCGTCGTTCACCTGCTTGCGGTCGGCCTTCTCGGCATCGGTGAGGTCTTCGGGCTTCGTGTTTTGCTGTGCCGACTCAATGGCTTGACGGCGGGCGTTGAGTCCGCGCAATTCAGCATCAATGGGAGCCAAACGGTCGGAAAGAGAAGTGCTGAGTTCTTCATTGACCTGCTTCACCAGTCGGTGGTCGGTGTTGAGCACGAGGCTGTACATATCGGGCATCTCGCCATAGAAAGCCATACCTTGTTGCAACTGCGCCATTTCCTTCATGCGGCGCATATATTCGCTTTGGGTGATGACCACCGGTTGTGCCTCTTCGCCCATGGCTGTGGCATCGACTTGGAAGTCCACTTTCTCCACTTTGGGCAACATCGTTTTGAAAACCGTGCTGAGGTTGGCGCGTACTTGCTCGTCGGCTTCGCTCACGGTCTTGTCGGCCTTTTGAATGAGGCGCTCCACCGTGTCACTGTCCACGCGGACAAAGCGCGTCTTTTCCCACTTGCGTTCCAGTTCGCTCACAAGCGGTGCATCCAGTTGGCCGTCCAGCAAGAGGACGTTGTAGCCCTTGGCAGTGGCAGCTTCAACATGTGCAAACTGTGCCTCGCGGTCGTTGGTGTAGAGGCAGATGAGATTACCGTCTTTGTCGGTTTGTGCTTCTTTCGTCGCTTCACGATATTCATCGTAGGTGTAGCATTTGCCATTGATGTCTTTGAGAAGGGCAAAGTTTTTGGCCTTATCGTAGAAATCTTGTTCTGAAAGAATGCCGTAGTGGATGAAAAGTTTGAGGTCGTCCCACTTTTGTTCAAACTGCTCGCGGTCGTTTTTGAAGATGCCGTTGAGGCGATCGGCCACTTTCTTGGTGATGTACTGCGAAATCTTCTTTACATTGCGATCGCTCTGCAAGTAAGAACGGCTGACATTGAGGGGGATGTCGGGACTGTCGATGACACCATGGAGGAGGGTGAGGAAGTCGGGAACGATGTTCTCAACAGAGTCGGTGACGAACACCTGATTGCAATAGAGCTGAATCTTATTGCGATGTACCTCGATATTGTTCTTGATTTTGGGGAAGTAGAGCACACCCGTCAGATTGAAGGGATAGTCCACGTTGAGGTGAATCCAGAAGAGAGGTTCGTCCTGCATGGGATAGAGATCGCGGTAGAACTTCTGGTAGTCCTCATCGGTGAGGGTCGAAGGCGTCTTTGTCCACAAAGGAGTGGTGTCGTTGATTTGGTTCGGCTCTTCTGTGTCTACCTGCGTACCGTCTTTCCATTCCGTTTTCTTGCCAAACACCACGGGGATGGGGAGGAAACGGCAGTATTTGCCGAGCAGGCTTTCGATGCGTCCCTTTTCGAGGAATTCCTTGTTGTCTTCGTCAATGTGGAGCACGATGTCCGTACCACGGTCGGCACGTTCGGCATCTTCGAGGGTGAATTCGGGCGTGCCGTCGCAACTCCATTTCACGGCTTGCGCTCCCTCACGATGACTGCGTGTGATGATGTCTACACGGCTTGAAACCATGAAGGTAGAGTAAAATCCTAAACCAAAATGTCCGATGATGGTGGCAGCATCCTCTTTGTATTTTTCGAGGAAGTCCGTTGCGCCGGAGAATGCGATTTGGTTGATGTAACGATCTATTTCTTCAGCGGTCATACCGATACCACGGTCGCTCACCGTGAGTGTGCCGGCATCGGCATCAATCTTCACTTCCACGTTCAGTTCGCCCAATTCGCCCTTAAACTCACCCTTGGCAGCAAGCGTTTTGAGTTTTTGGGTGGCATCGACGGCGTTGGCTACGATTTCGCGGAGGAAAATCTCGTGATCACTGTATAGGAATTTCTTAATGACGGGGAAAATGTTTTCGGTCGTAATACCGATGTTTCCTTTTTGTGTGGCCATGATTTGACGTTTTAGATTTTTGATAATGATTTTGTGAATACACAACTGCAATATCCGTGCCAAGAACATTTTGGCAGACACTTCTGCAGAAACTCGCCCAAACTGACGCTTCTGCCTGACAGAATACCTTCATTTGGGTATTGTGCAACCGAGGAGAAACCCCTACTTTTGCAATGCCGTTGTAAAAAATATCTGTAAAACGAACTTAATATGAAACTTATGGAAGCAAAACAACTTTCCTCTATTCCCGAAACAATGCTCATCCCTCTGTGGGCAAAAGCCACCGAATGCCACCATCCTCGCCCTATCTTGGTCGATAAAGTGGCAGCCGACCTCCTCTCGCGCATCAACTACGATTTCTCTCGCTTTGCCAAAGCGCGGATGTCGCAAGTGGGCTGTTGTGTGCGTGCTGCCCTTATCGATCAGGAAGTACGACAGTTTCTCACCCAGCATCCCGATGCCATTGTCATTCAACTCGGTGCAGGACTCGATGCCCGCTATCAACGCTTAGGGCAACCCGAATGTCACCACTGGTATGACCTCGACCTGCCCGAAGGAATTGTTCTCCGCCGTCAATACATTCCCGAGAGTGAACGTAATACCTACATTGCCCAGTCTCTTTTTGAAGAAGCATGGATGCAACAACTCGCGGCGGAACATCGTCCTACGCTCATCATCATCGAGGGGGTGCTGATGTATTTCGAACGTCCTGAGGTGCGTGCTTTCTTTGAGAGCTTGTGCCGCCATTTCGAGCGCGCAACGGTACTGATGGATATGCTGCTTTATTGGGGTGTGAAGCACAGCCGGCATCATGACGCTATCAACAAGACCGAAGGCAAGAATGAATTTCGCTGGTCGGAACTCCACACTCGAACACTCGAAACGTGGCATCCTCACCTTCATTTGGGGAAGGAGTACTTTATGAGCGACTACGACCAAGGGCGTTTCCCCTGGCTTATGCGACTCCTCTACAAACTGCCATTTTTCTATCGTCGTGGCAATCAGCGTATCGTACGATTGGAGATTGGAGAGTAATCCATTCGTTCTCGCGCGCGTTACTACCCATAGTCTGTGTTTTTATCCTTTAATCCTTCACCAATGGGTGAAAGGGATTGATATACAAAGGAATATCGGTGAAGGATTGGGCAGGTAAAATCCTTCACCCGAAAGAGTTGGATGATGAGGTAATATGACTGTGGTGAAGGAAGTGAAGGAAAAAACAGAATCAAGATGTAACGCGCGCATGCGCGCGAGAGTTAAAAGAGAGGTAGGGTAGTGGTCGCACTGTTATCTTTACATTGAAAAGCAAATACCGTTTTGTTGCAATTTTCTCAGACGTAGGAATTTCTATCTCAGACCTAAATAAAACTATCTCAGACCTAAATCTCTCCAGCCGGGTCGGCTGTGAAGTGAAGTAGAAAAATCTTTTGAAAGAAAGGAATGCTGTTTTTTGTCGAGAAGGTTGCTACCTCAAAGAGGGGAGAAAAATTTTCCCGAAAACTTCTCCTATCGAAAATAAAGCACTATCTTTGTGCCAATCTATCAACTTAAAGATTATGTACACTGTAGAAGAACTCAACGAACAACTCATCCAACTCGCCTTTTCCGAAGATATCGGTGATGGCGACCATACCACACTTTGCTGCATCCCTGCAAACGCTGAAGGCAAAAGCCGTCTACTCATCAAAGAAGAAGGCGTGCTGGCCGGTGTGCGCATTGCGCGCGAAGTGTTCCGCAAATTCGACCCTACGCTTCAGATGGAGGTTTTCCTCGAAGACGGTGCGCACGTTAAGCCCGGTGATGTGGCTTTCGTGGTGAGCGGAAAGACGCAAAGCCTTCTTCAAACAGAGCGATTGATGCTCAACATCATGCAGCGCATGAGCGGTATTGCCACCATGACGCAACGCTACGTGAAACGACTCGAAGGCACCGGCACCCGCGTGCTCGACACCCGCAAAACCACGCCCGGCATGCGTATGTTGGAAAAAGAGGCGGTGAAGATTGGCGGCGGCACCAATCATCGCATCGGCTTGTTTGATATGATTCTCCTCAAAGACAACCATATCGACTTCTGTGGAGGCATCCCCAAAACGCTCGACCGTTGTGCAGCCTACCTCAAAGAAAAAGGGCTGGATTTGAAAATCGAGATTGAATGCCGCACCTTCGACGACATCCGTCAAGTGATGGAACACGGTGGCGCTCACCGCATCATGCTCGACAATTTCTCGGTCGAAGACACCCGAAAGGCGGTGGCTTTGATTGATCACCGTTTTGAAACGGAATCGTCCGGTGGCATCACCTACGACACCCTCCGCGACTATGCCGAATGCGGTGTCGACTTCATCTCGGTCGGTGCACTCACCCACTCCGTCAAGGGACTTGACATGAGTTTTAAGGCGGTGGACGCATAGACGCAAAGAGGAGAAAGAACTCCCCCTCGCAAGGAGAGCGACTATCCATCTTTTCTCACCTTTTCTCAACATATTAAGCCATGGCAGCAAGTGTGAACTTGGAGAATGATATTGTCATTTATCAAAGCGAAGATGGAAGCATCCAGTTGGATGTAAAGCTGGGCGGCGAAACGGTGTGGCTGAGCACAAAGCAAATGGCTGCACTATTCGACAAAGAGGAGTCCAACATTCGCCGCCACATCAGCAACGTCTTTAAGGAGGGAGAGTTGCCACTAGCGAATAACGTGCATTTTTTGCACGTTAATGGGGTGAAGAAACCTGTACCCTTTTATACGCTCGATGTCATCATTTCTGTGGGCTACCGCGTACATAGTCAGCATGGTGTACGATTTCGCCAGTGGGCCACCAATGTGCTGAAACAGTATCTCCTCAAAGGCTATGTCGTGCATCAGAACATTCGCAAACAGCAGATTGCCGAACTGCGGCAGTTGGTGCAAGTGGTCGGGCGCACACTTGGGCAGCCTCCTCTCCCTACGACCGATGAAAGCCGCGCCCTCTTCGATGTGGTGATTGACTACACTTATGCGCTCGATACCCTCGATGACTACGACTATCAGCGCTTGGTCATCGATCAAATCACTCGGGTAGAACCCTTTCGCGCCACCTACGAAAATGCCATGCAGGAAATCGATGCGCTACGGAGCAGATTTGGAGGTTCAGCACTCTTTGGCAACGAAAAGGACGACTCTTTCAAAAGTTCCATCGGACAGATTTACCAAACATTTGGCGGTGAAGAGTTATATCCCAGCGTGGAGGAAAAAGCAGCCATGCTCCTTTATCTCGTCACCAAAAATCACTCGTTTAGCGATGGTAATAAGCGCATTGCGGCCACCCTCTTTTTGTGGTTCATGCACAACAACGAGATTCTCTATCGTCCCGACGGCACGAAGCGCATAGCCGACAATACCCTCGTGGCGCTCACCCTCATGATTGCCGAAAGCAAGACGGAGGAGAAGGACGTGATGGTCAAAGTCATCGTCAACCTCATCAACCAAGCCAACTAACCCTCACAACATCTACTTATCCAAAACAAATCTTGATATGAAAAAAATACTGCTTCTTTTGGCGGCCTTTGTAGCCATAACCGCTTCGGCCTGCACCAACTTTTTGGTAGGCAAAAAAGCCTCAAAAAACGGCGAATGCTTCATTTCTTACAGCGCTGACTCTTGGGGCATGTATGGACGTTTGGTACACTATCCTGCCGGCACACACGCCCCTGGCACGATGCGTCGCATCGTCGATGGCGACACGCATCACTACCTCGGCGAAATTCCGGAAGCTCCCGTTACTTACAACGTGATGGGCAACATCAATGAATATCAAGTGGCCATCACCGAAACCACTTTCGGCGGACGCGAAGAGTTGTGGCCTAAGCAAAAGGAAGGCGGTATCGACTACGTTTCGTTGATGTCCCTCGGTTTGCAACGTGCCAAGACCGCACGTGAAGCCATCAAGGTGATGACCGACCTCGTGGCCAAGTATGGTTACTCCTCGGAAGGGGAATCCTTCTCCATTGCCGACCCCAATGAAATTTGGATTATGGAAATGATCGGTAAGGGCGATGCCCAAAAAGGAGCAGTTTGGGTGGCTGTGCGCATTCCCGACGACTGCATCGCGGCACACGCCAATCAAAGCCGCATTCACAAGTTCGACCTCAAAGACAAGCAGAACGTGATGTATGCCAAAGATGTGATTAAGTTTGCACGCGAAAAAGGCTACTTCACCGGTAAAGATGCCGATTTCTCTTTCTCCGCAGCCTACTCCCCCGCCGACTTCGGCAGTCAGCGCTTCTGTGATGCGCGTGCTTGGAGTTTCTTCAATCACTTTGTGGAAGGAATGGATAAGTACGTACCCTATGTGGACGGTCATCATGTTGGTCAAAGCGAAGAGATGCCTCTCTACTTCAAACCCAAACATCTGTTGAGTTTGGAAGATGTGATGGAAGCCATGCGCGACCACTATGAAGGCACGCCTTTTGAATTTCACAGCACCTTGGCCGGTGGCGTTTACGGCGCACCCTATCAGCCTTCGCCGCTGATGTGGGAGCATAAGGGTAAAAAGTACTTCAACGAGCGCCCCATCTCCACCCAGCAGGCCAGTTATGTGGTGATTGCCCAACTCCGCTCATGGTTACCACGCGAAGTGGGTGGTGTACTTTGGTTTGGCAATGATGATCCCAACATGATTGCTTTCACACCGGTGTACTGCAGTGCCACAGAGGTGCCGGAATGCTATGCCGACAGCACCGGCAACGACCACAAATTCACTTGGAAATCGGCCTTCTGGATGCAAAACTGGGTGTCGAACATGGTTTATCCACGCTACAAGCAGATGTTCCCAACTCTGAAAAAGTGGCGCGATCAGGTGCAAGAGTTCTACATCAAGACACTCCGCACAAGTGACGAAGTGGCCATGGAGCGTTTGGCGCAAGACCCTGCCAAAGGTGTGGAATATCTGACCGCGCAAACAGGTTTCTACGCCGAACACATGATGAACGTCTGGAAACAACTGGGTGAATACCTCATCATCAAATACAACGATCAGGTGATTAAGGTCGAAACGGAAGATGAAGAGTGGAAACTCACTCCCGATGGCATCTGCGTTCCAACAGAGCGTCCCGGCTATCCCGAAGCGTATCGTGAGAAGCTCATCAAGGAAACGGGCGACCGATTCTTGATGCCGGCAAAAAAATAAATTACAGTCCTACGGAAAGGTGATTCTGCAACATTGAATCACCTTTCTGCTTTCCCATCTCCTTTAACACGCTATCCCTATGCAGCCAACTACTATACCCGACTTTACGGACGGCGCGCTCCTTGCCGCCTTTGGTTTTGATGCCACAGAAATTGCACAAGCTGCTATCGCCCTCGCCGAAGAAGAAATCGGTTTGAAAGATTGGGCACCTACTCCACAAGACATTGAAGCGTTTCAGCGCGTGCACGAACTCGAAGCGATGAACGAGGAGATGCTCAAAACCGACAATTTCCGCAATCTGCTGGTTTCGCAAGCGGCCGATATGCGTGTGGTGCTGATGCTCATTGCCCATTGTGTGGTGTTGATGCGGCGGGTGAAAGGTGCAACCGCGGTCGAGGCTCAACGGCGACTTTCGCTTGAGGCTGCGCATATCTACGCGCCTTTGGCACACAAACTCGGGCTTTACAAACTCAAATCAGAACTCGAAGATTTGTCGCTCAAATACTTGGAGCACGATGCTTATTATGCCATC
Source organism: uncultured Alloprevotella sp. (assembly GCA_963544845.1). Lineage (GTDB taxonomy): Bacteria > Bacteroidota > Bacteroidia > Bacteroidales > Bacteroidaceae > Alloprevotella. Next base: position 83,019 of record CAUUGL010000004.1, read on the forward strand.
AAAGAAGCCCTCAATGCGACGAAGAAGAGCCGCGATGCCTACATCGAAAACTTCCTCGCGCCCATTCATCAAATGCTGGTTGAAGCGGGGTTGAAATACCACATGAAGGGACGCACGAAGAGCATTCACTCCATCTGGCAGAAGATGAAAAAGCAACGCTGCGGCTTTGAGGGTGTCTACGACCTTTTTGCCATCCGCATCATTCTCGACTCCAAACCTTCGAAAGAGGTGGCGGAATGCTGGAAGGTGTTTTCGCTCATCACCAACCAATACGAGAGTAATCTCAAGCGCTTGAGGGATTGGGTGACTGTGCCGAAATCCAATGGTTATGAGAGTTTGCACGTCACGGTGCTTGGCCCTGAAAACAAATGGGTGGAGGTGCAGATTCGCACAGAGCGTATGGACGAAGTGGCCGAACATGGGTTGGCGGCGCACTGGCGTTACAAAGGTGTGAAAAGCAGTGAGGGCGGTGTGGACAACTGGCTTGCAGGCATTCGGACTGCCCTTGAAGCAGGGCGCGACCCACAGGTGGACGAACAGGCCTCTGCCGGTCTGAAAGAAAGTTCGGTCTATGTGTTTACCCCCAAAGGCGACCTCTTCAAACTCCCCGTGGGAAGCACCCTTCTCGACTTTGCCTACCTCATCCATTCCAAAGTGGGCAACCGCTGTGTGGGAGGTATCGTCGATGGAAAGAATGTACCGATGCGGCAGGTGCTGCAAAGCGGACAAAAAGTAGAAGTGCAGACTTCCAACAACCAGCAGCCGCGTCCCGAATGGCTCAATATCGCGGTGTCGGGACATGCCCGTTCCAAAATCCGCCAAGCGCTGCGCGAAATTCAAAGCCGTGACAGCACGATGGGGCGTGAGATACTGGAGCGCAAACTCAAAAACCGCAAATTGGATTGGGATGAAAGCGCACTGAACCAAGTCATCAAAAAGTTGGGATTTAAGGAGGCGGCCGATTTTTATTCGACCATCGTCGAAGACAAAGCCGACTTCAACAACATTCTCGATCTCTACGTCGAATTTCAAAAACGTGAAGCCGGTGTTGGCGAGCGAGCCGAAATCCGCAGTGCGGAAGAATTTCATTTTCAAGAACGTGCCGACAATCGCCTCGGCGACATGGACGATGTGCTGGTGATTGATCGCAACCTCAAAGGCCTTGATTTCCAAATGGCTCACTGCTGCAATCCGGTCTATGGCGATGAAGTGTTTGGCTTTGTAAGCGTTTCGGGCGGTATTAAAATCCACCGCGCCACCTGTCCCAACGCCCACCAAATGCGCAACCGCTTTCCCTATCGTATTGTTCAAGCACGATGGGCAGGAAAAGGCAGCAGCAATTATCCCATCACGCTCCATGTCGTGGGACAAGACGACCTTGGCATCATCAACAACATTACCTCTATCATCTCAAAAGAGGAACACATCATGCTCCGCAATATCGCTATCGAGAGCAACGACGGCCTTTTCTACGGCACACTCACCGTGCTGGTCAATGACCTCACGCAACTCAGTACGCTGCTCAAAAAACTCCGTACTGTAAAGGGTGTGAAGGCGGTGAGTCGATAAAGTTGGCGAAACTCTCGACTTATATCTTCGCCTTGTAAAAACGATGGGAGTTTGTACCCGTTTTCTTTCCCTTCTTTGCGGCTTCCTTTGTCGGGGACGAAAAATGTACAAAAATCTCATCTTTTTTAATCTTTACCTGACAAAGCCGATAAAAAATTTTGTCAAGTTTCTAACTTTAATTATATTTGCAGTAGTAAAATAATACACTAAAACATCATAAGCCAAAATGGAAAAAGTAAAAAGAGTTTACACCTTCGGTAATGGTCAAGCCGAAGGAGACGCCACAATGAGAGAACTTCTCGGCGGAAAAGGCGCCAACCTTGCCGAAATGAATAAAATTGGTGTGCCCGTTCCTCCGGGTTTCACTATCACCACCGATACCTGCAATGACTATTATCGTATTGGTCAGGAGGGTATCATCGCCGAATTGGAAGCAGATGTCAATGCTGCCATAGCCAACACAGAAAAGGCGATGAATAGCAAGTTTGGCGACCCTAAGAACCCGCTTCTCCTTTCTGTTCGCTCGGGTGCGCGTGCCTCCATGCCCGGTATGATGGATACAATCCTCAACCTCGGTCTGAACGACGAAGTGGCTGAAGGATTGGTAGAAAAGACCAACAACCCCCACTTTGTTTACGACTCTTATCGTCGTTTCGTACAGATGTATGGTGACGTGGTGCTCGGAATGAAGCCCGAAAACAAGGAAGATATCGATCCTTTTGAAGCCATCATCGAAGAGGTGAAAGAAGCTCGCGGAGTGACTCTTGACCAAGAACTCACTGTGGAAGACCTCAAAGGTCTCGTTGTACGCTTCAAGAAAGCCATCAAGGAGCAAACCGGACACGACTTCCCCACCAATCCCAAAGAACAACTTTGGGGCGCTGTATGCGCGGTGTTCCGTTCTTGGATGAACGATCGTGCCATCCTCTACCGCAAGATGGAGAGCATTCCCGACGAATGGGGTACGGCCGTGAACGTACAAGCTATGGTGTTTGGTAACATGGGTGAAACCTCTGCCACCGGCGTATGCTTCAGCCGCGATGCGGGTAATGGTGAGAACCTTTTCAACGGTGAATATCTCGTTAACGCACAAGGTGAAGACGTGGTGGCCGGTATCCGTACACCCCAACAAATTACCAAAATCGGTTCACAACGCTGGGCAGAACGTGCCGGTATCGAAGAAGCAGAACGTGCTGCTAAATATCCTTCGATGGAAGAGGCTATGCCCGAAATTTATGCCGAACTCAACGCGCTTCAACACAAGCTCGAACAGCACTACCACGATATGCAGGACATGGAATTCACGGTGCAGGAAGGCAAACTTTGGTTCCTCCAAACGCGCAATGGTAAGCGTACGGGTACTGCGATGGTGAAAATCGCCATGGATCTCCTCAGAGAAGGTATGATTGACGAAAAAACGGCCATCAAGCGCTGCGAGCCCAACAAACTCGATGAACTCCTTCACCCCGTCTTCAACAAGAAGGTATTGGCTGCTGCTAAAGAAGTGACTCGCGGTTTGCCCGCTTCTCCCGGTGCGGCTTGCGGTCAAATCGTCTTCCACGCTGATGATGCCGAAAAGTGGCATGCTGATGGCAGGAAGGTAATCATGGTACGTATCGAAACTACGCCCGAAGACCTTGCAGGTATGGTGGCTGCCGAAGGTATCCTCACCGCACGTGGTGGTATGACCTCGCACGCTGCCGTTGTGGCACGCGGTATGGGTAAGTGCTGCGTTTCTGGCGCCGGTGCTATCGTTATCGACTACAAAGCGCGTACGCTTAACATCGATGGTCTCATTCTCAAAGAAGGCGACTATCTTTCGATCAACGGTACTACGGGCTGCGTTTACGCTGGTGAAATCCCCACCGAAGCTGCAGAACTCAGTGGCGACTTTGCCAAACTGATGAGCCTTTGCGAAAAATACAGCCGTCTCAATGTGCGCACCAATGCCGACACGCCACAAGATGCTAAGGTTGCCAAAGACTTTGGTGCTACGGGTATCGGTCTTTGCCGCACAGAGCATATGTTCTTTGAAGCCGAGAAGATTGTGGCTATGCGCGAGATGATTCTCAGCGAAACGGCAGAAGGTCGCGAAAACGCACTCAACAAGATTCTCCCTTACCAGAAGTCCGACTTCCTCGGTATCTTCCGTGCTATGGACGGACTGCCCGTCAACGTACGTCTGCTTGACCCCCCTCTCCATGAATTCGTACCCCACGATAAGGCTGGTCAAGAAGAAATGGCAAAGGCGATGAACGTAACGCCCGAATACATTCGTCAGCGTGTACAGAGCCTTGTTGAATCCAACCCCATGCTCGGTCACCGTGGCTGCCGTTTGGGCAACACCTATCCCGAAATCACGGCTATGCAAACCCGCGCTATCCTCGGTGCTGCTATCGAACTGAAGCGCGAAGGATTGAATCCTCAACCCGAAATCATGGTGCCTCTCACCGGTATCCTCTATGAGTTTGAGGCTCAAGAAAAGGTAATCCGCGACACTGCTGCCAAACTCTTTGCAGAAGAAGGTCTGGAAGTTTCCTTCAAGGTCGGAACGATGATTGAAATCCCGCGCGCTGCCCTTACGGCCAACCGCATCGCCACTCGCGCAGAATACTTCTCGTTCGGTACCAACGACCTCACGCAGATGACCTTCGGCTATTCGCGCGATGACATCGCCAGCTTCCTCCCCGTATATCTCGAGAAGAAAATCCTCAAGGTGGATCCCTTCCAAGTGCTTGACCAAAACGGTGTAGGTCAGCTTGTCAATATGGCTGTTGAGAAAGGCCGCTCCGTTCGCCCTGAACTCAAATGCGGTATTTGTGGTGAACATGGTGGTGAACCTTCATCTGTGAAGTTCTGCCATAAGATTGGCCTCAACTACGTCAGCTGCTCTCCCTTCCGTGTGCCCATCGCCCGCCTTGCTGCGGCACAGGCAGCTGTCGAAGAGTAAACTAAACTTGCGATAAACAAAAATGGGTGTAACTTCTTGATAATAAGGAGTTACACCCAATGTTTTTTAGGTCGTGATTATCACGATAAAATCGTGACGAATGAAACGCTTTTTGAAATTATTACTGTCCGAGAAAATCAGGAAATAGGCAAGGATGGGCTAAAATCAACCTATCCGTAAGGTTTTGAATGAGTACCGATGTATATTCTATGAGAGATTACAGGAGGTTCACGGCTATAGCCGCACATGCTTCTGCGTCGGCGAGTGCGTGGTGGTGGTTCTCTAATGTATATCCACATTCTTGTGCCACAGTATGCAGTTTGTGGTCTTTCAGATAGGGGAAGATTTTTCGCGATGCCGTGAGTGTGCAGAGGAAGGGATATTCAGGGTATTCCATTTGATAACAGCGGAAGGCTGCGCGTAGGCAACTTTCATCGAAGGCTTTATTGTGGGCCACAAGCGGAAGTCCGTCGATGAGCAGTGCTACCTTTTTCCATACTTTTGGGAAAATGGGAGCATCCGCGGTATCTTCAGCCGTCAGTCCGTGTACTTGTGTACACCAATAATTGTAATAGTTGGGCTCTGGCTGTATAAGCGAGTAGAAGGAATCTACAATTTCTCCATCTCTTACAATTACGATACCAACCGAGCAGACACTTGTGCGCTCGTTGTTGGCGGTCTCAAAATCTATTGCGGCAAAATCTCTCATTTTTATTTGGGTTGTACTTGTTCCACATGTGTTTTATAATTCCCGCTACCTATTTGCGAATTCAAATTCAGATAGGTTTTAGTATATCCACATCTTCACCTTTGCGACGAGCTTTGTAAATGATTTCAACCAGCCAGACATATTTGTTGATAAGGTTTTTATCTATAATTCTTTGTTTGGGTATCGCAAAGTTAACAAAAACTTGTGTACTTGTGAGGCATAAGTTATTTTTTTATTGCTGTCTGGTAAAATTTAGAGGGATAGAGATTTTTGCTCCAACTTTTCAACCTTCTAAATTTTACTGGACAGTAATTCTCCATGAGAAAAACTTCATCAAGATCGACCTTAAGATGCGCGCGGTATTTCCCAGCTACAATCCCTAGTATATTGCGCTTAAAATGCACCGTACAAAGTTGGTGCAATGCCCCCAGAGAAAGCCCTTTTTACCGCATTCTCCCACTTCCATCCCTCGTTCCTTGAGGGCTTCCAGCTCTATTTCTCAACACAAAACACCTCTCGTCTACTATCGAGAAGCAAGCTTGGAATGCTGTAATAAGCCTCTTGGCAAACTACTATACTGTCTGCCATAGATACGTTCGCTGATTTCACTGATACCCTTGCAAGTAAGATCACGAACGTAGAGTTTATGGAAGAGAGTGCTACGCTTTTCTTCTTCCCCTTTCAGGATGCCGAGTATCATAGGACGAAAAGCGCCGGAACGAGGCGAGGAATGCGCAATTCAAAGCAAAGGCCTTGAGACTGCCATTTGCGAGGGCGAAAGCCATTGCATTGTTCGCCATCGTAGATCTCAACAAAAAGACTCCGCTCGTGATGGCTCAATGTATTCAGCATTGCTTCGAGTAGAGTGTTAAAAACTGCCTCCAGAGGAGAGAAATGTCGAGAATAATTTCCATATTTTTGATTTTATAAGCTCCATTGTTCTTGTTTGTTTTTCTATCACTACAAAAATAAGAACTTGGGAGCTTACACACAAATTTAGGACACTATCGAAACTTTCTTTTTACCCATAGCGTTTTATGATAAGTCTGATATGCTCGGTAAGAAACACAATCCTTTTTATAATATAATCAAACACCCCAAAAGCAACTATGCTTTGGGGTGTTTGATTATAAAAAGGATTGGTTTTCGTTTAATAGAGGAAACCGAAGAGCCAAAGAGGAATTTCGTTATCGCCACGCCCTACTTCTGTATTGTAGCGTGCAAGCACGGTGTAGGGGTCACTCTTCACGCGCTTCGAACGGTCGCACACACAGATATCGGTGTTATTATTGATGCGATAAAGTGTATCGCGTTTTCCACGATTGACAGTGTGGTGACGCCACAGCGAATTGACGAAGAAGGTCTCCATAATCTGCTGTTCCGAGATTTCGGGAGAATAAATGGAGTAGATGAGGTTGGGGTTATGCAACAATACGGCTGCCGGCTTTTTAGGAAAGCCTTCCCCTTCCTTATAAATCAAGTTCACCAAACGTGCTTCTTCGAGATACTTAAGATAGTTCATCACCGTAGCGCGTGAAGTACCAATTTCTTCAGCCAAACGACTTACATTGGGCGACGGAGAGTCACTCACGGCAAGGAGATAAAGGAGTTTTTTAATGCGCTCCAGATACTTGAGTTCAATTTGCTTGATGAAAAGGATGTCTACCTCAATCATCGTGTTCATAGCACGCAAAAGATTTTCGGTGAAGTTCCGATTTTCAAGGAAGAAGGGGTAGTAGCCGTGATGGAGATATTGTTGGAAATACTCCCAAGGGCGAACTTTGGGAAGAATGCTTTTGAGAATCCCTTTGTGGTCTTCAAGCAATTCTTTAAGAGTATAAGGACGGAAGTTTTCGCCCGTTTGCAGATTGATAAACTCACGAAAAGAAAAGCCATGCAGCCAATACTGGCGCGCAATCGAATTTAGTTCAGTATGATCATTCTCGCCTCCGCGCACCGATGTAGTTGAATAAACAATACGAAGATAAGGGAAGCGTTCGTAGCATTCGATGAGTTGCTCTCTCCAATTGGGGAGTTTGAAAGCTTGGTCAATAAGCAACACTTGTCCGCCTGCCTTGATGAAATCGCCCGCAAAATCCACCAGCTTTCGCCCTTGGAAATAAAACGAGTTCATACTTACATAGAGACATTGGCGCAAACGTGAGTCAAAGTTCTCCTTGGCATAGGTGAGCAAAAAGGCTGTGCGCCCCACCCCTCTGGGGCCACGAATACCAATCAGTCGATAGCTCCAATCAATGGTGTCCATCAGAGCTCTGCGCACAGGTGCGTTGATGTGCTCAATGAGGTAAGCATGGGTTTGAAAAAAAGTCTCCATAACTAAAAGCGAGTGATTTGGGTTGACAATAATGTTGTCAGACGATACTGCTTTCAAAAAAAGCAATTCGTCGAAGTTTACGACTGCAAATGTACAACCTTTATTTTAGAAATGCAAACCAAATCTTGCAAAAAGTTTATGGAAGCCGTATTTTTTCGTGTTTACCCCGTATTTTTGCTCTAAACTCAGAGATTTCCTTTTATTATTATCCTGTAAGAATTAGAGAGATAGAGTTTTTTTGCTCCAACTCTCCAACCTCCTAAAGTTTACCGGACAGCAATCATTTTCTTTGTACGGCTTCTGCCGCATCGTTATTTCCTCTTTGTCCGTACACGTAAGAACAAACGTCCGTACATGTAAGGAAAGATTTCCGTACGTGTAAGGACAAATGTTTTTACACGTAAAGACGTTGATTATCTCACAAGAAAACAACAAATGCTTAGGAATTATTGCGACATATATAAAAAGCGCTCCCAGCCTATCCCGAACATATAAAGTAAGAGATGAGCTGGGAGCGCACAGCAGAAAGTCTGTCGTTCTTTTCAGGAACTTCTGCGGTCGTTATGTCGAAAGGCATGAAAATAGGTTGTTCAAAATGCCTCACCAAAAATTCAGCCAGTAAAAAAAACAAATATCCTATCTCTGCAATTTTCCAAATCTAGGTGTATTTGTTCACCAAAGTATGGCCAGCGTGTAAGTAAGAAAGGCGGCGACATAGGCCAAAACTGTGGAGTAGAGTCCGGCAAAGAGGGCATAGCGCCAATGACCACTTTCCCCTTTAATCGCTACGATGGTAGCCAAACAGGGAATATAAAGAAGAGCAAACACCAAATAAGAGAGTCCGGAGGCGGTGGATGTCGAGGCTCGCAAAGCGGTGATGAGAGCCGTATCGGCTGCGGCATCATCGCCTGTACCTGCTGCGGAGGCCGTATCTTCATCAATATCATAGAGCACGCCAAGTGTAGACACCATTAACTCTTTGGCCATAGCCCCCGAAAGCAAACCAACCCCCATCCGCCAATCAAATCCCAGCGGGGCAATTACCGGACTAATGAGGTGGCCGGCTCTGCCCAGATAGGATTGCTCCTGCTGTTCAGCCGGTGTCACCTCACCTTCGGCACGCGGAAAATAGCCCAATGTCCACACAGCAATCGAAGCCACAAGAATAAGTCCAGCCATCTTGCGCAGATACTGGCGCCCCTTCTCCCAAGTATGGGTCATCACACTCGAAGCCACTGGGCGGCGGTAAGGCGGTATTTCCATCACAAAATGGTTTTCTTCACGTCGATGATAGCCGCGACTCATCAGCCAAGCCGAAGCCAAAGCGGTGAAGATACCTCCAAAATAAAGAGCAAACATCACCCATGTGGCTTGCCTCGGAAAGAATGCTGCGGTAAAAATAGTATAGACCGGAAGACGTGCGGAGCAAGACATAAAAGGCAGCGTGACCATCGTGATGATGCGGCTCTTTCGGCTCTCAATGGTACGCGTGGCCATCACCGCCGGCACGTTACACCCAAAACCGGTAAGCATCGGGAAGAACGACTTGCCATGCAACCCTACCCGCTGCAATAAGGGGTCAAACAGAAGGGCGGCACGCGCTAAATAGCCGCTGTCTTCGAGAATAGAGATGAAGAAATAGAGAATGAGGATGTTGGGCAAAAAAACGATGACTGAGCCTACCCCTCCGATAACGCCTGAAGTGATCAAATCGCGCCACCAAGTGTCGGGTAAATAATGTCCCACCTGCTCGCCCAGCCATGCCACGCCGGCATCCATCCAATCCATAGGATATTGTCCGAGGGCGAAGGTGGCATAAAATACCAACCAAATGATGCTAAAAAAGGCCAAAAACGAAAGCCAACTGCCGGCTAACCAACGATCGACTTGTGCAGTGAGGCGTACGGATTTTCCTTCATTCAGTTGATAGATACCCGACAGATAGTGGTGTACCAAAGCATGCGGATCGGCAGTGCTGTGCGGATCGGCTTCGCGCTGACGACGGGTGGTACAAACTTCATCGCTTTCCATGGCTGCATGACATTCGTCTGCCAAGCGAACCGCCTCACGAATAGCTTCTGCTACACCACGCCGACGACTTGCGACGCAAGGTACAAAAGGCATCTCCATGTGGTTTTCCAAACGAGCAATGTCGAGTGTAGAACCACTCTCCTCAAACTCATCATACATATTGAGTACGCCCACCATCGGCACGCCCATATCGCGCAACTGAAGGGTGAGCAGCAGATTGCGCTCCAAATTATTGACGTCAAGCACGTTGAGCACTACATCGATTTCCCCTTTGCGCAATTCGCTCATCACATAGGCTTCTTCGGGTGAATAAGCACGCAAACTGTAAGTACCGGGTAGGTCGACAAAACGCAAGGTGCGGCCTTCGAAGGTAGTTTCACCCATCACGCTCGCCACCGTAACCCCGGCATAGTTGCCTGTGCGTTCGTGTCCTCCCGAAGCAGCATTAAATACGGTCGTCTTTCCACAATTTGGATTACCTACGAGAGCGATGGTCAAAGTGCCGTCACGCTTCGGTCCCAACTTCTTGTGCGGAGCGCAGCCCGGACAGACGTTGCAGCCACCCTCCTCGGGCGCAGCCATTGCTGCTTCAAAAGCAGGCGCTGAAAGAGCGGATTTGGCCACTCGTTGCTCATCGGCATAGTTTTCGTGAGGGCGCTCGATGGTGATGGAGATATGATCGGCCTCTGCCTTGCGCAGCGCCACACGCTGCCCCAGCATGGAGAAAACGATGGGCGTTCCCATGGGCGAAGCATAAAGGCGCGTCACCTCCTGCCCCGGCACGAACCCCAGCTCTTCGAGTCGTAAGCGGAAAGAAGGGCTGCCTTGAGGATTGATTACGAAGCCGGTTTCGTTATTATTTAAGTCTGATAGTTTCATTCTAATCAAATGGATTTTGAAAATAGTTTTGACAGATTTGAGCAGTTGTTTAATACAAACAACAAGAGTGCAGTAGCAATATGACGATTAAGTAAAGAGGGGTGGTAATGGATTCATCATACAATATAAGGCTGTTTTTCTCTCATGCAAACATCAGCCTTGCTCCCTTACGTTATTTCAGCCTTTGTCGTCCTTTATCTATTACACAACACTTTTTCTGAATAAAAAACTATTGTAAAATTGAGAAAGAGTTAATGCAATATCGCCACAAAAATCTATTTATTCTTAGACAGTCTGCAAATTTACGCTTTTCTCTCCAATTATGAAATACTTATATATAGTGATATGATTTATTCACCTTTTTCGCAATCCGTGCATAAATCATTATTTTTAGTGGCCATCCACGCAACAATTCTTAGGAAAAGAAGGAAGCTTTGTACGAAAAGTAATAACTCCTAATACACCACCAAAATCTTTGAAGGCACAAAAAAGAAGATAATTTATATAAAAAGAAGTATTTGCTTGGTCGAGATTAAAAAAGTTTGTATTTTCGCAAGCAAGAAATGACAATCTGCAAAGTTGAGTTGCAGTTTCGTGTTTATTTTCTTCAAAAAAAATATGTAAACTTCTCTATAGATTTTCAATCTTCAACCCTTAATCTTTTCTCCTTTATCCATGAGAACCTCTTTCCGACTTGCGCTACTTTGTCTTTGCGCAACCCCGATTGCAGTGTGTAGCCAAGGAATTCAGCTCCAAAATCAGGTGCTGCCTAATCCTGACAATGAGCCGGCTCCTGTGCATCCTGTTCCACATCCCCGTCAACTCAAATGGCAGGAAACTGAATTCTATGCCTTCTACCACTATGGTATGAACACCTATACCGACAAGGAATGGGGCTATGGTAATGAAAATGTCAATCTCTTTGCCCCCACTGCTGCTCCCAATCCGCGACAATGGCTCGAGGTCGCCAAAGCGGCAGGAATGCGTGGAGGTATTGCTGTGGTTAAGCACCACGATGGCTTTTGCTTGTGGCCTACGCAAACGACGACGCACAACTGCACAAAGTCAAACAATGCGTTTGCTCAAGCCACCAATATTCCGCGCGACTTTGGCCAAGCCGCACGTGAGTTGGGCATGAAATACGGATTCTACATCTCACCTTGGGACCGCAACTCCGCACTCTATGGAACAGATCGTTACGTCAAGGAAGTGTTCCTGCGCCAGGCGGCCGAATTGGCACAATATGGCAGCGACCAATTTGAAATGTGGTTTGATGGTGCCAATGGTGGCGATGGCTACTATGGTGGAAAGAACAGCAAGATCGAAACCGATCGTGCAACCTATTATGACACACCCAACTTACGTGATACTATCCACAAGGTGGCTCCAGATTGCGTGCTGTGGGGCGAAGGCGGTGAAGCTCGCTGGATTGGTAATGAAGCTGGCTGGGCAGGTGAAACCAACTGGAGTACAGAAAATCGCGGTTATTCCACAGAAAATAATGGCATGTACGGCACAGAAAATGGTTGGTTCTGGTTGCCGGGCGAAGCCGATGCCAAAGCCACTAATAAAGGTTGGTTCTGGCATGCTGGTGAAAGCCCCCATTCGGGAGAACGCCTCTACCAAATGTATCTCGAAACGGTGGGACGCAATTCTACGCTCATTCTCAACATTCCCCCTGATAGGTCTGGAGTATTGCCTCCAGCTTCAGTCAAAGCACTGCAAGATTTAGGAAAACTTATCACTGATCGCCTCAGCCACGACTATGCAAAAACAGCTATCTTAGAGGCCAGTGAGGTGCGTAATGCAGGAGTGAACCGCAACTATGCGGCTGCCAACCTCATTGATGGTAATAAAGATACTTATTGGGCCACCAACGATGGCACAAAAACGGCTACCCTCACGTTCACTTGGGACACTCCGCAACCTGTGCGTTATGTGGAACTGATGGAGTACATCGCCAAAGGACAACGCGTGAGGGATTTCAAAATTGAAACCAGTGCAGATGGTAACAACTGGACCGAACAAGCCACAAGTATTGAAACGACTACCATCGGTTACAAACGCATCGTTCCGCTCGTAGGGTCGACTTCAGAAAGCTACAAAGCACCTATTCAGGCGAAAGCGGTGCGCGTCACTATTGTTGATGCCAAGTCTTGTCCTCTTCTCAATCGTATAGCCATCTACTAATTCATTCTGCCTCACCATGAAATTCAAACATATCTTTGCCATCGCAGCAAGTGCTATCCCCTTTGCCGTTGGCGCACAAACTATCGATTTCGAAACTTCCACCTGGAAGCAAATTGGGGTTTATGACACATGGGAGGAGTCACCTTTCCGTAAAGGTGTTCTCTCCGGCAATGTCGCTGTAATCGACAATCCCACCAAAGAACAACTTAATCCCTTGACGGGCAAACCTATCAATCCCTCCGAAAAGGTGCTGGCCGTGCAACGCTCTCGCTTTGGTTCCAATACGTTCGGAGCCAGAATTGATTTGAAAACCCCTTTCGACCTTCCCACTAAAGATACTTATCTCCACGTATGGGTGAATCGTCCCAAAACGGGGCGCATTATGATTGTGGGATTGGGAAAACGTACCGATCGTGCCGGACAAAGCGCCGAAACAGAACAATTCTGGGCCATGACCACCACGCAAGTAGAAGGTGGCGAATGGACAGAAGCCGTTCTCTCTTTCAGAGGAAATGGAGGTATCAAAATTCACAGTTTGGTGATTGTGCCTGATTGCGAAAGTCCTCACGACCTTAAGAACGACTTTATTGCGTACATCGACAACATCAACGTCAGTGAAAGTGCACGTCCCTCGCTGGTGAAAGGTTATTATCCCATTGCTTACGACAAAATGCAAAAGCAAACACGCTCAGATCGTCGTCTTAATGCTGTCAGCCTGAACAAAGGAGAGGATACACAAACTTATTCTATCCTCAACACCCAAATGCTCTACACGAATGAGCCGAGTAAGACTTTTATGGCTCAGGCGGGTGAAAAGCTCATAGCCCACTTTAACTATCTCGGATCGTGGATGAATGGTTACGTTTATCTTGACAGCGATAATGATGGTAGTTTCTCTAACCTTAACGATGCGAACAACCTTAATCCTGAACTTCTTACCTATTCTCACTATAATGGTGTCGACTCTGAAGGTAAGCAAGTCAATGGTAGCAAAGTCAATCCACCAGCGTTTAGCCTTCCTGCCAATTTGGCAAACGGTTTCTACCGTATGCGTTTCAAAGTGGACTGGAACAATGTAGATCCTGCCGGTAATACAACGCCCGACAACAACATCTTGAGGAATGGAGGTAGCATTGTCGACATTCGTGTGAATATTCATGGTGATATGGCGAATGTGAATGACGCCAACCGCAATGGTGAAGTGCTCTCGGACGATGGAAAGAAATTGGTGAAGTTGCAAGTTCCTTTTGGCAAAGACTTCAAGATTAAGATGAACCCCGAAAAGGGCTTTGAATACGCGGGTATCGTTGTCAAGCATGGTTACAACCTAAGTGGAGACAGCATCGTCAAGGACAACGTGCAATGGGAGCGCATCCGTTTCCCCCGCCGTTTGTTCAACGAAAACGACCACACCTTCGTCATTCCCGGCCAATACATGGACGGTGATGTTGAAATCGAAGGTCTCTTCATCGAACAAGGTACTTATGTTCCGGAGCCCGAACCTGCTTCGCGTTACAAGACGACATGTATAGAGGAGGGGAAGTTCAAGGCAGGTACGACATGGTACACCCTGCAAATCGGAACGCAAGGTTATGTGCTTTCCAGCAACGGCCAACAGGCAATGCCTCTTCAAAACACCAAGGTCAATATCGACGATCCCAAACAATTATGGTGTTTCGTGGGTAACGATACCGAAGGTTTTCGAATCTACAACATGGGAACGGGTGTAACCAAAGTTTTGGCAGCCCCCACCACAATGTCCGCTTCTTATGGTGGCAGCAGTTTTCCCACCATGCAGTTGGCGAAAAATATCCCTGCCGGCTACACCGATGTATGGAACTTCGCAGACAGCAACGACCTCGGTACCGGTACGCAGTATGCCTACCTTTACGAACAGGGTTTGCCCACTCACAAAGTCAACAACCGTGACAACAAACTTGCCTTTTGGAGCGGAGGCCAAGATGCTGGTTCAACCCTGCTTGTCACCGAAGCCAAGGTGACCACCGACCCCACCACGGCCATTGCTTCTGTTAGCACAACAAGCACCACCACGACTTACGACCTCAACGGCCGACAGGCCAACAGACCAGCTCATGGTGTGTACATCAAAAATGGTCAGAAAGTGTTAGTGAAATAGATGTATATTGAAGTATATTCTAAAAAATATCATACACTTAAAAAAACGATTATTAAATTACATATTGTCAGGTTTTGACTTCTATTCGTTTCCAATGAAAAGTTTGTTTCGCAATAATGCAAACATTACTTCTCTAATTACTGGTCGTTTCAAATCGAATGGAGAGGCAAAATCTGACAATATCGTTTTTCCATTTATCCGTACGAACCTAAATGATGACATTTTCAAATCCTGCTCCATGAAAAAATACCTATCTTTACTCCTCCTTCTTTTCTGCAGCTGTGCTACTCTCTTGGCACAGAGCGAACAACCGGTGTACAGCACTGCCGCCAACCCCGTTTATTTCAACATCGTCTTCAAAACCGGTGGGTGTTATCTACAAGACAATGGTGTAAGCGAATTACTCACTGTCCGCAGCGCGAAGCAAAACAGCGGACAACAGTTTGCTTTGATTGGCAATAAGAATAAATTCCGTCTTCTTTCCGACAAAGGTAACTATGTCGGATTAAAAACGGTCGGAAAGGATCAATTTTTCTGCGCAACTACCCAATCTTCAGCCACGACTTTGGCGCTGAAAGATAATAGCGGTTATTTTGAAATCATGCCCACTTCCGACAGAAGCAAAGCCATGAATCAATGGCAAGGTGCACAAGACGGCCATAAACTCGGTATTTGGAAGACCGGCGACATCAACAATCCTCTTTCCTTTGTTGATCCGAACTCCGTGACGGAATATGACGTGCAGGGAGTAGCCTCTTTTTCCCCCCAACATCCCCTCACGCTGTGGTACAATCGTCCCGCAACGCTTACAGGTGCCGGCAATGTTTGGATGGAATACTCTCTTCCGATTGGTAACGGTGCGTTGGGCGCAAGTCTTTTCGGAGGTGTGAAAACCGACGAAATTCAGTTCAACGAAAAGACTGTGTGGACGGGTGGTCCTAACGATATGGGTAGCTACGGTAAATATCTCAACTTCGGCAACCTCTATGTGAAGAATCTCAATGACACACCCTTTACCCAAGGAAAAAGTGCTCACGATTATGTCCGTTTCCTCGACATCGAGCAGGGCGTAGGTGGGGTAAACTTTACCGATGGCGACGGCACAACCTACACTCGCCGCTATTTCTCCTCAGAACCCGATGGTGTGATTGCCGTACGTTATACCGCATCGGGCAGCAACAAACTGCACCTTCTGTTCTCTGTAAAAGCCGGTGAAGAAACGAATGCCGGAAATCCTGTTTATACCACCGATGGCGACGGCTACTTCCAAGGTAATCTCACCACAGTAGCCCATCACTTGCGCTTCAAGGTTGTTCCTACGGGCGGTACGCTCACCCGAACAGAAAAGGGACTTGAGGTTAGTGGTGCCGATGAAGTACTTCTCGTACTCAGCGGAGGAACGACTTTTGACGGCAATGTCATCTCCCGCAGCAGAGGCACAATTACGATGCTCAGCAACAAGTTTAAACAACTTATTGACGCGGCTGTCGCAAAGGGATGGGACAGCCTCCTTGCTGACCATGTTGAGAACTTCACCTCCTTCATGGGACGTGTGCACCTCAACCTCAACAATGCCGCGTCAAGTCGCAATACCGAAGCCCTTATCAACTACTACAACGCTTCGGATGCCAACAAGCAAACTGCGGAAGGCCTCTTCCTTGAGCAGCTCTACTTCAATTACGGCCGTTATCTGGCCATCTCTTCGAGTCGTGGTAATATCAATGTTCCTTCCAACCTGCAAGGTATTTGGAACGACAAGGCCAACGCACCTTGGAACTCCGACATTCACACCAATATCAATGTTCAGATGAACTACTGGCCGGCTGAACCGACCAACCTCAGTGACTGCCACCTGCCCTTCCTCAACTACATCATCGACAATGCCAAGTCGGCCAACTGGAAAGCAGCAGCTAAGCGAGGAGGACAGAATAAGGGTTGGACGGTGTTCACCGAATCAAACATCTTTGGAGGAATGTCCACCTGGGGCAGCAACTACTTCGTGGCCAACGCATGGTACGCTACCCACCTCTGGCAGCACTACCGTTATACGCTCGACCGCGACTACCTCAAACGTGCTTTCCCTGCCATGTGGGGTTCGGCGCAATTCTGGATGGAACGCATGATTAAGGACCGTAAAGTCAACGACGGCACATGGGTATGTCCTGATGAGTACTCACCAGAGCAAAACGACCATCCTAAGGAAGACGCTACGGCCCATGCCCAACAACTTGTGATGGACAACCTCATCAACTGCCTCGCAGCTATCGAAGTGCTCGGCCTCAAAGATGCGAAAGTAACAGCGACTGAAGTAGCTACGCTCAAAGACTATATCAAAAACACCGACACTGGTCTGCACACCGAAACCTATCAAGGTGATTGGGGCGATTGGGCAACCAACAATGGTATCCAAACGGGCGATAAACTCCTCAAAGAGTGGAAATACACGCCTTACAGTGTTTCCCACGACAAAGGACACCGCCACATGAGCCACCTGATGTGTCTCTATCCTCTCAATCAAGTGCAGCAGGGCGACAACTATTTCCAAGCGGCGGTCAATGCACTCAAACTCCGTGGCGATGCCGCCACCGGTTGGTCAATGGGTTGGAAAGTCAACCTTTGGGCAAGAGCCAAGGATGGCGACCACGCACGAAAGATTATCAAAAACGCTCTGCGCCACTCCACTTCCTACGGCACTGACCAGTATGCAGGAGGTATCTACTACAATCTCTACGACTCTCACGATCCCTTCCAAATTGATGGTAATTTCGGGGTTTGCGCCGGTATCGCTGAGTTGCTCCTACAAAGCCAAAACGACTTCATTGATATCCTTCCCGCCCTTCCCACGGCTTGGAAGAACGGTAGTATCAAAGGGTTGAAGGCCGTGGGTAACTTCACGGTTGACATCGAATGGAAAGATGGTAAACCTTCAAAGGTGAATATCACCAGCCATAAAGGTACGCCTCTTCGTATCGCTGCCCCCGCTCTCCATACGGTGGAAGTGTTGGTAGATGGCAAAGGTGCAGAAGTGGTGAGTGAAGAACTTGTAGAAGGCTTCCCCGCTATCTATCAAATTCGCAACGTAGGTGCAGGTAGCATCGTCAGCATCGACTTCTCCCGTCCGACGGTACCCGCAAGTCTTGGACACTTGACCTCCGCTGCAACAACCGAACTCACCTATGACCTCTCCGGTCGCCCTGTTTCGCGTGATGCGCACGGCCTCCTCATCGTGGGTGGTCGCAAAATGGTGAAGTAAGGATTATCCTCCTCTTTACTACAACGAGGGATGTCATAGCCCTTTAGCTGCAATAGTGTACTATCAAATGCAAAGACTGCCATCAAAGAGGTTAAACTCAAATGATGGCAGTTGCTGGTTGACTCTACGGGGCGTGTTTAAGAAGGAAGGTATCAGTATTTCACATCAATGTATCTACGACATAATCCATGCCCGGAGAATTGGCGCGCCACACGCGTCACAAACTCAAATATAGGCGCCGCCCAAAACGCAAGCCTTTTCCCATGGCCGATAGAACGAGCATTCACTCGCGTCTTGAGCTGGCAGACGGAAAACGCTTTGGGGATTTTGAGATGGATTTGATTGTGGATAGGTACAACCACGCCATACTCACAATCGTGGAGCGTTCCACAAACATGCTCTTCATGACAAAATTGCCCATGGGAAGAAGGCAGAATCGTTGGCCAAGGAGGTCAGACGTCTGCTTCTACTCTACAAGAAACACATCAAGACCATTATTACTGACAATGCTCCTGAATTTGCTGCACACAAGCAGATTACAGAAGATTTGAAAGCGGTCGTCTATTTTGCAGACTCCTATGCTTCATGGTAGAAAGGAGCAATTGAGAATACAAATAAACTCATCAGGCAATGCATCCCTAAGAAAGAGAACTTCAATGACTATACAGAAAAAGAATTGCTAAAATACAGAAGAAAATTAATGCAAGACCAAGGCAAAAGCTAAACTTTGAGAGACCAAAAGAGCAATTCTACAAAAGAATAAACTAATTTTGCACTTGCAGGTTGACTCTACGTCCGAAAATATATGTACCTTTGCGCCACTTTTCTCTTCGAGAATCTTGACAAAGAAATATATCTTTACATGAGGCTTCCGTGAAAGTTGATGTAATGTTTTTTGTGGAAGGTTTCTGTCAATTTTCACTTGTCGTTAAAACCATCGGTTTTATTGATATTTTTTTGTATTTCAAAAACAATATCTATATTTGCAATATCAAACAACGGTATGAAGAAAATCCTTATCGCTGTTGCCATCGTGGCGACAACCCTCACACTTCACTCGTGTGGAACAGCTGGAACGACACTGGCTGAATCTCTCCTCCAAAATGGAGGCGGAAAACAAAATCAAACCACCCAAACGCTCGTCAATTCAGGAGCTGGTATTCTTGATAATGTTCTTTCGGGGCTGTTTAGCAGAAGTCCGCTTACTCAAAAAGAACTTGTCGGCACTTGGAGCTACACGGGTAGCGATGCCGTCTTTGAGAGTGAAAATCTTTTGGCACAAGCCGGAGGTACGGTTATCGCTTCTCAGATTGAAGAGAAGGTGGATGCCCAGTTGGCCAAATATGGCATTAAAAAGGGAGTAACTCGTTTTGTCTTCAATCGTGATAATACTTTCAGCATCTCAATGGGCGGGCGAAATTTGGGTGGAACTTATCAGTTTGATGAAAAGAGTCGCACACTCACCCTTTCTACTATGATGGGCTTGATGACTCTCTCTCCCAAAGTGGCGCGTACAACAGGGGGGATTTCTGTTCTCTTTGAAGCAGATAAACTGCTTACCCTCGCCGGTAGTGTTTCCTCTCTCTTAGGTCAATCCAATACGCAAATGGGCGTGTTCTCCGGTATCATTAGTAATTATTCTGGTTTGCGTCTCGGCCTTCAAATGAAGAGAGGTTGATATTCCTTTTAAAGCATTTCTCGTACTTATAGTTTCTTGAGCGAATCTGTGTACAGTGGTACATAGGTTCGTTCTTTTTGGGCAAACTAAATGAATAGGAAGATGATAGAGGAAACTGAAAAACAGTTTCTACTTGAAGTTTGCATTGTTTGTACATGTAGGGTAACACTCCCTATATATAATGTACGCGCGCGCATATTATGTGTAGAGAATTGTTGTACTGGGTCTTTTGCAATATAGGACCTTTTCTTCGAAGGGGAGTTGTTACGAGATGATGTTTCTCTCTGGATGAAGGGCGAATAGCAAAACAAATTTGATATGGGGTATGTAAGGAGGTAATCTCTCATTTTAAGAGGGGCAGCTTTTGGGGCTGAAATTTATCTCAGACATAGAAAATTCAACCTCAGATATAAAATATCTGGTGAACAGGGGGAGGATGAGTAATATGCAGTTGACAAAAAGTGGGAATTTTTCTCTTTTCTGTGTCGACTTTCCACTCCTCTTTGTGAAGAGGAATGCTTTTCATCGTGAAGATGAGAATTTTAAAATAATCTCATGACGTGATACTAAAATAATTTGCATAAGATTTGGAGAGTAAAAACTTTATTTGTATTTTTGTTGGCGAAAATGCTCACCTTGCCTGACAAAATGGCTTTAGTGGTTGAATAATTCACTTTTTCCGTATATTAATCAGGCGAGAAAATCGAAAATAAATATAATATATTATGATTAAGCCTATGCTATCTGTGAGAGCAATGCTCTTGATTGCAATGCTGACCGGTGGGGCAAGCAGCCTTGTCCCCACAACGCTGCATGCTACTCCTTCGATTGTGCAACAGAAAGCCGTACTCAAAGGACGGGTGCTGGATGCTACGGGTGAGCCCGCAGTAGGTGCTTCTGTCATCGTTGTTGGTGCCGGAACCGGCGCTACTGCTGAACTTAACGGCTCTTTTACGATTAAGAATGTGAAGCCTGGTGCAACTATCAAGGTGTCGCTCATCGGCTACAAGTCGCAAACAGTGAAATGGGATGGTACTTCCGAACTCAACATCACGCTTGAGGAAGAAACTGCCAATCTTAATGAAGTGGTGGTTACTGCCATGGGTATTACTCGTAAAGCGAGTTCGCTCACTTACTCTACCCAACAGCTTCGTGCCGATGAATTGATGAAGGTGCAGGATCCCAACCTTGTCAATGGTATTGAAGGTAAAATCTCCGGTGTGACCATTACCCCCTCTGCCGGTGGTGCCGGTGGTGCTTCTAAAATCACACTTCGTGGTAATAAGTCCATTTTGGGTAACAATGCACCACTCATTGTGGTGGATGGCGTCCCTATGACTAATAATGTGCGTGGACAAATTTCGGGTACTGGGTTTGCTGCAGAGGGTAGAACAGAGGGGTCAGATCCTCTTTCGATGATTAACCCCGACGATATTGAGTCAATGAATATCTTGAAGGGTGCCAATGCCGCTGCTCTCTATGGTTCCGCAGCAGCGAATGGTGTTGTGATGATTACGACTAAGAAAGGTAAGGAAGGTAAACTTGATGTAAATGTTACCTCTAATGTTACGTTTGATACACCTTTACTTACGCCTAAAATTCAAAATGTTTATGGCGGTAGCGATGGAACAGCACTCAATCTACATAGCTGGGGAAATAAATTAAGTGGTGCGGGTGGTACTTATACGTTGAAAATGCCCAATGGAGGTCAAATTCAAGGTGACGGTCGTGATGTCCATCTTCGTAATTCTGCATCTGATGATGTGAAAGATTTTTTCCGTACGGGGGTGACCGCGAACAACTCTGTATCTCTCTCGGGAGGTACTGAGAAAGTTCGGACTTATTTCTCTTTTGCTAATTCACATGCTGCGGGCATGTTGGAGAGCAATACTTATAATCGTAATACCATAGCCTTTCGTCAAAGCTATAAGTTTTGGAAACGCGTTACAATTGATGCAAATGCCAATTATGTACAGACAAAAACGCGTAATCGCGTAGGAGGTGGTGTTGCAGGTAATCCTCTCTATGATCTTTACACAATGCCTCGTGATGTCGATTTTGGTTACTATCGTAATAACTATATTGGTACAGGCAAATGGCTTTCGGATCAACAAACTTACTATAAGCTTGTTGGTGGTAGTTATACCGCGGCACAAGGAAGGGCAGAACTCTCCGGCCCAATGCAGATGTGGGCTTTCCAATCCCCGGGTAAGAACAATCCTTATTGGCTGCTGAGACAAAATAGTGGTGTTAACCGTGAAGACCGTTTCTATGGTTCATTGCAAGGGAAGGTTGATCTTTACGATGGACTCGCTTTCCAAGCTCGTGTGTCACTTGACCAGTCTAAGTACAACTCTGAGTCAAAACGCTATGCTACTACTTGGGATCCAGCTGCGATGAATGCTTATGGTCGTTATTGGTTGACCAATAGCCGTACCAACGAAATTTATACAGACTATCTTCTTTCTTACAACAAACAAATCGAAGATTGGAGTGTGTCGGCCACTGCCGGATGGGTGGGACATATTATCAAAGGGGAGACAACATCGACTGACGCCACGGCTACATTTGATATGACTCGTAATGGTATCGTGACGGAACTTCCCACTACTATCAACCACTTTGAACCCAATGCAGGTGGTGCGAGCGTTACAGGAAAATCCAAATCCAGCAATTGGGATAAGGCTGCTCTGTTTACCACGCAGTTCGGATGGAAAGAACGCATTTATTTTGATGCCTCCTATCGTCACGACTGGTATCGTACTTTCCGTCAGTTCTCCTATCTCGGAACGAAGGATAACTATGGCTATTTCGGTTTCGGAGCAAATGCGATTCTATCAGAGCTTCTTCACATGAAGGATGAGTATATCAAATATCGTCTGAGTTATTCGGAAGTAGGTAACTCTATTCCTAATGTGGTGATGAATGCCGTATCTTACGATCCTCGTACGGGTACTTATACTCTTGGTGGTAGTAACTCATTTAATCCGATTCCTGAGAAAACTAAATCTTTTGAAACGGGGCTTGAAATGCAGTTTTTCAACAATCGCTTCAATGTAGATGTTACTTATTATAACTCTGCCATGCATAACCTTTATCTCAATGTGCGTGGTACCAATGGTAAGTCACAACCTGTCAATTCCGGTCGTATTCGTAACCAAGGTATCGAAGCAACCTTGGGATATGACTGGAACAATATCTTCCCAGGATTCCGTTGGAAAACCAGTGTGAATTTTTCCTATAACTTCAATAAGATTGAGCGTACTTATCGCGACAAGAATGGCTTTAGCCAAGATCTTCCCCTTGATATTGCCAACGGCTTGCAGTTGAAGTATATCGAAGGAGAAAAGTATGGTAATGTATATGCGAGTGATTACACGCGTTGGGCTACAGATGTCTACCAAACCGAGGCTGAAAAGCTCACCAATACCTACAATACCGAAGGTAATGGTAAACTGGTCCATAAGGCAGGTGACATCTTTGTCAATAGCAGTGGTACACCTTCGTTTGATGGTAACACCAAAGCGATTTCCAGCAGTGGACGTGTGTTGAC
The DNA here is from genome assembly GCA_963544845.1 of uncultured Alloprevotella sp. GTDB lineage: Bacteria > Bacteroidota > Bacteroidia > Bacteroidales > Bacteroidaceae > Alloprevotella. The sequence goes on from CAUUGL010000004.1 coordinate 106,303, forward strand.
AAAGCCCGGACGTAAGTATGGACGTCTATTGGGTAATATGAACTCTGATGTTCAGCTTTCTTGGAGTAATACGTTCAGCTATAAGAACTTTTCACTTTATCTCTTGATTAACGGACGTGTAGGTGGTAAGGTGATTTCACTCACTGAGAGCTACCTTGATCGCTTAGGACTTTCCGAACGTACAGCTAAAGCACGTCAATATGCTGAAGCACATGGTATTAAAACTGCTAGTGGTGCGCCAGGAATGTATATCAATGAAGGGCGCGATATTGTACCCATCAAAGAATACTATGAAGCTATCGGTACAAATGATGCTTCGAGCTATGTTTACAATGCCACCAACTTCCGAGTGCGTGAGCTCTCATTGGGCTACACTTGGCGCAACTTATTGGGAGAAAATAAAAATGTGAGCGTATCTTTTGTTGCACGCAATCTTTTCTTCCTTTACAAAGATGCACCCGTAGACCCGGATATTTCCCTCTCAACGGGTAATGGTATGAATGGCTTTGAAATGTTCAATATGCCTTCTGCACGTTCTTTTGGCTTCAATGTAAAACTCAACTTCTAATCCTTGATGACAATGAAACTCAATTTATATTTTGCTTCAGCCCTCGTGTTAGGAGCTTGCAGCCTGCAATCTTGTATGGACTATGACAATCCCGGCGCGGAATTTGGAGCTTTGCAAACGCAGGAAAGCACCGAAAAGCACCAAGGTGATCTAGACAAGATTGATTTCTCTAAACTTGCCACCAAAGAGCAAGTTAAAGAAGCTCTCGAAGCCCTCAAAATCAACTTGGGGCAGAGTAAAACCGCACAATTTTATTTGAGAGGAGGTAAGGATGGAAAAGCACCTGCTGCCCATGCCTACCAATTCCAATATAATTTGGGTATAGATGCTTATGCCCAATATCTCATTGTGCCTCACAAAGACTTTCCATACAGTAATACCACATTAACGTCTTCTTATAACATCTCTGAGAAGTTCAATGGGGGGCCACATGGAAGTTATAGTGGTGCTAAAAATGCACTGATGCCACTTCTAAATCATCCGATGATAGACCGTCTCCCTGAGTTGAAAGCCATCAACTTGCTCTATTATTGTCTCGCGGCACAAGAAAAAGCAGATATTTCGGGACCCTACAGCTACTTGGAAGATAAGCAAAACTCTGAGAATCCCACGATTTATAACGATATGCCTACCATTTATAATGGTATCGTGCAAAATCTTGATGCGATTGTGGCATGCTTGAAAAACTATGAGACGCGCCCCGATTGGTACAAGCAAGAGATAGCAAATACACTCAAGCAATACAACGTGACAAGTCGCGCTAGACTTAAAGGACAACCAGGCATTGAGAGCTACATCGCTTTAGCCAACTCCCTTAAACTTCGTATGGCGATGCACATCGTCAAAGTGAAGCCTGAATTGGCTAAGAAATGGGCGGAAGAAGCTGTGGCTTCCGGGGTTGTCGAACGTGTTGAAGACCAGCAAGGTGTCTTCCAATTGATTTCAGGATTCACACATCCTCTTGTGGAACTTGCAAGCAGCTGGAATGATACACGCATGAGCGCATCCCTCGAAAGCCTGTTGATGAGTCTTGATCACCCCACTACAAAGTATTTCTGGAAAAAGAACAGCTTGGATATCAAAAATCCTCGCACGGGTGAAGTGCTTGAGAAGGATCAACGCATTGTAGGTATTCGCACAGGGGCTCGCGTGAAGGATGGGCAGTCTCCGGAAAGTAACGAATACGTGCGCTACTCTTCTTTCAATACTGACCCAATTGCCGAAGCACCCCTCTATTTCGTGAAGTATGCCGAAGTCTGCTTCTTACGTGCTGAAGGAGCTTTGCGAGGTTGGGATATGAAAGGTACGGCCGAACACTTCTACAATGAAGGTGTGCGCAACAGCTACTTTGAAGATCCTGAAAACTTGAGCTATTCCGAATTCCCGAAACTGGTGGAAGACTATCTCAAGAAGGAAACTCCCACTCCCTATGTGCAGAAAGACCCCATGGGAGGGGAAGACTGGCCTTCTGTAACTAAAATTGGTGTGAAGTGGAATGAAGCCGATGACCGTGAGGTGAAACTCGAAAAAATTATCACTCAAAAGTACATCGCACTTTTCCCCCTTTCTACGGAGGCTTGGACAGAACTCCGTCGTACGGGCTATCCTAAACTCTTCCCTGTGCTTAATCCTGAAGATGGTGATGGGACGCTTGATGTCGGCGATATCATCCGTCGAGTACCCTGGTTGCCCACCGATCCTCAAGGGCAAGCCATTGTCGATCGTTCCGGATTACATGCTCTCGGTGGGGCCGATTTCCAAGGTACCAGACTTTGGTGGGATGTTGCAGGCCCTAACTTCTAAGGTCGCACTTCTCTCTTTAAAATCTTCAGAGGATGAGGGGAGTTTTACAACGCTTCAAAGCTCCCCTCTTTCCTTTTTTAGATATAAACTTACTTTCATTACCCAATCTTTTTACTTTAATTATTTATTATGAAAAAGTTTACACTTCTTGCCACTGTGGTGTGCGCCCTCTTAGGCTCACCCGCTTACGCACAGACAGCACCCGTGGCTAATGCAAAAGCTGCGAGCGTCTATGATTTTTCAGGATTTGACGAAGCTAAAATCCTTAAGCTCTTTGCTAAAGTTAAAGCCGATGGTCGTGACTATCCTACGCTCGAAGAATTCAAAACCATTGGTATTCTTCCCAGTGATTTGGCTTTCGTCCGTTCTCACATGCGCCCTCGCACGTTGCTGAGCCAAGCCAATCGTGTTGTAAAGAGCACTCGTGAAGGCCGTGACTTGTGGATGAACATTCCCACTGATGTAGGTTCTGGTGGTTCTGCCGGATATCCCAGCGGTAAATTTACAGCCGATGTGTATTCGATGTGGAACTACACCAATTTGTTCGGATCGTGGAACCATGGCCTCTTTACCGCTCCCGGCTGTTGGGTGGACGCTGCTCACAAGCACGGCACCGACATCTTCTCCGGTATCAAGTTCTTTGATACTACTGGTAATGAAGGTGGCGTAAGTTCGAAAACTTGGGAAGAATTTATCTTAGCCAAAGAGAACGGAAAGTTTACCTATGCTGAGCCGCTTATCAACGTGTTGATGTACTTTGGTTCTGATGGTATCAACTATAACTGGGAGTCATCTGGTTACAATAATGATGATGTTGTGGCCTTCCACCAAGAGCTTTGGAAAATAGCAGAACGAAAGAAGTTTAATAATTACCACTCTGGTATTTATACCAGTGTAAATAGTTTGACTGACTATGATGCTGTAGCTTTATTAGGAGACAAAAATCAAGGAGGAAAAACCCATGATTTAATGTTGAACTACATGGGTGGAGACTTTACTAACTCACCGGCTATGAAGCGTTCTATAGCTATCGCAAAGAATAAGATGGGAACTACAGAGGGACTCTATTCCGGTGTTTGGATTGTAAATATGAACCGCGCTTGGAATAATCTTGTTGAGAATCCCGAGATGAATGTCTGCCTTTGGGGAGAACATAACCAAAGCCGCTTTATGAGTTATAACTCGGGTACTGATGCTTTCGATACCCAACGTAACTACCAACGTTTGTTAGAGCGTGCATTCTCCGGTGGTCATCGCAACCCTCTGTCACGTCCAGCTGTAAGCAATAGTGGTAATAACTGGGAAAAAGAAGGTGATAAACTTCCTCTTTCTACTTTCTGTGGGTTAGCAGAATTTATTCCTGAACGTTCAACTATCCAGGGTAATCTTCCTTTTAGAACCCACTTTAATCTGGGTAATGGTGAGCGCTTCAACTACAAGGGAAAGAAGACCGCAGGTTCTTGGTACAATATGGCCGCTCAGGACATGGTGCCCACCTATCGTTGGTTGGTTTACAATGCCGAAACATCTACTGTATCGACGGCTATTCAACCTGAGTTTTCGCATGACGATGCCTATACAGGTGGTTCTTGCCTTGAGTTGAAGGGCGATGCTTCTAAAGCCACTGATATCGTTCTTTATCAAACCAATTTGAAAGTAGGGGCTGCCAACCCTGTGGTGAAGATGGCTGTTAAGCAACTGGCAGCTGCCGGTAACTCTCATCTCTCTGTTATTCTCAGAGTAGCTGATAAGTGGGTAGAAATTCCTTATGGTGAAACTAAGGGTGAAACCTGGGAAGAGAAAACACTTGCTACTTCTCTTGCTGTCGGTGATATGATTACCGCTATCGGCCTGCGTGTGAAAGGTGGTTCTGAAGGCTACAAGATTAATGTAGGTAAGCTCGAAGTGAATGACGACAGCTTTGCTAAGCCGGCTGAACTTAAAGACCTCCTTGTTGAAGTGAAAGACGAGACAAGTAAGTCAATGACTGCAAAACTCACTTGGGGGGTTGATGCAGAAGCCAAGACGCGCAAAGCCAACGATCTTCTTTACAATGACGAAGCCAATATCGACCACTTCGAAGTTCTTTACAAGAATGGAGAGAATGGTAAGGTACAAGTTGTAGGCTTAACCTCACAATGGGCGGCTATTGTGCCTACTTTTGAATTGGCTGATGGCGCAGAGCCTTACTTCGGTGTACGTGCGGTTTCTTCCGATCTCAAACAGTATTCTACGGTGAAGTGGCAAAAGGTAATGCGCGATCCCAATGCTCCTCAGATTGAAGAAGTAGATCCTTATGGCGTTTCTGCCATGGATCCCAACTGTGAAGGAGCTAATGTAGCGCGCCAACAACGCTATGTAACTTCTGTTAAGACAGAAGGAGCTACGCAAAATCTCGATTATAGTGCAAATGCACCTGTGGCTGATGGTAGCCAATATGCCGATGCACGTAAGCAAATTCTTAAGGTTCGCCAAGGTCAGACTGTGAAGCTTACCATTAAATGCTTCGACACTACGAATAACCATCCTGGTACGAGAAATCCTGATGGATTGCGTTGGTGCTTTGCCGGTGGTTGGATGGATTTGGATGGCTCTAAATCGTTTGGCCCTGATCCAATTAAGGACAATCCCAAGGAAGGAGAACAAATCTTCAGAGTGGGTAAAGTTCGCAAGGGTACACCCGAGTTTGAAACTCAAGGTATCTCTACTGAATTTACGATTCCTGAAGATGCTCAACCTGGTGCAAGCCGTCTGCGCATCGTCTTCTCTGACGCTTGGTTCGAAGGTGCATTCTTGCCTACCGGTCTTCATGCAAAAGGATTTACCATCGATTTCGGTGTAGAGATTGAGGGAGATAATCCCGGACGTAAACCTAAGGATACACACGACCAAGGTGATGCTCAAGAACCCGATCGTATCCACGATGCACAGCCCAACTTCCCCACGGCTGTTGAAAAACTGCAGACTGAAGTGAGTCGTGCCCGTCACGCTGATGGTATGCTGCATTTCAGCAATGTACAGCAAGCTTGGGTGTATAGTGCAGATGGAAAGTTCTTGCAAGGCTCTAATGGCGAAACCATTAGCACGCAAAACTATGCTCCTGGTGCTTACATCGTGAAGATGCAAAACAATGGGGTTATTCGTTCTGCGAAGTTCGTAGTTGAATAATCACTCTATTCTCTCTTTAACTGCCTCTGTTTCCTCGTGGAAATGGAGGCAGTTTTGTTTTTTTATTGCTGTCTGGTAAAAGGCAACGATATTGTCCCTCTCTCCTTCCCCATACCTGCTCTCTTCACATTCTCTTCTCAAAAAGACCGCTTCTCTTATGGAGGACATGGCTTTTGTTTTAGTGGGCAGTTGATATGAAAGTCGGATAGGAGGGAGTGGATAAATCAAAACCCTCCGCAATACCTGTTTATGAGCATTGCGGAGGGGGAAATAGAGAAAGTTAGAATGTTTGGAGAAAGAACTGTCTTGCCGTTTAGTCGATTTCTTCATCAGCTTCGTAACCTCCCATTTCGCGAATGGCGTTCTTGAGATGGGTGTATTGCTGATAGAGATGGTTGACAGGTACTTCTCCCTGCGTATAGTCGTGTTGGGGAGCTTTGAGGTAGAAGCTCAAGAAGCGTTGTGTGCCGTAACGGCCATCGCGGGCAGCGGCGTCGATGAGTAGTACGAGATCGAGGCAGAGCGGGGCTGCGAGGATAGAGTCACGACAGAGGAAGTTGATTTTTATCTGCATAGGATAGCCCATCCAGCCGAAGATGTCGATGTTGTCCCAACCTTCCTTGTCGTCACCACGTGGTGGATAGTAGTTGATGCGCACCTTGTGGTAGTAGTCGGTGTAGAGATCGGGTTGGTCTTCGGCGCGGAGGATGCTTTCGAGGGTGGAGAGCTTTGACACTTCTTTGGTGTGGAAGTTGGCGGGTTCATCAAGTACAAGACCATCACGATTGCCCAAAATGTTGGTGGAGAACCAGCCGTTCAAGCCCAAGCAACGTGTGCCGATGATGGGAGAGAATCCGCTCTTGACGAGTGTTTGTCCGGTTTTGAAATCCTTTCCGGCAATAGGCATCTTTGTCTTTTCTGCCAATTCCCACATGGCGGGAATGTCGATGGTGGTGTTGGGGGCACCCATCACAAAGGGGCAACCTTCCGTCAAAGCCGCGTAGGCGTAGCACATAGATGGAGCAATGCGGTCGCGATCGTCGGCTTTCATTGCAGCTTCTAAGTCGGCAAGGTGATAGTGTACCTCTTTGTCGATAGGCACGTATACTTCCGTCGATGCCGCCCACAACACCACGATACGATCCAAATGGTTGTCGCTCTTGAAGCGGCGGATATCTTCGCGGAGGGCTTCAACCATCTCCCAACGAGTGGCGCAGTTTTTCACGTTGTTGCCATCCAAACGTTTGGCATAATTGCGGTCGAAAGCCGCGGGAAGTGGGCAAATGGCTTTCAGTTCGTCTTCCACGGGCAGAATATCCTTTGCGCGGAGCACTTCGGCATCAACTGCGCTTTCAAAAGCATTGGCGGGGTAGACGTCCCATGCGCCAAACACGATGTCGTCAAGTTGTGCTATCGAAATAATGTCGCCCATAGGCAGATATTTCTTTTCCGCGCCGCGTCCCACGCGGATTTTGTCATATTGAGTCAGAGCACCGATGGGCTTTGCCAAGCCTTTGCGTGCCATCAGTACACCTGTGATAAATGTTGTGCTGACCGCGCCAAGTCCGACAGTCATAACACCAAGTTTTCCTGTTGCTGGTTTCATTTGTTATTACTTTTTCTATAGGGTGAGAACAAATTTATGGAGAATAAAGAGTGTGTAAATAAGGCTTAGCAAATAAACCTTGTCTGTGTTTTCTATGGTATTTGCAAAGATACGAAACTATTTTATATAAAATCGTTTTTCGCCTCGCGTTTTTCCGCAATATCGACGAATGACTTGAGGTTAATGAGGTTTTGACCATAAAAAGGGGAGTTTTGACCATCGGTGCGGGGAGGTGGGGCTTGGTAACGGTGGATGGATACCCTTGTACTGCTTGATAGAGAGATGGGGAATGTAACTCTTTCTTTGGTGATGGCATTGTGGGGCGCAGGAGTTTTCCGCTTCTTTATTTTCCTTTTTTTCTTTCGTGCACGTTCTTCTCGCGCGCGTTTCCTGTTATAATGCGAAAAAATCCTTCACTTCCTTCACCGATGGCGTAATTGGGCTGATAATCAGTGAAATGTGGGTGAAGGATTTTTTCTTGTCGATCCTTCACCCTGT